>NZ_BAABBY010000001.1:0-811071 GCF_039538295.1 Pedobacter jeongneungensis | reverse complement strand
GACCGCTAAAATCTAATTTTTCTGCTAAATTTGTCATGATCTTAGTTCTCTTGTTTGTTTAAATTTAACAATTGTGGCTGCTAAAGACCACTTGAACTAAGATCACTTTTATTACATAGATACTGATAGCAATGGTATTTCGGCAAACTAACTTTAATTTAGCACTAACATTAACGAAATTTAATGAATAGCAGGACCACAGCCTCCAAAGAACTACTGTTTCTGCTTTCCAAAAAAAGAAAATAGCTCAAAAATTTAAGCCTTTTGAAAAGCAATTGCAGTGCTTATTTTAATGTTAGCCGGGCTATACGCTATAGTCCCGATGAAGAATCGGGAGCTGCCGCTACTATCCCGTTTACTAACAGTGGCTGGTACTACTATTTATGGAGCCGGGCAATAGCCTAAATTTTTACGAATCGCTATGTTGCCAAAGGCCACAAACCCTGAAAAAATAAACCTGATAGCAATGGTATTTCGGCAAACTAACTTTAATTTAGCACTAACATTAACGAAATTTAATGAATAGCAGGACCATAGCCTCCAAAGAATTACTGTTTCTGCTTTCCAAAAAATAAAAATTAAAAATATGCGCGTTGCCGTTATCGATCTTGGAACCAATACCTTCCACTTGCTTATTGCCGAAACAGCCGGAAAAGAACTGGAGATCCTCTACAAAACTAATGTGCCGGTTAAACTGGGCGAAGGAAGAATTAACGATAACATCATCATTCCTGCAGCATTTGAGAGAGGTGTAAATTGCCTTCAAGATTTTAGTCATACCATTGCCAAATACAAAGCTGATAAAGTTCGGGCTACTGCCACCTCAGCCGTTCGGAGTGCCGAAAATGGACAGGATTTTGTTAAAGCTGTGAAAGAACACACCGGAATAACGATCGAAACCATTAGCGGAGACGAAGAGGCTGAGTTGATTTACCAGGGTGTTAAGCTGAGTGGTGCCATTAACGATCTTTCGCTCATTATGGATATTGGGGGCGGAAGTGTAGAATTTATCCTTTGTGATACCGAAAAACTGATCTGGAAAAAAAGTTATAACATTGGCGCCGCACGTTTAATGCAGCAATTTTTTAAATCAGACCCGATCTCGGATGAGGACAAAAATGCCATTTTATTCCATGTTCAAAATCAGCTCAAAGATCTTTTCAACATCTGCGAAAAATACCAGCCAAAAGTGCTGATCGGATCAGCTGGTGCATTTGAAACCTTTGCAGAATTGATGATCAGAAAAAATAACCTGAAAACAGACATTAGCAAGGCTAAAACCTTCGGATTTAGTTTCGACGATTATACCGAAATAGCAGGAAAATTACTGAATTCAACTCATCAGGAAAGATCTGCAATGCCTGGAATAATCCCTTTAAGGGTTGATATGATTGTAATTGCTGCTTTGATTACAAATTATGTATTGGGCAGGTCGAAAATAAACAGGTTAACACTGTCTACATATGATTTAAAAATGGGTGTTCTGGCCAGCCTAACATAAAAAAAATGATCCATCAGCAGATGGATCACCGAGTTAGCGTATATTAATTTAGGATTATTTCTTAATTGGCATAATTGCAATTTCTCCCATAATCATCGGTTCAGCTTTTTTTAACTGAAGATTATTTTGTTTCTCTTTAAAAAAATCGAGCGTTAAAAACGCAGAATAACGGATGCTTTCAACAATCAGCTGGTTTTTACTGCTATTAAACTTACTATCTAAAAGAATTTCGTAGCGACCGTTTTTATCGGTTAAAGTGGCGTATTTTGTGTCAAGAATGGATAACCTGATCCCGGCAGCTGGCTTTTTATCTGCGCCAATAACGTAACCATATATTTTTTTGGGTACAACGGGCTTTTTATCATCCGTTTTGTTATTTATACTTTTTGTGATTTCAATTGGCATTTTAAGGTTTTCAGCCCTTGCATCCATTACGAAAATGCTCATACCAATAGCCAGTACACCAAGATATTTCATCCAGTTCCGGTTACGGGTTGGTACAATGGATAATTGAAGGTTAAGCTGATTTAGCTGGCTTTGGCTTAAGCGACCACATACAGAAGAGCCTGAACTGGCCAATACCTGAATAATTTCGGCGCTGGTATAACCTGAAAAATCGATTACGTTTTTGCTGCAGGCTGTACAGAAATTAAAACCTGCTCCTTTTTCCATTTCGTCCCAGTTTTGTGAGCAGGGTTCGGCAATGGTAACTTCGTTAATTCTCGTTTTCATGTGGCGTGTTTTCTTAGATGATGAAAATCTTAAGAAAATTCCACAAAGAGATTTAAATAAATTTTAACAACTCGTTATAAAGCTTCTCGGTAGGTAGCCCCATTACATTGGTGTAAGAGCCTTCAATCCGTTTTACTACCACAATGCCCCACCAATCCTGCACGCCATAACTTCCGGCTTTATCAAAGGGTTGGTAGTTGTCGATATAGAAATCGATTTCTTCGCTTGTAACCGCTTTACAATAAACTTCTGTCCTATCGTAGAAAGAATGGCTTTTATCTCTTTTAACAATGGTTACACCTGTAAAAACTTCATGTGTACTTCCTGATAGTTTATGTAACATTTCCTGTGCATGTGCACGATCAGTTGGTTTACCCAAAATTTCGCCATTTAAAGCTACAATGGTATCAGCGGTGATTACAATTTCGCCATCTCCGGTAAAAGCCTTTGCTTTTTGCTCGGAAATATAAACTGCAATTTCTGCCGGACTTAAACCATCAGGATAACTTTCATCCACATCTTTTAATTCTACTTTAAAGTTTAGGCCCATTAGGGTTAAAAGTTCTTGCCTGCGTGGCGATTTGGAGGCTAAAACGATAGGAGGAAAATTTACAGGCATATTTTAATTTTTTGCTAAAATAAGAAAAGCGGCATAAAGCCGCTTTCTTATTTAATATTTTAACAAGATTTAGTTGTTTCCACCACCTTGTCTGCGTTTTTCCATTTCGGCACGTTGCTCTTTTTGCCAGGTTTCGTAAGTTTTTTTCTGATCGTCTGTTAATACTGCAGTCACTTTTGCATCGTTATCGGCACGCATTTTTTGCATTTTCTCTCTCATCGCATCTCTATCGCCACCTTGCATTTCTTCACGCATTTTTTTCATGGTTTCTGCCTGCTCAGTAAAAACAGTTGTTAATTTTGTTTTTTGATCATCAGATAACTTTAATTTTTCGTCTAACTGTTTTACACGTTCTTCAGGCTTCATCATCATTCTGCCTTGTCCACCACCTTGTTGCGCGTTAGCGAAACCAGCTATTCCTAGCATCAATCCGCAAATCATCATTAATTTTTTCATGTTGTTTTTGTTGTTTTTGGTTGAAAATTGAGCATGTTGGAGTGTGTAAAAAAGCAAAAGTTTAATCTGTAAATGTAACTTAGCTGTTGCAGATTAATACAAACTAATCTTTCAATAACAGCACAGGTACATGCGATTTAATCGTCAGTTTTTGGGATACACTTTCGTGCAGCAAGCTTTCGAAAAAACTATATTTTTTGGGTAGCGCGATAATCAGCTGTGCTTCTTCACTTTTAGCAAATTTCACAATGCCTTTAATCGTATCCGGATGATCGGAATAATGGTAGGCCGGAGAAAAATCTTTGAGCATCTCGTGTAAAAAATGTTCTTCTTCCGAGTCGATGGTATGACCAGAATTGATATTGAGAACCAGAAGTTCAAGAGCATGTTTGCTCAGGATATTTTTTAAGGCATGCATTGGGATTACCTCTTTAACCTTTTTAAAATCGCAGGCTAAAATGGCTTTACGGATAGATTGATAACCCGCTTTAGGCGGTACAACCAAAACCGGCACCGGACTTGATTTGGAAATTTTAATGGCATTTGAACCGATATCACTTTCATCTTTAGCTTTTTTACCGTTGCTACCGATAATAATCAATTCTATCTCTTCCCTGTTTACCCGATCGATAATTGATCTTAGCAACGTTTCTCTTGTCAGGTAAATTTCTATTTCAGCCTGAGCATTTATTTCCAGCATTTTTGCCTTTAATTTTTCGAGGGCTTCCATCCTTTTGGTAATTTCATCAGCAATGTGCTCATCAGTAGTAATTACCATATCCGGCGTTGGCAGAATGCTCTCATATTCGGAAACATAGTAAGCATTAAGCAGGATAATTTTTGAGTTTTCCATTGCAAAACTCAGCCTGGCGGCATATCTGGCAGCATGATCTGCCGTTTTAGAAAAATCTACGGGTACAAGGTATGTGCTCATATTATTAAAATTAACATTTTTACATTGATAATTTAATCAATCGATTGATTAAATTATCAATGTAAATTTCGCATATAATCTTATTTATTGCAAATTTTAAGGAGGAAGATTTATAACGGGAAGGTCATTCTGGTAGGTAGTGCGTAGCTAAAGATCCTTCGACTATGCTCAGGAGGACAATCGCAAAAAGTGAATGACCAATATTTAATTTACAATGACCAAGTGTAGAAACCTACTACTAAATTATTTCTTGAAAATACTTGTAGAGAGATCCTTCGACTACGCTCAGGATGACAATTGCGCTTATGGTAGTGACTAATGTTCTACTAGCAATTATTAATTAACTAACGACCATTGAACCAATAAACCTATTTCCCCGAATCAGC
This sequence comes from Pedobacter jeongneungensis, assembly GCF_039538295.1. Taxonomy (NCBI): domain Bacteria; kingdom Pseudomonadati; phylum Bacteroidota; class Sphingobacteriia; order Sphingobacteriales; family Sphingobacteriaceae; genus Pedobacter; species Pedobacter jeongneungensis. The sequence continues at coordinate 806,443 of NZ_BAABBY010000001.1, read as the reverse complement.
GGCGTTTGGATTTTCATCATGCCATCTGCCCTGTACTTTCATTACTTTTTCGATAATATCACGGACAGCGGTTTTGCCCCCATTGTAAGGAGATATAAATGTAGAAATGGCTTTGATTTCTTCTACAGCATCAGCCGGACAGGTTGGAAGGCCTACTAGTTTCATCACTTTAAGATCCGGAATATCATCGCCCATGTAGAGCACTTCGCCAGCTGTAATGTTTTTATCCTGAAGATATTGATTAAAAATGGCCACCTTATCTCCGGTACCAAGAAAAACATCGGTTACACCAAGGTTAAAGAAACGTTTGCCCATGGCAATGCCATCACCGCCGGAGATAATACAAACGTTGTATCCCCTTTTTACTGCCAATTGCATGGCATAACCATCTTTAATGTTAAAAGTACGCAGAGACTGACCATTATCAGTAACCTGAACAGATCCATCGGTAAGCACACCATCTACATCGAAAATGAAAGTGGTAATCTCTTTTAGTTTTTGGAGAAACATTTTTAGCTGGGAGTTTTAAGCTTGGAGTTAGGAGTTAAGCCGACTCAGGACTAAAGACTCCGAACTCATGACTAATTACTGATTATCTCTCCACTCGTAAACCCAGGCCGATTGGATTTGCTCTAAATGGCCTTCGCTGCTTTCCTCACGTGTACCTTTAAAGTTTGGTAAAGACAATACCCATTCTAACAGTTCGGTAAAGCGGATACGGTAGATTTTGGCTTCGGTAAAATCATCGCCAAATTTCTCATATAAAGACATTGCAATATCTTCGTAATCGTTCCAGTAAAAAGGTAAGGCAAATTTATCGTTGTTCATGTTTTGTTTGTTCGTTGTTGAAAAAGGTTTAAATGTTGTAAAGTTTTAATGTTGAAAAGTTTCAGACTGGGAACTAAGGACTTTAGACTCCAGACTAACTAGTGCCCCATAAAACCAGACTGGTCCGGAATGGTTACTTCAATATCGCCGTTAATTACCACACACTGGCAGCCTAAACGGGAAGTAATTTTCGGACGTACGGCCCTATCAATAAAATCTTCTTCTTTATCAGAAATCTCTTCGATATTATCCATGCCCTTTGTTACATATACATGGCAGGTACTGCAACCACAAACACCACCGCAGTTGTGTTGTAATTCGATTCCGTTATCCAGGCAAACATCTAAAACAGATTCGCCCGCTGCTATTGGCAATTCAATAGATTCGTGATCTGCTTCTTCAAAATTTATTTTTAGTTTAAAAATGCTCATAATTATTTTGCAAAAGTAACAAGCAAAAGCCGTAATTATGCTATTTCGGCATTAATTTTATGCTATTGCTTAGTGTTTGATAAATGTTCTGCAATTCGGGCATATCATTTAGCATGCTCAAATGCTTATTTAAAGTGTTTTCGTCGTCCCGTACCGCTGGTCCCGTCTGCACATTTTCGGGCAGATTAGCCATTACTTTGTCGGCCGTTTCAGCAATCAAAGGCCTGATGATTTCAAAATCCAAACCATTCTGGTTTAAAATTTTATTGGCTAACGCATATAAGTGATTTGGAAAATTACAGGCAAATACGGCAGCAAGATGCAATACTTTTCTCTTCTCCCCATCCAACTCATAAACCTGGCTGCTGATTTTATGAGCCAAATTGCTTAAAATAGCTAACTGGTCACTATCGCTTGCTTCGATACAAAGTGGAATATTTTCAAATGAAACTTCTTTGCTTTTCGAAAAAGTTTGTAGCGGATAAAAAACCCCTGCTTTTCTTACCTGCGAAGCCAAAACATCAATATCGGTAGTGCCAGAAGTATGTACCACCAAACCATTAACCTTTTTTAAAGATGCAGCAACAGTTCCAATGGCATCATCTTTTACCGAAATGATATATAAATCAGCATCCTGCTTAACTTCATTTAAATCAGCTATAGCTTCAGCGCCAATCAATTGCGTCAATAAGCTTGCATTATCCAGGTTTTGACTGTACACCTGCACGATCTCTTCGCCTTTGCTTTTTAAAGCTTTTGCTAAGTGCGTGGCAACATTTCCAGAACCTAATAAAACAATTTTCATGATTTTATGCGGCTTTGGCCTCTTTTCTTCTTCTAAAAATTGAAAGTAAGAAACCCACTACCATTACAATAGTACCAGCCCAGTATAAATTGATGAATGGAAATTCAATAGCTTTAAAAACAACCCAGTCTTTAGCCTGCTGCGGTTTTTCAAAAATCTGCAACTCTACTTTTTTCTCGTCCGGTAAAACCCTTGAGAAACGGAATTTCAAATCTAATTCTTCCACTTTACGGGCGAAATCGAAAGTATTATTTCCTTTTATTAAGAAAATAGGCTCTGTGTTATAAATCTTTCCGGCAGCATTAATTTCTAATGGTAAACCAACCGCATAATCACCTTGTGCCAAAGCTAAATCCTTAGCGGTAGGTTTTCTGTTCAGATCTTTAACCGTTACAATTCCGCTGGTGGTATGGATGGTATCCCCTACCGAAACCTTAACAATCCGTGGCTCTTTATAATTTTCATCATCCGAATGACCTTCGTGATCACCGTGCGATTCTTTTTTAATGGCTGCACTGGTAATGTGGGTATAAACATCGTATGTTAAATAATGCTTGGTATCAGGAGATGCAATTAAGCCCATCTTCTCATTATCCTGCACATGTGGATGTAAGTTAAAGTCTTCTTTAACCTTACCGGTTTTTTCATCTATTACTTTAAAATTAAGCTCGTAAATGGTGTTTGGAGCTTTTGTGGTATCGCTAACATAAGTTACGGTGTACTTGCCCATCTTTTTAGGCTCGTTTTTATATAACATGATGTTTTCGCCAGGTTTCTCCGTTTTCTCAAAATCCTTTACCGGAATAAAATTATTCGCATTGATGGATAAAGGTTTGTTGGTGGCAGCAGAAATCAGCGCCCCTAAAATTAAGAAAGCAAAACCGATGTGTGCAATCGCAGATCCGGCCAGTTTGGCCTTTCCACCAAAAGCCTGGTATAAAATTGCAGCGTTAGAAAGCACTGCAAATAAACAGCTAAAGGTAATCAGGATGTACATGGTGTTGGTATAAATATCGGCTACATATACCAAACCTGCAGTTAATACGATCGAGAAAATAATGGCAGATACTAAACTGCTGTAAAATTTACGCGGATCGGTTCTTTTATATTTTAAATATTGAGAGAAACCAGAAATTAACGTAATTAATACTGCAAATGGAGCCTGCCACTGGTTGTAATATTTAACGGCATCAATAGGCGGCGTAAAATTAGTGCCAAATGCTTTGTTAAATACCGGAACTGAAGTAGAGAAAATTACCTGGATACAGGCAATGGTTACCACTAAAGCACCAATGAACATCCAGAATTCGCGGGAGTAAGTTTCTTCATCTTTGGTTGTAATCGGCAATTCCTTCCATCTTATTACAATTAACGCTACTGCCAAAACAGCAAACACCACATTATAAAGGATCAGGTGACCAAACATGCCCATATCGGTGAACGAGTGTACAGAAGTATCACCTAAAATTCCGCTCCGGGTTAAGAATGAAGCATAAAGTACCAATAAGAAACTTAAAAATACAAGGGCAATTGCAGTAAAATAAGCATGACCTGTATTTTTATAGGCTATCATTACGTGTACCGCTCCGATTAAGGTTAACCATGGAATCAGTGATGCGTTTTCAACCGGATCCCATGCCCAGAAACCACCAAAGTTTAATGCTTCGTAAGCCCAGAACGACCCCATGATAATACCTGTACCTAAAACCATTACCGCAAAAAGCGTCCATGGCATAGCAGGCTTAATCCATTCTTTATATCTTTTTTGCCATAAAGCAGCAATTCCATATGCAAAAGGCACTACCATACTGGCAAAACCCAAAAACAGGGTTGGCGGATGGATTACCATCCAATAGTTTTGCAATAATGGGTTTAAACCTCTGCCATCGGTAATAAATTTAAGGTAATCTTTAAAGTTTTCTGGATTGGCAAAAACAACCGGCGCCATGGCTTTTAAATCAACAGCATCTCTTAACAGGATAAACGGAGAACTTCCGATACGCTCACCGAAAATCGAAATTCCCAATAACATGGAGCTTAAAAACACCTGAGAAAAAGCGACAACCGTCATTACAGGATTTTCCCACGATTTAGCTTTCCAGATTAACAATGCGCCTAAAAACGACTGCCAGAAAGCCCATAACCAGAAACTTCCCTCCTGTCCTTCCCAAAAGGCCGAAATGATATAATAAACCGGCAGTTCTTTTGAAGAGTGGAAATAAACATAACTGTATTCGTTGTAGTGACCAAGAACGAGGTAGAACAAAATTGCACCAATACCAATAATACTCGCAAAATTGATCAGAAATCCAATCCGGCCTAAGTTTCTCCAGGATTTTTCTTCTAAATTTTTATCGCGACTGGCAAAAAAATACGATATGGTAGATAGTAATGATGCACTAAATGCCAGAACAATAAAAAACTGTCCGATTTTACCTGGTAACAGGTGTTCGCCTACAAATTGAATATCCATTAAATAAATTAGTTATATTTTTTCCCGCCGTCTTTGCTTACTTCTTCAACTTTGCCGTCCTTATTCACCTCTACCAGGTTATCGTTATATTTAGAAGGGCATTTCATTAAAATTTTCGATGCGTAGAATTTGTCCTGATCCATTTTACCGATCAATACCAGTTTTTCAGATTTTTCAAAATCCTGTGGCTTGGTACCTGCATAGATTACCTCTCTCACTTCTCCTTTTTCATCTTTCATGTGGAATGAAAAATGGTTGGCGTCTTTTAAAGCGTCGTAATAAGTACCCATTGATTTTTCCCAGTAGCCCATAACATGCTCTTCTTTACCAGAAAGCGTGGCCTGTTTGAAATTAGAGTAGGTATCGGTATTTGCATTTAAGCTAAATAAAATCCCTACGGAAATAGCAATGGTAATTAACCCAATGATTGCACTTTTCTTCATGTTGATATGTATTGTAAAAGCTGGCAACAAAGATAGAAAAATAGGCTTAGCAAGCATTCTTTTACATTTTTCTTGTCTTTATATTGACAATTACCTGATTTTTGAGGCACAATATTTTAAAGAATGACAAAATTCATCATCCATTTTTGCGAATATCTTAAATCGCTTAAAAGTCCGGACTGAAATTCTTAAGTTTGGTCCATCAGATAATCATTTCTTTTTTACATTTCATTGTAAAACATAAACCTCTTAAATATGCACCCGAAACAACTTTATAAGCTGCTGTTATTTGTATTGCTGATCCCCGTTTTAAGTTCCTGTTTTGAAGTGATCGAAGAAATCAGCATGAAAAATGATGGTACAGGCGATGTTATTCTTACCATTAATTTAAGCCAGAGTAAAACCAAGGTGGCTTCGGTAATGCTATTGGATAGTGTACAGGGTTACAAAGTGCCCAGCAGGCAGAAAATTCAGCAGGAACTGAATGAAGCGGTGGCCTATTTAAAAAAATCAGAAGGCATATCGAACGTAAAAAGCAGCAGCGATTTTAACAATTACATCGCTACCATCAGTTTTTCTTTTAAGGATGTTTCAAATATCAATAACATTACTAAAAACATTCTGGCGCAACAGAAAATTAAGGCTACCAATACCTCATCTTATGCTTACAACAAAACCACAAAAACCTTTAGCAGGAAATACCAGGCGATAGGCACGGCTAAAACTGAATTTAACAAATTGAAGGCAAAAGACAAAGCTGTTTTTAATGGTGCAACCTATACGAGCATCTATCGTTTCGAATCTCCTGTAACAAGTAGCACCAACCCGGCATCAAATGTGTCGAAATCTAAAAAGGCCGTAATGTTAAAAAGCAGCATCATGGATTTAATCAACGGAAAAATTAACGCATCGAACACCATACAACTATCTAAATAAAATCATCACTACTACTACAAGAAAATCTATCTAAATGAAAAAAATTCTAATTGCCATCTCCCTCTTTTTATCATTTAACCTGACGCAGGCGCAGGATCTGGTCAAAAAAATCCCTTCAAATGCTTTCACAGTGGCCACCATTAAAGGCGACAATGTTTTTAAACTGATGTTTGTAAAAGATTTTAACGAATCTTTTGTAGGCAAAAAGTTATTAACGGAAACTTCTAAATCATTAGATAAAAATTTTACCAGTATTGAAGATTTCGGTATTAACCTGGAGAAAAATATGTACTACTTTAACCAGTTGAGCGATAGTATTACTTACAACTGTTTTTTGATCCCGATAAAGGATGCAAAGAAATTTGAAAGCCTGATTAATAACAAAGAGAAAAAATATAGCCAGCAGGGTGATATCCGTACCATGGTTTTGCCTGATAGTACCAGCATCGTTAAATGGAACAACAACATGCTTTATTTTGTAACCGGCAGTATTAGAAGTTCATTTTTTGCCGATTCGGCTAAATCTGCGCGCTACGGTATAAAAGATATCAGGTTCCAGAGCGATGATGCGCTGGCAGTTGATAGCACAGCAGTATTAGCAGATTCTGCCGTTGCGGTTACAGCCGAGCCTATGGTTGAAGTTGTTGAAGCCCCGGTTATTGAAAAAGCAAAAGTTCAGAAAAAACCGACAATCAAAAAGAATATTAAAAAAACTGTTGCAACAAAAAAAACAGGTAAAAAGAAAACTTCTAAAAAAGCGAAAAAAGTTAAGGATCAACCTCTTGATGTCATCTATCCTGAAGAAACAGTTGATAGAACGGGCATAACTCCTGTACACGGTCAAATTAATGAACAATATGATGCTTACCAACAGGAACGGGCAGAGCAGGATGCCAAGAAAAAAAGGCTCGCTTTTACCTGGATGAATGCTCAGGCCGATCAGATTTTCAACGGTACTTACGAATCCATAGAAAGCAATAAATCTTATACCGCAAGTTTGGATAATAAAGCCATAGCAGAGCTTTGGGTATCGAGCTTACAGGATGTTTACAATTCTATTTCGCCAGAATTTGGTACTTATGGCAAAGCAGGATTGATGACTGGTTATGGCAGCTTAAACGCTAAACTTTTTATGGATAATAAAAGTTTCCGCATTTCTACAGGTTTAGAACTGGCCCAGGAACAGGCTGACGCTTATAAAAAAATCATGAACCGGAAATTAAATAAAAAGTTCCTGAATTATGTAAACAGCGAAAAAGCCCTTGGTTTTATGAGCTATTCTATTGATACCAAAGCATATCTGGAAGAATTCCCAAAATTACTAAAACAGACCTACGGCTCTTTTTTAGGAGGCAAAATGGATGAAGAAATAGATCTTGGAACCGACCTGTTTTCACTTTTATTGGATGAAGAAGCGGTAAGCAAAGTAATTAAAGGTGATGCCCTGTTCGTTATAAACGGATTAAAATCCAAAGAAGTTACCTACACCACTTACGAATACGACGACGATTACAAACAGAAAGAAGTAACAAAAACCAAAAATGAAACTTTGCCCGATTTCCTTTTTATGTTCTCATCAGAAGACCATAGGTTGATTGACAAACTGATTAAATATGGCATCCATAAAAACATGGTAACGGTTGAAAACAACATTTATAAAATCCAGGAAAAGAAAAGTCCGGTTGATATTTACTTTATGATCAAAGATGGCATTGTGTTTTTTGGCAATTCGTTAAGCGAGATGCAAAGCATCAGTAATAATCAATACACTAATAAAATCAGCAAGTTGCATAAAGATTTATTGAGCAAAAACAATTTCAGCTTTTTATTTAATGCCAAAAACCTGGTGGGTAAAGTTCCTGATTCGGAAATTGGCGGAGTAGAAACCGCTAAGAAATTTAACAGCACTTTAGAAAAAATGGGCAATGTGTACATGAAATCGAACCCGATAAAAGGCAGATTGGTTTCGGCTGATATCAGCGCAGAAATCCCTAACGGACATGAAAATGCATTGAAATATTTGTTTTCGTTAATTGAGAACGCAGCTAAATAGTTCGGAGTTGGGAGTTTTTAGTTTGGAGAACCTAACCAATTAAAATGGTGTAAAGTTTGAAGGTTGCAATTTGCAAACCAATGGCTAATGAACTAATCAACAGTTAACCGATTAACCAATTTATACAGTTAACCATTCTCAATGAAAAAATTCCTTAAAATAACAGCAGCGATAGTAATATTGCTGCTTGTTTTTTTTGCTGGTGTTTTAAAATACCGGAAATATCAGGTGACGCAAACGCTGATTCCGAAAAATGCTACCGGTATTATTAAAATCAATGTTGATGAGCTTTATCAAACCATTGTATTGAATATGATCGGTAATCCAGGTTATTATCTAAAATCTGATGTTAAGAAAGGAGCCGCTATTAAAATTGATAAATATGCCACCGGCCTTTCAATCCCAGCGAGTATTTATTTCTATAACCTTGCCACACAGCCTGCTGGCACTGTATTTTCCCGTCTGGACATAAAAAACAGCACAGATTTCGAAAATTTTATTAAAAATGTGCTTCACCTGCAAATTATAAAAAAAGCAAAAGGCATTAGTATGGCCAAATCGCGATTGGGTAATTTTATGCTCTGTTACAATAATAAAGCAGTTGCAATGGTAATAACGACCCAGATTAGAAACTTCGAACCGATTTTAACTGATATTTTAAACCAGAAAAATATGATTAAAGCAAGCGAAAGTAAGCTTAATGAGGTACTGGATCAAAACGGGCATATCATATTTGCCAATGCTGAAAATAATGGCAGGATTGATTTTAAGAGCGGAAGTGTTAATTTTAGCTATGTATTTTTAGCCAAAGATATTTTACCTGCAGCACAATCTGTTCATCATCAAATAAATCCAATCAGCACGGTTTCATTCTGGTTAAATGCAAACCTAAAACCAGGTGATCATAAAATTTACAAGTTTAAAAACTTCAGTTTAGAACAGGATAGCTTAATTAAATATTACAATGGAAAGCTGGATTTTGAATGGACAAATTCCATCACACAAACTGATTCTGTTATCACCTACGAATACAATGATGACTTTGAGAAGGTTGAAAAAGTAAGCTTACAGAAGCGAAATATTCCTTCCATTTCAGTTAATGTCGGCTGGAAAGGCAATGGACTAAAAAACTACCTGGCTAAGCAGGGCTTGATTAATTTAGATAGCAACACAGTAAATAAAAATGCTTTTCCGCTTTATAAAGTGTTTGTGAACAGTAACAGGGAAAACTTAAATTTCTCAACAGTTAAAAACCAAAATTTCTCAACCTCAAAAGTTACTTCAACAGATTTTCTTTATTTAAATGTTAATCTGATTAAACTGGGCCAACAAATGGAAACGCCATTCATTAACAGCTATTTTAAAACGCTCAGGAATTTAGAAGTTAAAGGAAAATTATTGGATAATAAAAAAGTTCAAATTGATGGTAAAATTGAATTGAAAAACGGGGATATTAATGCTTTGTATCAGATTTTGAAGGGCTTGTAAAATAAAGTTCGTCATCTCGACCGGAACACAGTGGAGCGCCCGCCTGCTTCGGACAGGGAGAGATCTATCTCGAGATAGATTTAGCTTTGCTGAGCCTTCGGGTTCTCGACTTCGCTGCGCTTCGCTCGAAATGACGATATTTTTTGAGGGGACAAAACAAAAAAGCGCTGTAGATAACCTACAACGCTTTTGAATAAGATTGCTTCATCCTGATAAAAAAACAGGATTCGCAATGACGATTAGTTTATTATGGCCAAACGCCTAAGTTCATATAAGAAACCGCAATTTTATCAATTGAATTTACAAAAGCAGCAGTTCTTAACGTCTGCGTGCCAGGTTTAGTCATCAATGTTTCGCGGATTTCGTGGTAAGAATGGATCATGGTATCTTCCAGACCAGAGTTTACCAATTCCATTTCTGATGCACCTTTAACAATCATTAAACGGTGTTCAGGAAGGATGGTTTTACCGGTTAAGTTCTCTAAAGTAGCAATTAAGTTAGCGTTTGAATTGGCCGCATAACGGTTCTCCATACGCCCGAATGCCACGTGAGAAAGGTTTTTTAACCACTCAAAATAAGAAACCGTTACACCACCTGCGTTACAGTACATATCGGGGATGATGATACCACCCATTTCGGTAAAAATAGCTTCAGCTTCTGGTGTAGTTGGTCCGTTTGCACCTTCAGCAATAATTTTTGCTTTAATGTTACGGATATTAAGTTCGGTAAACTGGTTTTCTAAAGCAGCCGGAACGATGATATCGCAATCCTGCTCTAAACCTTCCATTGAGTTTTTGAAGCTTGTAGCGCCAGGGAAATCAAGGATAGATCCTGTATTTTTACGGTGTGCAAAAACCTCATCAACGTTTAATCCGTTGGCATTGTAAATGGCACCTTCAAATTCACAAAGTCCAACAATGGTAGCACCAAATTCAGCCAAGAATTTAGCAGAGTGATAACCCACATTACCCAATCCCTGAACAATTACCCTTTTATCGCCTAAACCAGCTTTAAAACCGATTTTAGCCATATCTTCGGCAACTTCAACACATTCGCGTACGGCATAAGCCACACCACGACCGGTAGCCTCTTTACGGCCACGGATACCGTGCAAAGCAATTGGTTTACCGGTTACGCAACCTAAAGCATCAAGCTGGCCAGGGTTCATGGTCATATAAGTATCAGCTATCCAGCTCATTTCGCGCTCACCTGATCCATAATCAGGAGCAGGAACATCAATACCGGGACCGATAAAGTTTTTCTTAATTAATTCTGTTGTATAACGACGGGTAATGGTTTCCAGTTCGGCAACACTGTATTGTTTGGTGTTGATTTTGATACCACCTTTTGCACCACCAAACGGAACGTTAACGATGGCACATTTGTAGGTCATTAAAGCTGCAAGTGCCATCACCTCATCTTCGTTAACCATTTCGCTGTAACGGATACCACCCTTTGTAGGGCTCATGTGGTGAGAGTGCTCTACGCGCCAGGCGTCAATTACTTCAAAACCGTTTCCGCGGCGGATTGGGAACTGGAAACGATATACACTATTACATGTTTTAATCTGGTTCAATAAACCTTCGGGATGATTGGTGAATTGAGCCGCACTGTCAAAGTTTTTACAAACATCTGCAAAGAACTTGTTCTCGTCTGCTAGATTAGCCATTATTTATTTTTTATATTGAATAAGTTTTTGCTGCAAAATTGCCTAAAAAAACTGCACATATCCAAATGCAAAAACACTTAGTGTACAGCTAACACCACCCTGTTTCTGTTAAATAACAGGCTTTATACCGATTATGGAAAACTGTTCAAAAACAACACCTAAACTGGTTTAAACAGCGATATCTCGACTCGTCATCATAATTAAAACGACTATTTTTATAGGTTTTATGAATGCTTATTCTGCCGAAAAAAAATTATAAAAAAAATATCCACAAAGCTATTTTATTGCAATACTGATTAACCAAAGAACAAAAACAGCATTATAATTACGAATATTATAAATTATGCATCAGAAATAAGACATAAAAAAAAGAGATCAAATGATATTGATCTCCTTTAAATTTTAATCCGGACAACTGTAGTCATCATCCAGCACATGTTATTTTTCGATATGGTTTTCTTTTTCGATTTTCTTTAATCTTTTATCAATAGAGAAAAGATAGGCCAGCAAGCCAACCAGGATAATTACGATACAGATTACCACAACATATATCTTTCCATTGCTACGAAGGCTATCGGCCATTTCTACGCCATTATCCTGTGCAAATAACTGCATGGTGGCCATCATTAATATCAGGGAGAAAAATATCTTCTTCATTTTAGTTATGTTGTTGTTTGTTTTCAATATTACGAATTCTGAAACGGATGGTATATACCCAATAACCGATTAATATCCAGCCTAAACATGCGGGATAGAATACCATGCGCATGCGACTATCTAAATCGTAACTGTTAAAACCAGGGTTACCGCCATTGCCCGGATGTAATGAATCTTTTAAACGTGGAAGCACGAAAAGCAATACAACCATCATCGGGAAGGCAAAAATATTGTAAATAGCAGAAATTTTAGCCCTTTTCTGTTCTTCATCAATCGCATTACGGAGAATAAGGTAGGCAAAATACAATAAAATGGATATGGCAGCAAAATTTTGTTTAGGATCAAAGCTCCAAAACTGTCCCCAGGTGTATTTTGCCCAGATGGCCCCGGTTATTAAACCTAAAACACCAAAAATAATCCCTGCATTTACACTTTCTACGGCTTTAATATCATCTATTTCGTTTTTGCTGCTTAACGATTTTACACTGTAAAAAACAGAAATTGAAAAAAGAACGATCATGGCAAACCACATCGGAACATGGAAATACAGGTTACGGATTGTTTCGTTTAAGATTGCTAAATGAGGTACACCTAATAACAATCCTGCAATCGCAGTATAAATTACTAAAACTGAACCTAAAATTTTCCACCAGGTTTTATGCATACATATATAATTTTGAATGATTGAGTTTTGAATGAGAGAATGGTCTTTCTTCTGCCTTAAATAATCATAAAGGATTTCTCATTCTATAATTCAATCATTCTTTCATTCAATCATTTTTTAATCCCTCCAAAGGTAAGGAAATAACAATAAAGAGGTTGCTACCATCAGTACATTTACCACCAATAACATCGCAATTTCATCGTAACTATTTTCCCATGGCAGGCCATCAACTGCATTTTTAGCCAGCTTAATCAATAAAATTAATACCGGAATAATGATCGGAAAGCTTAATATTGCCATTAACATACCGCCATTACCCGCCTTGCTTGCAATGGCCGAAACCATGGTAAATACGGTAGAGAAACTCACACTTCCCAATACCACGGCTACATAATACAGCACCATATCAGGCGGGGTAAAGGAATCGAAAACTAAAGTATAAAAACCCAGGGCAATGGTAGTAAGTACCAACATCAGCAATGTATTGTAAACGGTTTTAGAAATTAAAACTGCCGCCGGACTGGCCAAAATATAACTGTAAAGCTGTTGCCCCTTCGTTTCCTGTAGAAAACTCTTAGAAACACCATTAATGGAGGCAAAAAGCATAATAATCCAGAATAAGGCATTCCAGGTTAGTTTGTCGCCAAGGCTCACAAAAGACAAATAGCAGGTAAAAATAGTAGAAACCACATAAAGCAACACACCGTTAATGGTATATTTGGAGCGCCACTCTAACAATACTTCCTTGTGAATTAAATATTTAACCTCTTTGGCCAATTGCATAACTGCAAAGATAAATAATTGCGCTATTGTTGGATGGCTTTATTGTTGTATTGTTGTAATTTTGTTAGCGGATTATTGGCTATGGAAACACAGAAAACAAAACAGATAAAATCTTAACCACAACTTGTCCCGATCTTTCGGGAGATAAAAAGGGATAAACACAGATGTTTTTTGAAGGGGCATTAACCATAGAGACGCAGAAAAAAAATTCCAGACACAGAGAAATTGTTAAACAGTAATCGGTGTTCATCTGTGAAAATCTGTGGTTAAAGTAATAATAGTATGAACTACGCATCAGTTATAGAAACGCCGATTGGCAATATAACCATCCTGGCTGATGAGGAATTTGTGTATGCCGTTACTTTTGAAGAAAAAGATGTTTCGGGCTTCACCGAGAATGAACTTACCATAAAAGTTGCCAGGCAGTTAAAAGATTATTTTAATGGTACGCTTCGCGATTTCGATTTCCCGATGCAACAGCAAGGAACTGATTTTCAGCAGGAAGTGTGGCAGAATTTGCTGGCTATATCTTATGGCGAAACCACTTCTTACGCTAAATTTTCGGCGCATAAACCTTTAGCCATCCGTGCAATAGCATCTGCAAACGGAAAAAACAATATTGCCATAGTGGTGCCCTGCCATAGGGTAATTGGCAGCAATGGTAAATTAGTAGGCTATGCGGGCGGTTTATGGCGCAAGCAATGGCTGCTGCAGCACGAACGCGAAGTTACCCAACAAGGACAAACAGAATTAAAATTTTAAAACTATACTTTTTTAGCAGATGAATACAGATCAAGCCGGAACACCAAATTATTTAAAAGCCATCCGTTTAATTAATGTCGAAGGGGATAAATGTGCATTCGAAACCGGAAAAATTCCCATCCGCCAGCACATTAATGCAAATTACTTTTTTGCACAAACAGATGTATCTACCCTTGAAAAAATCCCCCACCCTGCACCACGACGACAGTATGTAATTACCTTGAAAGGCAGACTGAAATTTACGGTAAGTAATGGTGAAACTTTTTTTATCGAACCAGGAATTATCCTTATTGCCAATGATACCGCAGGCGAAGGCCACACCTGGGAAATTGTTGACGGCAATGAATGGGAAAGGATTTATATCCCACTAGAGGAAGATACAGATGACTATTTTACAATAGATTAACATTTTCAAAACCGGGACCAACACAAATCCGTAAATAATATCAAAAACCTGAGATATTATGAAAACGATTTGCTCCCTCCTGTTTATTCTTTTAAGCTACCTGCCGATGGAAAAAAATGTTCCGGTGGCTAAACTGGATTTAAAAAAATACGCCGGAACATGGTATTCGTTATATTCTATACCCACCATTTTCGATAAAGGCAGCCGCGAAACCACAACAAAATACACCTTAAATAAAGATGGCTATTACAATGTGCTTACTACCTACAAAAAGCCAGGAGATGAAAAAGTTTATTCGAGAACATCGAAAATGTTCCCCTCAGAAAGTGGCGACAGCGGAGAATTGCAGGCACAGTTTATCTGGCCGATAAAGGTTGATTACTGGATTATTGAACTGGCTGATGATTATTCTTATGTGGTGGTTGGTCACCCGGATCATAAGTTTTTATTCATCATGAGCCGCAATCAGACAATGCCGAAAAAAACCCATGATGAAATTGTAGCCAGATGCAAGGCAAAAGGATATGAAGTAGCTAAACTCACTTCACAATTGCATGAAAAAGCTTAAGCCGTAATTTTTTCGCCGCGCTTGGCGCTAAAGAGCATAAATATTACACCCACTAAAAGTACAATCCATCCCCATTGGAAATGAACCACTTTACCAATTAGTTTATTGGCAAAACCATATTTAGTATAATTATTAGCTGTAAAGTAAACGGCAACTACAGCTAAAACATACCAGATAGCCATTACAAAACTCATAAACCTAAACGCGCCAACTTTTCTGATAAACAGGAACAATACAGAAATGGCGATAATGGCGTAAGTGATTAAAAACAAACGCGCATCAGATTGGTACAAATTCCAGTTTCCTTTAATCGGCACTTTTAAAATCGGGCAGAAACCTGCAATAACGCATAACAAAATGCCTAACCAAGCCCTGAATTTATTTAATACTAACATTTTATTTTGGTTAATCGGTTAATTGTTTGAATTGGTTAACTGGGGTTAATAGTTCATAATTGATCGTTCTATCGCTAATTTTTGGCTTTCTGTAAATAATAAACCAATGACTATTTAACTAATGAACCAACTATTATTGTCCTTCAATAATTCCCATTTTATCGGCAAAATGTGCGCAATAATCGCGTAGATCTTCAACAATCAAAGTTTCGTTTGTGGCTTTTAAAAAGCTATCGCCCATGGTTTGCAAAGTTTCGTAGAAGAAACGTTTCATTTCGTCAACAGGCATATCTTTGGTCCACAGATCGATACGCATTGAATTTTTGTAATTGTGATCCCAAAGGGCCAGAATCATCGATTTTACCGGAACTTTATCCGTTGTTTGTGCATCGGTACTTTCCCAAAGAATGTTCTCCGGCATATTGTTATCGTCTAACTCAACGGTTATTTTTATTTCTGCTTTTCTCATATTAATATTGATTTCACCGATTTAACAGGTATCACTGATTCCCATCGATAATTTTTACGGATGCAAAGATGATGAATTTACCAAATACTTCGACTTTGTATTATACTACTTTTTGTAATATTAACATCAAGATTGCAGCGATAACAATGAATATTAGTTCTACCACCCAGATTCGTTTAATATCTTTTAATGTAAAACGAAAAATCAAGTCGGTAACAAAGGTTACAACGATAAGGCAACCTAAAATAAGGAGGTAAAAACCACTCATATTTATCTGGCGGGGTGCTGTTGCTTTTTCTGAAAGCAGATTTACCGTTACCAAACCTAAACCAATGGCACTAACAATATTTAAAGGCGTAATTCTAAGGCTCATTATTTTTTCTTGTCGAATCTTTTACCTTTTTTGAAACTCTTTATTTCCTTTCCAGCTTTTGCCTTGGCTTTTTCCCTTGCTTTTTTATCAATCGCAGCTGCATGTTTCTTCTCGTGGAAAGCACCTTTAAATTCAGGATCTTCCTTACGTTTCTGCATGTCGATTTCTTTGGCAATGTGCTGGCGTTCCTCATAAGGGGTTTCATCAATAAAAACACCTTCAGGGATTTCGGCAACAGGAATATACTGGCGGATCAGTTTTTCAATCTTACGGATATAATATTTTTCGGCTTCCGTAGCGAAAGTAATGGCATCACCTTTGGCAAAAGCCCTTCCGGTACGGCCGATACGGTGCACATAATCTTCGATGATAATCGGCACATCAAAATTAATCACGTGACTTACATCGCTTACATCAATTCCCCTGCTCGCCACATCTGTAGCCACTAAAACACGGATATTTCCTTCTTTGAAGCTATTAATGGAGTTAATTCTCGTATTCTGTCCTTTGTTGGCATGAATTACACGAACATTATCTGCGCCATACCTTCGTTCTATAAAACTGAAAATATTATCGGCAACGGTTTTGGTTTTACAGAAGATAATCAGGCGGTTAAAAGCCTCATCATTTTTCAGCAAATGCTGTAACAGGTTAATCTTAGTTTTAAAATTCGGAACGTAATATAAAGCTTGTGTTACGTTGGCTGCAGGTGTTGCCTGTTCTGAAGCTTCAATTACAACAGGATTTTTTAAGAAATCGCCCGCAATTTTTTGCACCAGATCGCTCATTGTTGCCGAGAACAATAAATTCTGGCGTTTGCGCGGAACAATTTCCAAAATACGGTGAATAGAGCCTATAAAACCCATATCCATCATTTTATCGGCTTCATCAAGCACTAAAAACTTTAAACTTTGGGTATTAATGTCGCCAGCCAGGTATAAATCGAGGAATCTTCCTGGTGTAGCAATCAAAATGTCAACGCCTTTTGCAATCTGCTCTTTTTGTGTTTTCGGACCAATTCCGCCGAAAATTACCAACGATCGTAAATCGGTATAGGTAGAAAATAATTTCACTTGCTCGGCAATCTGCATCGCCAGTTCGCGTGTTGGCGATAAAATTAAAGCCCTCGGACTTTCGCCCTGAGCATATTTTAATTGCATTAAAATCGGCAGCACAAAAGCTGCTGTTTTTCCAGTACCTGTTTCTGCGATACCAAAAATATCCTGCCCAGATAATACCGGCGCAATTGCTTTTTCCTGTATCGGCGTGGCAACGGTATAACCTGCATCGGCAACTGCATTTAAAATTTGCCTGTTTAACTTAAATTCTTCGAACGATTTTGCCATAGCGCACAAAGATAGTTTATTTGAGCCGAAAAGGCTCAAATTTAGTCCAGAGTTCAGAGTCTTCGGTCCTGAATCTAGCGCTTATTCAAAATTTAAAGCTATAAATCCCTCCATTCAATCAACTAATTTGCAATTAAACAATTAACCAATTTAAACAGTTAACCCAAATTACTACCTTTGAAACCATGAATACTTACCTGATAAAAGCCGCGACAATTGTAAATGAAGGACAAAAAATTGTTGCTGATGTATTGATAAAAGATGGATTAATTGCCAAAATCGGTCAAAATCTATCTGCACCCGAAGCACAGGAAATTAATGCAGAAGGACAATACCTTTTACCAGGAATGATTGATGATCAGGTGCATTTCCGCGAGCCGGGTTTAACTCACAAAGCCGATATTTTTACCGAAAGCATGGCTGCGGTTGCCGGAGGAATTACTTCCTTTATGGAAATGCCCAATACCGTACCCAATACGCTAACTCAGGATTTACTGGCCGATAAATATGAAATTGCTGCGCAAACTTCACTTGCAAATTACTCCTTCTACATGGGTGCGAGTAACGATAATATTGAAGAAGTTTTAAAAACCGATCCGAAAAATGTTTGCGGAATTAAGGTTTTTATGGGTTCATCAACAGGAAATATGTTGGTAGACAATGAAAAAACCCTGGAAAACATTTTTAGCAAAGCACCAATTTTGGTGGCTACGCATTGTGAAGATGAAGCAACCATACGCCATAACCTGGCCGAATTTAAAGCTAAATATGGCGAAGATCTTACCATAGAAATGCACCCTTTAATCCGCAGTGCAGAGGCTTGTTATAAATCTTCTTCATTAGCGGTCGAATTGGCAAAAACTTACCAAACGCGTTTGCATATCCTCCATATTTCTACCGCAAAAGAAATTACATTGTTTGATAACATTACGCCATTAAAGGATAAAAAAATCACTGCCGAGGCCTGCGTACACCACCTTTGGTTTAATGATGAAGATTATGCTTCAAAAGGAAATTTCATTAAATGGAACCCTGCGGTAAAAACTGAAGATGATCAGAATGGGGTGCTTAAAGGTGTTTTGGAAAATTATATCGACGTCATTGCAACCGATCATGCGCCGCATACCCTGGCAGAAAAGCAGCAACCCTATTCGCAGGCCCCATCAGGCGGTCCGCTGGTACAGCATGCTTTGCCTGCATTGCTGGAAATGCATTTGCAGGGAAAAATTTCTTTAGAGCGAATTGTAGAAAAAACGGCGCATAACCTTGCGATCTGCTTCGATATCGAAAAACGTGGTTTCATCCGCGAAGGCTATTGGGCAGATTTGGTTTTAGTAAACCTGAACGATCCATGGAAAGTAACTAAACTGAATAATTTTTATAAATGTGGCTGGAGCCCTTTTGATGGAGATACTTTTCAGGCGAGTATTACACATACCTTTGTTTCAGGAAATCTGGCCTATCAAAATGGCAAATTCACGACCGATCAGATCGGAAAACGCTTAACTTTTGCCAGATAGATTTGTTATATTTGTTTTATTACAATAAAATAATATGGAAACATTAATTGCACATCCGAAAAACGAAGAGGAAGCAACTGCTTTAAAAGTTGTTATGAAAGTTTTGAAGATAGATTTTGAGACTGAAGAAAGTCCGTATAAGCCTGAGTTTGTAGAGAAAATTCTTAAAGGAGTAAACGCTAGAAAATCTGGCAAACCAGGAAAGACAATCGACGTTAAAACCATGTGGAAATAGTATTTTAATTATCCCATTTTATTGCATCCCGATTTAATTAATTATTTGGTATGCAAGTAGAATTACATGAACAAGCAATTATTGATCTGGAGTTTTGGAAAAAATCTGGTAATAAACCAATCCAAAAAAAGATCGAACAATTAATACTGGCAATTCAAGAAAATCCTTTTATGGGCATTGGCAAACCAGAACAATTAAAACACGAGTTATCCGGCCAATGGTCTAGAAGAATAAATGAAGAACATAGAATTGTTTATGATGTAATAAACAATATCTTAAATATTTATTCATTAAGAGGTCATTATAAATAGTTAATGATAGCCCGCTCACTGTTTATTAAAACATTTATTTTAGCTGGCCTTGCCATCCTAATTTATCTTTTTGGCTTATTCCCCACTCTTGTCCAGAAATATTACTCAACAGGCTTTTATCCTTATATATCCTCTGCGTTGAGGTTTATATCCTCTATTTTTCCTTTTGCCATTGGCGATATTATCTATGTTTTTCTTATTGGCTTTGTTCTTTACAAAATCGTGAGCTTAATTAAACGGAGAAAATCATTAAAAAGACATCATAGAATCGCTATTCCGTTACAGGTTTTAAACTTCTTTTTAATCCTGTATATCATTTTCAAAATATTTTGGGGTTTAAATTACAGCAGACCAAGTATAAGCCAAGAACTGGGCATAGGGAATGAAAAATATAGTGTTAAAGAATTGGTGGTTCTCGGCAATTATTTCGTTGATAAAACCAATGCTTTAAAATTAAGACAAGAAAAAATACCCGCTTATACCGTTAATGAGCTGGAATCGAAATCGGCGGCTGCCTATGCACTTATGACCAAAAGAAACCAGGTTTTCAGGTATTCCAATCCTTGTTTAAAATCGGTGTTAAACTCCTGGTTAATCAGTAAAATCGGTATCGAAGGTTATTATGCCCCACTTTCTGGCGAAGCCAATATGAATATGAATTTGCCCGATTTTGTAAAACCTTATGTGAGTTGCCATGAAATTGGCCATCAATTGGGAATTGCTTATGAGGATGAAGCTAACCTATTGGGCTATTTAACCGCAAGTAAAAGCCCGGATGTGAATTACCAGTATTCTGCCAATTACGAAATGTTACGCTATATTTTATTTGAGATCAGGATGAAATCTCCCGACGACTATAAATCACTCTATACAAAGCTCTTGCCTCAGGTTTTGGCTGATTTTAAGACAGAAAAGGAATTCTGGCGAAAATATAATAGCGATATGTTCGGTTATATGGATGCGGCCTTCGATAGTTTCTTAAAACTGAACAACCAGAAAAAAGGAATTGACAGCTACCAGGATATTGTAATTTGGTTGTGGAATATTTATAAGTCCGAAAGTCAGAGGTCCGAAAGTCCGGAGATTAAAGGATAAATATCTCCCTCGCCCATTTTCCATAAAACATTTTACATCACTTAACCATGTATCGCTTCTCGCGTACCGAAACTCTGGATCAGTTCACCTTCGAAATCCAGCCACTCTTTCCAGCGTTTTTCCACATCAACATCTGTACTGTATTTGCGTGCAAAATTTAAGAAAGTAGTATAATGTCCGGCTTCCGAAACCATTAGTTCGTGGTAAAACCTGGCCAGTTCCTTATCTTTGATATTTAACGAAAGTACCCTGAAACGTTCGCAGCTTCGGGCTTCAATCATTGCAGCAAACAAAAGCCTGTCGATAAAAGCCATATTGCGGCTTCCATCTTTCTTGCTAAATTTTACCAAACGGCCAACATAATCGTCTTTACGCTCACGGCTTAAAGTATAACCACGTTTTTTAATAATTTCAATTACCATCTGAAAATGTTGCATTTCTTCGATAGCAATGGCTGTTAACTCATCTACAAGATCCTGATGTTCAGAATTTTGGGTAATTAAAGTAATTGCATTTGTAGCAGCCTTTTGTTCACACCAGGCATGGTCAGATAAAATTTCCTCTAAATTCGATTCCGCAATATTTGCCCAACGTGGGTCTGTCAATAATTTTAATCCTAACATCCGGTGCTTTGTAATTGAGCTGCAAAATTAGAAATAATCGGCACGGTTTTAAAATTGTGAGTTAAAAAGCCTTTATTTTGCAGAAATTTAAATCATGAACGCAAAGAAATTATTGATTATTGGATTTGTCTGGCCCGAACCAACTTCATCTGCTGCTGGTACGAGGATGATCCAATTGGTTGATTTATTTCTGGCCAGAGGTTATCAGATCACTTTTGCTTCAGCCGCATCTAAAAGTGATTTTAGTTATGATTTCAGCAAAACAGAAGTTCTGGAACAAGAAATTAAGCTAAACGACGAAAGTTTTAATACTTTTTTAAAAGAATTGAATCCGGATTTGGTGCTTTTCGATCGTTTTATGGTTGAAGAACAATATGGCTGGCGGGTGCAGCAGGAATGCCCGAATGCATTGCTAATTTTAGATACCGAAGATTTACATTCTTTAAGAAGTGCCCGGCAACAAAGCGACAAGAAAAAACAAGCCGTTTATTTATTCTCTGATACCGCTAAAAGGGAAATGGCAGCGATTTTACGTTGCGATTTATCTCTGATGATCTCGGAAGTGGAGATGGATATCCTGAAAACACAATTTAAGGTCGATCCCTCATTAATTTACTATTTACCCTTTCTGGAAAAAGAAATCACCCCGGAAGATATTGAAAAATGGCTTCCTTATGAAGACCGTGCTGATTTTGTTTTTATCGGCAATTTCCTTCACGAACCCAACTGGAATACGGTGCAGGTTTTAAAAACAAAAATCTGGCCGATGCTTAGAAAAAAACTTCCTCATGCAAACCTGAATATCTACGGTGCTTATCCATCGCAAAAGGTGTTGCAGTTAAACAATAAATCTGAAAAATTCCTGATCAAAGGCAGAGCAATAGATGCAAAAGAAACGATTGCTAAACACCGCATCCTGCTTGCTCCTATACAATTTGGTGCGGGGGTAAAAGGAAAATTTATCGATGCCATGCAGGTGGGCACGCCATCGGTAACTACCGCTATTGGTGCAGAAGCCATGAAAGGCGGTTTAGATTGGAATGGTATTATTGAAGATGATTTTGATCTTTTTGTAGAAAAAGCCGTAAAATTATATGAAGATAAAAACGCATGGCAGATTGCACAACAAAATGGCGTAAAAATCATTAATCAGCGATATTCTGCCAAATATTTTGCCGATCAGTTTATAAACGATGTAGAAAATCTGGCTTCAAACTTAACCAAACATCGCCAAAACAACTTTTTCGGGCAGATTTTAAACCACCACACTGCCCAGAGTACAAAATATATGAGCTTGTGGATTGAAGAGAAGAATAAGTTTGGAGTTCGGAGTTGAGAGTTTTGAGTCCGAAGTATAGTGGCTTAAAGAAGAAGATGAATAGTGTAGGTTCGGAGTAAATTTTATCCGTATCGATTTTCGCTTAGATTACAGAACCCTTGTTAAATAAACCTGATGGTACGGATGCCGATCCTTCCATCGGCAGGAGGGACAGCAGGGCTACCGTATCCGAAGAATTACCAAACCATTCATTTCCAAATCAAAAACGAATATCAGTCTAAAGTCTTGCTGATCCTAGCTTTTGCAGCAAGATATCTTGCGACTTTCGGACACCTGACCTCCGACTTTTTACAACACAAAACTTTGTTAAATAAACCTGATGGTACGGATGCCGATCCTTCCATCGGCAGGAGGGACAGCAGGACTGCCGTATCCGAAGAATTACCAAACCATTCATTTCCAAATCAAAAACGAATATCAGTCTAAAGTCTTTCTGCCCCTAGTTTCTGCAACACCATATCTTCAGACTTTCGGACACCCAACCTCCGACTTTTTACAACATTAAAACATTTCAACCCTAAAACCTTACAACATTATTGTAAATTTGCAGCCATGGCAAAAATATCAATTAACCTTGCTACAGGTTCGTTTCAGAAGGAAGAAATCATTGTTGGAATAGATTTAGGTACAACCAATAGCCTGGTGGCATTTATCAATCCAGATAAAAATCCGCAGGTAATTAACGATGCCGGCAAGGGGATATTGGTGCCATCCGTGGTGTATTTTAACAGCCAGAACGAGGCTCTTGTAGGTAATGAGGCGAAAGAATTTTTAACTACCGACCCTTCAAATACCATTTTTTCGGTTAAAAGATTATTGGGTCGTTCTTATAAAGATGTTGCCGAACATAAAGATATTTTCTCTTATAAAATAATCGACGATGATACCGACGCTTTAGTAAAAATACAGGCAGGAAACCGCTTTTACACACCAATAGAATTATCTGCAGAAATTTTAAAAGAGCTGAAAGCAAGGGCTGAACATGCGTTAAAAACACCTGTTAACCGGGCTGTAATTACTGTACCAGCTTATTTTAACGATAGCCAGCGCCAGGCCACCCGCGATGCCGGAAAACTAGCCGGTTTGGATGTTATGCGTATTGTAAACGAACCTACTGCAGCAAGTTTGGCATATGGAATCGGTTTAGACCCTACCCAACAGAAAACCATTGCGGTTTACGATTTAGGCGGCGGAACTTTTGATGTTTCTATTTTACAGATTCAGAACGGCATTTTCGAAGTGCTATCTACCAACGGTAATACCTATTTAGGGGGAGATGATTTCGACCGGGCCATTTTAAATTACTGGTTAGAGAAAAATAACCTTGATGTAGCTGTGGTTGCACAGGATAATATTTTGATGCAAACCCTGCGTTTACAGGCCGAAGCAGCTAAAAAAGCTTTATCTACACAAAACCTTTACAACGAACAGGTTGGCGAAATCTGGTGCACCCTTGATAAACAAACCTTTGAGCAGTTAATTACGTCAAAAGTGGAAGAAACCATCACAGCATGTAAAAATGCATTGAAGGATGCCGGTTTATCTGCCAGTGATATCGACGAAGT
The DNA here is from genome assembly GCF_039538295.1 of Pedobacter jeongneungensis. Classification (NCBI taxonomy): domain Bacteria; kingdom Pseudomonadati; phylum Bacteroidota; class Sphingobacteriia; order Sphingobacteriales; family Sphingobacteriaceae; genus Pedobacter; species Pedobacter jeongneungensis. Next base: position 782,206 of record NZ_BAABBY010000001.1, on the reverse strand, counting down.
GATCCTTGTTGGCGGTTCTACCCGCACACCTTTTGTAAAACAGGCTGTAGAAAATTTCTTTGGTAAAAAACCTCAGGACAATATCAATCCTGATGAAGTGGTAGCGCTTGGTGCAGCCATTCAGGCTGATGTTCTTGCCGGAAACCGTTCTGATATTCTCTTATTAGATGTAACGCCACTCTCGTTAGGTATCGAAACCATGGGCGGTTTAATGGACGTCATTATTGCACGTAACAGCAAAGTACCGACCAAAGCCGGCCGACAATACACTACTTCGATCGACGGACAGGTGAACATGAAAATCTCTGTTTACCAGGGCGAACGCGATCTGGTTAAAGAAAATAGAAAACTGGCAGAGTTCGATTTAAAGGGAATCCCGGCAATGCCTGCGGGTTTGCCGAAAGTAGATATCAACTTTTTATTAAACGCCGATGGGATTTTAACCGTACAGGCGATAGAATTACGTTCGGGGGTTAAACAAGAGATCGAAATTACCCCAAGCTACGGTTTAAGCGATGATACCGTAGAAAAAATGTTGATTGACAGCATTACTCACGCTAAAAGTGATGTGGAACAACGCATGCTGATCGAAGCACGCAGCGAAGGCGAACAACTGGTTTATACCGCCGAAGGTTTTATCAAAAAACATGCTGAACATTTAACTGAAGCTGAAATTGCAGAAACTGTAACACACATTGAGGCGCTAAAAACAGCTTTAGCATCACAAGAAAAAGACACCATTTTAAAGAAAGCAGATGAATTGAACGAATTTACCCGTCCGTTTGCCGAGCGTGTAATGGATGCCGCGATTTCTACTGCGATGAAGGGAAAGAAAATAGAGTAGTTTACAATTTGCAGTTATCAAATGAGATTCGTCACCCTGAATTTATTTCAGGATCTTTCATGCTAACTTGTTTTTCAACAGAGATTCGTCATCCTGAATTTATTTCAGAACCTATCCTGCCACAAAATCAAGCGTATTTTTTTTTGGAAAGCAATATCAGTGCTAATCGGATTCGATAGTCCCGCTTTTGGTACGAGTTCCGATTGAAGGATCGGAAGTTCTTCCCTCCAATCGGGTTTATTTAACATAGGCTAGTGCAAACACATACAACTTTCTATCTATTAATAATAAAAATGGAGTGATTTAGAACGGTCCTCTTTTACTAAACCCGACAGTAGCGAACACGTAGTGTAACGAAGTAAAGCGGATGGCGGAGCTAGAGTACCAATGAAATACTGCCTTTCATTTCCAAAAGATAAAACATCCTATTTCGTTCGGTTGAAAATGTACAGTTCTGTGCTTTTGGATTTTTCAATCCTATTTTTCGCTTTACTTCTAAAACAACAATGCTTAAATCGGGATCGTATTCGCATCAATCAGATTTAACTAACACTGCCAAACCGAAAAAACGCAGGTTGCAATACCTAATAACAGATACAAATAATTATCTTCGGTTAAGGATCAAATCAAACACATTCTGATGTTTTAACCCATGCATAAATTTAAAATCTTAATTAGCTTTCTTTTCTCCATTACATTTTATTACAACACCTCTGCCCAATCGGATACTGCACTGATCAGATCCCATTTAAAAACCTTAACTAAAACACCCCAGTTCCGGAACCACAGCAATATCGATCAGCTCAATTTAACAGCCGATTATATCAGGAATATTTTCCAAAAATCAACTAATAGCGTTTCGGTACAAGAATATAATGTTAATCAGAAAACGTATAAAAACATCATCTGCTCTTTCGGTACAGAAAATAAAAGGCGGATTATTGTTGGCGCACATTATGATGTTTGTGGCGACCAGGAAGGCGCTGATGATAATGCAAGCGGCATAACAGGTTTATTGGAGCTCTCGAGGTTGTTAAAAGGTAAAAAACTCAATTATCGTATTGATCTGGTAGCTTACACTTTGGAAGAACCACCCTATTTCCGTACGGAGTTTATGGGCAGTTACATCCATGCCAAATCACTCAAAGAATCAAAAGCTGAGGTATTTGGTATGATATCACTCGAAATGATTGGTTATTTTAAAGATGAAGCCAAAACCCAGTCTTACCCTTTAGGTGTCCTGGCAGTAAAGTACGGAAATAAAGGAAATTACATTACGTTGGTTAAAAAATTTGGTTCCGGAGAATTTGTAGATCAGTTTTCTAAAAATTTCAAAGCATCTAAAAGTATCTTAGCTAAAACATTTGCCAGTCCGCCTTCTCTGCCGGGCATCGATTTTTCTGATCATCTAAATTACTGGAAATTTGATTATGATGCCATGATGATTACCGATACTTCCTTCTACCGGAATAAAAATTATCATCAAAAAACCGATACGATGGAAACGCTCGATATACCGAGAATGGGCAAAGTAATTGATGGGGTTTATAATGGGTTGATTTCTTTGAAACCATAATTAGTAGTTTACGATATGGTTAAGTCTATAAAAGTTAAAGACAACAGCAGCATATTTATTATGATTTATATTTTCTGTATTTTCCCGTTATTCTTTGTGGCGCCAATTTTCATATTTAATTTAAGCTATGTTCAATCAGCTATAATCACTATGTCGATATTAACGGTATTCTTTATTTTCTACTTTAAAAACCTGATAGCCAAACAGGATGAGTATGCAATTATTGCTGATGAAAATGAGATTATCCTATTAAATCTGGGAACCTTTAAATGGGATGAAGTTAAACTTGTGAAGGCTATTGAAGAAGGATTTGGCCGTAGAAGATATACTTACATTAATATCATCTTACAAAATGGCAGAAAATTTAAGATCGAATCCACTAACTTCGATTATCCCAGTCACGAGCTCGAAACCATTTTAAATGCGTTGGGCAAACTAACTGTGTAAATCACCAATTCACCCATTTTCTTATCATACATCAAAAACCACTGCCACCTTATCCATTAACTTTGTTAAAAATTATTTAGCATTATGGAATTAGGTATCGGAATGTTTGGCGATCTGCAGATCAATGCAAAAGGCGAAATTCAACCCGCCCGGCAAAGGCTTCAGGAAATTATAGAAGAAATAAAACTCATGGACGAGGTTGGCTTGGATTTCTATGGAATCGGCGAGCACCACCGTCCCGATTATGCTGTATCCAGTCCTGAAATTATATTGGCTGCTGCAGCTACCGTAACCAAAAATATTAAATTAAGCAGTGCGGTTTCAGTTTTAAGTTCATCCGATCCGGTTAAACTTTATCAAAATTTCGCTACGATAGATTTAATTTCGAATGGCAGAGCCGAACTCATGGCCGGTCGCGGAAGCTTTATCGAATCGTTCCCGCTTTTTGGATACGATCTGCAAGATTACGATCAGCTTTACGAAGAAAAATTAGACTTGCTCCTTAAAATAAACGCTTCACCTAAAATCAGCTGGAAAGGTAAATTCAGACCAGAACTGAATAACCAGGAAGTATTACCTAGAGCAATAAATGATAACTTAAAAATATGGGTGGCTGTTGGCGGAACGCCTGAATCGGTAGAACGTGCGGGCAGATTGGGTTTACCGGTAATGTTTGCCATTATTGGGGGTCAGCCTATACAGTTTAAGCCCCTTTTCGATTATTATAAAAAAGTGTACCAGGCATATGGTCATGATATGAACAAATTTGAAGTTGGAGTACACATGCATGCTTTATTTGGTGAAAACAGTAATGAGGTTGCAGATTATTATTACCCGCTTTATTCCGCACAGATGAACCGCATTGGCCGCTCACGTGGCTGGGCACCTTACCAACGCAATCAATTTGAAGCAGGAAGAGGCAATGGCGGTGCTTTAATTATCGGCGATGCAAACGAATCAGTTGATAAAATTTTAGCCATGGAAGAAACTTTTGGCTTAACCCGTTTCTCAGCCCATATGGATGTCGGCGGACCATCTCACGCAGCCTTAATGAAATCGATAGAGATTTTCGGGACTAAAATTGCACCAAAAGTTCGTGAGGCTTTAAAAAAATAGATTAAGCCTCGTTCTTCTTAACAAAAACCTGTAAAAAAGAATAGATATAACAACCTACACAAATGGCGAATAAGCTCTCTAAAAAGGCAAAAACAGTCATAATAGCCGTTAAAATTAAAGCAAGTGTATAAAAACTCAATAGAAATGTCGCGGTAATTAACAGGCAAAACACAAAGCCTAAGGTTGCCGCGAACTTTTTTGGTGCCAGGTCTTTCATTTTCGGAGAAATTGAAAATCCATCAGAAATCTTGATGGCTATAAATTTCAACACACTAAATTTTCCTGTTGTAAATGCCCTTAATGCAAAATCAAAAATCAGGAAAACAATTGCCCAATAGTTCGAAAATATTATACAGGTAATTGCAATCACCGCTACCATAAAGGCAATAATCCTTACTACATTTTCATTTATTCTTTCAGCTGATACCGGGCAGGATAATTCCATAGCTATGATTTTAGAAGCAAATTTACGAAATTTAAAATCTATCGGTAAATTAACACCTTAAAGCGCAGTTTGGAAAATCAATTCAATATCAGAAACCTTTATGCACCACTTCAGCCAACTATTCTGCAATCAGAAAATGCGCTGGTAACTTACCATGAGGTTTTGCCAGCAATCAGCCTGCAGCCCTTTATCTATTGCTATTGGGAACTCAAAACCAACGTCCCGCTTAGTAAGCCCTTCAGCTATCGGGTGGTGGCAGATGGTTGCATCGATATCTTTTTCGACCTTAACAAGGTCAAAGAAAGTTATGTTATGGGATTCTGTAATAAATATGTAGCTTTTGATTTAGAAAACACCTTTCATTACATCGGTATCAGGTTTTTACCTGCCATGTTTTCTGCTTTATTTAAAATAAATGCATTGAGTTTAAGTAACCGTGTCGAATTGCTTGAAAATGTTGTTCCACAGGTGGCTCAATTTATTGCCGGTCAATTTTCTGCAGATTTAAGTTTCACAAAGATTAAATCTTTATTCGATAATTATTTTGTTCAGGCTATAACAGATATGAATTTATCGTATGATAAGCGACTTTACCGGGCTATAGAAATCATTTTCAAAAAAGACGGTGTGGTCAATATCGAGAAAGATCTGGATGTAGGTTTGAGCAGCAGGCAGCTGAGAAGATTATTCGAATATTATATCGGCACCACGCAAAAAACTTTTTTTCAGGTGGTCCGTTTCCAGCGGATAATCAGAGAAAACCGGTCTCAGGATATAAAATCAGGTAAATCGTTCCTGGATCAGGGTTATTACGATCAGGCGCATTTCATTAAGAATTTCAAAACATTTTATGGCTTAACACCTAAAAAAGTGTTATAAATAGAATTCGTCCGATTTTTACAATTTCCGCTTACTTCTTTTTTTCAATTTTGACTAAACAAAAAATGATCATGAAGCGATTAATAAGCTTAGCTGTTGCTTTGCTCCTGGCGGGATCCACATTTCCACAAAATAAGTTAAATCCTAAAAAAATAAAGACGATGAAATTTAATGCAGGCATTATAACCAGCAAAATAGCAGAAAGTAAAGCTTTTTATACCGGATTATTAAATTTCGGCGTAACCTTCGAAAACGAGTTTTACCTGTTATTGCATAGTCCGGATGAAAAATCTGAGATCAGTTTTTTACTCCCCAATCATGAAAGTCAGCAACCACTTTTTCAAAAAGCTTTTAAGGGCGAAGGAATTTACCTCACCATTGAAGTAGATGATGTGGATGAATTTTATAAAAAATTAGTGACTAAGAATGTCAAAATCAAGGTTGATCTTCGTGACGAACCCTGGGGCGACAGGCATTTTGCGATTGAAGATCCTAATGGCATAGCGATAGATATTGTAACTTATTCGCCCGGTTAGAGAATTCGGGATGAATTCCCTAGCCTTATCCAAATTCATTCTTATCTTTAGTAAAGTAAAATTACGCACTACCAGATATAGAATGGATAATTCCGAAAAATTAAACCTGCTCATGATCAGGCTCGAAAACCTGTTGCTCAGGCAGCAAGGATTTGAAGCCGAAATTCAGGCATTAAGAAATGAAGTTAAGGCATTGCAATCGCCCGGTACTGCAACTACAACCGCAGCAAAGCCTGCCGAACCTGTAATAGTACCACCACCAAGAAATACGCCACCGGGCGCTGTGATACAAAATCCCGCAACACCCCGCCCCGTCCCCGCTCCCGTTCAATCGCCGGCAAATCAGCCACAACCCAGTTTAGCCGGGCGCTTTACGCGTGAAAACATGGTTAAATCTGATTTCGAAAAGTTTATCGGAGAGAACCTGATCAGCAAAATCGGCATTCTCATTTTAATTATCGGTGTGGCCATTGGCGCTAAATATGCCATCGATCATGATATGGTAAGTCCACTTACCAGGATTATATTGGGTTATGCAGTTGGTGCCGGCTTAATGGCTTTTGCTATAAAACTCAAAGCCAAATATGAAAATTTCTCAGCCGTATTAGTAAGCGGGGCTATTGCCATTATGTACTTTATCACCTATGCCGCTTACGATTTTTATGCGCTCATTCCGCAGGCAATGGCTTTTGCGTTAATGGTAATTTTCACCTCTTTTACCGTTATAGCTGCCATTAAGTACAACAAACAGGTTATCGCCCATATTGGTTTAGTTGGTGCTTATGCTGTTCCATTTTTGCTAAGCGATGGTTCTGGAAAAGTAGGTGTATTATTTACCTACATGGCCATTATTAACATTGGGATCATGGTGCTTAGCTTCAAAAAATACTGGAAACCCCTGTTTTATGCTTCATTTGGCTTAACATGGCTTATTTTTATTTCATGGAGGCTTGATTTAAGCAACTCAAATAATTATTTTGGTTTAGCCTTATTGTTTTCGTCGGTATTTTTCATCACTTTCTACATCACCAATCTGGCTTACAAAGTGAGTAAAAAAGAAATTTTTGGTTTTAGCGATGTAGTGATTTTACTCTTAAATTCATTTATTTTTTATGGAATAGGATATTTTATATTCTCCAGCAATAAAAACAGTGCAGAATTGTTAGGCTTGTTTACACTTGCAAATGCGGTAATACACTTTGTGGTAAGCCTGATTATTTACAAGAAAAATCTTGCAGATAAAAACCTGTTTTACCTTATCCTGGCCATGGTCATCAGCTTTATTACCATGGCTGTACCGGTTCAGTTAAATGGCGGCTGGGTAACTATTTTCTGGGCGGTAGAAGCTGCGGTACTATTTTATTTAGCCCGTGTAAAAAAGATTGCTATTTACGAAAAATTATCCTTTCCACTGATATTTCTTGCTTTTTTTAGCCTTTTAGAAGATTGGATCACTTATTATGATATCTATGACGGGAATTCTATACCATCACACCAATCCTTAACGTGGGCTTTTTAACGGCATGCATATTTGTAGCCTGTTTTTTCTGGATGTTCCGCATCAATAGAAAAGAAAATGACGCGCCTGCAGAATGGATCTGGATGAGACCGGTATTGGGCTACTCCATCCCGGCAATTCTCGTTTTTGTAACCTACATTGCTTTTAGAATCGAGATTTCTAAATACTTTAACAACCTCTTCGAACTCAGTAAAATTACGGTTAATCCAAAAACTAAATTTTACGATCCGCTTAACGAATACAATTACAATTTTAAAGATTTAAAAACAGCGTGGACATACATTTACACCTTGTTTTTTGCTTCAGCCTTAAGTTATTTAAACATCAAAAAGCTAAAAAACGGCGAATTGGCCGTTGCCAACCTCATCATTAATATTTTTGTCATCATCATATTCCTCACCTTCGGACTCTATAATTTGAGCGAACTAAGGGATAATTACTTACTACCCGAAAGTAAATATTTTACCATCGGCATATTTAATATCGGCATCAGGTACATAGCGATTGTATTTTTTACATTTCTGATGGTACAATGTTACCAATTGCAACGTTCAGGACTTTTGAAAAAAGACTTCAGAACAATGTTCGATTACCTCCTCTACATTTCACTGTTGTGGGTTATAAGCAGCGAACTGATCAATATTTTAGAACTTTCGCACTCTGAGGCAAGTTACAAACTGGGATTGAGTATTCTTTGGGGTATCTTCTCCCTATTTCTGATTAGTATGGGACTCGCCAAAAACAAGAAACACCTGCGCATCGGGGCGATGGCATTGTTTGGGATTACCCTGATCAAACTTTTCTTTTACGATATTTATGCATTGAGCACCATTGCAAAAACCATCGTATTTGTTTCGCTGGGCGTGCTATTGCTAATCATTTCTTTCCTTTATAACAAATACAAACATTTAATCATAGATGATGTTGAAGCTAAAAATTAAACTTTTAATATTGTTTCTGGTTTGCATGGCAACTGCAAAAGCACAAACCAGTTCTTATAAATTTAAACGGAACATCACCGGTGTTAATACCATTTGGCATAAAATGGTTTTACCGGATGACTTGTATAAAAAAGCCAATGCAGGTTTTGATGATTTCAGGATTTTTGGTGTAAACGGGAAAGATACCATTGAAGTACCTTATCTATTGAAACAGCGTGCCGATCAGGTTACGAGCCATGATGTTGCCTTTGAACAGTTAAATCAAAGTTCTCATCATGGTGGATATTACTATACTTTTCAATCGACGGAAATAAATGTCATCAATCAGATCAACCTCACGTTTAAGCAGCAAAATTTCGATTGGAAAGTAAACCTGGAGGGAAGCAATGATAACAAATCATGGTTTAACATTTTATCAGATTATCGCATTTTATCCATTAAAAATAACGATACTGATTACCAGTTTACTAAACTGAGCTTTCCCGATTCGAAATACCAATATTTCAGGATTGCGGTAAAAAGTCCTGTACAGCCTGATTTATTGGAAGCGAAAATTTCAAAAACCGATACGATAAAAGGGACTTATCAGGACGTAAAATACCAATCGTTTAACCTGAAAAATAATGTTTCCTTAAAAGAAACAATCATCGATGTGGTCCTTACCAATCCGGTTCCCTTATCTTATTTAAAATTGAATGCACAGAGCGATTTCGATTTTTACCGTGCGCTCAAAATTGAATATGCAACAGATAGCTTTAAAACCGATAAAGGCATTCAGTACAATTTTGCAAATCTATACGAAGGCACTATAAGTTCTTTGGAAAAACCCGAATTTAATTTCGAAAACACCATCTCTTCGAGATTAAAAATTACTATTCAAAATAACGACAATAAACCATTACGATTAAATGGCCTCGTACTAAAAGGAAATGTATATGAAATTATCGTCCGGTTCGATGATCCAAAAGGCGAATATGCCTTATATTATGGTAATGAAAAAGCTGCAGCTCCTGTTTATGAGATCGAAAAATTTGAAAGTAAAATCCCGGCAAGCCTAAGCAGTGTTAATATTGGTCCGGAGCTGAAAAACCCGGCTTATACAATTAAAACAGAAAAACCATTGTTCGAAAACAAGGCATGGCTTTGGGTATTAATGGCTGTAATTATTGCATTATTAGGCTGGTTTTCGTTTAAAATGTTGAGGAATTAAGAAATAGCATATTTTATTGATGTAAGGAAAATTCCTTATATTAGTTGATATGAAAAGATTAACGGTTTTATCTGCGTTAATCATCCCGCTATTTCTTTGTACCTCCTGGGGATTCTTTGCACACCAAAGGATAAACAATCTTGCTGTTTTTACTTTGCCTTCCGGTATGATTGGTTTCTATAAAAAGAACATCAAATACATTACCGAACACGCTGTAGATCCGGATAAACGCAGGTATGCTGATACTTTGGAAGCACCACGACATTATCTTGATGTGGAGAACTATGAAAAAAATATAGATAGCATACCCGAAAAATGGAATGATGCTTTGGCCAAGTATGGCTTAAAAAAACTAAATACTGATGGAATTGTTCCATGGCAGATTCAGCGCACTTATTATAGTTTGGTAAAGGCTTTTAAAACAAAAGATTCAGTTAAAATTTTAAAATACTCTGCAGACTTAGGACACTACATCGGCGATGCCCACGTGCCTTTGCATACTACTGCCAATCATAACGGACAGCTTAGTAATCAGGTGGGAATCCATGCGTTCTGGGAAAGCCGTTTGCCCGAACTTTTTTCTACCAATTACAATTTTGTTGTTGGCAGGGCGATTTACATCGAAGATCCGTTAAAAGAAGCTTGGAAAGTACTTAAACATACCCATAGTTTAGTTGATACCGTTTTAAATTTTGAAGCGGAATTAAATGCATCATTTCCCTCCAAACAAAAGTATAGCTTTTCAGAACGAAACAATACCGTGCTCAAACAATATTCCAGAGAGTATTCAAAAGCTTACCATGACAGGATGAATAATATGGTAGAAAAGCAAATGCGTGCAGCCATATTAACCATAGGCTCATTCTGGTATTCGGCCTGGGTTGATGCCGGTCAGCCTGAACTCAAAAACCTGATTAAAACAGATTTATTGCCTGATGAACAAAAGGAAGAAAAGGACACCGAAAAGAAGTATCAGAACGGTGTGCTTATTGGCCGCGAAATTTAATTATGCTTTCGTATCCCCGTTTTCGATAATCTCTTCAACCTTTTTAGGTTGCAAACGGCTTCTAACCGCCGCCCAAATGGCAGGTACAAAGGTAACCACCGCAATGAAGATAATCACTAACTCAAAGTTATTTTTAATTACCGGAATCTGGCCTAATAAGTAGCCGCCAATTAACAGCGCGAAAATCCAGGTTACTCCACCAATAATATTATAATAGGTAAAACGACCAAATGGCATTTTTGCAATACCGGCAACAAAAGGCGCAATTGTTCTGAAAATCGGCAAAAAACGACTTAACATTATGGCTTTACCACCATGTTTCTCGAAAAATTCGTGCGATTGGTGATAATATTTAAGCTTTAAAATCTTGTTTTTCTCTTTAAATACTCCGGCGCCTAAAACACTTCCAAGCTTATAGTTCACCGTATTTCCTAAAATTGCCGCAACAATTAAAATAACCAGCATCAGCCAGATATTTAAACCGGTTTCATGCTCGCCTGCAATAAGGGCACCCATTGCAAAAAGCAACGAATCGCCGGGTAAAAAGGGCGTTACCACAAAGCCGGTTTCGGCAAAAATAATCAGGAATAAAATGAGGTAAGTCCAGGTACGATATTCGTTAACAATTTCCGCTAAATGAACATCAATGTGGAGAATAAAATCTAAAAGCTGCTGTAGTAATTCCAATTTATCTGATTTTGGACAAAAGTATGAATAGTAAAGGGATTAAATGCTTTAAAAATGCAATAAATAATTAGTTGGCAGAAACCAGGCGCATTTGAAGTTCTCCTTTTTTTGATCCGTCAAGTACTACATAATAAACCAGTCCTTTGGTAATGGCAAGCGACTTTGAAGTATTGGTATTGGTAGCAAGCGAATCTAATGTATTTAATAGAGGTTGTGTTGATATTGGATTTTGCAGGTTAAAAGAAATTTTAGTTGCCTTTGTTACTTTTACGCTGTGGCTAACTGTATCTCCATATTTCATTATAAACTGCGGAAATGCCTCTCCATCATCTTTAACAATTACATCCGACAATAAAGTGTAACCAAGGTTTATGAATTTCAGCTTAACAACATTTAAATTTTGCTTCACATCATCCTTATAAACATTCAGCACTGGTGCATTTGTTGTTTTTGTGCGCGTATAAAAAATGGAATAATTGGCACCAATATCAAACTTCTGAGTAGTACTGGCCACATCAACGCCGGTATTTATATTTCTTGAGGTTATGGTATAGCTGGAATCTCCGGCTACCACAATATAATTGCTATTAGAACCATAAACTGTAGAGGCACCCGATTGAATACCTCTTAAGAAAAAATTTTGTGTGGTATCGGTAACAGCAGCCTGAAAATACCTGATTTTGGCATCTCCTTCAATAAGATTATTATTCTTAATGCAGGAGAACATCATTAATACAGGAAAAAACAAAAAAAGTATTTTAGGAAATATAAAACGGGTATTTTTCATATAAAATCGCTGATGCTAATAAAACGTAAAGATAACAGAAACGATATGATTTTGTTAAAATTAATTATCAGTGATAATATGTGCATCTAAAGTGGCTGCAGTTGTACCGCTAAACCAAATGGTATATATTTTGCCGCCTTCTAAACTGGTTCCCTCAATGGTTTTAACACTCCCTGAGCCTACTACATTATACCTTAAATTCATCCCGGCATCCACTGTAAAATAGTTAGATGCTTCTTTAAAAAGCAAACCGTTAACAAATTGGGTACCTGCCTGTACCATCACGTTTATTCCTGTGGTAAAATTAGGTGTAAGGTTAATGAGTTTAATTTTTGCTTTGGTGCTTTCGGTATTGCTCAGGTTATCTTCATAGCTTACAATTTCAAGCTCACCTTTTTTATTGGTAACCAGGAAAGTGGTATAAGTAATAGATGGGGTAAAGTTTAAAGATGTATCGGTAGTGGTGTTATTAGTGCCGGTATAAGAAACGCTCCTGCTGCCCGAAGGTACTTTCAAATATTCGCTGGTTTCGCCAAAGGCTAACGCAACCGTAGTGAGTTTTTCGTTATCCATATAAACATCCTGGTGCACATCAGCAAGAGAGGCATTAACCATTTTTACCTTGGCCTGCCCTTTGGCTACTTCACCACCATCATTCTTTTTACAGGATGTTAAACCAAATGTAGCCAGCGAAATAAATAAAATCAGTGATTTTGAGAGATAAGTATAGATTTTCATAGGTTGGTTAGTTTGTTGAAAACAAAAATGGCTTGGTCAAAAACCAAGCCATTTTCTATGAAAACTAAAATAATAGTAGATTTTAGTAACTGTTATTTAACATTACCGGCATTACCAACATTAAAACATCTTCATTTTCATCGTTGGTTTGCGGAATTAAAAGACCAGCCCTGTTTGGGGTAGAAAGTTCTAAAGTAACTTCATCACCACTTAAATTGCTTAACATTTCGATTAAAAAACGTGCATTAAAACCTATTTCAAGGTCTTCTCCGTCATATTGACAGCTTAAACGTTCGTGAGCTTCGTTTGCGAAATCCAGATCTTCAGAAGAAATATTTAATTCGCTGCCACTGATTTTTAACCTTACCTGGTGCGTGGTTTTATTGGCAAAAATTACAACCCTGCGAAGTGTATTTAAAAATAATCCCCTGTCTATAATTAATTTATTAGGGTTGTTTGTTGGAATTACTGCCTCATAATCTGGATAGCGTTCGTCTATTAAACGACACACCAGATTGATATTTTCAAACTTAAAGAAAGCACTGGTTGCGTTGTAATCAACTGATACATTGATATCTGTAGAGGGCAAAGCGGCTTTTAAAAGTGTTAAAGCTTTTTTAGGAAGAATAAATGAAGTTGCTTTATCTGCCTTGCTATCCATACGGCGGTACCTCACTAATTTATGAGCATCTGTAGCTACAAAAGTGATGTGCTGAGGAGATAACTGACAGAAAACACCCGTCATTGCCGGACGAAGTTCATCGTTACTTACTGCAAAAATGGTTTTGGTAATGGCTTCAGTTAGCACTGATGCTGGTAAATTTACCGAAGAAGCATTTTCTACGACTGGAATTTTCGGAAAATCATCACCATTTTCGCCACTCAGTTTATATTTACCGTCCCCGGCGCTAATCTCGATGGCAAAAGTACTGTCATCAATATTAAATGCAATCGGCTGATCTGGTAAGGTTTTAAGCGTATCTAACAAAATTTTTGATGGAACCGCCACTTTACCTTCTTCTTTTGATTCTACAGCCAGTGCAGTTGTCATACTGGTTTGCAGATCGGTAGCAGAGATAGTTAAGTTTCCATCTTTAATTTCGAAAAGAAAATTTTCTAATATAGGTAAAACCGTGCTGCTGCTTGAGGCACCATTTACAGTTTGTAAGTGTTTTAACAGAGTTGATGTGGATACAATAAATCTCATGATATCATTTAGTCTTCTTCAAAAATATAAAAATTATTTAGCGTACTTGTATTTGCGGTAATAATGTTGAAAAATCGCAAAGAATATTAACAATAACAAGGGAGCCACCACATTTATAAACTGCCATTTGGTTTTTTCGAGTTTAATTTTGGCTTTATCCAATAATCTGATTTTTACTTCTTTGTTCCGGAGGGCAATCAGGTTATCCTCGTCGGTAAAATAATCGACTATATTTAACAGGAGGGCTTTATTGCCAAAGGTGCGCTGCGAATAACGGTCGAAACCCAATGGAAAAGGTGAACCATCTTTTTCAGAAACCTGGTTTTTAAACACATCACCATCACCAATGATAATCATTTTACCTGGTTTACTGGTTACCGCTGTAGTAAAAGGCGCTGTTATGCCCGCAGGTAAAGGTCGCCCGGCAAATACGGAAGGAAAACTCCCTTCCAGCAATATCCCAACATTTTGCGGCACACTCTGAAATTCTTTCGGATTTAACTGCTCTGCAACCATTTGCAAACTGAATGGCTTTGGTGTATTATACACTTTATTATATGGAGAAGTGCTGAGTATGTATGATTTGGTTACCCCTTTCGCTCCTATCGTATCAACTGTACTTGGGAATTCTGCTTTGATGCCATCCAGGTTTTTAACTACACTGTGGATGGTATCAGGAAGTAAAATCGGGTAATAAATCCATGGCAGTAATTGCATTTGCCCCTGCCCTCCAACGGCACCGGTTGAAACCGGAATTTCGGCACTGTTTGCCGGGTCGGCGATAATATTATAATTAATCCTGGCGCCGTACATAAAAAGCATGTCGTCGAGGTTCAGGTTATTGTTCGTGGCCATCTGTCCGCCCCGTCCTCTTAAACTGTCCAGCTCAGCTGTAACCTGATCGATACTCCAAAGTACCTTTCCACCATTCATTACAAAATAATTGATTTTGTATTTTTCTGTTTCGGTAAAAGGCTTTTTCGGCTTGGCAATCACCATCATATTAAGCTTATCCAGTCCTTCTTTGGTAATCGTATTTAAATCGACCCTGCCCACCACATAATTATTGGCTAATGAAGCTCTTGCATCATACAGCTGTAAATCAGAGAGTTCCCCATTCGATTCTGTAAAGCCGATCCGGGGATTGTAGCCATTCATTACTTTTTTTAAACTGGAGGTTAACGTATATTCCAGATTTTCTATAGACCTGTTAATATTTTCTTCATAACTGCCTGCCACATTGAAATTTTGAAGCAACTTAACCGGCATCTGTTTGCCATTGCTTTCAATCATCGCCATTGGAACAACAAGTTTCTCGGTTGATCCGCTTTCTGTTTTTAAGGTAGTCCGGGTGGCTTCGATGCCATTTTGAGCGAGATTGTAAATTACGGTATCCTGCTCCCGGGTACTTAATCCTGCCAAAGGATCGACATAAACTAATTTAAAATCTGCTTTTGAATAAGCTTTATAATCAGATAAGATATCGCTTACCGCAGCCTGCAAACGTTTAAAAGCCGGAGGCAATTCACCTTTTAAAAATACAGTAACAATTACCGGTTTTTCATTTTTTTCGAGTAATGATTTTGTTTTTTCACTCAGGGTAAAGCGTTTATCAGCCGTGAAATCGAAACGGTGGAAGACATAAGCGCCCAACACATTTACAACGATTAATACGGCTACTACGACAATAAAATTAATCCATTTATTCTGCTGCTTCATTATCGTTTCCCTCTTATAATTAATTTGGTGAGCAACAAAAACAAAACAGAGAAAGTGATAAAGTAGATCAGGTCCCTCGTATCTAAAACGCCACGGCTGATGGAGGTATAATGCTGGTTAATACCTAAATTGGTGATGGTACTCTCAATGGGTTGAAAAGCTGCAATCTGACTGGTATAATCGAAACCCAAAAAGAAAAATGCAAATAAAGCGGCGCAAATCACAAAGGCAATCACCTGGTTTTTGGTTAGTGCTGAGGAAAATATGCCAATGGCGGTAAAAGCTGCACCCAACAAAAATAAGCCGGTATAGGAACCAATAACCGAACCTGAATCGATGTTTCCTTCCGGGAAACCAAGTTTCGAAATGCTGTAATAGTAAACTACCGTGGGGATTAAAGCAAAAAGTACCAGTACCAAACTGGCCAGGTATTTCGCTACCACAATCTGCCAGATCTGTATTGGCCGTGTAACCAGAAGTTCGTATGTTCCTTCTCTTCTTTCTTCTGCAAAAGAGCGCATGGTAATGGCCGGAATAAGGAACATAAAAAGATATGGCACCAGACTGAAAAATCCGCTGAGTTCGGCATAACCATAATCAAGGATCGATGTATCGGGGAAAAACCAAAGCAACAGCCCCGAAACCAATAGAAAAACGCCGATGGTAATATAAGCAACCATCGAACTTAAGAAACTGAATAACTCGCGTTTAAAAACTGCGTACATGTGCTATTAAAATGCCGAAGTTAACCATTTATTCCTGCAAATTTAAAAGGACTGTAATTAAATGAATGTATTATAGACTATGAATATAACTTAAACATAAAGCTAATCGATTTAGTTCAAAATCTCTCCGCTACGCATTGCTTCGGCAGAGATGATGATTTTACGACAATGGTAGCCTGTCGAAGTACCTGCTTAAATAAGCTTTAAGGTGTTTCGACAGGCTCAACATAATAACCTCTTTAAAAAAATTTTTATTTATTTAGAAAGAGAATCCAACACCGGCAGATAACACCCTGTTTGTTACTTTTGACACATTTGAATCTGAATAATCAAGGTTACTCAAACCTAAACCATAACCCGCATGGATGTTAAAACCATTACTAAGCTGGTAACCCGCCAGGAAATTAACACCAAAATCACCTCTTTTCATCGTTCCGTCTTTTCCAAATTTGATATCCTCTTCTCCTGATTCTGTCATCGTGCTACCCCCACCACTTAGCGTAGCAGTAGATTTGTTTTTTCCGCTGATGGCCATTGCATAATACGGACCTGCACCAATAAAGATCTTTCCGCTACCGAGCGTAAAATTAAATACTGCGTTTACAGGAAGTTCAATATACATTGTACTAATTTTTGAGTTAGCAGTAGCTGTATAAGTATTTCCAAGCTCAGCATTATAATAAGAAAAATCTGTTTTCCCACCCTTACCAACTAAAGATAAACCGGGCTGAACTGAGAATATATCCGAAACAGGAATATCAACCGTTCCACCAACATAAAACGAGGTACTCATTTTTTGGCTATAGCCCTGGTTTTCTGTACCCGATACACCAAAGGTTGGAAATGTTACACCTGCTTTTACACCGATTTTGATGTTGTTGTTTTGAGCTGAAGCTGCAAAGCCCAGGCCTGCAACTGCTAATAGAGATAGCATTAATTTTTTCATCTGATTTTTTTGAAATTGTTTTTTTAGTTTCCGTGTTTCTGCCTGTTTTGCAAAAACATACAATGATAGTAAACTAATTTAATAGTTTAGTTAATTTTATTTCTATAATCCTAAAATGATAAGTTTTTTATAAACAGCAAAGCCCCCAATTTCTTGGAGGCTTTGAAATAATTTATAGTTTAAATTACAAACCGAATGCAAATGCAGCACGTAAGCCAATAAAGCCGGTAGAACCGCCATTACCTGACCAGTTTTCGTAACGTAAACCGAAATCTAAACTAGATTTATCAGCTACAGAGAACGATGCGCCTAAAGTTGGTGCAACAGCAAACAAAGTACTACCACCAGTTTCAGTACTAATTGCAGCACCTAATTCACCAGCACCATAAAAGTTACCACCAAAATAGTATTTGGCACCAGCTTTTAAAGGTACAACACCATAATTTGTTTTTAATCCTAATGCCTTAAGAGCATCCTTAGCGTCACCTGTTACCATTAATGAAAGATAACCAGCAGAGCCAGTTAAGCTTAAAGATTTGGCTACCGGATGTTCATACTGTAGTGATCCACCTACGATTAGTGTGTTCGAATTTTTTTCAGTTGGCAAACCGAATTCAGCACCAATGCTTAATTTTTGAACCGCACCTTCTGTTTGAGCTGAAGCTGCAAAGCCTAAACCTGCAACCATTAATAAAGATAGTAATACTTTTTTCATTGTTTTTTTAAATTATTGTTCGTTAATTATTTCGGTTTTTAGACAATCATGATGCCAAAAACGTTACAAATAAATTCCAAAACAAGAATATAGAACCATAAAAAACTGATTAACATAAAGTTATATCATTAACATTTTTATTCTAAAACGTTGTATTAAGTTGTAAGTGATGGAAGTTTGGTATTTTTGACTAATAAATAAAACAATTAAGCACACCAATTGTTTCAAAGCCCAAACAAATAGGCAAACCTGATCCCAACAAATCCTTTACTGTCAGATTTGTTCAGTCCGATCATATTATTTTTGCCTGTCCATGCTTCGTAGCGGATGCCTAAATCGAGTTTATTTCCTCCTGAAAGTTTAAACTGATTGCCAATACCAGGCGACCAAACAAATAATGTTTTCTGATTTTTATTTAAAGGCAATGCCGCTCCCAACTGTCCTTCGGCATAAAAACTTTCGCCTAACTGGTATTTTAACCCGGCTTTTAGCGGAGCATAAGTTAAATCCTGCACATTAAAAAGTTGGTTCCGCCGGCCAAAAAAGTTCATAAAACCTGCGTTTAAAGTTAAAGCAAAATTTTCTGTAACAGGAAAATCAGCTTTTACTGATGCGCCAGATCCAATTCCTGAAAGATTAGAAAAATTGCCTGAGGGTAAACCAATTTCGGCACCAATGCCTATGTTAGCGCTGTTTTGAGCTTTTAATAGTGTAGGACTGGAAAATAAAAAAGCAATGAGTAAGATCTTAATTTTTGAGCTAAGCATGAAAGGTTAAGCAGTAAGTTTTCTGAAAATATCTTCTAATGATTGTTGCTGGTGAGCTTTTTTTAAACCTTCAAGCGAGTTATTAGCTACAATTTTACCTTTGCTGATGATGATGATATCTTCGCAAATGGCTTCAACCTCCTGCATAATGTGTGTAGAGATAACAACCGTTTTAGCAACACCCAAAGTTTTGATCAGCTGCCTGATATCGACCAACTGGTTCGGATCGAGGCCGGATGTGGGTTCATCTAAGATTAAAACCTCCGGGTTGTGGATAATGGCCTGCGCCAGTCCTACCCTCTGGCGGTAACCTTTAGATAACATGCCGATTTTTTTATGCTGTTCTGGTGTTAAACCAACCATTTTAACCACTTCATCAATGCGTACTGTTAAATTTTCGATTTTATAGGTCTGTCCAACAAAACTTAAAAACTCTTTTACATACATATCAGCATAAAGCGGCGTATTTTCCGGAAGGTAGCCAATGTGCTTTTTCGCTTCTAGGGCCTGTGTTGTGATATTTTTACCAGAAATTTCAGCTTCTCCTGAAGTAGGCGCTAAATAACCGGTAAGCATCCGCATAGTGGTAGATTTGCCAGCTCCGTTTGGGCCTAAAAAACCCAGAATACGACCAGGTTTAGCCTCAAAACTAATGGAATCAACCGCTTTTTGCTGACCGTAGTGTTTAGAAAGATTTTTAACTGAAATACTCATTTTATGTTTTTTACCACAGATAAACACAGATTTAAAATTACCTATCCTGAAACTAATTAATATGTTTCGCCACAGATTGCATAGATAAACACAGATTTTAAAACTGCCAGATCTCTTTTCATCCCTTTTATCTGTGGTTAATTAATATGCGTTGAACTTATTTTTTTATTGTACCTGAATTTATCCAGCTCTTCTGATGCCTGAGGCAGGTTATCGCCTGATAAAATATCGGCACCATTATTTACGAGATGATAATACACATTTTTAACAGGACTTGCCTTGGCACTTTTATCAATATTGCCCATGGTACCTAAAATAGTGGTGATGCCTTTGCTGTGCAGGTATTGGTAAAGTTCTTTATCGGGTGCAGCAACACCAACAAAAGCAACGATCCGGTTATTGGGAATGCCCATGTTGTTTAATCTTTTCAATTCAGCTTTCTTTTGCACAGAGGCCGAAATCATCAATTCTGGTGCCAACTGATGCACTTCTTTTGCCTGCTCGGCGGTATAGGTAATGATAATTGAATTGCTTTCTACTTTATATTGCCTTACTTTTTCGATCACTTTGGCATAGGAAACACCTTTTTTCAAATCGATGGTTAACAAAACCTTGCCTTTACTCCAGCTAAGCACACTATCCAAAGCAGGGATCTTAAATTTGGTTTCATTGCCTTCAGTATCTTTAAGGTTAAAAGCTTTTAATTCTTCATAGGTATAATTGCTTACTGGGCCTTTTCCGGTTGAAGTTCTATCCAGCTGGTCATCGTGCATAATCACCATCACCGAATCTTTGCTGTAAGCAATGTCAAATTCGATTACCACCGGGTTGTAAGTAGTGGCATTATCAAAGGTTTCGATACAGTTTTCAGGAAAACCAGGCATCGGGCCGCCGCGGTGCGCACTAATTAAAGGGAAACGGTTTTCAGGCGACCATTTTAAGAACTGATATAATTCTGCAGTGCTACTAAACTTAATATATTGATGGCTTTTTTCTTTTGATTTGCACGAGCTAAACACAGCAATAACAACCAGGAATAGTAAGTGATGGAATTTCATGGCTCAAAAGTAGGAAAAAATGGAAGATGGAAGATAGGTTAACTGTAAATATAGGTTAACTGGTTAATTGTTGTAATCGGTTAATTGTATGATAGGTTAATTGTAAATATAGGTTAACTGGTTAATTGTTTAAATCGGTTAATTGTATGACAGGTTAATTGAAAACATAGGTTAACTGGTTAATTGTTGAAATCGGTTAATTGTAGGATAGGTCAATTGTAAACATAGGTTAACTGGCTAATTGTTGAAATCGGTTAATTGTAGGATAGGTCAATTGTAAACATAGGTTAACTGGCTAATTGTTGAAATCGGTTAATTGTGGAACCATACCAGTGAACCACTTTATACAGTTTAAACAATTAACCCAATTAAACAAACATAACCCCACTATGCAAATCCATTTTTAATGGCGAAAACAGCCAATCCTACACGGGTTTTTAGTTCCAGTTTTTCGCATAACTGATCGCGGTAACTCTCCACTGTACGTGGACTGCAAAACATTTTATCGGCTATTTCTTTGTAATTGAGCTCGGTAACGGTATATTTTAGAAATTCTTTTTCTCTGTCAGAAATTTTGATTTCGCTGTCTTTGTTTTTATTTAAACTGGAAAAAATGATTTTTGATGCCCAATCGGGATAAAAAAAACCATTCGCATTTAACCTGGTCAGTGCATTTTCGAGTTCTGCCGGATGTGCATTTTTGAGCAAGTAGCTCGTAGCACCGTTGCTTACCATCTTGATTACGCTTTTTTCTTCGCCCTGCATGCTTAAGGCCATTACCTTTATATCAGGCTTATGCTCTTTTAACCAGCTTACGGTTTCAAAACCATCCATTATGGGCATGCTGATATCTAAAAGGATAATATCTGGAATTTTGCAATTGCTTTCAAACTTATCAATAAGGTCTTTCCCGTTTTCACATACATAAATCACCTCAAAGGCTGCAAAGTTATTAATAATGCCCTGCAGCGCTTTCGCGATGAGGATATGATCATCAACAACAACTATTGTTTTTTTCATGATTGTTTATCTAGTAAAATGGTAAGTGTGGTACCAAAATTGGCTTTGCTCTGCAGGTTAAAATGCCCGCCAATGATTTCGGCCCTTTTTTTCATGTTTTTTAAACCAATGCCATCTGCTGTTAACCCGACATAATCGAAACCCACTCCATCATCCTGTATGCGTAATGCCAAAAAAAACTCGGGAGACGATTTTAACCTGATGGTGATGTTATTGCAACGGGCATGTTTTAAGCTATTCTGAAAAAATTCCTGCGTAATCCGTAACAACACGTTTTTTTTTACAAATTCGAGGTCAATTTTTTCGAAATTATGCTCAAAAGTTACTTTACACTTTTTTAAGGCATTAATGTGATTTACTTCTTCCTGTATTAAAGTTACCAATTCATTTTCAATTACATTATCGTTGGTGAGGTTTTTTGATAAACTTCTTAAATCCTGTAACGATGAATTAATGATCTGATAAATCTGCTCAATCCTTTCATTTTCCTGCGGCACCTTATTTTCGTACACCAACTGCTGGGTGTAAAGACTTACCAGGGTTAATTTTTGTCCGATGTTATCGTGCAGCTCACGCCCGATCTGCTGCATCGTAGCCTGTTGTATTTCTAACTGTGTGGTTAATAGTTCTTTTTGATGCATCTCGTTAGTAATCTCGATTTCTTTCAGGTATTCCCTTTTCCGCTGTTTATATTTTTTGATATAAACCATAACGGCCACCACAAACAGCACAAAAAACAGGTTAAACAGAATAATGGTAATTAAGAGTTCTGTTTTCCCCATATAAATGAAATTGAGAATAATACATACATTACAATACCAGAAACAAGGAAGTAATCATAATAAACATTCCACATCGGATGATATTTTACCAATAAGTAATAGAAAGTCCAAAATGGCAAAGTACCAATATAAAATAGTGTTACGCCCAAATTGATATAAAACATCCTGTTCTTGTTAAAATTAATGATATCGGATGAGGTAATCTGTTTATAATATTCCATCAGCACCAAAACCATTAAAATAAGGCATCCAAAGGTGTAATTAAATGAAAAGATAATCTTACTTCCTTTAAAGTAAAATTCGCTTGGGATAAAGGAGATTAAATATAATAAAGAAAAAATGATGAACAGGCCTCTTTTCTTTAAAGATTGAACAGCATACAGCCAGTAAAAAAAGAGGAACTGTAAAGGAATTACTAAATAATTATAAAACTGCGCCTTTGAGAAGGTCATCCAATTTTCACCATATTTACCAAAAAGCTCGCACATAAAAATAAAGCCCAGGTAAAATACAAAGTACTTCCAAAGGTTATTTGCCGCGTTTTTAAAATAGTAAAAAATAGAAATTATAGCAGCCAATCCTTCTACCCACAGGAGTGCATTGCTTAAAAATGTTTGAAAGCCCGACATATTTTGCTAATAAGTTTCCTGTACTGCCTCGGCTGGAGGAATCAATTGTCCGTGGTTTTGTGCCATTACCTGCCCCGACTGATCATCATTGCTGGTAGAATCCATGGCCATGAATGCCACAGGACGTTGTTTTTCGCGCTCATTTATTAAATAGGTCGACTCATCTAAAGGATTAAAATCATAATCCTGGCAACTTCCATTGTTGATTTTCTTTTTCAAAGTTGGAATCATCACGAGTGTATGTTTCCCGGCATAATCTTTTCCAATCGATTTTTCATTTTCAAAGTTTTCCCATTCACCTTCTTTAGGATATGCAGCATAATAAAAACGTACACCCAGGGCACCTATACCAATACCCGGGTTTCTCTTTTTGGTTTGGTATTCGATATCGGCAATAAATTTTTTAAGTGTTTTTAAGCCGAATGAAACCGAATGGGCATCATTTAAACCTAGTGTGCTGTTAATGGCATCCAGATGGTTATTCCGGTACTGGTTAACCATTTGTTTAATTGTTCTGGTATCCATCGTATTGGGCTGGCTCCTCTCTTCAGTTTTTATTAAACCGGTTAGTTTTTGTACCAGATAAAGCACGAGTGCGCCGAATAAAAATACGATGGCATAAATAAGGAAATCTTTCATGTTCATGATTGGTTTGGTTCTGATTAAAGTTAATGTTAATTATCAAAAGTGATAAAACTTTTAACCATAACAGATGGGGTTTTCCCCATATTTTCCTGTTGTTTTTACTGCATTTTATTTTGTTGCATTTACTACTGGTTTTTAGTGTTTTACCTAATGTTTTTCCAGGGCCGTTACTTCAATTTTGAGTAATGTTTAACAACCGGAAATACAAAAGGAAGAAGCCGAAAATCCTGAATAAAGTAGGCAGTATTTAAACCTTGAAAACCATGTCGAAAACCTCGAAAAAAGAAGAAAAAGTAGCGTACACAGCAAAATCTGAACCCTATTAATTTTTAAACTCAATCAATCACACCAATTATTATTTGGCATTAAACAAAACCTAAAATCATGGAAAATTTTAAAGAAAGAAAATTAATCTCGGTAAAAGAACTGCAGAGGGTAAAATCACTCACCCTTGAAGTTGATGAAAACAGCCACATTACCATCGGTCCGAATGAAAAAATGTTTTCAGATGCTTTACATTATGTATCTGTTAAATCATTTGAAGACCTGCAGGAATTGAGCATAATTCCGCAAGGTTTAAGCAAGGAAAATGTCTTAAGAGCCATTTCTGATGACGATGAAGAATCTTTAGCAATTGCGAAAAAAGACTATAACTTTTCAAAACAAAGTGACTGTAAATGTCACGATCATGTGGAGCATTCGTTACAAACCCAGTTCAGGAATATCAGAAGGAAAAGCCACTTTCAGTTAGCAAAACTACTTACCAGTTATTACGGCAAACAGATTTTATGGGACGACTTTGAAGCCGTACACGCCTATAAAATGACCACGAATTTATTAAAGAACCCGCGTTTTGGATTAAATATAGTGTATTTTGCATTAGATGACATCATCATCAATACCAATTCTACGCTAACCGTTAATTCTGGTACCGATCTTATAAAAGGCAGAAACCTGGTAATACATACAAACGGAAAAATGGAGATAAAATCATCCTACCTTTTCTTAAAGTGTAAAACTGCAAAAGCTTATTCGAACAAGCTTGAAAGCCGTTCTGCTTCAATTTTAACAAGTAAATAAATAACAAATTAGCTTAATAAAAATCATATTAACATGCATAATATTATTTTAAACGGTACAGATGGAGCTGTAGGTTTCACCGGGCCAGAAGGATTAAATGGTGGTTTAGGTATTAATGGTAACAAAGCAAACTGCCCATGGTGTTGCGATGATGATTGTGCCGAATTAGGTGGACCTGGCGGGCCAGGCGGACCTGGTGGCAATGGTGGAACAGGGGGACCTGGTGGAGCCGCTGGAAATTTCAGGTTAGAAGTAGAAATATACTACGGGGGTTTTAACATCTCCAGCGTTGGGGGTAAAGGAGGAGATGGTGGCACTGGGGGCAAAGGCGGAACCGGTGGTAAAGGAGGTAAAGGCGGCGACGGAGATGACTGTGAGTTAGGGAGACACGGCGGAAATGGAGGGCATGGCGGGAAAGGCGGAGATGGCGGTTTTGGCGGCCCGGGTGGCAGAGGCGGCGATATTTCTATTGTGATGAAACACAATCAATCCGGAAGCGCTCAGATTCCTATGCAAACCAATGGCGGCGCAGGTGGCCGGCCGGGAGTTGGCGGCTCGCAAGGCTTGGCCGGGCAACCCGGAGATGATGGTAAAACAACAGGCACTTTTTCTAAAAGCAGCGATTGCAAAACCATGGGACCGGTTCCAAGCTGGGGTTCAGAAGGAGGTGTTGGCGTTTCTCCAGTTAATGGGGTTGGTTCAAACGGTACGGAGGGAATTGTAAGTATTATTACAACTGGCACCGATACACCCCCTACTCCATAAAATTAATCAGAATGAACGTTTCTCGTCAAAGATCGGTGTTGCATTTAGCGGCGCCGATTTTTTTTTACCCCATAAAGTTAAACATCAATATTTTTACAGGATTGGCCACTTAAACCTGATAGCAGCGGGCACGATCCCGATTTTTCATCGGGAGAAGTAAAGCGTAAAGCAGGAACCACGCAACCGACCGGCACTACCATTGCTTTTCTCAATATTTTTAACCATCTGCGACATTTAAGAACATATAAGCTAATTGGTGAGGATGCTTTTCGTTTTTTCTGACGATCTTTAGTCACCCGGCGGACATCAAAGTTTTATGTTTTACGATAGTTTCACTGTTCCTTTAAAGCTGATCAAAAACCTTTTACCTTTTACCGCTTACCTTTTACCTTATTTATTATCTTTGCTGCATTATGGCTCAAAAGAATAACGACGAACAATTTAAAAATGTAATATCACACGCTAAAGAATACGGTTTTGTATTTCAGAGCAGCGAAATATACGATGGCTTAAGTGCTGTTTACGATTATGGCCAATTGGGTGCCGAATTGAAAAACAACATTAAAACATACTGGTGGAAAGCCATGGTGCAAATGCACGAAAACATTGTAGGCATTGATTCTGCAATTTTTATGCACCCTAAGGTTTGGAAAGCCAGCGGACACGTAGATGGTTTTAACGACCCGATGATTGATAACAAAGATTCGAAAAAACGTTATCGTGCCGATCAGTTACTGGAGAATAAAATTGATGAATTATATTCGGAATTAGCGAATTTCAGTGCAGAAAACAAAGCTAAATTTGAGGAGTTTCAACAGGAAATACTGGGTTTAAGTGATGAAGGACAAGCGGCCTGGATTCCAGGATTTAAAGATGAGGCAACCATTTTAGACCATGCAAAATATCCATTTGTTGATGAAGCAAGCTGGAGATTTGTAAAAAAAGGCCTTGCACTTAAAATAGAAATGAACCTGGCACTTAAATCGGAAAATTTAGCACAGCTAAAAGATTTAATTGTTGATTATAAAGTAATCTGCCCGATTTCAAAAACTTCAAACTGGACAGATGTACGCCAGTTTAACCTGATGTTTAGCACACAGTTTGGTGCAATGGCCGAGGGCAGCGATGAAGTTTATCTTCGCCCGGAAACGGCTCAGGGTATTTTTGTTAACTTTTTAAATGTTCAAAAGTCAGGAAGGATGAAAATTCCTTTCGGTATTGCGCAGATTGGTAAGGCTTTCAGAAATGAGGTAATTGCCCGTCAGTTTATTATGCGTATGCGTGAGTTTGAGCAAATGGAAATGCAATTTTTCGTTCGTCCGGGTGAAGACACAAAGTGGTTCGAATACTGGAAAGAAGCACGTTTAAAATGGCACAAGGCTTTAGGTACCAATCCTGAAAAATACCGTTACCACGACCACGTTAAACTGGCGCACTATGCCAATGCGGCAACGGATATCGAATTCGAATTCCCGTTTGGCTTTAAAGAGGTTGAAGGAATCCACAGCCGTACCGATTTCGATTTAAAGCAGCACCAGGAGTTTTCCGGCAAGAAAATGCAGTATTTTGACAACGATTTAAATGAAGAAGGTAAACCATATGGTAATTACATTCCTTATGTAATCGAAACCTCTATCGGTTTAGACCGCATGTTCCTGTTAACGATGATTAATGCTTTTGAAGAGCAGGATTTAAGTACTGAAGATAAACAGGACAGCCGTACTTTATTGCGTTTACACCCTGCTTTGGCACCATATAAAGTGGCTATTTTCCCACTGACCAAAAAAGATGGTTTGCCGGAAAAAGCACGTGAAATTATGGATGAACTGAAATTTGATTTCAACTGTATTTATGAGGAGAAAGATGCGATTGGTAAACGCTACCGCCGTCAGGATGCCGTAGGTACGCCTTTTTGTATCACGGTTGACCACCAAAGTTTAGAAGATAATACGGTTACCATCCGCCACCGCGATAGCATGGAGCAGGAACGTGTAGCCATTGCCGATTTAGCCGGTATTATTGGTAAAGCTACCAGCTGGAAAGCATTGCTGGCATAAAAATTATAGATCCGTCATCTCGAACGGAGAGCAACAAAGCCGGTAGATCTGACCCGAGATAGATCTCTCCACTCCGCGGTGCTTCGGTCGAGATGACGACAGTTTTATCAAGTCGCAGGTTTTTACCCCTGCGACTTTTTTGTATAAGAAAAGTGAATTTAGCCGAACATTATAATAAACTTTACACAGAATCGATTGCCAAAATAGCCAATGGTGATTATGAAACTGATCCTCTAATTGACGATAAGACTGATAATCGTTTCGGCATTACCCTGGTAATCAGACCTGATGCAGCAACAAATCATAATATCCAGCAATTTTTAAGCGAAGCTAAAGCCATTGACCCTGATCAGTATTATTATCAAAATGCAGATATCCACATCACTTTAATGTCTATCATTTCCTGTTATAACGGTTTTAGTTTAAAGGATATCGAGGTTCAGGATTATATCGATATGATTAAAAAGGTCTTGGTCAGGCATAAGGGTTTCAGGATTCAGTTTAAAGGCCTTACTGCATCTTCATCGTGCATTTTAATCCAGGGATTTTTAACCGATACGCTAAACGAAATCAGGGACGATCTGCGTAAATCTTTTAAAAGTTCTGATCTGCAGCAAAGCATTGATAAACGGTACACCATCCAAACGGCCCACTCTACCGTAATTCGTTTCAGATCGGAACTAAAAAATCGAACTGCACTGATTGATCTGATAAAAAAATACAGGGATTTCGATTTTGGCACTTTTGAAGTCAAACAGGTCGAACTGGTTTATAACGACTGGTATCAGCGGGAAAAATTCGTTAAAAAGCTGCATATCTTTTCATTAGACCTTAACTAATTTTTTATCTTCGCATAAATTTATTAACCATAACAAATTAACCCTCGTGAAATTATCTTTTAAACTATCCTTCCTGGCATTGATATGCCTTTTAATTACTTCATCCTGCAAAAAAGAAATCGATTACCATCCCGAGTGGGATTCATCCTCTATGAGCGGAAAAGTTGATGGCGTTTTAGTGCAATGTACTATAGCTAATGCCCAGGTTTACAACGTCGGTGGAAATATCAGCGCACAAATTTCGGGTTACAAGGGTACCACTGCATTTACCTTAATAATCAGCGATTTTAAAGGTGTTGGCACCTATAGTTTATCCGATAACAATCTGGCCTCTTACCTTACAGGCACATCCTTTTCTCAGGATACTTACATCGGAAGTACCGCCGGAAGTATAAAAATAACAAGTTATTTAGCAGATAAATACATTAAGGGTACATTTGAGTTTAAAGGAGAAAATTTATCTACTTCAACAAGTAAAACCATCACCGAAGGGCAATTTAACATCAGTTTGGTTCCGGTTAAACTGCCCGAAACCAATAACAGCACCAATAATTTAAGCGCAAAAATTGATGGTGTCACAATCGGTTTTACCGGCGAAGCAGTAACAACCAATATGCCTGTTATTGGCAATTTACTCAGCATTGTAACCCTAAATGGTGAAAAACGCATGGCTCTTGGCGTTTTTGGTTATAAAGGCATTGGCACCTATGACTTCTCGACCGATGGAAGCGGAACTTACATGAAAGATCAAACACCTACAGGCTCATTTTCGGCTACAAGCGGCACTTTGGTAATTACCAGCGAAACCGGAGGGAGATTAAAAGGAACGTTTTCTTTTAAAGCACCCAATGAAAATGCGACCATTAATACATCGGTAACAGTAACTGATGGTACTTTCGACCTCCCGTTCAGCAAAAAATAAGGATTAAATTAATAAAATATAAAGCCGCTGATGCTATAACATCAGCGGCTTTTGTTTTTACAGCGGGTTTTGCGGGTAATCCTTCAGTCACAAAGAACAAATGCGGTAATGTAATTTCATTATCAATCGCCTGAATGGTATATTTGTTTAGCGATCAAAATCATTGATATGAAAATCCCACAGAAGTTTTTTGCCCGTCGACATGAAATTGCAGCAGATTATTTAAAAGAATTAGATAAACACCTTGATGACATTATATCTGGCCGTGCGACAGAAATGTTTGAGGTTAGAGATTTTGCCGATCTAATCCATGTACATCCAACTCATTTAAGCAATACCATTAAAGCTGCTACCGGCCATTCGCCATGTTTCTTTTTCGAAGAGCGCCTGATGGAGATTTCTAAAGCCATGCTGCAAAATGTGAGTATGCCCATTGCAGAAATTGCGAGGATATTAACTTACGATCCATCTAACTTTACCAAGTTTTTTAAACACTTCGCTGGTCAAACCCCAAAACAGTATCGGGAGGCTTATTTCGAGTCTTTAGCTACAAATAAGGAAATTGTCACCATATAAAACTTAAACCGTCACCATTTTTACTTAAGCTGTCACCATTTTTACAGCCAATTTCCATCTAATTTTGTTTAACAAATAAAAAGAAAATGGAAACACAAAATAAAATTGCCCTGGTAACCGGCGGTAGCCGCGGATTAGGAAAAAACGCTGCGCTAAAAATTGCAGCCAAAGGACTTGGTGTAATCATCACCTATCAATCTAAAAAAGAAGAAGCAGAAGAAACTGTTAACGAAATTAAAAAATTGGGAGCAGCTGCTGCTGCCCTACAATTAAATGTTGGCGATGCTAAAACTTTTGATGCCTTTTTCAACGAAGTTAAAACTGTGCTAAAATCTGTTTTTAATGCAGAGAAATTCGATTTTTTGGTCAATAACGCAGGGATTGGTATCCATGCCTCATTTGCTGATACGACGGAAGAACAATTCGATACTTTGGTAAACATCCATTATAAAGGGGCTTACTTTTTAACCCAAAAAGCCTTGCCTTTGTTAAATGATGGCAGCGGAATCATTAATGTTTCATCCGGACTGGCGCGTTTTGCCACACCAGGTTATGCGGCTTATGCCTCAATGAAAGGTGCCATGGAAACCCTAACAAAATATCAGGCAAAAGAATTGGGTGCCAGAGGAATCAGATCGAATATTATTGCACCGGGCGCTATAGAAACCGATTTTGGAGGTGGAATGGTGCGCGATAACGACCAGCTTAATGCAGGTATAGCTGCCAATACAGCGCTAGGCCGTGTGGGTTTACCTGACGATATTGGTGGCGTAGTAGCATTTTTATGTACCGAAGATGCAAGATGGATTACCGCACAACGCATTGAAGCCTCAGGCGGTATGTTTTTATAAACTTTTAGCATTTTTTTACCACGAAGGCACAAAGACTTTTTTCTTTGTGCCTTCGTGTCTTTTTGCTTAATTTTTATCTTTTGGGCATTCAGCACCAACCACTAAACGCCCAGCGCCGAACAAAATCTCTAAGCAGAAAATAAACCGCATCAATTGGCGTTATCCATGAAAACCATCAGATGCGCAAAATACTTCTACCTGCCCTTTTACTTTTCATTTTTATCAACAGCGCAAATGCCCAAAAATGGACAGATGCCGAATTCCGCAGGGCCAATACGGCAGCAAATGCTTCTTATTTAAGTAACGAAGAGAAAAATATTGTGATGTATATGAACCTGATCAGAATTGATGGCGAAAAGTTTTATTATACGTTTTTAGAAGATTACATTAATAACTATAACGCCAAAGTAAAGCAATATAGAAACTATAACGAACTGCGCATTACCCGGAACAACCCCTACTATACCTCTTTATTAAAACATTTACGGGGCATTAAAAATCTGCAGGTATTCTACCCTGATGATAAACTCACTTCTTTAAGCCGCAGTCATGCACAGGATTTAAACCGGAACAACCTCGATACACACGAAAGCAGCAATGGTGATAAATTTTCGAAACGTTTATCTAAATATTTCCCGAACAAGGCCATGAGCGAGAATATTGATTTCGGCTATTCAAACAGCCTGGATATTGTTTGTCATTTGTTATTGGATTGTGGCGTACCATCGCTTGGTCACCGGTTTAATTTGCTGGATCAGAAATACAAGCTGAACACCGTTGGTGTGAGCATACAGCCCCATCCATCGTACAGCTGGTGCGCAGTGATTGATTTTGTGGCACAACCAGCAGCTTATACCAACAATGATTAAAAAGCTTAAATGATCTTATTCGGGTGCCAATAAAAATTTAATTGTAAATTGCGCCCCAAAATAACAGAACAGTTTTAAATAATGCGTAACGCCATTTTAGCCTTAATAGATTTTTTTTATCCTCCATTTAAAAAATATATTTCTTTACATAATTTCAGATATCTGGCAACCGGTGGCGGCACTTTATTACTAGGCATTTTAAGCTACTATTTTGCTTATTTTTTTATTTTTCAAACAGAAGAAGTCAATTTTGGTGTAATTGTGCTGCAAAGGGAAACAGCTTCGCTACTGGTAGATTATGCTGTGGCTATCCCAACCAGTTTTTTGCTTAATAAATACATCATATTTACGCACAGCGAATTAAAAGGCAGGGTACAGCTTTTTAGGTTTTTAAACCTTCAGTTTATCAATATTTTGGCTAATTATGTGTTATTGAAGTTTTTACTGGAACTTTTACGCGATTATCCAACGTTATCAATGCTTTCGCGGATTGTAGTTTCGGTTCTAATGGCCTTATTTAGTTATCTGTATCAACATTACTTTACTTTCAGTGTGAAGAAAATCGGGAAAAAAGATTAATATCTTTTTGCCACACCTGGCCGATAATTCAGGCGGGGATGCACTGATTAACACGGAATAGTAGTGGCACACAATGCCTAACCCATTTGCTTCATATAATTTATCGTTTTTTGGAAAGCAATTACGGTGCTAATTGGTTTTTACAGCCCCGCCTTTGCTTCAAGTCCGCACCTCGTTCCTCGGTTTACGGGCTTTACGCTACAGTCGGGTTTAGGTAGGCAAAGTAGTGTTACTATTTGGGTTTTTATAGCAAATTGCAAAGAAAAACCCGACCCATTAGCACAAGTCTTTGTAAATAAACGGGATGGAAGCGGCATCCTTTTGCGGTCATACTGAGGGATAATTATTTTATAAAAAATAGTCCCGTCATTTCGACTGAAGCTTACCGATTTTTCATCGGTGGCGTAATGGAGAAATCTTTTAAATTTGATTTTAATAGCCTGGTAAACAGACCTCTTCATTTCCTAACCATTAGCCTCCTAATACCAAATCATTTTTTTTGGAAATCAGTTACATTGCTAATCGGTTTTTACAGCCCCGCCTTTGCTTCAAGTCCTCACTCGTGCCTCGCTGCGGGCTTTACGCGCCAGTCGGGTTTAGGTGGGCAAGATATTGCTGCTATTTTCGGTTTTTATAGCAAATTGCAAAGAAAACCGGGTTCATTAGCACAAGCTTTTGTAAATAAACGGGATGGAAGCGGCATCCCCCCGATGTAAAATCGGGAGATATAGCGAACAGCCCGACCGAAGCCTCCCGATGAAATGCTGGCCTGGCTTTCCTAATCATTAATAAACGATCAACTTTATCTTCTTCATCCCCCTCAAACCTTTATTACCTTATCCTGTTAATTTATGCGGCCGCTTTCTTGCTAAGATAGAAACAACACCCTAACTTAGCTGCCGACCAACTTATTTTCAGAATAACCATGAGCCATTTTAATGATTTTAATAATGCGCAGGTAGCCAAATTGCCCAATCATTTAAAGCAATTTATTGTTGCCCAGAATTACGAAAAATATACACCGATCGATCAGGCCGTTTGGCGTTATGTGATGCGCCAGAATTATAGTTACCTTAAAAATGTTGCTTATTACCCTTATATAAAAGGTTTGCAAAGAGCAGGCTTAAGTATAGAATACATCCCTGACCTGCAAACCATGAACGATAACATGGGCAAAATTGGCTGGGGAGCAGTAACCGTTGATGGATTTATTCCGCCGGCAGCTTTTATGGAATATCAGGCTTACCGCGTGTTGGTTATCGCAGCTGATATCCGCCAGATTAACCATATCGAATATACACCCGCACCCGATATTATCCACGAAAGTGCTGGCCATGCACCAATTATTGCCGATACCGATTACAATAATTACCTCAGTTATTTCGGATCTATAGGAGCAAAAGCCATGTTTTCGGCAAAGGATTTTGAACTTTACGAAGCCATCAGGAAGCTTTCCATTTTAAAGGAGGCTGTAGATGCAGATGAATTTCAGATTGCCAGGGCTGAAAAGGAATTACGCTACATTAGCGAAAATATGGGCGAACCGTCTGAAATGGCCCTGCTTGGCCGCCTGCACTGGTGGACAGTTGAATATGGCTTGATTGGAACGCTGGAAAACCCAAAAATTTATGGTGCCGGCCTGCTTTCTTCTATCGGCGAAAGTGCAAGTTGTATGCAAAGCGACGTGATAAAACTTTGGTACAATATTGATACGATAAATTACGCTTACGATATTACCAAACCACAGCCGCAACTTTTTGTAACCGAAACTTTCCAGAACCTGATTGATGTACTGGAAGAATTTGCCAATACCATGGCTTTTAGAAAAGGTGGCGCAGAAAGCGTTATGAAAGCCATTGCTTGCAAAAACGTAGCTACAGCAGTGTACAGTTCGGGCTTGCAGGTAAGTGGTGTGTTTACAGATATGGGCATTAACCCCAACGATGAAGTAACCTTTATTAAAACCACAGGGCCGTCTGCACTGGCTTTTAACAATAAACAACTGGTTGGGCATGGCAAAGATTACCATGTTGATGGCTTTTCGTCGCCGGTTGGTCGTTTGAAAGGATCAGAAAAACCATTGGAAGATTATAGCCTGTCAGAACTGGAATCTTTGAACATCATTAAAGGTGAAAAGACCGAATTTACATTTGAAAGCGGAATTAGAGTTGTTGGTACGGTTAAAGATATGCTCATCAGAGACAATAAAGTAATTTTAATTGCCTTTAATGATTGTACGGTTAGCGAAAGTAATGGAAACGTCCTGTTTAAACCTGAATGGGGCATTTACGACATGGCGATTGGCGAAAAAATTGTGTCGGTATTTAATGGCGCTGCAGATAAAGATGCATATGAAGAAATTACGTTGATCAGTGGCGAAAAAACACATACAATTACATATGATGATAAAACCCTGAAACTACATGCTTTGTATAAAAAAGTAAGAGAGATTAGGAAAAGTGGCGAAAACCTTGAAGAACTTGCCGAAATTTTTACAGAACTGAAAACAGATCACCGTCAGGACTGGCTTTGTGCATTGGAAATCCTCGAAATCATTTTCCATAAAAAAATCTATCACCCATTGGAAAAGGAGATCCAGGTATATCTTGAAATTAAGGCCGGCAAAGAATTAGACCATATGAAATTGATTAATGATGGTTTGCATGTAATTAAAAATCCGGTGAGCCAGTTGCTTGTGGAAGATTAATTTATCTTTAATTTTATTAACTTTACATTATGACAACCATCACAGTACAAGTAGATAACGAACAAAATGCAGTGCTTCTTGAAAAGATGCTCAAGGCATTATCTTTTGTAGGAGATGTTGATATCAAAACCCATCAGCCAAATATGGTTGAGGAACCAAGGGGATCTTATCAGAAATTAAAAAAAGCAATTGATAATATAGAAGGAAATTTAATGTTCAACGATATTAAGGATCCATCTAAATGGCAAAGTGATTTAAGAGATGAATGGGAACGTAATATTTGATACGAATATTGTTATCTACTTATCTAAAAAACTTTTAGCTCCCGAGGAAGTATTTGCAGAAAACAAGACATATTCAATTTCCATAATCTCAAAGATGGAATTACTTGGATATGCATTTAAAAATAAATTGGAAGAAAAGTATATCAATGAATTAATCGATTCCTTAAACATTATACCGTTGAATGATGCCGTAGTAAACACAACTATTGCCATAAGAAAAGTCAATCGGATAAAGTTGCCTGATGCCATTATTTATGCCACAGCACAAGTAATGAATGGAAAACTCTTAACAAATAACATTGCTGACTTTGAAAAAGTGGATGGAAATGTCGAACTTTTTAATCCAATAATTTTATAAAAGCGTTTGATTCTTATCAATTCAACCTTTTAACTTTACAACAATTTTTAACATTTTTTAATGAACATTATAATTACAGGTGCCAGTAGCGGAATCGGTTTCGAAACTGCTTTAGAATTTAGCTTACAGAAAGAGAACAAGATTGTTGCCATTGCCCGTTCGGCTGATAAATTGCGTAAACTGCTGGAAATTGCCCGCGGCATTAATCCCGATTGTACACTTTTACCGGTAGAATTTGACATCGTAAACGACGATTACGCTGCCCTGATTCCTTTTTTAAAAGAACGCCTGGGTACAATCGATATCCTGATTAATAATGCCGGTGCTTTAATTAATAAACCCTTTTTAGAAACCACAGAGGTTGATTTGGGCGAAATGTTGCAGAGCAATGTAATATCTCATTTCAGGATGATCCAAAACCTTTTACCTTTAATGCAAAGCGGAAGCCATATTGTTAACATCGGTAGTATGGGTGGTTTTCAGGGCAGTGTTAAATTTCCCGGCCTTTCTGCTTACTCAGCCAGTAAAGCAGCATTACATACTTTAACCGAATGTTTGGCCTTCGAACTGGCCGAAACCGGGATCAAGATCAATTGCCTGGCCTTAGGATCGGCACAAACTGAAATGCTTGAAACTGCTTTTCCAGGTTACCAAAGTCCGGTGATGGCTTTCGAAATGGGGAAATATGTGGCTGATTTTGCAAAAACCGGACAGAAGTTTTTCAATGGCAAAATTTTGCCTGTAGCAGTTACTACACCATAATAGGATTATTTTTAGTAATTTACAGCAGTAATTGAAAAACTAAAAAAAAATCTATGGAAACAAATTCTCCTTTTGAAACAAATTCATCTTTTAAAGCACCCGATAGTGGAAAAAGCGCTGCCGTGGTAAGTTACATTTTCCTTATTGGTTGGTTAATATCTTACTTTGCGATGTACAAAGAAAATAAAACAGCGTTATCGAGTTATCATTTAAGGCAGTCATTATTACTACATCTGGGTATTATTGTACTTAACATTGCAGTAACCATATTGATTATGATCGTGCCAACTGCCTTATTTGGATATTTAAGTTATGTAGTTTACATTGCCTACATCATTTTGATCATTCTAGGTGCTGTAAGTGCAAATAATGGTGAACAAAAGCCCTTGCCATTACTTGGTAACAAAGCTCAAACCATTTTTCCAAGTATTTAATCGAAGCCAAATATTTTAATCTAAGTCTGAGCGAACAGCTTAGACTTTTTTGTTTTAACTCATTTTCAACATTTTAATTCACTTTAGATATTTTTTATATCTTTGGCTCCAACATATGAAGAAAATAATATTTGTCATTTCGTTTTTCATTTTGTCTGCTACCGCAGGAAAAGCCCAAACCATCCTACCCGCACAATACCAGGAACTGGTAAAACAATTGGTTGCCAATCTTCCAAAAAATGTAACGGTTACCGAAAACCACTCCTCAACAAGTTCAACTTCACTGATCGATTTTGCCAAAAGCATGTTAGGTATTCCCTATCGTTATGCCACCAGCAACCCTAAAGTTGGTTTCGATTGCTCTGGTTTTGTAAGCTACGTATTTAGTAATTTTGGTTTTAAGGTTCCGCGTTCTTCACGCGAGTTTAGCTATGCGGGTAAAGAAACCAGCCTGGAAAATGCAAAAGTAGGTGATGTATTGATTTTTACCGGGAGTAATTCGAGAGTAAGAAGAATTGGCCACGTCGGTATTGTTTATTCTATTGATGAAAACGGAATCAAATTTATCCATGCATCTTCGGGTAAAGCACATCAGGTAACCATTACCGATCTTGATGGCCATTATAAAGCCCGTTTCATGAAAATTGTGAGTATCCTCTAATTACTTTTTATATTTCCACATTCTCGTTTTACCTTCTGCAAGCCATTCTAAAGTAGTTTCCATTCTTTTTATTTTAGTAGCTTCGGTTTTTGCTTCTTCCAGCCATAAAATGTAATCTTTTTTATTGGATGGACTAAAATTCTGAAATACAGCCAGGGCTTCAGGAACCTCACTTAAAGCTTTCATAAAATATTCAGGAATGATTAACTCTTTTTTCCCCGCAGATTTTGGCTTTGGAGGCAGTTTTACATTATCCTCGTTTAATTGAATAGCCTGCTGGATGTAAGCAATCAGGATTTCGTCTGAAGGTAAATCTTCAAAAGATGTTATTTTGCCCAACAGGCCCATTGCTTGAGAACGTTCCTTGAAAATCTCATATTCATCCTTCATTAACGAGCCTTTCCAGAAGCCAAAGGCACAATGATTTTTAAAAGAGGCCATGTGACAAACCGTGCCTTTATAATCGAAGAAAGGCATTCCCCATTTAATTTTTTCTTCAATCCTCGCATCGGCCTTATGAACCAGATTTCTTAAATGATCCAAAATCGGAATGGCAAATTCTGCCGAATTAATAATGTACTGGTCTACCTGAACAATTGTATGCATGGCTGGAAAATTACCAAATTATGTTTTCTGAACTCTTTAATTTAATAAGATCAATTTTTGCCTCTTTATTTAAAATATTAATAACTTTTTTAAAGGCTCCCATTATAAAGTTGACTTTATACTCTTCTTGAATATTCCGATCATTTGCCGACAACATTATCAGATCATAACATCTCCTTAAAAAACCAAAATAGCCTAATCGTCTATCATCAAATGGATCATAAAAACCTCTTGCATAATCAAAACTTTTAATGACAGACAGATTTATGCTAAAGTTTTTATTCCATGGAAAAAAATAATATACTTTCATTTCAAATTTATTATTTATTTCAACCCTGGCAGCATACCGTGAAAAAAATATATAAAATATAATGACGAAAATCGGCAAGTAAATTAACAATGCAAAAAAATTGGCACGATAAAGAACGGTAAGCAGAGTGATTAAAATAGGTAGAAAAATAAGTAAATAAATGCTAATAGGGTAATTAGATTTATAAATTATATGTTGTATGGACGGCTCTTTTGACATAATTTGGAAATTTCATCTGTTGTACACTGAATTATTTTATCAGAATCGATTATAGAAGGAGATCCTGCACTGCAATGTACTTTTCATTCAACGAAAAATTATCCATACAACTATAGATTTAGTACTAATATAGTAAATACTTACCTCTTAATAAATTTAAAGCAAAACAATCTTTAAAGCAAGTTCAACCTCCCCGCTGTTCAGAAATTTCTTTGCAAGTTCATGCAGTTCCCTTTCACGGTTGGTACTGTCGCCGATGGTGGCATCGAGGATTTCTTTAACTTCGGGATTCGTACTGATCAGATCAATTTCTTCATCAGTAGGTATTTGTTCAACATTGCCGAGCATGCCCAAATCGTTGCCGGTTAATACTTTAGAAAAGCGGACTGATTGCGGCAGGCGGTCTACACCAATCCCTAATTTTGCCAGGGGTTTTGCCACTTTAAATAAATTATCGTTTGTAACCCTGCAATACCAATCGCCCCCCAAACGGGCTACCAGATCAATTTTCGCCTGATCGATTTTACCGTTTTCATCTAAAATTTCCTCATTGATGTGGATTACTTTTATTTCTGCCAAAATCAGGTTTCCTGCTCCGTGGCTGTCTCCTAACGGAATTACATCGTTCACCACACATTCGAACTGTACCGGAGCTTCTGCAACTCTTGGTGGTTTAACCAGGTCTGATTTCATCATGGTAAAACCGGCTTTTTCGAACTCATTTACCCCTTTTGCATATTCGGTACTCGCCAGGCTCATTTGTTGTACCATATCGTAATTTACAATATTAATAACGCACTCTTTTACCTGGTGAACATTCTCTAAAGTGTGTTTGGTGGTATTATCGCGCACCCTCCTGGCAGGAGAAAAAATACAAATCGGCGGATTGGTGCTAAACATATTAAAGAAACTGAAAGGACTTAAATTGATATTCCCTTCGGCATCAATAGTTGAAACAAAACAAATTGGCCGCGGAGCAATGGCATACTGCAGGTAGTTCTGGAGTTCTACAGGGGTTAAATGGGAAGTGTTTAGGGTTAGCACGGGTTTGTTAGGTTAAGGGTTGATAAAGGTTAAGAACCGAGATTAAAATAAAGAGAGTCCGTCATTTTGAGTTACCGTCATTTCGAGCGAAGTGCAACGAAGCCGAGAAATCTATTATAGATCTCTCTCCCGAAAGTTCGGGACTGCGCTTCAGTCGAGATGACGGTCATTTCATTAAACTGTTATTCAGTTTATTTTACTTTTTCTTCAACCCCAAAATCGAAAAATCTGTATCAGCCCTAGTAATCGTATTCGTTAGTGCACCCAGGCCTGTTATTTCCATCTCTACCACATCGCCCGGCTGCAACCACTGTACTTTATAATCAGGATCGTTAAGCAAACCTGTACCGTTCAGTTCTAAAAAACAGCCTGTTCCTACTGTTCCAGAACCAATTACATCTCCCGGAAGGATATCTACACCGTAAGCGCAACGTTCAATAATTTCGGCAAAAGTCCAGTCCATATCGGCGGCATTTCCTTTTGATACTTCGATACCATTTACCCTGCAGGTCATTTTAAGATCGTAAGTATTACCCACATGGCCTTCTTTAGGGGCAACTTTGTACTGGATCAATTCATCCGGCGTAACCAGCCAGGGACCAATTACGGTAGAAAAATCTTTTCCTTTTGCCGGGCCTAAATTCAACAGCATTTCTTCCATCTGCAAGGTGCGGGCACTCATATCATTCATTACCATATAACCGGCAATATATTCGTCGGCCTCTGCAGCCTTAATATTTCTACCTTTTTTTCCGATAACTACAGCCAGTTCGAGTTCAAAATCAAGTTTATCGAAATGATCGGGCATGCATTCAATTTCGCCTGTACCCTGAATGGCATTGTGGTTGGTAAAATAAAAGATCGGATATTCATCAAACTGCGGAATCATATCAACCTTGCGGTTCCTGCGCGCTGCTGCAACATGCTGCCTGAAAGCATATCCATCACGGCAACTTGTAGGGTGCGGAACCGGAGCCAAAATTTCGTAAAAAATTTCTTCTTTGGCTTCCAGGCTTCCTTCTTTAATCTGATCATCAATACTTTTCGCCCTTTCCATCAACACCTCTCCTCCCTGCAAAAATTCGTTCATGTTATCAGGAATAAGCTTATCGCAGCTATTTAAGTTATAGATATGTCCATTTACAAACACACCAAGATGCTCTCTGTCTTCGGTTTTATAGGATACAAGTTTCATATATCATTTGGTTAAATACGCGGTAAAGCTAAGCAATTAGGTTATTCAAAATAAAACTTAGTACGGATTATTTTAACACGGTGTATTGTTGAAGGGTTGGTTTTATTACCGGAAAATCTTTTGGCTGAAGCTGTTTGTAATGTTTTTTATTGGAAAGCAGGCCACCAATCAATAATCCGCCGGATACACCTGCAGGTACCCCTGCGGCAATAAGCACAATTGATTCTACCAGTTTATCGCTTTTAGCCGCCAGTACAAAAAAAGTTAAACCTCCGGCAATAGCCAGTGGCGCTACGAGCCCCCTGCGATGGATATACAACGCACTGATGCTATCGGCGCTGAGCTTCAAAGTATCCCTCCGGTTTCTGATTAAAGTTAAGCTATTATCAGATGCAGCATAAAAAGCTCCTCTCACCGCATTTCCGCTACGGTATACAACCCGGATATTATACTTAGCCCTTTGCTGTGCAAAACCAGTAGCGCATAACGCTAAAAAAAATAAGGATGTAAAAATAAATTTCATTAAGATAGTGCTATAAGTAAGTAATTAAAGATAATTAAAATTTCAACTTTTAAATAAAATACTTACCTTGGCTGCATTAAAACCATGATCTTAAAAGCATTACATATTAATCTAGTAAACGACGCCATTGCGGCACGTCGTTATAAGATGCTTTCCAAGCTGATCATGGCGCAATATTCTCTGTAATTTATTTACTCTTTCTTATTAATCGAAACGCATTTGCGTTAGGATTGTTTATTCTTTAGGATTTTTTTCTTTCTAACCATAACATCATTTAATTATGCCTATTTATCACAAATTAGGGCAAATTCCAGCTAAACGCCACACGGTTTTCCGTAAACCTGATGGAAATCTTTATGCCGAAGAATTGGTATCAACCGAAGGTTTTTCCAGTTTATATTCGCTGGTTTATCATTGCCACCCGCCAACCATTGTAAAACATTTGGGCGAACCCTATAGTGTTGAACCAAAAATTGCCCGCGAGAAGCATTTGAAACACACCAGTTTAATCGGTTTCAAAATTAAACCTGAGGATGATTTTTTGAAAAGCCGTAAACCGGTTTTGGTTAACAGCGATCTGCATATTGTTTTGGCCGCCCCCAGAAAATCGATGACCGATTATTTCTATAAAAACAGCCAGGCTGATGAGATGATTTTTGTGCACGAAGGATCTGGAAAGCTTAAAACCGGCTTTGGAGAAATTAAGTTTGCCTATGGCGATTACCTGATTATTCCAAGGGGAACCATTTACCAGATGGAATTTGATAATGAACAGAACAGATTGTTTATTGTAGAAAGTTTTAGTCCGTTAAGACCGCCAAAAAGATATTTAAACCAGTTTGGACAGTTAATGGAGCATTCGCCTTATTGTGAGCGCGATTTAAGATTACCAGAAAACCTGCAAACCCATGATGAATACGGCGATTTTAAGGTTCTGATAAAAAAACAGGGTTTAATATATCCATATACTTACGGTACCCATCCTTTTGATTATGTAGGCTGGGATGGTTATCATTATCCTTACGCTTTCTCGATTCACGATTTTGAGCCAATAACTGGTCGCTTACACCAACCACCTCCGGTACACCAAACTTTTGAAGGGCACAACTTTGTAGTTTGCTCTTTTGTACCACGCAAATACGATTATCACCCCGATTCTATTCCGGCACCTTATAACCATAGCAATGTTGATAGTGATGAAGTGCTTTACTATGTTGATGGCGATTTTATGAGCCGCAAAAGTGTAGTTAAAGGACAGATTACCTTACACCCGGGCGGCATCCCCCACGGACCACATCCGGGAACAGTGGAAAAATCAATAGGAAAAGAGAAAACAGATGAACTGGCCGTGATGATCGATCCTTTTAAACCGCTAATGCTTACACAGGATGCCTTGGATATTGAGGACGAAAATTATCATAAAAGCTGGCAGATTAACGTAGAATAACTTGTCGGAAGTCCGGAGTCCGAAGATAAAGTGCAAAGGAACAGATGGTGGTTAATTAACCAACATTCAACCTCACAACATTTAAACTTTACAACATTCAACCTTTCAACATTAACAACATATTAACAATAAGCTCCGACTTCGTACCTCCGACCTCGGACTTAATTAACAACAAACAAATGGAAACACAAACATTCGCAGAAAAGATTTCTAAAGCACCAGATTTTCTTCCTATTAACGGAACAGATTATATCGAATTTTATGTAGGCAATGCCAAGCAGTCCGCACATTACTATAAAACCGCATTTGGCTTTCAAAGTTTGGCTTATGCCGGACCAGAAACGGGCGTGCGCGACCGATCATCTTACGTATTGCAACAGGGGAAAATCAGGTTAA
The DNA here is from genome assembly GCF_039538295.1 of Pedobacter jeongneungensis. Lineage (NCBI taxonomy): Bacteria > Pseudomonadati > Bacteroidota > Sphingobacteriia > Sphingobacteriales > Sphingobacteriaceae > Pedobacter > Pedobacter jeongneungensis. Next base: position 739,064 of record NZ_BAABBY010000001.1, on the reverse strand, counting down.
TTTTAACCACGGCTTTAAAATCTGACCATCCCATTTCGGAACATGTAAAAAAACATGGCGATGGAGTAAAAGTACTGGCCCTTTGGGTTGATGATGCCTATAGTGCCTTCGAAGAAACCACAAAACGCGGTGCTAAACCGTATATGGAGCCTAAAACCTTAACAGATGAACATGGTGAAGTTAAAATGAGTGGTATTTACACTTATGGCGAAACGGTGCACATGTTTATTGAGCGTAAAAATTATAGCGGAACATTTATGCCGGGTTATCGCGTTTGGGAAAGCGATTATCAGCCGGCAGATGCAGGCCTTTTGTATATCGATCATTGCGTGGGTAATGTGGGCTGGAACCGCATGAACGAGGCTGTTCAATGGTATGAGGATGTAATGGGTTTTGTAAATATCCTGTCTTTCGATGATAAACAAATCAACACCGAATATTCTGCTTTAATGAGCAAGGTGATGAGCAATGGTAACGGTTACTCAAAATTCCCGATTAATGAGCCTGCAGAAGGGAAAAAGAAATCGCAGATTGAAGAATACCTTGAATATTATGAAGGTGAAGGCGTTCAGCATATTGCGGTAGCAACAAAAGATATTGTTAAAACAGTTAAGGAACTAAAATCCCGTGGTGTAGAATTTTTAAGCGCCCCGCCAGAAGCTTATTATAATATGATGCCGCAGCGCGTAGGCAAGATTGACGAAGAAATATCTTTATTGGAAAGCCTGGGCATTTTGGTTGATTGCGATGAAGAAGGTTACCTTTTACAGATTTTCACCAAACCGGTTGAAGACCGCCCTACCCTTTTCTTTGAAATTATTCAACGTAAAGGCGCGCAAAGCTTTGGTGCCGGTAACTTTAAAGCACTTTTCGAATCTTTAGAACGCGAACAGGAATTACGCGGAAATTTATAAGCAATTCGTCATCTCGAGCGGAGCATGGCGTAGTCGAGAGATCTGTTTCGAGGTAGATCTCTCCATTTCGCTGCGCTTCAGTCGAGATGACGTCTTAGTTTACAAAACCTCCCCCAAATGTTTATAATTCGATTTTATCGTATCCAAAACCTCACTCATTTTACCTCCCAGCATTAATTTGGCCATAGATTCGGTCATTCCTTTAATTTGTGCCCATTCTATTTTGGGTGGCATCGCCAAAGCATTAGGATTGGTCATGATGTTTAACAGTACAGGTCCTTCCTCACTTAATGCATGACTAATTGCTGTTTCCACCTCTTTGGGTTTAGCAACCGTTATTCCTTTAAAGCCCATGGCTTGCGCAATCAAAGCAAAATCCGGATTAATCATATCCGTTTCATTATCAGGCAAACCATCAACTTCCATTTCCAGTTTCACCATTCCTAAAGCCCTGTTGTTAAAAACAATCAGTTTTACAGGAAGATTATATTGTTTAATGGTTGCCAGATCGCCCAAAAGCATCGACAGGCCTCCATCACCACAAAGTGCAATTACCTGCTGTTGCGGATGGGCCAATGCAGCCCCTATTGCCATTGGCATCGCATTGGCCATAGAGCCATGATTAAAAGAACCCAGCATTTTCCGTTTACCTGTTCCATCTATAAAACGTGCTCCCCAAACGCAGCACATCCCGGTATCTACCGTAAAAATGGCATCGCTTGCAGCTAAACGGTTAAGGGTTTCAGCTACAAATTCGGGCTGGATTTTATTTTCCTCTCCCTGATCTTTAACATAAACCTGTTGCTGCTCTTTCACTTTCTGGTAAAACTCCAGTTGAGATTTTAAAAAACTATCATCTTTCTTTTCGGTAATCAGCGGTAATAATGCTTTAATCGAATCGCTGATGTTTCCGCATAAACCCATTGTAAGCTTCGCCCGTCTGCCCAATCGTTCAGGTTTTTCGTCAATCTGAACAATCTTATTTTTTACCGGCATGAAGTTTACATATGGAAAATCGGTACCTAATAAAAGCACTACATCGGCTTCGTGCATGGCATGGTAACCAGAAGGCTGCCCTAAAAGCCCCGTCATACCTACTTCATAAGGATTATCATATTGGATACCCATTTTTCCTCTGAACGAAAATCCCACCGGCGCTTTTAATTTAGAGGCAAGTTCTACTACTTCATCATGTGCATCAGCAGCGCCTATGCCACAATAAAGCATAATTTTCTTTTCGCTGTTAAGCAAAGAAGATAATTCACTTAATTCAAAATCTGACGGCCGGATTACGGGTTTATTATTGAACAACTGCATTGATGTTACACTTTCTACGGCATCCAGTTGTGCTACATCGCCAGGTAAACCAAATACGGCAACACCTTTTTTATGGATGGCGTGTTGAACAGCCGTTTGAAACATTCTGGGTACCTGCTCGGCAGTGGTGGCCACCTGATTATAGTAACTACAATCGTCGAATAATTTTATCGTATTGGTTTCCTGAAAAAAGTCCATTCCAAATTCGCCTGTTGGTATAGTTGAGGCAATGGCGATTACCGGAACATGAGAGCGGTGCGCATCGTAAAGGCCGTTAATTAAATGCACGTGTCCTGGTCCGCAGCTACCGGCGCAGCAGGCAATCCCGTCAAGTTCAGCTTCTGCTGCCGCCGCAAAAGCACCAGCTTCTTCATTGCGGACGTGGATCCACTTTATTTTACCGTTTCTTCTTACTGCATCGTTAAAATAATTTAAACTGTCTCCGGTAACGGCATAAACTCTTTTTACACCAACCTCAACCAGCATTTCAACCAGTTGTTCTGCAACATTTTTACTCATGTGGATATTTTTAAATCAGGAATTTTATATACCTAATAAATAGCTGAAGCGCATATATTGTTTTAACTGAAAAGCATAAAAGGAGCCAATCTGACCTGGCAAAGACTTTAGACTATTAATTGTAACATAAGTAAAGCGATATCGGTAAGCTGAAGTTTTCTTCACTAAAACTTCATAAATGAAGTGCACCTTTGAAATAACAAAACACGAAGCGATTTCAATTTTGTTAAATTCTAAAAACTCATAATTAGTTTTTTAGTTTTCCGGTTACCCTTATCTGATACCTCATGTATTGCAAAATACATGAGGTTTTTTGTTAAATTAGATAGCACATACCTATATGATTTATTATGAAAAACAAATTGAGCACCATTCTAATTTTAACGTTATGCTTGTTTAATGTTTGCTTCACCAGGGCAAATTCAGCTGTTCCAGGTTATTTTTCAGAAAAAGAATTTAACAGCTTTTTCCCTCAGCGAAACAAATTTTACAGCTATGCTTCATTTGCCAAAGCTATTTCTGAAATATCTTTTATCAAAATCAAGATCGAAAAACGGGGCGACTGGATTTATAAAATCACTAGGACAGATAAAAGAAACAATAAAGAAACGGTGATCAGGCAGGATAAAGACTGGAACGAAACCTGGGCAAAAGCAAAGCCTTACAGCATTTCAACTGTTGATTATGCCGAATTTTGCACTTCAAAAAACATTAATGTAAACAAAAAAGAACTTGCTGCTTTGTTCGCCCATATTGCTCATGAAACCAGGAACGGCATCAATAATAAATACAATGATGGTTTAATGCTTAACCACGAATTGGATACTAACGCCAATTACACCGTTGCCAATGTAACCTACCCTGCCGTAGCCGGGAAAAAATATTATGGCCGTGGCCCTATTCAGCTCAGTTACAATAGCAATTATGGGTTTGCATCAGATTGTATTTTTGGCAATAAAAATATTTTACTTAAGAACCCTGATTTGTTAAATACCAATCCGGTAACTGCCTTTGAAACCGCAATTTATTTCTGGATGATACCACAAGGGGCAAAGCCATCTCCCCATGATGTTATTACCGGAAAATGGAAACCATCCACAGCGGAATCGCAAAAAGGATATAAACCAGGCTTTGGTATGACCATTAATATTGTAAACGGGGCATTAGAATGTAATAAAGGAAATGATGTTGCTGCAATGAAAGATCGGATTGGTTTTTACCAGTACTTTTTGAAAAAGTTTAATCTAACAGATGCCAATTGTTATTGCGATTGTGCGAAAATGGTGCCTTATCCGGGTTAAGGGGTCGAGTTTTTTTAATAAAGTCGTCATTGCGAGCGAAGTGCAACGAAGCCGAGAACCCGGAGGCTCTGCGAAGCAAAATCTATCCCGAGATAGATCTCTCCGTTACACTGCGTTTCAGTCGAGATGACGAATATTTACTCCGCACTTTCTTTAAGCATTTGGTACAAATCTGTAGCTCCGCCATCAAATTTGGTTCCGTTTACATAAAATGATGGTGTTCCGTTTACACCACTGCGCATCCCGCTGTCAAAATTTTCTTCTATTTTAGTTTTAATTTCTTCTGAGGCACTGTCTTTCTGAAACTGCTCTAAATCCAAACCGATTGTTTCGGCCAGTTCGTCGAATAACTCGCCATTTAAGCGGTATTGATTTTCGTAAAGGGCATCGTGCATTTCCCAAAATTTGCCCTGTAAGGCAGCAGCTTCTGCGGCGATAGCAGCCGGAAAAGCAAATTCGTGCGCATTGGCCAAAGGAAAATGACGGAATATAAATTTAATCTGGTGACCAAATGTTTCCTCAATTTCTTTCATAATGGGATAGGCATCACCACAATACGGACATTGATAATCACCAAACTCTACAATAGTGATACTTGCCGAATCATCACCTTGAATATGGTCCTGATCGTTTATTTCGGGTTTTAATGTGCTCATCTTTTATTTCTTGCTTAATTCTTCCAATGCATCCAAAATGCCATCGGCACCCGGATTAACCGCTAAAGGTGATAAATAACTCCATGCAATTTTTCCTTCTTTATCAATTACGAAAAGCGCTCTTTTGCTTTCTCCAACTTCTTCATCATACACGCCATAGGCTTTTGAAACTGCACCTTTTGGTTCAAAATCGGCCAGTAATGGAAAATGTAATTTCCTGTTTTCTTCAAAAGCGAGGTGGCACCAAACGCTATCAACCGAAACCCCGAAAATCTGTGCATCGTACTTGCTGAAATATTTAAGCATTTCGTTATAAAGAACCATCTGGTCGCTGCAAACCGGACTCCAGTCGGCCGGATAAAAAGCCAGGATCACGTTTTTACCTTTAAAATCTTTAAGTTTTATTTTTTGATCGGGAGTAGCATTCAATTCGAAATCTGGTGCTGTAGCGCCTTTTTCTAACATATTATCGAGTTTAAATTTAAATCGTTTATTAATTTAACAGTGTACCCTTCCTGTTGTTTGTGGTTTGGGGATAAAAGTTTATCCTAGTTTTTGCCTTTTGATTAAATAAGACTGGAGAACAGGATAAAATCCTTCGTTCATATCAGCATCAATCAGATCGATTTTATATTGGGCACATTTTAAGGCAATCTGCTGTCGGTAGCTCGAAACAGCTGCGGTGTAATTTTCCTTTACCTGGTTGGTATGCACTTTTATGGTGTCTCCGGTTTCCATATCGATAAACTGGTATGGCCGGTTCTCAAAATTAAAATCTACCTCTTTTGATTGATCAACCACGTTAAAAACCACTACTTCATGTTTATTGAATTTTAAATGTTGTAAAGCATCAAAAAATTCATCGGTTTTATCGGCACTGGTCTGCGTATTAAAAAGATCGCTAAAAATAATCACCAGCGAACGTTTATGGATCAACTCTGCCACCTGGTGCAGGGCTTCGCTTAAATTAGTTTGTGCATTTACCTTTGGTTTATGCAGCAGTTCTTCCAGCTGGGTAAATAAATATTTCTGGTGAACCGTAGTCGATTTTGCCGGAGAGTTTAATAAAATTTCATCCGTAAATAAGCTCAATCCGAAAGCATCTCGCTGTTTCTTTAGCAGGTACATTAAAGATGCTGCAGCTTGTATCGAGAAAATCAGTTTGTTATTTTTCGGTTCCGGGAAATACATTGATGAGGAAACATCAATTACAAACTGGCAGCGCAGGTTGGTTTCTTCCTCAAAACGTTTGCTGTAAAGCTTATCGGTTTTGGCGTATAATTTCCAGTCGATATTTTTAACATTATCGCCATTATTGTATTGGCGGTGCTCTGCAAATTCGACTGAAAAGCCATGAAACGGACTTTTATGCAAACCCGTAATAAAGCCTTCTACCACTTGCTGTGCAAGCAATTCTAAATTACCATAGCTTGTTTCGTTCTCGTAGTTTACCGCATGCATATGGTAAAGCTAATAAAAGATTTATTAAAAAGCCAAGACTTCCGAAGTTTCAAAGGCCAGAGCATCGTCAAATTGCCAAGAGCCAACTGCCCACTGAAAATTGTAAACTGCAAACTGATTTGGGCGTTCCCCTAATCCCGTGAAATACGGGAAAGGGTCAGGCTTTTCAGGGCTCCGCTTAGCTCCGGTACCAATGAAGAATTGGTACTGAACCCCTACAATCCTTAACGCAAAACCTATCGCTCCGAAGACCTATTTTTCATTTAAAATATTTATTATTTGCTCAAATTCTTCTTTTATTTCATCATATGATAACATTAAAGATGTACCAGGCTGTGCTATACTTTTAATTACTTTATCGCCATTAAGATAATAGCGCGTTTCAATTGTTTTCTTTACCTTTGAATCTTTCAGATACATAGGTTTATCATAAGAAAATTCTTTCTTATATAAAAAAAATAACCTTTTGTTGTTACAGTAATAATCTGCCTCAGTTTTTCCCATTTCACCGTAAAAAATACTATGAATCTTTTTTAAATTGCTTTTATCGTAATAACCTGATACTTCTCCACCTTCTGCCGAGAATCCGAAAGCGGGTCTTTTTTTCTTTTTATAGAGACTCAACTGTTTATTAATAGCTAAAAAGTCTGATTTTATTTTTTTGATAATAGCGGAAGTATCTATTGAAAATTTGGGCGGATTCTTCTCAATAGCAAAACCATTGTCATTATAACAAACAATACAGATTAAAAATATAAGAAGTTGTTTCATATTTATTTTTTTAAATATCGGATCTTTTATCAAGGTGGCTGCCTCTGTACTGCTAACCGTAATAAATAAACCCGATCGGCAGCGGTATTCCGATTTTTCATCGGAATTTAGCAAAGAGCGGGACTGATCATCCCTATGAAAAACTGCCCCCTCATTTCCCAAAAAAAAACCGAACTCAATTAAGAGTCCGGGATTAATATTTTAAAAAACCAGGTTTCGGAAACCTGATAGGTTTAGACTTAATTACTTCTTAGCTATCCTGTACAAATGTCCGTTATCCGTTACCGAATAAAGCGCTCCGTCTTTACCTTCGGCCATATCGCGGAAACGTTCGCCTTTACCCTCTAATAATCTTTCCTCACCCACAATTTTATTGTCTTTAATTACCAGACGGATAATGTGCGAACCGCCTAAACCGCCTACAAATAAATTCCCTTTCCACTCGGCGATGCTGCTGCTATTGTAAAATGCGATACAACCAGGCGAGATACTTGGATTCCAGTAATAAACCGGCTGTTCCATGCCTTCTTTCTGCTGAATGCCGTCGCCAACTTTTTTACCGCTGTATTCTGTTCCATAGGTGATAATTGGCCAGCCATAGTTTTTACCCGGTTTAATGATGTTTACTTCATCGCCACCCTTAGGACCAAATTCGGCTTCCCATAAATCGCCTGTTAACGGGTTAATGGCCAAACCATCCGGATTACGGAGTCCGTAGGCATAAATTTCGGGTCTGGCATCGGCTTTGCCAGCAAACGGACCATTGGCAACCGCTTTCCCATCGGTTGTAAGGTGCAGAATTTTTCCTAATGAAGAATTTAAATATTGCGCCTGGATCCTGATGTCGTTACCCGAACGTTCGCCGGTACTTACAAATAAATTACCGTTTTTATCAAATACAATTCTCGATCCGTATTGAAGCTTGCCCGTATAAGCAGGTGTAGCACGGTAAATAATGGTCTGGTTTTCGATCGAAGTTTCGTTTGCGGCCAGTTTACCTTTGGCAATGGCCAATAAAACGCCTTTATCCTGAGGCTCTGAATAAGCCCAGTAAATCATCCTGTTTTTGGCAAAGTTGGGATCTAAAGTTACATCCAGTAAGCCACCCTGACCAGAAGGATCTACCTTGGGTAAACCAGTAATTTTTTTACTCAGTTTTCCATCCGGAGTAAGGATTACCATGGTGCCCTGTTTTTGAGTAATCAGGAAACCTCCATTGGGAAGTACCGAGATTGCCCATGGATTTTCGAGCTTTTCGTTGATGACCGTAATATCAAGAGGGGTTTTGGTTTTTATGCCTGCAATACGGGTTTGCCCGGCAAAGGCAGGTTTATAATCAGCAGAAGGTTCGTTGGTTTCAACAGGGTTTTGCGCCGATACACAGGCAATATTTGCGCAGTTTAGGGCCAAACCTGCTACTAAAACCCCTAAAGTTTTATTGCTAAATAAGTTAATAGACATGATTGTTAGTTTTTTATTAAAGAAACAAAAATATGTTTGCAATAAAAAACCCAAATCCATCAAATGAACCTGGGTTTTTGTAATATTATTAGTGAAGTTCTGAGCTTTGGGTTTCCTTAAACCTTCTACCTTTCGCCTTCAACGTTTATTTAAGCGATTTGCTTGTCTAATTTACCTGCTAAAATTGATTTTGGAACTGCACCAACCTGTTTGTCTACTACTTGTCCATCTTTAAAGTATAATAAAGCAGGGATGTTACGGATACCAAACTGCATCGAAATTTGAGGGTTGTTATCAACGTTTACTTTTCCAACTACCGCTTTACCATCATATTCTTTAGCGATTTCTTCTACTACCGGACCAACCATGCGACAAGGGCCACACCATTCTGCCCAAAAATCTACTAATACGGGTTTATCTGATTTTAATACAAGCTCCTCGAAGTTTGCATCTGTGATTTCTAATGCCATAATTATTTTTTTTATGTTCAAATATATGTATTCAATTGTAATGCCATAACATCCATAATGTCAATTTGACATTATTTTGAGGGAGAGGCATAGGGTAATGAGCTTAGTGCATAGTGTAATTTTAAGCCTCTATGCTTTAAACACTATGCCCTATGCCTAATTAAGCTTATAATTTACAACATTCATTCCCATCAATTGTTCTAAGAACTTGTTATTGGGGTTTATTTTTAAATTTTTCGAGGGTAAATCGAGCATGATCTGTTTTTCGCTATCAAAAACGGCGAAGTTAAGCTGGCAGTTCTGCTGCTCGGAATTTGCCTTATTGTCTGCTAATATGGCTTCGATTTCCCTCATCAGCTGATCGTTAACACGTTCAATCGGTACCTGGATGGTTAAACTTTTAGCAAGTTTATCACGCAGTTCGGACATGAGGTTGATTGCGGTAATCTTAAACTCCCAATCGCCGGCTTTTCCAAAACGTTCGCCCACCCTACCCCTAATCTGCAAGAAATATCCTTCAGTTAAAAATGATTTGAATTTGAGGAAATCTTCACCAAATAAAGCCATTTCGCTGGCATCATCATAATCTTCGAACACAAAAGTTCCGAAAGGTTTCCCTGTTTTGGTAATCCGTTGCGATGCCGTTACCACCAAACCACCAACACAAAGCTCGCGGTTTTTCAGTTTTTCAAATTCGGCCAAAACTTCTTCGTTGTTATCGCCCATTCGCACCTTGTTAATGATGCTGAGCTGCCTGACACCATGGGTACAGAATTTATCGAGTTCGAGTTTATAATTATCCAGCGGGTGACCGGAAAGAAAAATCCCGATGGCATCTTTTTCATATTTCAACCTGTCCATTAAGGCCCACTCCGGCGAAACCGGCAAACTTGGCTCTAAAATCAGATCGGCTTTAGAACCACCAAACAACGAAGCCTGCGAGGTGCTTTCGTTATTCTGGAAATCGTTGGCATATTTGATAATTTTCTCGATACCATTCATCTTATCGTTCGGGCCGATATAAAAATACTGTGCCCTATGACCTCCAAAGGCATCAAATGCACCGCTGTACACAAAACTCTCGTATGCTTTTTTATTTACAATACGGGTGTTGGAACGTTTTGCAAAATCGTAAACACTGGCATAAGGACCGTTGCCATTCCGTTCTTCGATAATACTTTCTACCGCTTTTTCGCCCACTCCTTTTACGGCCGACATTCCAAAACGGACTTCACCTTTAGCGTTAACCGAGAATTTAAGATCAGATTCGTTTACATCAGGGCCTAATACGGTAACACTCATCTGGCGGCATTCTTCCATAAAGAAAGCCACCTGTTTAATATCACTCATGTTGTTGGATAGTACGGCCGCCATATATTCGGCAGGGTAATGTGCCTTTAAATAAGCAGTTTGGTAAGCAATCCAGGCGTAACAGGTAGAGTGCGATTTGTTGAAAGCATAGGATGCAAAAGCTTCCCAATCTTTCCATATTTTTTCTAAAGTTGCCGCATCATGGCCTTTCTCTGCAGCCTGCTTCACAAATTTAGGTTTCATTTTATCCAGAACGTCTTTCTGTTTCTTACCCATTGCTTTACGCAATACATCGGCCTCACCTTTGGTAAATCCGGCCAGTTTCTGCGATAAAAGCATTACCTGCTCCTGGTAAACGGTAATACCATAGGTTTCTTTCAGGTATTCTTCGCAGGCATCTAAATCGTATTTAATTTCTTCCTCACCATTTTTACGGCGTACGAAACTCGGAATATACTCCATCGGTCCCGGGCGGTATAGTGCGTTCATGGCAATTAAATCGTCAAAAACCGTTGGTTTAAGCTCTTTCATGTACTTCTGCATGCCCGGACTCTCGTACTGGAAAATACCGATGGTTTCGCCTCGTTGGAAAAGCTCGTAAGTCATTATATCATCAATCGGGAAATTATCCGGATTGAGGTCGATGCCATGTCTTTTCTTTACCAGTTTTACGGTGTCTTTAATCAGGGTTAAGGTTTTTAAGCCCAGGAAGTCCATTTTTAATAAACCGGCGCTTTCTACAACGGAGTTATCAAACTGGGTAACGTATAAATCAGAATCTTTGGCAACTGATACGGGAACGAAATTGGTAATATCGCTCGGCGTAATGATTACCCCGCAGGCATGGATCCCGGTATTTCTTAACGATCCTTCTAAAATCTGTGCCTGCTGTATGGTTTCGGCACTTAAATCTTTTAATCCACCGAGGTTTTTCAACTCCACCACCCGTTCGTATTCATCGGGGCGTAGTGCATCTTTTAAACTCTTTTCGTCGAGTGTAAAGATTTTGGCCAGCTTCATATTCGGAATCAGCTTGGCAATTTTATCGGCCTCAAAAAGTGGCAAATCCAATACACGGGCGGTATCCCTGATCGAAGATTTTGCCGCCATGGTTCCGTAGGTAATAATCTGCGCCACCTGGCTTGCACCATATTTATTGATTACGTATTCCATTACGCGGCCACGGCCCTCGTCATCAAAATCGATATCAATATCGGGCATGGATACACGATCGGGGTTTAGGAAACGCTCAAAAAGGAGATCGTACTTAATCGGATCTATATTCGTGATCCACAGGCAGTAAGCAACCACCGAACCGGCAGCAGAACCACGTCCCGGACCTACAGAAACATCCCTCCGGCGGGCTTCGGCAATAAAATCCTGTACAATTAAGAAATAACCCGGATAACCCGTTTTCTCAATCGTTTGTAACTCAAAATCCAAACGTTCGGTAACCTCAGGGGTTAGCGTGCCATAACGTTTTTTGGCGCCCTCGTAAGTAAGGTGACGTAAAAACTTATTCTCTCCGCGTTTACCACCGTCTTCTTCATCCTCGGCCACTAAAAATTCTTCAGGGATATCGAATTTCGGTAAGAGTACCTCGCGGGCAAGTTTGTAAATTTCAATTTTATCAAGAATTTCCTGAATATTCAGGATCGCCTCGGGCAGGTCGGCAAAAAGTGCCTTCATTTCATCGCCCGATTTGAAATAGTATTCCTGGTTTGGCAAGCCATAACGGTAACCACGGCCGCGGCCTATTGGCGTGGCCTGTTTTTCACCATCTTTTACACAAAGTAAAATATCGTGCGCGTTGGCATCCTTTTTATTAATGTAATAGGTATTATTAGTCGCTACCAGTTTAACAGCATGTTTATTGGCCAGGGCAATTAAGGTTTCGTTTACACGGTCTTCATCTTCCTGGTTATGGCGCATTACCTCTACATAAAAATCATCTCCAAACTGGGCTTTCCACCAAAGTAAAGCTTCTTCTGCCTGATTTTCGCCAAGGTTTAATATTTTATTGGAAATCTCTCCGGAAAGGTTTCCTGAAAGGACAATGATATCTTCTTTATATTGTTCAATTACCTGCCTGTCGATACGCGGAACGTAATAAAAGCCTTTGGTATAGGCAATCGACGACATTTTAGCCAGGTTATGATAACCTTTTTTGTTCTTCGCCAATAATACCATCTGGTACCCATTATCTTTTGCGGTACGGTCTAAATGGTTATTACAAACAAAAAACTCTACCCCAACAATAGGTGTCATTACCACTTCAGTTGGGCGCTCGCCGGCTTCTATTGCGGCAGCATTTTTAGCTTCGGCAGCTTTGTTGTGGTTTAAAACGTTATTAACAAAGTGGAAAGCCCCCATCATATTGGCATGATCGGTCATGGCTACCGCAGGCATTTTTTGTGCTGCTGCGGCTTTTACCAAATCGGGGATGCTAATGGTACTCTGCAATACCGAAAACTGGGTATGGTTATGCAGGTGCACAAAGGTTGCTGCTGCAAGTTCCTGTTTATTGCCTGCAAGTTCCTGTTTAGAAATCCCTGAACCTTCAGTTTTCTGCTGGCGTTTACGGATTTCGTCAGATGCTGCTTTTAAATTGATGTGCTTTAAACCTGCCCCTTCAATAAGTCCGGGGTTTACCTCCCTAAAACGGGGGAAATATTCAACATCAACCAGTAATTCTTCTTTTTTAAAAACCTCTCTTTTTACCAGCTCTAAGAAACAGCGCGTGGTGGCTTCCACATCGGCGGTAGCATTGTGGGCCTCATTAAAAGGAACGCCAAATAAATAGGAGTGCAATTCAGTTAAGGTTGGCAATTTAAATTTACCACCCCTACCTCCCGGCAATTGCAAAAGCTGGGCGGTAACTTCGGTACAGGTATCTAAAACGGGCATCTCTGCGAGGCGGTTGGCCACACCAAAACGGTGAAACTCGCAACCCATAATGTTTACATCGAAGCCAACATTCTGGCCTACAATAAACTTTGCCTTGTTTAAAACTTCGTTAAACCTGGCAAGCATTTCATCAAAGCCGATTCCCTGCTCAGCAGCAAGCTCTGTAGAAATACCGTGAATCCTTTCGGCATCGTAAGGAATATTAAATCCCTCTGGTTTTACCAGATAATCCTGATGTTCAACCAATCTCCCCATCTCATCATGTAATTGCCATGCAATCTGAATACAACGCGGCCAGTTATCCGTATCGGTAATTGGTGCATTGAAATTGCGGGGCAAACCAGTGGTTTCAGTATCAAAAATTAAGTACATATTGTGCAGTAAAGAATCAGCCGTTGTAGAATAATAACGGTTCTTCAAAAATAGGGAATTTGAGGGTTGAAGTTGTCAGGATTTTATCAACAAAAAATGACCAAACAAATCTGCGGGTTTGCGCTCGTTTATTAACGAGTGCATAAATAGCTAAACGATTTTATCGTTTCTAAAAGATAAACTATTTAACACCAGAGTTTTCTTTTTTCTGGAAATGATTGGTTCGGTTTTTCATGGCGGGCTTCAGTCCCGCTATCCGCTTTATCCCGATAGAAAAAATCGGGATGTCCGCTCCTATCGGGTTTATTGAACAAGGCCAGTGCTTCGATTCAGAAATGGTTCGTGAAGACACGAACCATCGAGTGCAGAAAAAAACCTTGCAGGTTTAAAAAACCTGCGAAGTTTAAAGAAACAGGTAAGGAAAGGTTAAAAATGCTCCTGACTTACCAGCTCACTCACGTCATAGCCTTTCTGCCTGCACCTTTCTATAATATGCACCAATAAATCGGCTTCCATTTTAGGCTCCCGGGCCATAATAAAGAGGTATTTTTCATCGGGGTGCCCTACCACTACATAACTGTAATCGTCGGCCAGTTCGATAATCCAGTAACCGATTTTAAAAGGCCATAAAAACTGGGCTTTCATGTCTCCGTCCGCTTTTTCTTCCTCAAAAAACAGTTTGGAAGTGATCGATTTTTCTTCCGGTTTCCCTTCTTTATGATAGGTGGTGTACACGTCGAAATGATCATCATCGGCCAGGGTATAAGTCTCAGTAGTCTGTTTCCAGTGTTTATCCATTAAGGTCGGGATGGAGTATAAAGAATACCATTTACCCTCAAAGGCTTTATAATCGATATTTGAAATGGGTTTGTTTTCCATGATAATAGGTTTTAATTCAATAACCAACGGATCAGAAATAAAGTTTTATATACCTTGCAAATGTTGAGTTACACTATCAACTGATCAGCATTCAATGATCCCCTTCCACTGTCAATTGCGTCTCCGTCACTATCAATTGCGACCCCGTCACTATCAATTGCGACCCCGTCACTATCAATTGCGACCCCGTCACTATCAATTGCGACCCCGCCAGTATCAATTGCGACCCTTCCACTATCAATTGCGACCCCGTCACTATCAATTGCGACCCCGCCAGTATCAATTGCGTCTCTTCCACTATCAATTGCGACCCCGTCACTATCAATTGCGACCCCGCCAGTATCAATTGCGACTCCGCCAGTATCGATTGCGTCTCTTCCACTATCAATTGCGTCCCCGCCAGTATCAACTGCGACTCCGCCAGTATCGATCGCGAACCAGTCAGTATCGAATGCGTCCCCGCCAGTATCGATCGCGAACCAGTCAGTATCGAATGCGTCCCCGCCAGTATCAATAGTCAGAAAAGCTATATTCAGAACCAGATAAAGTTTTGAAAAGCATTTTTAAACCTTATATTTATTTCTACCTTCGATGGATATTTAACGAAACGCAAACCATTAAAAATATAATATATGAAAGTAACGGTTGTTGGCGCAGGCGCAGTTGGTGCCACTTGTGCAGATAATATTGCCCGCAAAGAATTAGCGAACGAGCTTGTTTTATTAGATATTAAAGAAGGTTTTGCCGAAGGTAAAGCAATCGATATGATGCAAACCGCCACGCTTTTAGGTTTTGATACCAAAATTACGGGGGTAACAGGCGATTACAGCAAAACTGCCGGCTCTGATGTGGTGGTAATTACTTCGGGCCTGCCGCGTAAACCGGGAATGACCCGCGAAGAACTGATTGGCATTAACGCAGGCATTGTTAAAGGCGTTGCCGAAAATATTTTAAAATTCTCTCCGGAGGCCATCTTTATCGTAATCAGTAACCCGATGGATACGATGACCTACCTGGCTTTAAAATCGTTGGGTTTACCTAAACACCGTATTATTGGTATGGGCGGTACATTAGACAGTTCACGTTTCAAATTTTATTTATCGCAGGCTTTAAACTGCAACCCGAACGATTTGCAGGGTTTTGTAATTGGCGGTCATGGCGATACGACTATGATTCCGCTAACCCGTTTAGCTACTTACCAGAGTTTACCGGTAAGCAATTTACTGGATAAAGATACACTTGATAAAGTTGCTGCTGATACCATGGTTGGTGGTGCTACCTTAACCGGACTGATCGGCACTTCGGCCTGGTATGCACCTGGCGCAGCCGGAGCAGCATTGGTTGAAGCCATTTTACGCGACGAGAAAAAACTGTTTACCTGCTGCGTTTCGCTCGAAGGCGAATACGGACAAGAAGATATCTGTTTAGGTGTACCCGTAATTATTGGCCGCAGCGGCTGGGAAAAAATCATCGATTTTAAATTAACCGATGAGGAGCAGGTAGCATTTAACAAAAGCGCCGATGCAGTGAGAAACATGAACAGTGTACTGGCCGAAATGAAACTGGTTTAATACTTATTTACAGCTTATTTTTTGCCACGGAAACACAAAAGCACGGAAATAGATTGATATTCCGTGTATTCAGTGCTTCCGTGGCTGTTTTTTTATAATTAAACATTTGGTCGCCCTGAGCATAGTTGAAGGGCTGATAAATACAAACACAACAGAAATGCTCTGCTGCTCAGCATTGACACTATATTAATAATGAGATCAATTTCAATCCCGCTTAAACTAATAAATTTACAGGACGACGGCTTCCACCTTTTGCTGGAAGTTGTTGTTTTTAAAGAAAAGCATTTGGTTGTGCTCGATACCGGTGCATCGCGGAGCGTGTTTGATAAATCTTTAATTGAAAAA
This sequence comes from Pedobacter jeongneungensis, assembly GCF_039538295.1. Classification (NCBI taxonomy): domain Bacteria; kingdom Pseudomonadati; phylum Bacteroidota; class Sphingobacteriia; order Sphingobacteriales; family Sphingobacteriaceae; genus Pedobacter; species Pedobacter jeongneungensis. The sequence continues at coordinate 722,809 of NZ_BAABBY010000001.1, read as the reverse complement.
CACCTGTCTGAAACGCTCCAGGTATCAGACGAGATTAATGCAGCTACCCTTTTTACCACTACAACCACCATCCAGGCTACCATACCTGAAGTAAAAATCGGTTCTTTAAAAATTAAAGCATATGAAACAGTTGCTTTCGATCTCCAATCGGTAAGCGACACCTATCAGCAATTTGGTCACCCACCCATTATGGGCATTATTGGGGGCGATATTTTAATGCAGTATAAAGCAGTAATCAATTACGACAAAATGGTTTTAAGGCTTTATAAATAACCGGTTATGAAAAAGGACATCAATAACAGGACCGACATTATCCATTTAGTAGATACCTTCTACAAAGATGTTGCGCTTAACCAGACCATAGGCCCCATATTTACCGATGTTGCCAAAGTAGATTGGGCACACCACTTACCCAGGATGTACGATTTTTGGGAAAGTATCCTGTTTGGCAAGGCCACTTACAAAGGCAACCCAATGCTTGTCCATTTTACTTTGAATGATAAAGTATCACTGCAAACGGCACAATTTGAAGCCTGGAAAACAATCTTCTTCCATACTGTTGATGCGCTTTTTGAAGGTGAAAATGCCGGGTTAATTAAACAAAAAGCCCAGTCTATTGCCGATCTGATGCATTTTAAGATCAATTCTCCCCAACCGAAAATCAAAATCGGCTAAGAAAATTCTGCTTTGATTTACAATGGTTTCTTTATAAATTTAAGTAACCAAACTTAAATCAATTATGAAATTCCTGAAAATCTTATTGGGCATTATTGTCGTACTGGCTATAATCATTATTGCAGGTAGTTTTTTGTTGCCAAAAAGCTACTCTGTTAACCGGACAATTACAATTAATGCTCCGGATAGTGTAATCTATAAAAACATTGCCGATTATAATGAATTTTATAAATGGAACGCGTGGTCTAAAATGGACCCGCAAGCTAAGGTAACCATTACAGGAAATATCGCTCAGCCTGGCCACCTGTACCAATGGAACGGAAAAAAAAGTGGCAACGGACAAATGAAAATCAATAAGGTTGAAATCAATAAAATGGTTGATATGGAATTGAAATTCATCAAACCTATGGAAAGTGTTGCAGATACCCGTTTCGATATTGAAAAAGAAACCAACGGAAATAAAGTAATCTGGACCATGAGTGGTGAAAGTAAAGGAATAATAAATAAATGGTTTTGTTTATTTATGGACAATATGATTGGCAAAGATTTCGAAGACGGATTAAAGTCTTTAAAAGAAAAATCGGAGAAAGGGATTTAGCGTTTTAGCCACAATAATATTGTATTGTCAGTCTGAGCGAAGTCGAAGGGTCTCTTTCGTGTTATTTCAGCATCATGCTAACAAATGAACCAATGGCTAATGAACCATTGAAACCCCAGCCACACCAATCGTCATTTAGACCGAAGCGGATAACCACACAGTGTTCAGCGAAGCTAAATCTGTTAGATAGATCTCTCCACTCCGCCATGCTGCGGTCGAGATGACGAGACGAGTAAAAACATTCCGCAATTCCACGCTAATCGTCATTTCGACCGAAGCGGAGAAATCTAAATGAAAAGCCTCTCCTTTTTGGAGAGGCTTTTTATACGTAGCTCCTCAACAACCAAACAATTCTGTCGGCTTTGCGTTAAAAATCAACTATTAATCATTTAAGATTTTGTAATTCGCTATTTTTTAGATTACTTGCCAGCAAATGAATTTATTACTTGTAGAAGATGAACCAAGTGTGGTTTCCGTAATTTCGAGAGGCCTGAGCGATGAGGGCTTTACCGTGAGTATTGCCCCTGATGGTTTAATCGGAAAACAGATGGCCATGGAAAACCAGTTTGATCTGATTATCCTCGACATCATGCTACCTGGAATAAACGGACTGGAACTCTGTAAAATTATCAAAGAATACAAACCTAATACGCCCATTATTATGCTTACAGCACTGGGTACAACCGAAAATGTAGTTAACGGATTGGATAATGGCGCAGATGATTATTTGATTAAACCTTTTAAATTTGCTGAGCTTTTTGCACGGATCAGAATGTTGCTGAGGCGTTACCATGGGGTGGTTTCGCAAGACCAGATTATTACAGTAGCCGATCTGCAAATCAATTTAAGTGCTAAAACCGTAAAACGGAACCAGCAGGAAATAGTCCTCACCGCTACAGAGTATCGCCTGCTCGAATATATGGCCAAAAACAGGTCAAAGATTTTATCGCGGATTGATATCCTTGAAAATGTTTGGGATATCGACTTTAACCTGGGTACTAACGTGGTTGATGTATATGTGAATTACCTCCGCAAGAAAATAGATAAAAATGCCGATCAGAAACTCATTCACACTGCAGTGGGTTTAGGTTATATATTGAAGGAAAAATAGATGAAGATCGCCAAAAAAATCACTTTACTTTTTGCCATATTATCGGCTGTTATTATTTCATTGTTAAGTGGTTTTGTATGGTATTTTTCTAACGAGTTTGCTTTCGAAGATTTTTATAAACGTTTAGAGGCCAGGGTAAACATTGCCGCACAGATTAAATTGTATGAAGACGGCAACAATAGCGCCTATGCAAAATTGCGCAACCAATACCTGGAACGTTTACCTTCTGAAAAAGAATACATAGTACTTGCCGGCGAAGCCATTAATAAAATTGACAGGGAATTGCCCGCCAGCTTTTACAACCGGATAAAGGCGGGATATATGGCCCGCTACAGGGTTGAAAATCATTTCTATGCCGGAAAATTCTTCAAAAGCGCCGACAAAGGATACATTGTAGTGGTTTCTGCCAACGATCCTTTTGGTTTCCGCGAATTAAAAGACCTGCAAAGGATCCTGATTATTGGTTTTTTCCTTTCTGTTATCCTGTCATTTGTTGTAGGCTGGAAATTTTCCAATTACATGTTAATGCCGCTCCGGAATATCATTAAAAGTGTAAAAAGAATCAAAGCGGAGAACCTGCACCTCCGATTGGATGTTAAAAGCGGGAACGATGAAATGTCTCAATTGGCCCAAACCTTTAACAATATGCTTAACCGTTTGGAAACCGCTTTCGAAACGCAGAACAATTTCATCAGCAATGCCTCGCATGAGTTAAGAACCCCCCTAACCATTATCAGCGGTGAAGTGGAACTGGCCTTAAAAACCATCGATGATCAGCAAAAACAGGAAAAGGCCTTATCTAAAATTAAAGATGAAGCTGAAAGACTGGAACATATTTTAACGAGTTTATTGGGCCTGGCACAATCAGGCTTTAACGGTAAAAACCAACCCTGGGAAGAAGTACGCATGGACGAATTGCTCTGGGAGATTAAAGAATCTGTAAACCAGGTTCACCCCAACAGCAAAATTGAGATCGATTTTAGCAAACTTCCTGATGATGAAGAATTACTTTCACTTAGGGTAAATAAAAACCTGATTAAACTGGCCATCAGCAATATTGTAAGCAATGCCTGCAAGTATTCGAATGAAAATCTGGTGAGCATCAGCATAGAAAGTAACGCCAATATGCTTTCTATCGCCGTTACCGACCGTGGCATCGGAATCCCGCAAACCGACATTCAGCATATCTTCGAGCCTTTTTACCGGGCATCGAACACCAACGATTTTAAAGGCTATGGTGTAGGTTTACCCCTGTCTTTAAACATCATACGCCTGCATAGAGGAAGTATTGCCATTAAATCGCAGGAAGGAGTTGGTACGGAGATTAAAGTTTTATTGCCTACGAAAGGTTGATTGGTTTATTAGTCACTGGTCATTAGTCATTGGTTTATTAGCCATTGGTAAATGCAAACTGCCAGTTGTAAACTGTAATGGTATTGGTGATTAGTTTATTGCTAATTGATCATTCATACATGGGGTTAATCGGTTAAATGTTTAAACTGGTTAATTGTAGATCAATCCCAACAATATAACAATTCATCAATCAAGCAATCGAAACTATGCTTTCGACTTCCGCACAAATGAACTAATGCTAATTAACCAATAAACTACCTACTATTCTAAAAAGGAGTACACTCTAATCTCATTCTAATCCCGCTCTTATTTCGCTGTAATAACATCGCGCTAAACTTGTATAAATAATAGTTCAGTTCATTTAAACAAGATATAGCCATGAAAACAGTATTAATACCAACCGATTTTAAATTAGAAAGCATTAAAATCATCGATGCGCTTGTTCAGCACCAGACAAATGAAACTTTAAACATCATTTTTGTACATGCATTTAAACTGTCAGATTCTATTACTGATATGTTAATGCTGAGTCGCCGCAGCCGCGATTACGAAAATGTTAGCGACGAATTTTATCAGGAGTTAAATAAAGCGAAGGCAAAATACCCTAAGCAAATCAATACCATTGGCATTGAATATTTTTACGGAAGTACGGTAGCCGCTTTCAAAAATTTCTTAGAAGCATTTGAGGTATCCAGCATTGCTTACTTAAAAGCCTATGCCTTTACGCCGATCAACAAATACAGCATCGATCCTAAGATCTTAACAGAACGGGCAGGTTGCGAGGTGATCCAGTTAAATGCCTTAATGGTACACAGCAAAGAAAACCTGATCGACACAAAAATACAGGAAGCGCAATTGCAGGAAGCAAACGCTTAATTATTACACCTATAAAAATTTTATATCATGCTGTTACGAAATAATATTCCGCTCACCTATATATTCGGAAAGATCAAAAAAGAAGTCCTGTTTGTGATAGGCTACTCAATAGGTATTGTGGTTTTATATGAAAATTTTCATGTTACCCGCATATCAATTCCTGTGGCGGTGCCAGCATTATTGGGTACGATCATTTCCCTTTTACTGGCATTTCGTTCTAACCAGGCATACGATAGATGGTGGGAGGCGAGGATTCTTTGGGGCGCCATAGTTAACGATTCGAGAACCCTCTCCCGCCAGATATTGTCTTTCGTAGAAAATCCTTATGGACTGGATGAAATTGAAGAATTTAAGGCCCGTTTTATTAAACGGCAAATTGCCTGGTGTTACGCCTTAAGTCAATCGTTAAGGGGTTTTAATGCCAGAAAAGGCCTTGAAGAATACATCAGCGCCGAAGAAATTGCTTTTATTAAAAAACGTAAGAATGTAACCGCCACCATACTCGAGCTACATGCCATGGATTTGAAAAAGGCACTGCAGGAAGGCTGGATCAACAAATACCAACAGATAGAAATTGATAAAACCATTACGGGTTTATGCAACCACATGGGTGGATCGGAAAGGATTAAAAATACTGTTTTCCCGGTTACCTACAGCAAGTACATCAACATGTCTATCCATTTGTTTATCGTATTGTTGCCTTTCGGGCTGATTGAATACTTTGGTTATATGGAAGTTCCTTTAGTAGTAGCTATTGCGGCATTCTTCTTACTGGTAGAAAAAATGGCTGTTCATCTTCAGGATCCGTTCGAGAACAAACCTACGGATACGCCAACCACAACCATCTGCAGAACCATTGAGCGTGATCTTTGCCAAATGCTCGATGATAATAAAATATACGAAGACAAGCCACAAACAGAACTGGCTCCGGTTGGATCTTATTACATTTTGTAATATCCCGCCATTAAGATAATCTCATTAGTTTGAGGTGGTTAGTTAATGCCATTAGTTTTCTTTTTGGATAAAAAGAATCTATGGTTTATAGTGTATAAATAAGACAAAAGCCATTCGGAATCGGATGGCTTTGTTTTTTTTCAGTTTTACAAGGAAGTCAGATAATAACGTCGTATGCACAACAAAAAACCCTCTTCAGGATTTTAACTTGAAGAGGGTTCGTATATTAAAGTCCCATTAAGGGGATTTAGGAGTTAAGCATCAATTTTCGCATATTTTGCATTACGCTCAATAAATTCTCTGCGTGGCGCAACCTCATCGCCCATTAACATGGAGAAAGTATGATCGCACTCTGCAGCACTTTCGATGGTAGCCTGTAATAAAGTACGTGTAGCAGGATTTAAAGTAGTTTCCCACAATTGCTCTGCGTTCATCTCACCCAAACCTTTATAACGCTGAATATGTACACTATCTTCTTTACCGGCACCTTTTAAACGTTGTACAGCCGCATCGCGTTGCACATCCGTCCAGCAATATTCGAATTCTTTACCTTTTTTAACCTGATAAAGTGGTGGCGAAGCAATATAAACATAACCTGCTTCAATTAAGGCCCTCATATAACGGTAGAAGAAGGTTAAAATCAACGTGGTAATGTGCGACCCGTCAATATCCGCATCCGTCATGATTACGATTTTGTGGTAACGCAGTTTGGTTAAGTTCAATGCTTTATTGTCTTCCGGCGTACCAATACTTACCCCAATGGCGGTAAACATGTTCTTGATCTCGTCGTTTTCGTAGATTTTATGCTCCATCGCCTTCTCTACGTTCAGGATTTTACCTTTTAAAGGCAAAATGGCCTGAATGTTACGATCGCGACCTTGTTTAGCGGTACCACCCGCTGAGTCACCCTCTACTAGGTAAATCTCACATCTTTCCGGATCACTGTCTGAGCAATCGGCTAGTTTACCAGGCAAACCCGAACCACCCATTACACTCTTACGCTGTACCATTTCGCGTGCTTTACGAGCCGCAGCACGGGCCGTAGCCGCTAAGATTACCTTATTGATAATCATTTTAGCCTCTTTAGGATTTTCTTCGAGATAGTTACCCAAAGCCTCTCCTACGGCAACATCAACAGATCCCATTACCTCACTGTTACCCAGCTTGGTTTTGGTTTGCCCTTCAAATTGTGGCTCCTGTACTTTTACCGAAACAACAGCGGTTAAACCTTCCCTGAAGTCGTCACCGGTGATTTCCATTTTCACGTTCTTTAATAAACCTTCCTTATCGGCATAGTTTTTTAAAGTACGGGTTAATCCCCTGCGGAAACCGGCAATGTGCGTACCACCCTCGTGGGTATTAATGTTGTTTACATAAGAGTGAACATTTTCAGAGTAACTATCGTTGTACTGGAAAGCCAGTTCAACCGGAACACCGTTTTTAATCCCTTCGATATAAATTGGCTCTGCCAGAATAGAGGTACGGGTATCATCTAAAAAGGCAACAAACTCTTTTAAACCACCTTCTGAATGGAAAGTTTCCGAAAAATAAGAACCGTCATCCAGTTTCTCGCGCTCATCGGTAAGCGTTAATTTAATTCCTTTATTTAAGAAAGATAACTCGCGCAAACGACCAGCTAAGGTATCGTATTTGTATTCGGTAGTTTGGGTAAAAATGGTTTCATCAGGAGTAAATGTTACAATGGTACCACGTTTATCGGTAGTTCCAACTTCTTTCACATCGTACTGCGGAACACCAATTTTATATTCCTGCATCCAGATTTTACCTTCGCGGTGAACTTCTGCTTTTAAATGGGTAGATAAGGCATTAACGCAACTTACCCCCACCCCGTGCAAACCACCGGAAACTTTGTAAGTATCTTTATCAAATTTACCACCGGCGTGTAAAACCGTCATAACGATTTCAAGCGCCGATTTATTTTCTTTTTTATTGATCCCGGTTGGAATACCACGACCGTTATCTTCAACCCTGATGGAGTTTCCTTCTAAAATCCTGACATCGATCGTATCTGCATGACCGGCCAAAGCCTCATCAATTGAGTTATCTACAACCTCGTAAACCAAATGGTGTAAACCTTTAACACCAGTATCACCTATATACATTGAAGGGCGCTTACGCACCGCTTCTAAACCTTCTAAAACCTGTATATTATCTGCCGAATAATTTGACTTTAAATCCTGTTCTTCGCTCATATTTTAATTAAAAACAATAAGTATCAAAAATACGGAAATTTTGGCATTTAAACTAATATGTGGATAAGTTTTGAGCTGTTAAAAGATTGACGCAAAAGCCTCTCCTATTGGATTAAAAGGGGTTTGAAAAGCAAAACCTGTGTTAAAATTCGTGTCTCTCTCCGCTTTACATTACTCCCGAATTTACATCGGGATCCATTTTGGGTTTAGGTGGCTAAAATAATGGTAAATAGTAACGGATTATTCACTAAACGTTCTTACGGAACGAAAAAAACATTTCATTTTTTTTTCTACCTCGGAATCGTCCCTAACGGGACGGTTTATTATAAATCAATAACTGCGTGTTATTACAGTAAAATTGTTAAAGTGTTTTTTTGACCACAGATGCAAACAGATAAACACGGATTTTTATGTCTGTAGCAGCCTTTTCTCTTTCGAAAGATTTATTATAAATCAAAAAATTGTCTGCCATCTTAACCGCAGAGTCATCAGGGAGTTTTTTAACCACAGATGCACACAGATAAACGCGGATTTTATATTTGTGCGCATCCTTTTCTCTTTCGAAAGATTTATTATAAATTAAAAAATTGCCTGCCATTTTAACTGTAGAGTCATCGGGATGTTTTTGACCACAGATACACACAGATAAACACGGATTTTTATGTGTGCGCATCCTTTCTCTTTCGAAAGATTTATTATAAATTAAAAAATTGCCTGCCATCTTAACTGTAGAGTCATCAGAATGTTTTTGACCACAGATACACACAGATAAACACGGATTTTTATGTCTGCAGCAGTCTTTCTATCTTCAGAAAAATCGGGACAAGCTGTAGGTAATTCTCTCTCGGTGCCGTTCCGTAGGAACGATTCCCCGGTAGCCCAATTGTTAAATGGGCGTTTTCGTTCCGTAGGAACGTTTGGTGTTTCGAAATCTGCTATTGCCGCCCTGCAACCCTAAATAGTACCACCAACCGTGCCACTTAAACCCGATGGAAGCGAACATGAAATAAAGCAGACAGCGGGAGTAACAACCATTTGAAACACTGCCCTGGCTTTCCAAAACACAGCAAATAGATTGAGTGGTAGCCTTAGGCCCTTAGCGTTGAGTAAATTAAATGCTCAATGCCAAAGCACCCCGCACCGCAATAGGCCTTTCTTTAAATTGGATATAAAAACTAATTTATATAAGTTTGCTAAAATTTATTAAACAATAATGGAAAGAAGAACCTTTAAAACCTTTGGTTTACTTGCAACAGCAACTTTAATAACTGCTTTCTCTGCATGCCAGAACAAAGACACTAAAACTACTGAAACTAAAAAAACAGAGACTACTGCAGCGGTTTCTCCAACTGAGAAAATTGTGTATGTAAACTCTGATTCGTTACTTACGAAATATGAATACTTTAAAGATCTTAAAGTAAAATTTGAAGGAAAGACCAAAAATGCGCAGGCAGATATGCAGGCTAAAGGTCAGGCTTTTCAGAGAGAAGTTGCTCAGTACCAACAATCTGCTTCTACCTTATCTGCCGATCAACGTAAAAGTACCGAAGAGCGTTTAGCACGTAAACAACAGGAATTACAAACTTATCAGCAAAATGCAGGTGGTGCTTTACAAAATGAGCAGGCTACTGAAAATGAGAAATTGTATGATAAAGTTGCTCAATATTTAAAAGGTTATGCTAAAGAAAAAGGTTATAAAATGGTTTTAACTTACTCAAAAGGTAACAGTTCTATTTTATTTGCTGACGAAAGTTTAGATGTAACATCTGAAGTAATTAAAGGCTTAAACGCAGAATACAGCAAAAAATAAGCGAAAAGATATTTAAATGAGGATGCCCCGCAAAAATCGGGGCATTTTTTTTGTGCTGTTATTTTTAGATTTTAGCGGCTTGGGAATTATTAAAAAATAAAATGGAGAATCAACATCAAAAATATATGCAGATGGCAATCGATCTGTCTGTACAAAATGTAAGCGAAAGCATAGGAGGGCCGTTTGGAGCAGTGGTGGTAAAAGATGGTAAATTAATTGCTAAATCGGCCAATAAAGTTACCTCAACCAACGATCCTACGGCACATGCAGAGGTCTCTGCCATCAGGCTGGCTTGTACCGAATTGAATACTTTTGATTTAAGTGGCTGCGTAATTTACACCAGTTGCGAACCCTGCCCCATGTGTTTAGGCGCCATTTATTGGGCAAGAATAAACACCATTTATTATGCAAATACCAAGGCAGATGCAGAAAATATAGGTTTTAGCGACAAATTTATTTACGAAGAACTGGATAAACCAATGGAAAAAAGAACGCTTCCGGTTATTCAAATGATGCGCGATGAAGCTTTACCGGCATTTAAATTATGGGAAACTTCTGCCATGCGGATAGATTATTAAGAATTTGACCGTGTCATAAAAGTACCGTCATCTCGAATGGAACATGGTGAAATGCCTGCGCGTACAGGCGGGGAGAAATCTGTAGTAGATTTCTCGACTTCGTTACACTCCGCTCGAAATGACGGTCACTCTTGTTCATATTATTATAAAAAGACCTGGTTATTTACCCGATTCTTTAGTAGCCAGTAATCCGATCATGGCGTCTATTTCCTTAACCACACCATCATCCGAGCCAGAGAAACCAACGGCTTTGAACCTGATGTTTCCATCGCCATCAATAACGAACTTAGTTGGAATTCCATCTACTTTATAGGCGCTTACTACATCAAATTTTGAGGGATCTTTTGCATTTTTGGTATCGTAAAGCACGTTAAAATTATATTTCTTTTCAGCAATAAAATCGGTAACCAATTTTTCCCTGTTATCTTCAGTTTGCCAGGTATTTACAAAAAGAAATACCACGTTGGGGTTACCTGAATATTTTGCCAGTGCTTTTTGCATCCCCGGGAAAGAGGCTACACATGGTCCGCACCAGGTTGCCCAATAATCTAACACTACTATTTTTCCTTTTAAACCGGCTAAACTAACTTTTTCGCCTTTTAAATTTGTTAATGAGAAAGCAGGCGCCGGGATATTGATCATTTTTTTGGTCCACTCTGCTCTTTCTTTTTCTAATGCCGTTTTTTCTAAATTGGCAATATAAGTTTCGTATGTTCCTTCTTTCTTTAAAGTGATATAAAGTCTTTTAAAATCAGCTTTTAAGGAATCTGTTGCCTTACCATCTTTGATTAATTTTTCAGCTTCAGTATAAGCTTTGTCATTCTGACCATCTTTAACCAGATAAGTGATGTAACGGGTTGATACATCTGGTGGTACAGCAGTATATAATGTTAAAGCTTTTTCCTGTACAGCAAGGGCGTCTTTAAAATTACCACCACGATAAAGCAATAATGCATAAGTATCGGCATACATGCCATAAGACTGATCCAAAGATTTCAAATAGGCATCTTTTGAAGCAAAATAAACAGGTACATCACCATTTTTAGCTTCTTCTATCAGGTTAAGTGATTGTTTTGAAAATTTTGTAGCTACTTCTACATTTTCATTCTTCTCAGCCGATGGCCAGGCAAAAGAGTTATATAAATTAGCTTTAGTTTGTTTATTGGTCACTTTTCCCGAATAAAGCTCAAATTTTTCAGTATTTTTTGCCTGTATGCTTGCGTTTGCTAAAATGCCATAAATTGAATTCAACTTCTCTGCATCGGCTTTTTTGCCTGCATCGAATTTAAATCTGGCAATCATATCTGTCGCTTTTTTCTCTTGTGCTGCAAAATCTTTTGTACCGTAAAGTGCATTCATTTCTTCTCCCCAGGCGTAATTTCCCGCAGGATATTTTTTGAGGATTATTGCTTTAACCGAATCAGCCTGTGCTTTTTTCTTTAACAACGAATAAAGACCGGTCATACTGCTTAAATCTTCTTCCTTAGGCTCTTTTATTTTCGATAAACTAGCAATATTCTCATTAATCAGCTTTGTACCATTGTCCTTATCAGCTTTGTACTCCTGCGAAAGATACTGGTTTAGGTTTTTCTTTTTCAGTTCCGGCTTTAAAGCAAATGCCTGGTTATATAAGGAAACAGCTTTTTCAGGGTCCAGGGTAAGTCCGAGGTAATAATTTCCTGCAAGTCCATATAGAAAGGCTTCGTTTAAATAAGCTTCTGCCGGTACCTTCCCTGCTTTGGTAAATTCTAAAATGTAACCGGCAGGTGCCTCATCTTTCTGATCGCCAACCGAAAAAGCAAGTCCGACTATGGTAACGCTATCCGGAGTGGAAATTTCTCCTTTGTAAACGTCACCTTCTTTAACGAGCTCAATTTTGGAATTTTTAGGATTAGATTTCGAAAAAAAGGTATAACTGGTACATTTAACATCGGCCAGGTTTTCAAGATTGGTCCCTTTTGGCTCATAAGTAAATTTAACGGTGCTTCCTGCTGCAGGTTTATCGGCAGAAAATTTCACACCCTGTGCATTAGCCGCTCCGCCAACCAATGCCATTAAGCATAACAATTTTAAGGTTTTCATACTGAAAGGATTAAGTTTTAATTAGGTAAACTAAATATATAGTTTATTATTCTTTTTTCATAGTTAATTCGTGTAAATTTTAAGGAATAATTATTGCAGGGTAATGAACATGACCTACGAAGAAAAAATAAACAGTGAACTGGATTTCTGGAAGTTTAAAACTTTACAGAAACCTTCTATTTTTAATAAAGTGACTGATAAAGTTCAGAAGAAAATAAACAGTTATATCCCCGACAAGGTTCATAATGCCATTACAACCGCCATTAAACAAATGGTAAAGGCAGTTCTTTTTGGATCCACATTTACCACATCGAAACCCGTTACCGATTTAACTTTAATGCACCGCGAAACATTGGTGAAGCAAAAAATAGATAATTACAAAAAAACGGGTGCTGCAGAAGGTGGAATTACCGGTGCTGGCGGCTTTTTAATGAGCCTTGCCGACTTTCCATTGTTATTGGGTATAAAAATGAAAATGCTTTTTGATATTGCCGCAGTTTACGGATATGATGTGAAAGATTACCGCGAACGTTTATACATTCTGCACATTTTTCAACTGGCCTTTTCGAGTAAGGAGGAAAGCCAGAATGTGTTTTTGAAAATGCAAAACTGGGATAATACAGCACATCAGCTCCCTACCAACATTGATGAATTTGACTGGCTTACCTTTCAGCAACAATACCGCGATTATATCGACTTAGCGAAACTTGCACAAATGCTACCTTTTATTGGCGCAGCGGTAGGAGCCGTTGCAAATTATAAACTGATCGAAAAACTAGGCAAAACGGCAATGATGAGTTACCGGATGAGGTATTTTAGTCTTCAGTCTATAGTCTTGAGTCATGAGCCGACCAGCGATTTCCGGCTTGAGAAAGGGATTTGAGTATTTTAGTTTCGAGTCTATAATCATGAGTAGAACAGACTACCGACTTTGGACTCAAGACTCTGGACTAACAACTACTCTTCTTCAAACATTCCTCCAATCAAATCGTCTGTTTCGCGACGGTCTTTTTTGGTTGGCCGGCCTGTACCCCTATCACGTTTTAAGCTTGGTGCATGGAACATCGATTTAAAGGCATGCGTATCTTCAACAGGTGTTAAATCTTTGTATTTTGTTAATGCAGTTGGCGAATCGGTTCTGTTATACGAAAGTTCTACCACCTCGATAATTTTTTTCTCTATCCCTTTCGATACCTGATAAACCTCTCCAACTTTTACAATGGCCGAAGGTTTAATATTCTGGCCTTTCAGTTTTACCCTTCCGGCTTTACAGGCATCAGTAGCCAGGCTTCGGGTTTTAAATAACCTGATCGCCCATAAATATTTATCTATCCTAAGTTTTTCTGTTTCTGTCATAAAGGATCAAAAATACGCAATCAAGGTTAATTGTAGAAACTGGTTAATCGACACATTTGGTTAATTGTATAAACTGGTTAATCGGTTAATTGTATGGAGCATATTCCAGCAGTTAACCAATTTAAACACTTAACCAGTTAACCATTCTATCGATTTAAACGCTTAACCAGTTAACCTAACTGCAAAACAATTTAAACAATTAGCCCTTTAATAAACAAAAATTGATTTATTTTGCGTAAAATTTAAAAACATCATGTATTCAGATTTAAAGAAATTAATTGAAGCCGCCTGGGAAGACAGAACCCTTTTACAATATAGCAACTATTGCGAAGCCATCGAAACCGTAATTCAGGGTTTAGATAAAGGCGAAATTCGCGTTGCTGAACCAGTTTTAAACTCCTGGGGCATTAATGAATGGGTAAAAAAGGCAGTAATTTTATATTTCCCGATTCGTGAGATGAAAGAAATTAAAAGCGGTCCTTTTGTTTACCATGATAAAATGGAATTAAAAACTGACTATAAAGCAACTGGTGTACGCGTTGTGCCTATGGCAAGCGCACGTTACGGTTCGTTTTTGGCAAAAGGTGTAATCATGATGCCATCGTACGTAAACATCGGCGCTTATGTTGATGAAGGTACCATGGTTGATACCTGGGCTACTGTAGGCTCATGCGCACAGATCGGTAAACGCGTTCACTTAAGTGGTGGTGTGGGTATTGGTGGTGTTTTAGAACCTGTACAGGCTGCTCCGGTAATTATTGAAGATGATGCTTTTTTAGGCTCAAGAGCCATCGTGGTAGAAGGTGTTAAAGTAGAAAGAGAAGCCGTACTTGGCGCCAATGTGGTATTAACAGCATCGACCAAAATTATCGATGTAACCGGCCCAACCCCTGTTGAATATAAAGGTATTGTACCTGCACGTTCGGTAGTAATTCCTGGTAGCTATACAAAAAAATTCCCTGCCGGCGAATTTCAGGTACCATGTGCTTTAATTATCGGAAAACGTAAAGAAAGTACAGATAAGAAAACTTCGCTTAACGATGCGTTGAGAGAAAATAATGTAGCAGTTTAAGCTGAAAGCAAAAAGGTGAAAGCTGAAAGCGAAACTCATAATCATAAATCCGAAAGTACTGAACTTGAGCAATCAAGCTTTGGTCTTTCGGCTTTAAGCTTTAGGCTTAGAATAGGATACGATGGCAAGCGCGCCGCCAATAACTTAACCGGATTAGGCAATTACAGCCGGTCGTTAATTGAGCATCTGGCAAATCAGTTTCCTGAAAATAAGTACCTGGTATATGCTCCAAAAGTAAAATCTGCCAAACAGATCGATGCTTTTTTTGAAAAAGAAAATATCGAACTTAAGCTCCCCAAAAACGGACCTTTTTTATGGAGAACTTTAAATATCCTGAAAGATTTAAATTCCGATGGCTGCCAGATTTTTCATGGCCTGAGTCACGAAATACCTTTAGCCATACAGCATACCAGAATTAAATCAATCGTTACCATCCACGATTTAATTTTCCTGCGTTTCCCGCAATACTATAAATTTATCGACCGCAAGTTATACGAGTGGAAAAGCAAATCAGCCTGTAAACGTGCCAATAAAATCATTGCCATCAGCGAAAAAACAAAGGAAGATATTATCAATTTGTACGGCATTGCTCCTGAAAAAATCGAAGTAATTTACCAAAGTTGTGATGATAGTTTTAAAACGCCTTTCGCTATAGAAAACCTAAGCCGCATCAGGGCCACCTATAAACTACCTGAAAAATATATTCTTAATGTTGGCACCATCGAAGAGCGTAAAAACCTTAAGTTGGCTGTTCAGGCTTTAAAAGAAGTTAGTGAGGAATATAAACTCGTGGTAATTGGCAAACAAACGGCTTATTTTAAAACGGTAGAGAAAGAAATCGAAAAACTTGGTCTTAAAAACAGGATCTTATTTCTAAAAAACATTCCTTTTGCCGATCTGCCGGGTATTTACCAAATGGCGACTGTTTTTGTATATCCTTCATTTTATGAAGGTTTCGGCATTCCCATTATTGAGGCATTATATTCAAGTATTCCGGTAGTTGCAGCTACAGGCTCGTGCCTGGAAGAAGCCGGCGGACCAAACAGTTTATACGTTTCGCCTACAGATGCCAATGGACTGGCAAAAGCCATTAACCAGATTCTGGAAAGTCCGCAGTTGCAAAAACAGATGAAAGAAAAAGGACTTGAATTTGTTCAAAAATTTAACAGCCCGGTTGTTACGCAGCAATTGATAGATTGTTATACAGCCCTCCTTTAAGGTATTTATCTTTTAACTTCCGAAATCTTTTTTTGTTTGAAAAGCAGGGTCAGTGCTATTATTAAATATTAGTCCTGCCAATGCTGCAAGTCCTCATCCGATAAAAGATCGGATTGCGGGCTTTCCGCGAATGTCAGGTTTAAATCCGAAAGGATTATGCAAAAGAAAAAGGGCCGGAATTTATTTAAAAATTCAACAGCCCTTTCTGTTATCTTAACCTTAAAACTTATTTAGCAGCAGTTACATTTGGTGGATATTGTGCTAGTATTTCTTTTACGCCTGTATATAAACGTTGTTCTCTTTTATTAAAGTTATCGAGGTTAAAACCTGATCCCTGTCCGTGCCAGAATAAAATCTTTTTAGCAGGATCCAGGAAATCGATAATGATTGTACCGTCGATATATTGGTTTACGTAGGTTCCGCCGCCCCAGCCACCTCGCCAGCCGCCCCAGCCCCAACCCCAGCCACCGTAGTAAGCAGGACCGTAAACGTCAGTTTTTTCTCTGGCAACTACCACTAAATTCACCAATAAATCAGGCTTTGCCGATTTGGTAAATCCTTTGGCGTTCATTTCTGCTTCTACAGCAGCTAATAGCCTGCGTTTGTCAAGGTTATTCAGTTTAACCCTGGCAATACCTTTGTCGTAAAAATTATAAGTTTTGTATCCGCTTAAATCAACATTTTTATCGTAATCTGATGCGGTGCGGAGTGTTGTACATCCTGCTAATGCCAATACCACTGTAAAAAGCATTAATAATTTTTGTGCTGTTCTCATTTTGTGCGCTGTTGTATAAATAACCTGACATAAATATAACGATTTTGGGAACCAACCGGCAAATCATTTAACATTTTTTACAATCAGATTGTTATCTGTAGAACGATTTCTATTTGATTATGTTTTGACGTTATATCACTCAGACTAAATATTTTACAATTGGATTAAATCTAGAAATCAATAAATTGGCGGATATTCCGATAAGATCTGTTTTACAGCTAAATTTATTCGCTCTTCCCTGTTTTCATAATCATCCAAATTAAACCCTGAACCTACCCCATGCCACATAATTGCTTTGGTTTCAGGATTTAAAAAATCAATGATAATGGTACCCGTTTGATATTGTTTGCTGGTGTTGAGTGAACCAAATTGCGAATCTCTCCATTGGTAAGAAGATGAAGCTGCATCCCACTGATAACCACCTCCACTATAACCCCAATCGGCCCTGGCTTTAATGCTGCTCAAAACCGCTACATTGATTAAAAAGTCCGGATGATCTGTTTTGCTAAAGCCTCTTTTCAGCATGGCGCCTTCTACAGCATTCAACATCCGCGGTTTGTCGAGGTTGTTCAGTTCCAGCCGTTCAATTCCCTTTTCGAAATAGGCAAAGGATTTTAACTTAGAAAAATCGATTTTTCTGTCGTAATCTGATGCAGTAAGCACGGAGATACAACCGGTAAATGCCATTACAATAGTAAACAGCATACCCCATTTAAGTGTGTGTTTCATTTTATATTTATTTAATAACCTGTTACTAAAATACCAGATTATTAGTTTAAAACATATGTGTTGAGATAAATAAATGATAAAGAATATGTTACGAATTCATTTATCAATGTTTATGAGTGTCAGACAGAAATATCCGACACCGCAGGAAATACACATTAACATTATTTAACTTCCTCTTAATAAATTAACTTTGTAAAATGCTAAGAGACGAGATTAACAAAGCTTTTGAAGTATTAAAATCGGGCGGGGTAATCCTCTACCCTACCGACACCATTTGGGGAATAGGCTGCGATGCCACCAATCCTGAAGCCGTGGATAAAGTGCTTAAAATAAAAAACCGTCCTGCCGAAAAGAGCTTAATTGTATTATTAGATGTGGATAGCAAACTGCAAAGTTATGTGGCCGAAATACCCGATGTGGCTTATGACCTGATCGAATATGCTGAAAACCCGCTGACGATTATTTTTTCGGATGCAAAAAACCTTGCTCAAAATGTAATTAACGCCGATGGCAGTGTAGGCATCAGAATTGTTAAACACGATTTTTGTACTCCATTAATTCAGCGTTTCCGGAAACCCATCGTATCAACCTCTGCCAATTTGAGCGGACAACCTTCGCCAAAATTCTTTGATGATATTGATCCCGAAATTATTAATGCAGTTGATTATGTGGTAGATTTTGAGCAGGAAAACCGGACCAGCAGAAAACCATCAACCATTATGAAACTTTCTCCGGGCGGGCAGTTTGAATTTATCCGCAGATAAACCCCAACCTCTTTTCGGGCCTGGAATTGTTGATAGTCTTTACCGACCAAATGTTTTGCTTAATTTTGAACAAATGAATTACCCTTATATATGCAGTCTGATTTAAACGAAGGGAACCCCAAGTCTCCTTCAGGGGATTTAGGAGTTCACCTACAAAATCCTATATTTAAAACCTTATCAACAATTGCAGATAAGAACAATACCGAAGCTTATGTAATCGGCGGCTTTGTTCGCGATTTATTTTTAAACCGCCCATCAAAAGATATTGATGTGGTAATAGTGGGCAGTGGAATTGAATATGCGGAAGCTGTGGGCCGGAAATTAAATACCAAAGTAGCTGTATTTAAAAACTTTGGCACCGCAAATATCAAATACCAGGATTTAGAAGTTGAATTTGTAGGGGCCAGAAAAGAATCTTACCGATCGGATTCGCGTAAACCCATTGTTGAAGATGGTACTTTAGCAGACGACCAGCTCCGCAGGGATTTTACCATTAATGCACTGGCCATTAACTTAAATGCCCATCATTTTGGTGAGCTTTTAGATCCATTTGATGGCACTAAAGATTTAGAAAATAAACTGATCCGCACGCCGCTCGATCCGGAAATTACTTTTTCTGATGATCCCTTGCGCATGATGCGGGCCATCCGTTTTGCTTCGCAACTTAATTTCGATATCGATCCGGCTGCGCTTAATGCCATTAAAACACAGAAACAACGCATTAGTATTGTTTCGAAAGAGCGCATTACCGATGAGATGAATAAAATCATCTTGTCTAAAAAACCATCGGTGGGTTTTAAACACCTTTTTGATACGGGTTTATTACACCTCATTTTCCCTCAAATGGCACAGCTTTATGGTGTGGAAATTATTAAAGGAAAAGGCCATAAAGATAATTTCTACCATACTTTGGAGGTACTGGATAATATTTGTGCAGATACTGATGATTTATGGTTGCGCTGGGCGGCTATTCTGCACGATATTGCCAAACCGGCAACCAAACGTTTTGAAGAAGGCCACGGCTGGACATTTCACGGGCATGAAGATCGCGGTGCACGTATGGTGCCGAAGATCTTTGCTCAATTAAAACTTCCTTTAAATGAAAAAATGAAGTACGTGCAAAAACTGGTACAGCTGCATTTAAGACCAATTGTGCTGGCTCAGGAAATTGTTACTGATTCTGCAGTGAGGCGGTTACTTTTTGATGCAGGTGAAGAAATTGAAAGCCTGATGTTGCTATGCAACGCCGATGTTACCACTAAAAACGAATATAAAAAAACCAAATACAGAAACAACTTTGAGCTGGTAAAACAAAAGCTGAAAGATGTGGAAGAACGCGATAAAATCAGAAACTGGCAACCCCCTATCTCTGGTAACGATATTATGGAGACTTTCGGACTTGAAGCGGGCAAAGAAGTAGGTATCATTAAAAATGCTATCCGCGAAGCTATACTAGAGGGCGAAATCATAAATGATTATCAGGAAGCATTCAATTTTATGCTCGATCAGGCAAAACAAATGGGATTAAATCCTGTTAATAAATAATTTAATCGCCCAAACTACAGAAACAGGATGCCTTTTATGGCATTTGATGTTTGTGGTAATTATAAATTAACTTTATTTTTACGGTTCCAAAATACAATAATGGCTATTTATAAATTTAGAATTACTTTCGAAGATTTTGATGATGTTGTGAGAGAGATCGACATTAAATCAAACCAAACATTTGAAGACCTGCACAAGGCTATTCACCGATCTACAGGTTATAATGCCGAAAAATCTTCGTCTTTTTACGTAAGCACCGATAACTGGTTAAAAGGTGATGAGATTGCTTATTTACCAAGCGAACGTAAGAAAGACCGTGTAGTTTTAATGGAAAACTCTAAATTAAGTGGCTTTATTGAAGATCCGCATCAAAAATTCTATTACATTTATAATTTCGACCGTCCTTATGATTTCCATGTAGAACTGGTAAAAATCATTCTGGATGCCGATCCCAATATCGAATATCCGTTTTTAGCTAAAAGCAGTGGCGAGGCTCCGAAAATTATGGAGCAAAATAGTCCAACGGCTGTTGATCCACGCGGTGCTGCAGCAACTGCAAGCGAATTTGATTTCTTAAATGAAATGAACTTTGTTCCCGAAGATACTGATGAACTTGAAGCCATGGGCGAAATGGGCATCAACGAGGAAGAACGGGATGAAGACGAAGAAAGTGAAGAAGATGAGTTTGGAGATGAATTTTCGGATAATGATAACTTTGAAGATGATAGCCACAAAGACGACTATTAATCAGAAATAATATTTTAATTTTCAAAAAGCTGTCAAATCAAAATTGACAGCTTTTATTTTATACGAATACCGCTATGCTCCATAAAAAAACCTTAATTTCTATTGTTGGCCCCACCGCGGTAGGCAAAACGGCTTTGGCTATTCAGATTGCCCGGCACTTTGCCACAGAGATTATCTCTGCAGACTCGCGACAGTTTTTTAAGGAAATGGCTATAGGTACGGCAAAGCCCAATGTAGAAGAATTAGCAGCAGCAAAACATCATTTTATTGATTCACACTCAGTATCGCAATTGTTTAGTACTGGCGATTTTGAGGTGGAAGGCTTAAAAATCCTCGACGAGATCTTTCAAAAGCATGATGTAGCCATTATGGTTGGAGGATCGGGCCTGTATGTAAATGCCCTGCTAAATGGTTTGGATGAAATGCCCGATATTGATTTATCCATCAGGGAAAAATTAAACAGACAATTTGAGGAAGAAGGTTTAGCTGTTATACAAAATCAGCTGGCTGAATCAGATCCTGAATATTTTGCAAAAGTAGACCAGCAAAATCCACAAAGAATGATCAGAGGCCTGGAAGTTTTCTTATCAACCGGGCAAAAACTTTCATCCATGTTATCGGCTACCAAAAAGGAACGTCCATTTAACATTATCAAAATCGGACTAAATACGGATAGAACTGTTTTATACAACAGGATTAATCAAAGGGTTGATCAAATGATTGCAGACGGATTATTGGAAGAAGTTAAATCGTTAACACCATTTAAACAGTATAATGCATTAAATACGGTAGGCTATAGCGAAATTTTCGATTATTTTGATGGGAAGTTGTCCTTACAGGAGGCCATAGATGCCATTAAACAAAATACCCGCCGTTTTGCAAAACGCCAGCTTACCTGGTTTAGAAGAGATGCGGAGATTAACTGGTTTGAGCCTGATGAAAAAGATCAGATTATTGGCCTTATAAATGAAAAATTAAAATAAAAAAAGAGGTTTCAACTGTTAGCTAAAACCTCTTTATATAAAATAAGATATTAGAATTAATTAGGGAACTTCACGCCTCTATATTGCGTAATATCAACTGTTGGAATGGTAGAACCATATTTTGCATTAATTGCATCGATAAATACGTTCGCAATTACTGCATTTCCACGTGGAGTTAAATGGATACCATCTAAAGAAAATGCACCACCTGTAATAAATGCTGCGTTGATGCCAACTCCCTGAAGATTGATTCCTGTTTTAACCTGATTAAAATAGGTGTATGTATCAGCAATGGCTAAACCTTTACTTGTAGCCAAAGATTTAATGCTGCTGTTGTAGCTGTTCACATAATCTTTTACTTTTATTACTTCATCCTTATCCAATACCCAGTTATTTGCAATCGGGTTTAATGGATGTAAACCATAAGGAATAGCACCTGTGCCAAACAAACCAGCCGATTGGAAAGGTAAACGGATTAAATCTTCGTCTGTTGCTGCCCTCACGGCACCTGTTCCGGTTTGGATGAAAACAGCCTGCGCAGCTGGATTAGCGGCTTTGGCAGCAGCAAGTAGGAGCGATACTTTAACGGTATTAAAATATGGTACAGCTGTTACATCAGGAATAGTTGCTACGATACCTTTCTGACCACCCGATGTTAAAGCATTTAACAAATTAGAATATAATGATGAAAATGTTACTTTATCTGTTAATACAGTAGTAGGATCACCAGTTACGGTAACAGCACCATTGGTTGCATAACCCAATACATCATTATTCCCTAACCAAAGCGAGAAAAAAGTATGATTTCTCTTTTGTATAAACTGAAAATAGTTGGTTTTGCCTACTTCAGCATCGGTTAGCAAACGCTCGAAATATGGGTTGGCTGCACTAAAAGTAAGCGTTGGGTCGAAAGATAAATCGACGCGCATACCTGGAATACCTAAATTTTGGATTTCGCCGCTGTATTTATCTAAATGTTTGGCTGCATCTCTATATGCCAGTTTATCAGTTACTTGTGTTAATGTTGGGGTACCGTTAACCAGTGCGGTTAATGCAATATAACCTGAACCATTTGAATGATCATCAGTAAAAAACGGAGAGGTAAATACCCCGCCACCTACAGAAGCCATTTTTGCAGCGAGTAAATTTGGATAAGCTACTTTTTGTCCCTCTAAGTATAAACCTCCATCAGCAAAGCCCGAAGTTAAAGAGTTACCTACAGCGATGTATTTGCTAAAATTAGCTTGTCCGGCAGTTGTACCTGCTGGTGTTTCTATTTCTGGTTTGCAGGCCGCTGTAAAAAGGATGGCAGCAGCTACGAAACTATTTAATATATATTTCTTCATTGTAATTTCTCCTACCATTTATAAGTTAACGAAAGACCTGGTGCATAAACCAAAGTTTTGAAAGTACCATCCAAGCCTGTTTCGATATTTTTCTGTTTGCGCGATTTTACATCTTCGAAGAAGAATGAAGCGTTAACCTCGAAATGGCTTGTTGGTGTATAACCTAAACCAGCACTTAAAATATAACGGTCAGCATCTGGTGCTTCTGGTGTTACATAACCATCCTGAACTGGAGAAAAAGCATAACCCACACCTGCCCTTAAAGCCAATTTCTCTGATGCCTGGTGATTAATACCCAATTTAAACGATGAGCCATCACGATAGTTACGCGCCGATCTTGTATCAGCCAAAGCTGATGTATTTGTTGCATAATCGAATGCCAGTTCTTTATAAATATGCCATTGAACCCAACTTGCATCAAATGCTAAAACGGTACTTTTCGATAATGGAATACCTACACCTAAGCTGGTTGTTGCTGGTAAAGGTAATTCAGCATTAAAGGTATTACCCGGAGGGAAAGATCCTTCTAAAGATTTTGGAACATCAAATTCTGCTGTACCACCATCTAACTTAGTAATTACTTTCGATTTATGTACAATGGCAAAAGAGATGTTGCTTAATGTTTTAATGTATAAACCTGCATTCCAGCCATAACCTGTTCCGGTACCATCTAAGGTAACATGACCAGAACGGCCGTCAGGATAGTTTACCGGAAGTGCTCTCTGAAGATTTACATCGCCATGGTTATAAACAAAACCTGCTCCAATACCAATACGATCGGTAATTTTAATACTTAAAGTTGGCTGAAAATAAATGGCTTTTAAATTTAATGAGGTAAGTGCATATTTACCCGACCAGTTGTCGCCCCAATCTACCAAACCACCAAATGGCGTATAAACACCCAGGCCCAGCTTCCACTTATTTGATTTTGGTCCCCAAACGGCATAAAACTCGAATGGTGGAGCAATTTTGTTTTTTACATCTTCTGTAATATTCGAACCGCTTTGTTTAAAAGCTGATTTAAATAATAATGGGTTTACACCTGCGGAAACTGAGTTTTTCTCTAAGAAAGTTACTGCACCGGGATTGTAAAATACAGAAGCCTCATCTAAAGCCAGTGCAGAACCTGCACCTGCCATACCAATTTGTTTCTGACCTTGTAAATTAACCTGGAAACCCTGCCCCAAAACCCAAAGTGGGGCAGAAAGTAATACGCTCAATAAAATTTTTTTCATTTATAAATGGTTATATCACAAATATATACTATGCTAACATAGTAAGCAAATATTTGTTTGTAAGAATTTTATGCGTTTAGGCCTGGGCCGTTGGTCCGCCAAAACCCATTGGGAAAGGTGGTTCTTCTTGTGCCTTAATCCGCCCGTTTACATTTTCAAATTTCTGAATATTGTCTTCTAAAGCTGACAATAAGCGCTTTGCATGTTCCGGTGTTAAAATAATCCTCGATTTTACCTTAGCTTTCGGTATTCCGGGCATTACACGGATAAAATCCAATACAAATTCGGTATTAGAATGGGTAATAATGGCCAGGTTAGAAAAAATTCCTTCTGCAATTTCTTCCGATAATTCTATGTTTAGCTGATTTTCGTTTTGTTGTTCTTCCATAATAGTTCAAAAATAAAAAATTCCGCTGCTTAATGGCGGAATTAAAAATATAAAGTGCTAAATAATATTAAACCTGAACAATAACATTCCTCTTATTTCTCCAAAAAATCCAGTTCAGCAATAGCCAAAGTCTTTTTATTGCCTGCAATTGTAACGGCCTTTAATTGTACATACTTTGCAGCAATTACATTTTTAAAGTAATGTGTTCTTGGTGTAGGATCGTTAATCAAGTTACCAAACCCAAAGGTTTCAACATCTTTCCAGTTTTTACCATCATTACTGGTTTGCAAGATGCCCTTTTCTAACATTCCATCGGCAAAATTGGCAGGCGGTGTATAAATAAAGCCTGTTAAATTGTGGGTACTGCCCAAATCAATAGCAATTTGATGCTGTCCATCCTCATTTGATAACCAATAAGTTTCTTTTTTAGCATCCACAGCCATCGCAGCAGTATGATTTGCCTTTTCACCGTCGCTGGATAATAAATTCCAGTCTTTTTTTACTATTCCAAATGTTTCAGTTGCCAAAGGTCCTTTTTCTTTATTGGTGATGGCAATTGCTTTTATTTCGCCTTTTGTAATCTGTACCGGAGCCGAATATTTATTTGAACTAGCACTAGGTACACTTCCATCGGTGGTATAATAAATTTCGATGCCCTTATTCAGGTTGGCCGTGGCATTTTCTCCGTGAGGTTTCCAACCAAATTCGTGTGTTTTTGACGAAATGGTAGTTAAACCGTTTATATCCCTTGCAAATTGCAATTGTGGCGGACGCGTGCGATAATAATGTGCAGATATGGTTGCCATTGCAGGATTCGCCCTCGATGATAAAATGGTTAACCGAAGCTTCGATGTGGTAATTTCAGGAAAACGTAAAATGCGTTTATAGCCAATATTTGTTGCTTCAGCAATTTTCTGCCATTTGTGATTAACCCATGCTTCAACCTGGTGCTGCTCTACCCTTTCGCTATAAGCTGCAATTGCTTCCTGTAAAACAATCCGGTTTATTGTTATGGGTTTAGCGGTGCTTATTTCTATATTTTTCTGCTTATCATTTAACAATTGAAAGGTATTAATGTCCTGATCCAGGATTGCTTCTGGTCCGCTTGCACCACTCAATAAGTTGTTACCGTAAGTTTCGCTGATTCGTTTACCTACTTCTTTGAGTACGCTAACATCTTCATCAGAAAATTTCCCGTTTCGGTTTGGTGGAATATTGAGTAAAAATGTGGAGTTCCCTCCTACCGAGCGTTCGAAAATATCAAATACATCATCGGCACTGCGTACTTTTTGTTTTTCATCATCACGGTAAAACCAGCCTTCTCTTATTGATGTATTGGTTTCGGCCTGCTGGTAATGTAAAAATTTAGCTTTGTAAAGTTTATCATTGCTACCTAAATCTGTATCAGTCAAATCCGGAAAATGTGCTGCAGTATCAGGATTTTCGCTATAAGGCAGTACATTCCATTCTGTTTCGCGTGTTCCCCCGGCTTCGTTTCCACACCAGCGGATATCCTCTTTACCAAAAATTACAGCTTTTGGCGCCAGGGTATGAATCAGTTCTTTCCAGGCCTGGTAATTGTATTTCTGGCCACCTTTGGTTTTAGGATGTGCACCATCAAACCAAACTTCATCAACAGGACCATATTCGGTTAATACTTCAAATAACTGGTTTAAAAAATATTCGTTATAATCGTCAACATCGAACTTAAATTTGGTCTGGTTTGCAAACGGGCGGCCTGCTACTTCGCGTGGAATGGTTCTGGTAGTTACTTTACTCAAATTGCCATACAAGCCTTCAGGATTTTCAATCTGGTATAAATCTGCCGGAGATAAATAAATACCCAGTTTAAGGCCATATTTTTTACAAGATGCGGATAGATTTTTCAGGATATCGCCTTTGCCATTTTCAAAATTCGAAGACATGATTCCATGTTTGGTGTACCTGCTCTGCCAAAGCACAAAACCATCATGGTGTTTTACGGTAATAATCACCATTTTCATGCCTGCCGATTTCATGGCCTGGCACCATTGATCGGTATGAAGTTCCTTTAAATCAAAAATTTTTGGGTCTTCTTTTCCATTGCCCCATTCCATCCTGGTAAAAGTATTAGGACCAATATGAATAAATGCAATAAATTCATTTTTTAAAGCACTTAACTGATTGGGCGTTGGTACTACATGGCTTGCTTTGGCAATAATAGTAGCTTTACTGTCGCCAGGCTCAATGGCTATGGTGTTTTGTGATTTTAAATCGTTGTTCTGCGCCACTGCATTGGCAATAAATGAAGTTATTAATGCCAATGTAAAAATTAATTTTCTCATTAAATTGTTTTGTACCTAAAATTACGTTCTGGTTCACGTCCATCCATAAAGCATTTTAGCTGTTTATTAAGGTAAATTATCATTTTTCTTCTGCCTGTAAAACCACTGTTGGATCGCTAATCCATCTTCCTCCCTTTTGCTTAACAGGAATAAAAGCGAACATCCAATTTTGGCCGGTAATGGGTTTGGGCACTTTGATCAGTACTGTATTCCAACCTTTTTTTAACTGAATAGTTGCGGGTTTACGCGACCAGAAAAATTCTTCATCGGTATAAGGAATTTCATTTGCTTGTGTAAACCAGGTTGGCTTAAGGTTTTGGTTTGCACCGGGATTTTCCCATACAGGACCTTTTAATTCCGTATTATTGATGAAGATTTCGCCCCCATTAGCATCCCATTTTCCGTTTGGAGGTACACCGGCACTTTGCCTGTTAGAGCGTGCCGGGGTTTCGAATCCGATTAAAGCTTGTATGTTTTGATCATGTTCAGAAAAGATATTTGAAGAGAAGTCTACCTGGGTTAAACTATCAATAGCCTGATCTGCCAGCAACGATTGATTTATCCTTATCACGCTCCCGGCAATTTTTTGAGGCAGCCGATCAGTTGTAACAGGTTTTCCTTTCCAGTAAATTTTGCTTACCTGCCATTCCGTTTGCGAAGCATTAAAATAAGGAAACGGCAATTTTTCAAAAAATCGGGCCTGATGAACCGTTAAACGCTTTTCGAATTCTGCAAAATATTGGTTGGCTGTTGTATTTTTAAGCGGTAAAACGTTTAAAAGATCAGGGTTAGCTTCTGGTCTTCCACACCAAACCGCTTCGCTATAAGCCAGTGCACCAGGCCAGACAGGGTTATGAAGGAAGATTTTTTCCTTATCCGCTACCCTGGTGTCTGGCCAGCAACATAAAATACCACCTAAAGCATATTGATCTCCCCTGGCCTGGTTACAAACCTGCTGAAAAAAATAACGTTGAATTAAAGTAACAGCATCGAACAAATTCAGGTACCCACCGTACGAATCAATAAATGGATTTCTTTTAGTATTTGCCACCTGTCCTGTTGCTTCTTCTCTCCAAAGCTGCCGGATACTTCCTTTTACAGGTGGCAAACCAGGGTTCCACACCATAACTTTACGCCCATTAGCCATAACCCTATTGCTCATCCTTTCGATAAATGCAGCAGGGTTTGGAATATGTACTTCATCCGAACCGATATGCAAAACCGGACAATCGCTGGCCGGAATCTCTTTACAAAATTCATCGATTAATTTTTCTAAAACATGCATGCCTTGCTCACTCTCCATTTTAAAACCAAAAACGCGCTTAAAATAAGCACTATGGCCAGGCATATCCAGTTCAGGAATAATGGTAATGTGTTTTTCTTTGGCAAAGCGGATCAACTCTTTAATATCGGCAAAGCTGTAACTGCTATCCGGATCGCGGTTAGCCTGCCTAAACCTGGCTTCGTTAAGCTGCGGAAAAATTTTGCTTTCTATCCTCCAGGCCGGATTATCGGTTAAATGCCATTGAAATGTATTGTATTTATAATGGGAAAGCAGCTCGAGTTGCTCTTTTAGCAGGGTAATACTTTGAAAATTACGTCCGTTATCATGCATAAATCCTCTAACAGCAAAGGCAGGCCAATCACTAATTTCACAAAAAGGGATAGCTACGCCTGCACTTGTGTTTTGCATTAATTGCCTTAAAGTTTGTACACCATAATATAACCCGCTACTATCCAAGGCTTTAATATTGATACCTTTTTTAGAAACAACAAGCTGATAACCCTCTTTTTTAAGTGCTGGTATTTTAACAATTTCTACGTGTACCTGAACTTTATTTTTACTGATTCTATTGGAAAGTTTAACGCCATTAGCTATGAACAGGCGTTTGAGAGCTGACAGAACAGTTGCGTTACTATTAGATTTGATTACAATTTCATTCAACTTAAGCACGCCGGGTTGCCACACCACTTGCTTTGGAAATGGAATAAGGGCTACCGGTGCCTCAGCCAATTCTAGAAGGGAATGATTACTGCTCCAATGCGCATCACCACCAGGTATTTTAGACCGGTTTTGCGCATTAAAAGTTCTTATCTGATTAAAATCTTCTGTCAGGACTGCTTTCTGATGATATACTTTTTTTACTGTACATGAGTAAAGTAGCAGCAATAACACAGCTAAACATAGATTTCTTTGCATATCTATTTTCCGGAAGCTAAAATTTTCCGGATCACCTTTTCGTAAGCATCGGTGTATTGCATCATTCCAAAATCGTTTGGATGTGTGCCATCAATGGTGCTGTTATCAGTAAAACCGATCTCTTCTGCAGTTAGGATATACAGATCTTTGATTCCTGATTGCTTCAATTTTTGATAAGTATGATTCAGGATTTTAGAAGTTTGAATGTATTTTCGGGTTAGTTCGCTATCCAGGTTAACCTGAGTTAAGCCAGAACTGTGTTCGACCAATAAAACGGGCGTATGTGGATGTTTTGCTTTTAGACTTTGTACAGAAAGGGTAATCCGTGACTCAATTTCAGCAGCCGGATAAATCTTTTGATCATACAGATTAGGCTGGCAATCCAATACAAAGAGACTGGCATCTGTTTCATTCATTAATTGAATCAACGGGTTTTCCAACCGGCCATTGCCTGAAAAACCTAAATTGATCACCGGCAGGTTTAATTTCCTGCCCAGTATATTCAGCCATGCCATTCCGGGTCTGCTTGCACTAGCCCCCTGCATAATAGAAGTACCATAAAATACTAAAGATTTTTTTTCATTGGCTTCTTCTACCTTAAATCCATCATTTATCCCCACTCCTATTTTTAACCATTTTGGCGTGTTATATAGTGGCAGGTATAGGCGGAATTTCTTGATTTTTACTGTCGCATCAAAATTTGCATAACTATAAGTAACCGTGTCGCTAAAGCTGTATGCTGCTTTTATCCAATGCCAGTTATTTTGCATATCCTGCGCATATAAATCGAGGCCGCTTACGCCTAAAGCTGGCATATTATCTAAACTTTTCCCTCCATTGAGCTGATATTTTACTATAATCTGTTGTGCATTGGTATTAAAATCCAAGTACTCGCCAGCAGTATTCTTCGCTAAATCCCAAACTTCTTTCCTCACTACTTTTTCGGCAGTAGCAGGTAAGCGGTTATAATAGTTAAGGCTATCGCTGTTTTGCCAGGCCTTACCTTTTAATGTAGCGTAAGCATTGGCCTGAGGGTTAAACCATTTGAAAGTGCTCTTTTCTTGTGAATAGATTGATTTACAATACATTAAACAAGTCACCAACCCAAACAAAAAGACATTTCTCATTTGTTACTGATTTAATAGTGGTTTTACGCGCTGTAAAACTTCGTCGGCGGTAACGGTCGATAAAGATTTTATACTAAAATTTCCGAGTGCTTTATTTAACTCATCAAGTGCTGCTGAATTTTTATTTTTGGTATATAACTGTTGTAATTGCTTAATTTTTTCAAAATCCTGTGCACCCTCGATCATTTTTTCGAACCTTACGGATGTTAATGGGCCTGGATAAACCATGTAAGTATCGCCTGCAGGCCAGGCAGTGAAACGGGTATCGGTTAAGGGATTTTTTGTCCAGCTGTTGTAGGCCCAGCGCAAATAACCATCCATGTTTTTGCTGGCAGTGTACCAGCCCATCCAGACCTGCTCTGCGGGCGAAGAGAAACTGAAAGCATTGGGATAAGGTTCTGTACAGCAGGTGTACCAGGTACTGGTTTTACCCTCCGCTATGCGTTTTTGTAATACATCAGCCGGAAATTCCCATTTAGATGCAATGCAATAATTGTCGATGTCTTTTTCTATTTCCTGGTGATATTCTCCTGCCAGGGCTAATTTCCAATCCTTATCAACGCTTTTTAATAGTTTGATTACGGCCTGCATGGCTTTCATGGGACGTTCGTCCATGGCAATATAGGTCTTCTGGAACCAGTTTTTTGATTTTAAATGTTTGGTAAAATCTGTCAACATTGTTTTCCAAAAGGCATCATATGCAGGTGTACCGATGGATTCAGTAAATACTGCTTCTTTCTGGGTGGCTTCATCCCAATAGCTAAAGGCAATTTTCCAGGGTACCATGCTATAGCAATTGATGCGCTGATTGATGCCGGTAGTCATTACAAAAGCAATATATTTGTCAAACAGGCTGTAATCATAGCTCCAGGTACCGTCTTTTTTCTTTGTCCATTTAATTAAACTTGGGTAATCATCATAAGTTTGATGGCCCCAGGGTTCGTTAACAATACTTGCGGTAATGGTTTTCTGCCCGGCATTGGCCAACATTGTATAATATGGCTTAATTAAGGCAAAATGTTCATCGCTCCATAATTTTACCTGATGCGTACGGGCAATGGCTGCGGGATGTTGCCATAAATCTAAGTCATACTTCCATTGTGCCGGCGCAGGTAAAGTTTTATCGAGCACCTGAATCTGAACAGGCAGATCATATTCCTTTTCACCTTTAATTTTGACTATTCCTGAATAAATACCTGCTTTGGTAGCTGCCGGAATTTTTATACTCAACCAAACCGGCTGTGTATTTCTGGCATTAATTACAATGTTATTTATTTTTGTATCAATTTGGTCGGCCACATAAGATGAATCAAAATCGGCTGCTTTACGGTAACCACAGCCATCTCTAAACTCGTCGGTAATGACATACTTGATAATGCCCGCAGTAATATTTTCTTTTTTAATGTTGTTACCCCGCTGATCTTTGAGATCGGATGGTTCTATACTTACCCCGGCAACCTTATTGTTGGCCCACAGCAATAGCTGGGTGTGTATTTTTTCGCCTTTCCAGGCGGAGGTATTCCATGTGTTTTGAACTGGAACCGCCGGAGGTACTTCTTTTGCAAACCTCACATTGCTGCTGGCGAAGCTAATATTTAACGCTTTAGTGGTATTTTCCCATTGTTTATTAATGGTTTCGCTGTCTGGCAGTTTTGGTTTCTGGAGGGCTAAACTTACATCCTGGGCGGCGCTTGTTAAGCCAAAACCCATCATTAATATCACTGATAAAAACTTCATAAACCTAAGTTAATGAAACCGATCAGAATTAAATTAAGAGATTGAAAAGCTATGCTTACGCAAACGTTTGACGAATTGTAACAAAATAGATAGATAAGAAATAGAGGTTAGTCCGGATATTGAAGGTATTTAATCTTTTGAAAGTGAAGTTTATATTTTTGATATTCAATATTACAAATTCAAAAAAAAATTATTTTATCATAAATTTAACACTCACGAGTTCACGTTTTACTATCTATTAATTTACAAAATCTATTTAAACAAAAAAACCCCGACAAAATGCCGGGGTTTCAAACTATTTAGATTAAATATTAAGCATCTACTTCTTCTTGTTTCGAAGCTAATAATTTATCGTATTCTTCCTGAGAACCAACGATGATTCTTTCGTAACCACGTACACCAGTACCTGAAGGGATTAAGTGACCAACGATCACGTTTTCTTTCAAGCCTAACATATTATCGCGTTTACCTGCAATTGCTGCCTCATTCAATACTTTCGTAGTTTCCTGGAACGAAGCCGCAGAAATGAACGATTTAGTACCTAATGATGCACGTGTAATACCTTGTAGGATAGAACTTGCAGTTGCTGGTCTTGCATCTCTAACCGTAATCTGTTTTAAATCTTTACGTTTTAACTGAGAATTTTCATCTCTTAATTTACGTAATGAAACAATCTGACCTGGTTTGATTTCGGTTGAATCACCTGCATCTTCAACCACTTTCTTGTCGTACATGGCATCATTCTCGTCAGCAAAATCCCAACGGTCAACAGCATTATTTTCTAAGAAGATAGTGTCACCCGGATCTTCAATGTGAACTTTCTGCATCATCTGGTGAACAATTACCTCGAAGTGCTTATCGTTAATTTTCACACCTTGTAAACGGTAAACTTCCTGAATACCATTTACCAGGTATTCCTGAACCGCTGCAGGGCCTTTAATTGATAAGATATCAGCAGGAGAAATTGAACCATCTGATAAAGGCATACCTGCTTTCACAAAGTCATTATCCTGTACAAGGATGTGTTTAGACAATGGAACAAGGTATTTTTTAACTTCACCATCTTTCGATTCGATTGTGATCTCGCGGTTACCACGTTTAACGCCACCTAAAGTTACCACACCATCAATCTCAGTTACTACAGCCGGGTTAGATGGGTTACGTGCTTCAAATAATTCTGTTACACGAGGTAAACCACCCGTAATATCCCGGGTTTTACCAGTAGCACGAGGAATTTTAGCGATAATCTGACCAGTTTGGATAGTTTCACCTTCGTCAACTGAAACGTGAGCTCCTACCGGAATGTTATAACCTTTGATGAATTCACCTTTCTTATCAACGATCTGAACTGAAGGGTTTTTCGTTTTATCACGTGTATCGATAATTACTTTTTCACGGTGACCAGTTTGCTCATCTGATTCTTCACGGAAGGTAAC
Organism: Pedobacter jeongneungensis; assembly: GCF_039538295.1. Lineage (NCBI taxonomy): Bacteria > Pseudomonadati > Bacteroidota > Sphingobacteriia > Sphingobacteriales > Sphingobacteriaceae > Pedobacter > Pedobacter jeongneungensis. The sequence continues at coordinate 689,577 of NZ_BAABBY010000001.1, read as the reverse complement.
ACCTTCAATAATGGCATCAAATTGTGCTTTACCGGCAAATTCTGAAAGAATAACCGCGTTGTATGGATCCCATGAACAGATTTTATCACCTTTTGAAAGTTTATCGCCTTCTTTAACGAATAAGAATGCACCGTAAGGAATGTTATTTGTAACGATTACCCTGCCAGTACCCGGTTCAACAATTTTGAACTCACCTGAACGACCCAATACAACCTGTACTGTTCCTTCCTCAGTCTGAGTATCAACTGTACGGATATTTTCGAATTCGATAACACCATCAAACTTAGCTACGATGTTTGATTCTGCAGCAATGTTCGATGCAGTACCACCCACGTGGAAAGTACGAAGTGTTAACTGTGTACCCGGCTCACCGATTGATTGTGCTGCAATTACACCAACTGCCTCACCTCTTTGAACGCGTTTACCAGATGCTAAGTTACGGCCATAACATAATGCACAAACACCACGTTTAGCTTCGCAAGTTAATACTGAACGAATTTCGATACCTTCTAAAGGCGATTCTTCGATCAGTTTGGCAACTTCTTCGTTAATATCTTCACCAGCACCTACCAATAATGTATTATCCAGAGGATTGTAAACATCATGTAGCGAAGTACGGCCTAAAATTCTATCAAATAACGGCTCAACGATATCTTCCTGATCTTTTAAGGCAGTTGTGTACATACCTCTTAAAGTACCGCAATCGTTATCGTTAACGATCATATCCTGAGCAACATCATGTAAACGACGGGTTAAGTAACCCGCATCAGCTGTTTTTAACGCCGTATCCGCCAAACCTTTACGGGCACCGTGAGTAGAGATAAAGTACTCTAATACCGATAAACCTTCTTTAAAGTTTGATAAGATCGGGTTTTCAATGATATCGCCACCTGAACCAGATTTTTGAGGTTTCGCCATCAAACCACGCATACCGCAAAGCTGACGAATCTGCTCTTTAGATCCACGTGCTCCGGAGTCAAGCATCATGTACACCGAGTTGAAACCCTGGTTATCGCTTGATAACTGGTTCATTACGAATGTAGTTAACCTGTTATTAATACGTGTCCAGATATCGATGATTTGGTTGTAACGCTCGTTGTTGGTAATGAAACCCATGTTATAGTTGTTTCTTACCTCTTCAACTTCGTTAGCAGCCTGCTCTAGTAAAGTATGTTTCTCAACCGGAATGTTAACGTCTTGTAAGTTGAACGATAAACCTCCCTGGAATGCCATACGGAAACCTAATTCTTTGATATCATCCAGGAATTGAGAAGAACGTGCCATACCAGTCATTTTCACTACCTCACCGATAATATCTCTTAACGATTTTTTAGTTAATAACTCGTTGATGTAACCAACTTCTTCAGGAACCATCTGGTTAAACAATACCCTGCCAACAGTAGTTTCAGTTAATTTATTAACGATAGAACCGTCACTTTGCTTAACGTTTACCCTTACTTTGATAAAAGCATGTAGATCTAATTCTTTCTCGTTATAAGCGATGATCACTTCTTCCGGAGAATAGAAATTCGAATCCTGTCCTTTTACAACCCTTGTTTCATCAGTTCTGCGGCCTTTAGTAATGTAATAAAGACCCAAAACCATATCCTGAGATGGTACTGTAATTGGTGTACCATTTGCAGGGTTTAAGATGTTGTGTGCAGCCAACATTAATACCTGGGCTTCCAAAATTGCTGCGTTACCTAGTGGTAAGTGGACAGCCATCTGGTCACCATCAAAATCGGCGTTGAATGCGGTACAAACTAATGGGTGTAACTGGATTGCTTTTCCTTCAATTAATTTTGGCTGGAAAGCCTGAATACCCAGTCTGTGTAGCGTAGGTGCACGGTTTAATAATACCGGGTGACCTTTTAGTACATTTTCTAAGATATCCCAAACTAACGGATCTTTTCTATCAACGATTTTCTTTGCAGATTTAACTGTTTTTACCACACCACGCTCAATCATTTTACGAATGATGAATGGTTTGTAAAGCTCAGCAGCCATATCTTTAGGAATACCGCACTCGTGTAATTTAAGGCTAGGCCCTACAACAATTACCGAACGAGCTGAATAATCCACACGTTTACCTAATAAGTTCTGACGGAAACGACCTTGTTTACCTTTCAAAATATCTGAAAGTGATTTCAAGGCACGGTTACCTTCAGTTTTTACCGCGTTAACTTTACGTGAGTTATCGAATAACGAATCTACAGCTTCCTGCAACATACGTTTCTCGTTACGTAAAATTACCTCTGGTGCTTTAATCTCAATCAAACGTTTTAAACGGTTGTTACGGATAATTACACGACGGTATAAATCATTTAAATCGGAAGTAGCGAAACGGCCACCTTCTAATGGTACTAAAGGACGTAATTCTGGTGGAATAACCGGAACAATTTTAACAATCATCCACTCTGGGCGATTCTCGATACGTGTATTGGCACCACGGAAAGCTTCAACAACCTGAAGGCGTTTTAAAGCCTCGTTTTTACGTTGCTGAGAAGTTTCGTTAGCAGCCTGGTGACGTAAATCGTAAGATAAAGTATCTAAATCAATACGTTTTAATAAATCTTCTAATGCTTCAGCACCCATTTTGGCGATGAATTTATTAGGATCTTTATCATCCAGATATTGGTTTTCTTTAGGTAATTTATCTAAGATATCTAAATATTCTTCCTCTGTTAAGAAGTCCATATAGTTGATACCTTCTTCAGCCATTAAGCCTGATTGGATAACTACGTAACGCTCGTAATAGATAATTAAATCTAATTTTTTAGTAGGTAAACCTAATAAATAACCGATTTTGTTTGGTAAAGAGCGGAAGTACCAGATGTGCGCCACAGGAACCACTAAAGCAATGTGTCCCATACGCTCACGACGTACTTTTTTCTCCGTTACTTCAACACCACAACGATCGCAAACAATACCTTTATAACGGATACGTTTGTATTTACCGCAATGACATTCGTAATCTTTTACCGGACCAAAAATACGCTCACAGAACAAACCATCGCGTTCTGGCTTGTAAGTACGGTAGTTAATGGTTTCTGGTTTCAACACCTCACCGCTTGAACGTTCCAGAATAATTTCCGGAGACGATAAGCTAATCGTGATTGATGTGAAATTGCTTTTTAATTTATTATCCTTTTTGTAAGACATATCTCTTTCTTTAATGATCGAAGGATTGAGTGATTGAATGATTGAATGAAAGTTACCCATCATTTAATCATTCACTCATTCTTTCATTCAATTAGTCTAACGTAATATCTAAACCTAAACCACGTAACTCATGTACCAATACGTTGAACGATTCTGGTACACCCGGAGTTGGCAGGTTTTCACCTTTAACAATGGCTTCGTAAGTTTTGGCCCTTCCGATTACATCATCCGATTTAACGGTTAAGATCTCCTGAAGGATGTTAGCTGCACCGAATGCCTCTAATGCCCAAACCTCCATCTCACCAAAACGCTGACCACCAAACTGGGCTTTACCACCCAATGGTTGTTGTGTAATTAATGAGTATGGTCCGATTGAACGGGCGTGCATCTTATCATCAACCATGTGACCTAGTTTCAGCATGTAGATAATACCTACTGTTGTAGTCTGATCGAAACGCTCACCTGTTAAACCATTGTATAAGTAGGTTTTTCCTGAGGCAGGAACACCGGCTTTAGCAATCCATTCTTCCACTTCGTCATGAGAAGCACCATCGAAAATCGGGGTTGCAAATTTAACACCCAACTCCTGACCTGCCCATGCTAAAATGGTTTCGTAGATCTGACCAAGGTTCATACGTGAAGGTACACCCAGTGGGTTCAACACGATATCAACCGGGCTACCGTCAGCTAAGAAAGGCATATCTTCATCACGTACAATACGTGCAACAATACCTTTGTTACCGTGGCGACCTGCCATTTTATCACCTACTTTTAATTTACGTTTTTTAGCAACATAAACTTTTGCCATCTGTACAATTCCCGATGGAAGCTCATCACCTACACTGATCGCAAATTTATCGCGTTTGTAAGCTCCAAGTTCTTCGTTAACACGGATACCGTAGTTGTGAAGCAACATTTTAATTAACTCGTTTTTATCATCATCAGTTGTCCATTTGTTAGGGCTGATGTGGTTATAATCAAGTTCTGCTAAAATTTTCTGTGTAAATTTAGCGCCCTTAGCAACCAATAATTCTTTGTAAATGTTAAATACACCCTGAGATGTTTTTCCGTTTACGATAGTGAATAATTTGTCTACTAATTCTGCTTTTAATTTCTCAGTGATATTGTTATATCCTTTGTCTAATTTCTCAATTGCCGATTTTTCTTCAGCTTTTGTAGTTTTCTTAGCACGGCTGAATAATTTAGTATCAATTACCACACCCTGGATTGAAGGAGGAGTTTTTAAAGAAGCATCTTTAACATCACCTGCTTTATCACCAAAGATTGCACGTAGTAATTTCTCTTCCGGTGAAGGATCAGATTCTCCTTTTGGAGTGATCTTACCAATTAAAATATCACCTTCTTTTACATCAGCACCAATACGGATAATACCATTTTCATCAAGGTCTTTAGTAGCCTCTTCAGAAACGTTAGGGATATCTGGTGTTAATTCCTCTTCTCCACGTTTAGTATCACGTACTTCTAATTCAAACTCTTCAATATGCAGTGAAGTGAAAACGTCATCACGAACAATACGCTCGTTGATTACAATCGCATCCTCAAAGTTGAAACCCTGCCAAGGCATGAAAGCCACTTTCAGGTTTCTACCTAATGCCAGTTCACCGTTTTGAGTTGCATAACCTTCGCAAAGCACTTGTCCTTTAGTAACTTTCTGACCTTTTCTTACGATTGGTTTCAAGTTGATACAAGTATTCTGGTTGGTTTTTTTGAACTTAATTAAACGGTAAGTTTTGCTGTCACCTTCAAATGAAACTAAACGATCATCTTCGTTACGCTCATATTTAATGGTGATTTCGTTAGCATCTACATACTCAACAATACCATCACCTTCTGCATTGATCAAAGTTCTTGAGTCACGAGCAACGCGACCTTCTAAACCTGTACCAACAATCGGTGCTTCAGGACGTAACAAAGGCACGGCCTGACGTTGCATGTTCGATCCCATCAAAGCCCTGTTCGCATCATCATGTTCTAAGAACGGAATTAACGAAGCAGCAATTGAAGTAATCTGGTTTGGCGCAACGTCCATTAAGTCTAATTTCTCAGGCTCAATAATCGGGAAGTCACCCTCATAACGCGCTTTAACACGTGGTGTGGTAAAGTTACCTTTATCATCATACTCTGCGTTGGCCTGAGCGATGGTTTTACCATCTTCATCCTCTGCAGATAAATAAATAACGTCTGAATCTACAACTACTTTACCTTCTTCAACACGTTTGTATGGTGTTTCAATAAAACCTAAATTGTTGATTTTTGCATGCACACAAAGTGACGAAATCAAACCAATGTTCGGTCCCTCAGGAGTTTCAATGGTACATAAACGACCATAGTGGGTGTAGTGAACGTCACGTACCTCGAAACCGGCACGCTCACGTGATAAACCACCTGGACCTAAGGCCGATAAACGGCGTTTGTGCGTGATCTCTGCCAATGGATTTGTTTGATCCATAAACTGAGATAACTGGTTAGTACCAAAGAACGAGTTGATCACAGATGATAACGTACGGGCGTTAATCAAATCAGTTGGTGTAAACACCTCGTTATCGCGGATGTTCATACGCTCACGGATAGTTCTGGCCATACGGGCTAAACCTACACCAAATTGTGCGTACAATTGCTCACCTACCGTACGTACACGACGGTTAGACAAGTGATCGATATCATCTACCTCTTCTTTTGAGTTGATCAGCTTGATCAGGTATTTTACAATTGCAATAATATCTGCTTTTGTTAATACTTTAACCTCATCAGGGGTATTCATTTTTAATTTACGGTTGATGCGGTAACGACCAACATCACCTAAATCGTAACGTTTATCCGAGAAGAACAAACGATCAATGATACCACGTGCAGTTTCCTCATCAGGTGGTTCTGCGTTACGCAAAGCACGATAGATGTTTTCAACAGCTTCTTTTTCTGAGTTCGATGTATCTTTCTGTAATGTATTATATATAATGGTATAATCAGCCTGACTTGCGCCATCTTCTTTTGATAAGATGATGCTTTTTACGCCAGCCTCAATAACCATATCGATGTGTTCGTCTTCTAAAACGGTTTCTCTTTCAAGAATCACTTCATTACGGTCGATAGAAACTACCTCACCAGTATCTTCATCAACAAAATCTTCAACCCATTTTTTCAATACCCTTGCAGCCAGTTTACGACCGATATATTTCTTTAAACCAGATTTGCTAACTTTTACTTCGTCGGCAAGATCAAAAAGTTCTAAGATATCTTTATCAGAATCGTAACCGATAGCACGTAATAAAGTGGTAACCGGGAATTTTTTCTTACGATCGATATACGCGTACATCACGTTATTAACGTCTGTAGCGAACTCGATCCATGAACCTTTGAAAGGAATAACACGTGCTGAGTACAATTTGGTTCCGTTGGTGTGACGGCTCTGGCCGAAGAACACCCCTGGAGAACGGTGTAATTGCGAAACGATAACACGTTCTGCACCGTTGATAACAAACGTACCTTTTGGTGTCATATACGGGATAGTACCTAAGTACACATCCTGGATAATGGTTTCAAAATCTTCATGTTCTACATCATTACAAGAAAGCTTAAGCTTTGCTTTTAATGGAACATTGTAGGTTAATCCACGCTCAATACACTCATGTATATCGTAACGTGGCGGATCAACAAAATAATCAAGAAACTCTAATACGAAGATATTTCTTGAATCTGTTATTGGAAAGTTTTCAGCAAACACTTTAAACAAACCTTCGCTTGAGCGATCGTCTGAAGTGGTATCTATCTGGAAAAATTCTCTGAATGATTGCAATTGCACATCCAGAAAATCCGGATAGTCTATAATGTGCTTACTAGTTGCAAAATTTACTCTTTGTTCGACTGTCTTTGCCAATGGACTAAAAGATTTTAGTTTAAGAATAAACTATTTGTTTGGTTTCGTTCCTTAACCATGCTCATTAACCAAACAAAATGAGATGTTTATAAACAGGTAAAGACACCGACATTTTCAGTCGGTGTCTAATACATTTTTAGCTTAGCTAAGTTAAGTGATTACTTAATCTCAACTACTGCTCCAGCTTCTTCTAATTGTTTTTTAAGAGCTTCTGCTTCGTCTTTAGCAACACCAGTTTTTAATTCTTTTGGTGCTCCGTCTACTAAGTCTTTAGCTTCTTTCAAACCTAAACCAGTTAAGTCTTTAACAAGTTTTACAACTGCTAATTTCTGACCACCAGCTTCTTTTAAGATTACATCAAAAGATGTTTTTTCTGCAGCAGCAGCAGGTGCATCACCACCAGCAGCAGGACCAGCAACTACAGCAGCAGCTGCAGGCTCAATACCATACTCATCTTTTAAGATTTGAGCTAATTCATTAACTTCTTTTACTGTTAAGTTTACTAATTGCTCAGCAAACGCTTTTAAATCTGCCATTTTATTAAGATTTTAAAAATTTACGTGTGTAATAATTTTGTTTAATTTGCGAACTTAAGGTGTTCGTTAACCTTCTCTTTCCTGAAGAGTTTTAACAATTCCTGCAATTTTGTTACCGCCTGATTGAAGCGCAGATAGCACGTTTTTAGCTGGTGACTGTAGTAATCCAACGATATCGCCGATAAGCTCTTCTCTTGATTTCAAGCTTACCAGGTTATTCAACTGGTCGTCGCCAACATATACTGATGAATCTATAAATGCTGCTTTAAGCACAGGTTTATCAGAAGTTTTTCTCAAAGCTTTAATCAACTTAGCCGGAGCGTTTGCTGTTTTTGAGAATAATAATGATGATGAACCTTTAAGCGCTTCGTATATCTCAGAAGCATCGCCTTCTAAACCTTCAATCGCTTTGCGGATTAAAGAGTTTTTAGCAACCTTCATTACGATATCACCTTCGAAACATTTGCGGCGGATGTTATTGATCTGCTCAACAGAAAGGCTAGAAGTATCAGCAATATAAAAATTGCCAAACTCTTGCATTTGTCCTTGTAGTTCTAAAACTACTTCGTTTTTTTCTTCTCTGTTCATGATTAGATCCCCGCTACTGATTTTGTTTCAATTGCAATTCCAGGACTCATTGTAGAAGACACGTGAATGCTCTTAAAATAAGTTCCTTTTGCAGCAGATGGTTTTAATTTAGAAATTACCTGAATGATTTCAAGTGCATTCTCATAAATTTTATCTGCTGGGAATGATACTTTTCCTATCGAGGCGTGTATGATACCCGTTTTGTCTACTTTAAAATCAATTTTACCTGCTTTAACCTCTGTTACAGCTTTACCAACTTCGTTGGTAACTGTTCCTGATTTTGGGTTAGGCATTAAGTTCCTTGGACCTAAAACACGGCCCAATTTACCTACCTTAGCCATACAAGCTGGTGTAGTGATAATAATGTCTACATCGGTCCAACCACCTTCAATTTTAGCTACATACTCGTCTAAACCTACGAAGTCTGCGCCAGCTGCTTTTGCTTCTTCTTCCTTATCAGGAGTTACTAAAGCTAAAACACGTACAGTTTTACCTGTTCCGTGTGGTAAAGTAGCAATACCACGTACCATTTGATTGGCTTTACGCGGATCTACACCTAAAGATACATCAATATCAACTGAAGCATCGAATTTAGTAGTAGTGATTTCTTTTACCAAAGCAGCAGCATCCTTCAAAGTATAAGCTTTACCAGCTTCTATTTTAGCATGTGCCTTTTTTTGATTTTTAGTTAATTTCGCCACTGTTGTAAACTGTTTTTTAATTAATTGTTCCAGGGTGCGTCACCAGAAACGGTGATTCCCATACTGCGTGCTGTACCGGCAACCATACTCATTGCAGATTCGATTGTAAATGCATTTAAATCAGGCATTTTATCTTCAGCAATAACTTTAATCTGGTCCCAGGTCACCGATCCAACTTTTTTACGGTTAGGCTCAGCAGAACCACTCTGTAATTTAGTAGCATCTTTTAACTGGATAGCTACAGGAGGGGTTTTGATGATGAAATCGAATGACTTATCAGCATAAACAGTAATTACAACTGGCAATACTTTACCTGCTTTATCTTGGGTACGAGCGTTGTACTGTTTGCAAAACTCCATAATGTTCACCCCTTTAGCACCTAATGCAGGTCCTACTGGTGGCGATGGATTTGCCGCTCCGCCTTTGATCTGTAATTTGATCATTGCACTGACTTCTTTTGCCATTTTGTGTTTTTTGTTTATTTAAAACTCAATGTTAAATATTGGAAGCATGTAACATTTATTTTCCTTAGGGCTCCTATAAAGCTTAAAGGACTGCAAAGATATGGATTAACTTACAGTAAAACAATAGTATCGACAAAATTTAATTATTAAATATTTGTGATCCTGTTAAATGATAATCCTTAATAAAAAATAAGTTAAGAACTTATTGGTATTTAACGGTTAACAAGCTATAGTTATTGTCCGTACTTAATTTGATAGAAGGCATAAAAAAAGCCCCGAAGTAAATCCGGGGCTTTATAAATATTTTTGATAATATTATTACTCTTTTTCTACCTGCATGTAGTTAAGCTCAAGCGGGGTTTTACGTCCAAAGATTTTAACCATTACTTTCAGTTTTTTCTTCTCTTCGTTTACCTCTTCGATAATACCTGAGAAACCGTTGAAAGGTCCGTCCATTACTTTAATGCCTTCGCCAACATAATAAGGAACATTCATGGTCTCCCCTTGCTCGCTCATTTCATCAACCACACCTAAAATACGGTTAACTTCTGCCTGGCGCATCGGGATCGGGTTACCAGCTTTATCGCCTAAGAAACCGATAACACTATTAATACCTTTAATGATATGCTCTAATTCCCCATCTAATGTAGCTTCGATTAAAACATAACCAGGATAAAAGTTACGTTCTTTGGCAATTTTTTTACCATCTTTCATCTGGTAATATTTTTCCATTGGTATTAACACCTGAGGAACCAAATGAGAGAAACCTAAACGGCTGATCTCAGCATCAATGTACTGTTTTACTTTCTTTTCTTTACCGCTAACAGCCCTTACAACGTACCACTTTAGATCGCTCATTAGAAAAAATTAATTAGAAAGTGATTTATAAAAAGTATCCAATACAAATGTAGACCCTTTATCCATTGCAAAAATTACCAGTGCAATAATAAGGGAAGCTACCAAAACAAGAATTGCAGAACTTTGAAGTTCGCCCCAAGTAGGCCAGGTAACCTTATTGGTCATTTCATCGTACGATTCTTTTATAAACTCAACTACTTTAGCCATATTAAAATTATTGAATGACTGAATGAGTAAATGAGTGAATGATAATATCCGAAAGTTGCCCCTTCAAATTCAATCATTCACTCATCTAAATACTCAATCATTATATTAAGCACGGGAACAAGGATTCGAACCCTGATCAAAGGTTTTGGAGACCTCTATTCTACCGTTGAACTATTCCCGTGTGTATAAAAAAGAGCTAGCCTAAACCAGCTCTTTTTATATTGTTATAGCTTAAAATTAAGCTAAGATTTCAGTTACCTGACCAGCACCTACTGTTCTACCACCTTCACGGATAGCGAAACGTAGACCTTTTTCCATTGCAATCGCGTTAATTAATTTAACAGTGATTGTAACGTTATCACCTGGCATTACCATTTCAGTTCCTTCAGCTAGTGAGATCTCACCAGTTACGTCTGTAGTACGGAAATAGAATTGAGGACGATATTTGTTGAAGAATGGAGTGTGACGACCACCTTCTGCTTTTGACAATACATAGATCTCAGCTTTGAAATCAGTGTGAGGAGTTACTGAACCTGGTTTACAGATTACCATACCACGACGGATATCAGTTTTCTCAATACCACGTAACAATAAACCTACGTTATCACCAGCTTCACCATAATCTAAGATCTTACGGAACATCTCAACACCAGTTACTGTAGATTTTAAGTTCTCAGCACCCATACCTAAGATTTCAACAGGATCTCCAGAGTTGATTACACCACGCTCAATACGACCAGTTGCTACAGTACCACGACCAGTGATCGAGAATACATCTTCAACAGGCATTAAGAATGGAAGATCAGTTAAACGTGGAGGAATTGGAATGTAGCTATCAACAGCATCCATTAATTCCATAATTTTTGCTACCCATTTAGCATCTCCGTTCAAACCACCTAAAGCAGAACCTTGAATAACAGGAATATCATCACCAGGGAAATCGTAGAACGATAATAATTCACGAACTTCCATTTCTACTAATTCTAATAATTCAGGATCATCAACCATATCCACTTTGTTCATGAATACAACCAATGAAGGTACACCAACCTGACGAGCCAATAAGATGTGCTCACGAGTTTGTGGCATTGGACCATCAGTAGCAGCAACAACGATAATAGCACCATCCATTTGAGCCGCACCTGTAACCATGTTTTTAACATAATCCGCGTGACCTGGACAATCTACGTGTGCGTAGTGACGGTTTGCAGTTGAATACTCAACGTGCGCAGTATTAATTGTAATACCTCTTTCTTTTTCCTCAGGAGCTGAGTCAATTGAATCGAATGAACGTGCCTCAGATAAACCTGCATCAGCTAAAACTTTTGTAATAGCTGCTGTTAAAGTTGTTTTACCGTGATCGACGTGACCGATTGTACCGATGTTTAAGTGCGGTTTACTACGGTCAAATTTTTCTTTTGCCATTTTATTTATAACTAATTAGTAGGTTAACTTTTTATTAATTTTATTTATTGTTTTGATGCAATGCAACACAAAAAACCTTGTCTACCCTGCATATTAAACAGATTTAACAAAGCTTTATTATCCTGAGCCAACTATGGGAATTGAACCCATGACCTCTTCCTTACCAAGGAAGTGCTCTACCGCTGAGCTAAGTCGGCTTTTTAGTTTCCAGTTCCAGCCTTTTGTTTTAACTAAATTAAAACCGCAACCAATAACTGCCCACTTTTCTAATTTTATTGGAGCGGAAGACGAGGTTCGAACTCGCGACCTATAGCTTGGAAGGCTATCGCTCTACCAACTGAGCTACTTCCGCTTTTAAAAACTAGTGATTGATTAAATGAAAGAATGAGAGATTTATTCTATCATTAAAACATTTGGTCATTCATTTAAAGTGTGGGGAGAGAAGGATTCGAACCTTCGAAATCTTGCGATAACAGAGTTACAGTCTGTCCCATTTGGCCGCTCTGGAATCTCCCCATCTTTTACTTTAAAATGCTAACACTTTAAAATAAAAAGAGCCTCCTATCGGAATCGAACCAATGACCTACTGATTACAAGTCAGTTGCTCTACCAGCTGAGCTAAGGAGGCTTTAAATTTTGTGCAATGATACGAAAAATCTTCATTTTTCATACTATTAACGTGTTTTTTTAAAACTTTTATCTTTTTAAAGAACAACCCTTTTTTTCCTGGCTTAACACCGTTTCCGAAAGGGAATGCAAATATACACACTTATATTTCACTTCAAAATAAATTTGAAAAAAAATAGTGAAGTTATTTTAATTGACAACCATTATACCGATGAAGAAGCTTAATAATCAATCTCTTAAAATGGAATATTTTTTTTCATTTTTTTGTGCCCGTAGCCCTCAAAAACATGATTGGGATCTGTAATCACAATTATTGGCGGATAATAACAATTGAATTAATTTCAATAAAAGTTAAAATTAATGTAGCGAAGCTGATTTTTTTAAAGAGAATCTGATGAAAAACTGATTTTGATTTATAGAAATCTGCGCAGAATGCATTCAGTTTCTTTAATTTTAAAAAAATCGTCATCTCCTGGAAAGATCTCCCGACTACGTTGCAGTCCGCTCGGGATGATGATGCTAAAGGAAGTTATCTTTTCGATTTTCCTCGTTCAACGGTCTCTTCAAACAAAAAGAGCGGCACATTTAACTGTACCGCTCCTTTAAATTTATATAATTTTATGCTTATTAATAATCAGCCGCTTCGCTTTCGCTTAAAATTGCTTTATGCTCACTTAATTTAGCACGCGTTTTATCCTTATGTTTAGTGATCTGTTTCCTTAATGATTCGATGGCCAGATCAGTGGCTTCTTCAAATGATTTACATTGTTCTTTAGCAAACAAGGTACCCCCCGGCACAATAAGTTTAATTTCGCTAATCTTATTGGCCTCGTCCTCTACGTTCTCTAACTTTAAATACACTTCGCCGCTAATGATCTGGTCAAAAAACTGATCGAGCTTATTTGCCTTCTTTTGTATAAAATCTAACAACTTACTGTCTGCACTGAAGTGGATTGATTGAACTCCGATTTTCATTTTTCCTCCTTTTTTTACGCCTTTGGATGGGCTTGTTTATAAATTGTTTTTAATCTTTCGATTGAGTTGTGCGTGTAAACCTGGGTTGCTGCCAAACTGGCGTGACCCAAAAGTTCTTTAATCGCATTTAAATCTGCTCCTGCGTTTAACAGGCTTGTTGCATAGCTATGCCGCAACACGTGGGGACTTTTCTTTTCATTGGTTGATATGTGGTTTAGGTATGAGGTAACAATACGGTATATTAATTTCGGATATGCCGCTGCACCTGTATTGGTAACGATTAATATAAGTAAATTGTTATTAAAGTTTTGCAACTTTTTTAGTCCGATATAGGTATTTACCTGATTGATAAGCTGTTTATTTATAGGAATAATCCGTTCCTTATTTCTTTTACCCAACACTTTTATCGTTCCCGAATAAACATCGATATCTGTATCTTTCAATTGCAACAGTTCGGTTAAACGCATGCCGGTTCCAAACAGCAGTTCGATTACCAGGTGATCGCGAACAGAGGGAAAACTTTCATTAAAATACTGCTCCGAATCCAGCAGATGATCCATTTTTTGTGCATCAACAAATACCGGTAGCCTTTTAGGAATTTTAGGTGCCTTAATTAAAGCACTTGGATTTTGATCGATCTTTCCGGAACGGTGTAAAAACTTATAAAAACTTCTTAATGCAGAGATTTTTCGGTTAATGGTATTTTCTGAATTTTCTTTTTCCATCAGCTCAACCAGGTAACTTCTCAGGTGAGTGTGTTTAACTTCAGGAAAATCAAGTTCTGATGCCTTAAGAAATTCTTCAAACTGATCTAAATCGGTTTGATAAGAAGTAATGGTGTGCTGAGAATAGCGCTTCTCGTGGGTTAAATATGTGATAAAACTTTTTAGCAACATTCAATATCTTTTTACGGCCATTGATATGAAGTTACAAATTGTTTTGATATAAAGAAATCATTAATTAATTGTTTATTGTAAAGTTTTGGATTTCTTTTAAAACAGAAAAGCCTTCCCGATTTTACACTGGGAAGGCTTTAATACATTTATATCGTGAACAACTATGAAGTTGTATCCAGATTCATATTCTGAATGTAAACAGCATGTTTAATTTCAGTACGACGAGCAACGGATTTTTTCTCGTATGCTTGGCGACTACGTAGTTCTCTCAATACACCAGTTTTTTCAAACTTTTTCTTGAAACGTTTAAGGGCTTTATCTAATGATTCGCCGTCTTTAATGTTGATAATGATCATAACGCTGAAATACCTCCTCTCGTGGTTTTTAAATTTTCCCGTGTTAACGGGCTGCAAATGTAAGCAAAATATTGAAAACGAGAAAGATTTATAAAAAGAATTTTTATTTAAATCATTAGTTAAACTTATGTGTTGTTTAGCTACATTTATATATACATTATCATATATGACAACAGGCAAAAAAGTAGGTTCAATTATCGCAGTTATAGTTGTTATCGTATTAATCGCAATTTGTTACTACCGCTATTTCTTTGTGTTTGGCGAAGGGGTGAAAGCAGGTGAATTAAACTATGTGGTAAAAAAGGGCTATGTGTTTAAAACGTATGAGGGCAAATTAATCCAGAGCGGGATAAAATCCAGACAAACAGGTACCTTACAAAATAATGAATTTGAATTTTCTATCGCCAATAAAGAAATTGCAGAAAAAATGATGGCCAATAGCGGAAAGTTTTTCGAATTACATTATAAAGAGTATAAACATACCCTGCCCTGGAGAGGATTTAGCGTTTACGTAGTAGATAGCATTTTAACTACGAAAGATTTACCGGAGTAAGCTGAAAGTCTAGAGACTAAAGCTAAAAGCGTTACAGGCACGAAGCAGAATTACTTATAAGTGATCCTATTTGGTCTTTCAGCTTTAGTCTTTTAATCTTTCTTAGGTACCTTTGCTCCTTCTTTTCTGGCCTCTGATAATCCGATGGCAATTGCTTGCTTTTTGGAGGTTACTTTTTTGCCCGAGCCGCTTTTAAGCTTACCTTCTTTCATTTCGTGCATGGTTTCTTTTACTTTATCACCAGCTTTTTCTGAATATTTTGCCATGTTTTTAGTTTATTAGTTTAATGGTTAATTGGTCATTGGTTTAAGAATGGTTAATCGGTTAATTGTTTAAATCGATTAACTGGTTCAAGCGCCAAACTAACTTTAGTCATTAGTCATTAGTCATTAGTCATTAGTCATTAGTCATTAGTCATTAGTCAAAACATTGATTCCGGTTAGGAGGTTTTGAAAATTTTAACAAAAAAAATCCGGAGGTGGTTAAACCGTCCGGATTACTCATAATATATTTGGTTTTTAATAAGGTTGAAGGTGTAGGATGTAAGGTATAAGGTGATCGGCATTTGCCTTAAACCCTAAACCTTATACTTTTTACCCTTGCAATATTTCTCTGGCGATTACAATCTTTTGGATTTCGGAGGTGCCCTCGCCTATTGTACATAATTTACTGTCACGGTAAAATTTCTCTACCGGAAAATCTTTGGTGTAACCGTATCCGCCGAATATCTGCACGGCTTCTGTGGCTACCCTTACCGATACTTCTGAGGCAAAATATTTAGCCATGGCCGATTCCTTTGTCACAGGTAAATGCCTGTTCTTTAAGTCAGCTGCCTGGCGGATTAATAATTCTGCAGCCTCAATTTCAGTCGCCATATCAGCTAGTTTAAAACTGATGGCCTGAAAACTTGAGATCGGCTGGCCAAATTGCTGGCGTTGTTTCGAATAAGCTACTGCTGCATCAAAAGCACCTTTTGCAATACCAAGAGCCAATGCAGCAATAGAAATCCTGCCACCATCTAAAACTTTCATAGCCTGTTTAAAACCTTCGCCAACATTGCCCAATAAATTGGCTTTCGGTACACGGCAGTTATCAAAAATCATTTCAGTAGTTTCTGAAGCACGCATCCCCAGTTTATTTTCCTTTTTTCCTGCCGTAAAACCAGGCGTACCGCGTTCTACCACAATGGCCGAAATCCCTTTCGAATTTCCCTGCTCCCCTGTTCTTACCATTACAACGGCAACATCGCCGCTTTTGCCATGGGTAATCCAGTTTTTTGCACCGTTTATAATATAATCATCGCCGTCTTCAACAGCAGTAGTCATCATTCTTAAAGCATCCGAACCGGTGTTCGCTTCGGTTAAACCCCAGGCACCAATCCATTCGGCAGTTGCCAGTTTAGGTAACCATCTTTGTTTTTGCTCCTCATTGGCAAAGGCTAAGATATGGCCTGTACATAGCGAGTTGTGTGCCGCCAATGATAAACCGATTGAGCCACATACACGGGCCACTTCTACAATTACATCAACATATTCCTGATAGCCCAAACCCGAGCCACCAAATTCTTCGGGAACCAAAACGCCCATCAGGCCCAATTCTCCAAGTTGCTTAAACAGCGCTACCGGAAAATGCTGTGCCTCATCCCATTCCATAATATTTGGACGAATGTTTTTCTCTGCAAAATCGCGGACCATAGCCTTTACATTCTGCTGAGTTTCTGTTTCTGAAAAATCGAAGCTCACGCTCATTAAATTTTATATTTTAAGTTAGTTCGGGGCAATTATAATCAATTATTTGATAGTTAGTTACCATTAAATATTTGCGCAATTACAGAATGAAATGGTATTTGGTTCATTTAGTTTATGGGTTAAATTTTAAACCCTGAAAAAGATTAAAAAAGATTTTTTTATTTTTTTAATAAAAATCTGCGAATAATCAGGAGAATGATGATTTTTGATTGATATGGTGAAATTCCACGAAACTTTCCTACGGAACGAAACGCAAACAACCAATGGTTATTTGCTACCCGGATATCGTCCCTAACGAAACGGCAAGCTTTCATACTGATTTAAGGTAAGATTGTTTTTGGGTGTATTACATTGTAGCCGGAAACCACAATTCCTCAGCAAGGTTAAATCCTTATACCATATTCGATTTCTAAAAAGAAATATAGGGTGCAATTTTATCGATCACCTGCTGATTTAAAATGGCTATCTTTTTTAAATCAGCTACATTTGAATAGTTGCCGTGTTGTTTACGGTATTGAATAATGGCGTTAATCTGTTTATAAGAAAGGTATGGATTCCTTTTTAGATCATCAAAAACCGCCGTATTGATATTGATTGTTTTTAAAGGGACACTACTTATCGAAATCTGGTCTTTAATTTCGGCATATTTAACAGAATCTAAGCCATAAACTTCCATTAATTGTTCTTTTTTATAAAAACCACCCAAACGCTCCCGGTATTTAATAATCCTTTTTGCAAAAGCAGCACCAATTCCCTTTATTTCATCCAATTTTGCAGAATCAGCCTGGTTTATATCAACAATTACCGGTGCTTTTTTAACATATTCTTTCTTTTCAAATGGGAAATATTTTTTGGAGGTATTTACATCCTGATCTGCAATTTTAACATAGGGCAAAATCTTTTTATACATTTCCGGAGAAATGGTGTACATTTTCTGCAGATCTTCAGGCTTAAAAAATTTCCCGCCTTTACTGGTGTAATTAATAATTGCTTTAGCCTGTTTTGGCGATAAACCCAAAGCCTGCCAGCCATCAGCATTTAAAGTATTGGGATCAAAATTAAACAGCTTAATTGTTTTTTCTGGATAAGAATTCTCAATCCTGTCGCGGAGGTTGCCTGCATATTTTTCATCAGCAACGGTTATTTTCTGAAGCTGCGCTAAAAGATTTGGGTCGTCTTTTTCTATCTGCCGGGTATAACCATATATAACAGGTATTGCCTTAAGTACCATAATAATCAGGATCAGCAACAACAATCCGTTGAACTCACCTTTACTAAAACCGAAATATTTATTCAGCCAAATTCTCATTGATGCGATATGACATGTGTATTATAAATATAAATCTTATTTTTGGGATTGCAAAACTGAGCAGGTTTTGCCTATCAACAACCTAAGAATTTTATATGAAGATCATAACAACGTCCGAATTTGCTAAAGCAACGAAGATAGATAAGCTAGGTGTACCGGGTTTGGCAGGTTTGATGATGGAGATCATGAAACTGAATGATATCAATGATGTATTCGCTCAAAATCAACACTTTAAGGGTTTAGAGTTTGTAGATAAAATATTGGAAACCATTGGTGTTTCGATCGAATTTGACGAGGATGATTTAAACTGCATCCCTAAAACGGGTCCGTTTATTGCCATAGCAAATCACCCTTACGGCGGTGTAGAAGGTCTGGCTCTGGTTAAACTTTTATGTACGGTGAGGCCTGATGCCAAAGTGATGGTAAATTTCATATTGAAAAAAATCCCTAACCTTGATGAATTTTTTGTGGCGGTTAATCCTTTCGAAAATGTTCAGCATTCATCAAGCATCAGTGGTTTAAAAACAACTTTCGATCTGCTTAGAAATGGAACACCGATCGGCATTTTTCCGGCTGGAGAGGTTTCTACATTTAAACTGGATGCACAGCAGGTAACCGACAGAATGTGGCACCCTGTGGTTGGAAAACTCATTGCAAAAGCAAAAGTTCCGGTGGTACCCATCTATTTTCATGGCAATAACGGTGTTTTCTTTAATATCTTAAGTTTTATACACCCAACTTTACGTACGGCAAAGCTTCCATCTGAATTTTTAAATAAACACGGCCGTACCATCAAAGTAAGGATTGGTAAGCCGATTGCGATTTCTGAAATCTCGCACATGAACAGCAGCAATAAGTTAATGGACTTTTTAAGGGCCCGTACTTATGCTTTGGGTGTTGGACTGGATACGGAGAAAAAGCTTTTTAATCCCTTAAACTTATTCAAAATTAAAAAGAAACCGGTTGAGGTAATTGAAGAAACTTCGAGGGTTTTAATTAAAGAAGAAGTAGAAAAACTAGAGGATTTTAAGGTTTGGACGGAAAAAAACTATGAAGTATATATCGTACCAACCTTAAAAATTCCAAATATTTTAAGAGAGATTGGCCGTTTACGCGAAATCACTTTCCGCGAAGTTGGTGAGGGCACAAACAAGAAAATCGATCTTGACAACTACGACATTTATTATAACCATTTATTTATCTGGGATAAGGACCTTGAAAATATAGTAGGTGCTTACCGCATTGGTAAAGGCGATGAGATTTTAGAAAGTATGGGCCGCCGTGGTTTCTACCTTTCGGAACTTTTTAAAATGAAAGATCAGTTTTACCCGATGTTGAGGCAAGGGATTGAACTGGGCCGGTCGTGGATCAGAAAAGAATACCAGGGTAAACCACTTCCATTGTTTTTGCTTTGGAAAGGAATTTTAAAATACCTGATCGATAACCCGCAGTACCGTTACATGTTCGGGCCGGTAAGTATCAGCAACAATTTTTCGAAATTCAGCAAGGCTTTAATTGTTGATTACATTACCAA
The DNA here is from genome assembly GCF_039538295.1 of Pedobacter jeongneungensis. Lineage (NCBI taxonomy): Bacteria > Pseudomonadati > Bacteroidota > Sphingobacteriia > Sphingobacteriales > Sphingobacteriaceae > Pedobacter > Pedobacter jeongneungensis. The sequence goes on along the minus strand of NZ_BAABBY010000001.1, from coordinate 669,743 downwards.
AAACCATTTCGATTACGAGATGGCAAAATATGTTAAACCGAGAAATAAATTTAAGGCCGATTTATTGCCTATCGCAACTGATACATTGGTTGATAGCAGTGAATCTTTCAAGGATTTAGACAGTATTATTGGCGATATTGAAAACTCGCACATCAAAATTCCGGTATTGTTAAGACAGTATATGAACCTGAATGCGAAAATTATCTCTTTCAATATTGATCCTAAATTTTCAGATTGTTTAGATGGTTTCTTAGTGGTGGATACACATAATATTCCACCAGAAATGCTGGAAAAACTTGGCAAGAACTTATAATTTAAGGCAATAAAAAAACCCAGACATCCATCTGGGTTTTTTATTATCAACTAACCTAAACTTTATAAATACTAACCAAATATTTATGCCACAAAAGTATGGTCAGCTTGTTAAATTGGTATTAATGAAATGTTATTTATAGAATATTTAATATTACGAGCATGATTACAAATCACATTTCAATAATTCTTTAATTGTGTTTAAAATTTATTGAAAAGCTGACCCCATGTTAATTTATTATAAAATGTGATTAGCTGCTTAACATAAAGAAATTGTTGCTTTTGCATTAATAATAGGTAAATTTAATGTAACCAAATATGGCGTGGTTTGAAAAGAGGGATCTGCATATATTTTTTGAATATCTTTTTGTTCGTTAGCCTGGTGTTGAGTACCACCATCGCAAAGGGACAGAACTACACTTTCGATTTTTACAACGGAACTTTCAATTTCAGTGCAGATTCAACGGTTAATCTTCCGGTATCAAAAACAGCAAATGCAGCTGAGGTTTCAAAATTCTACACCATGATATCATCAGGCAATTATACCCCATTGGTTATTTCACTTAAAAAGTATCAGGAAAAGTATAATTTAAACGATTGGATCTATTACCAGCTCATCCGTAAAACGGCAGAACTAATCAGCCCGAAAGCCGATAATTATTTCCGTTATACGTTATACAAATGGTTTTTGCTCAGCAAATGCGGTTACGATGCAAGGTTGGCTGTGGGCAATAACCAGGTTATTTTTTATGTCAGAAATGAGGAAGACATCAGCGATATTCCATTTTTTATAATTGAAGGTAAAAAATACATGTGCCTGAACTATCATGATTATGGAAAATTGTTTAAACAGGCCGACGTTTACAAACCAGTTAAAATTTCAATTCCTGAGGCTAAAAATCCTTTCTCGTATAAAGTTACGCGTATGCCCGATTTCAAGCCGGAAAACTACCAGGAAAAAGACATCGAGTTTAGTTATCGTCAAAAAATACATCATTTTAAACTCAAAGTAAATGAGGATGTGCAGGCTATTTTTAAAAACTACCCGATAGTCGATTTTGAAAGTTATTTTAATATCCCGTTAAGCCGAGAAACTTACAGCTCGCTTATTCCTACTTTAAAAGAAAATTTAAAGCACATGGATCAGAAAAAAGGGGTTGATTATTTGATGAGGTTTACGCGTTACGGCTTTTTATACGAAGATGATGATGAAAATTTTGGTAAAGAAAAACGTTTCTCGCCAGAACAGACATTATTAAGTACCTACAGCGATTGCGACGACCGGGCAGCACTCTTTTTCTACCTGGTAAAAGAAATATATAACCTGCCTATGATTGCCTTACTCTACCCCAAACATTTAACCATTGCTGTACAGTTTGACAAACCTGTTGGTGAAGCCATTACCTATAAAGGTAAAAAATACTCTTATTGCGAGCCTACCCCACAGGCGCAGAACCTGAAAATCGGACAGCTCTCCTCAAACCTGAAAAACAGTAAATTTGAGGTGGTATATGCCTATGAGCCCATTAAACGATGATATCTGACGTTTTAATATTAATTTAATGTTAATTAATTGTTTAATCAATGTTATCTTATTAAAAACACGCTGAATGAAAGGCTATTTGCATTACTTTTATTTTTTAACTGATGTTAAAACGTAAACGATATCCTTATGTCTGCAGTCATATATACCATTTTAAAAGAGTTTTTTGTCGAAATTCACCAGCATCAGGTTAAAGCCAGGATCATGTCGCCGATTAATGATGACAGTGTGTTTATTTTTCAGACCAGCTTATATTATAAAAGCAAAAGCGATTCTGATCCTAATCAACCGGCTTCTACCTTTACTTCGTATGCAAATGCAGAAAGGCACCTGCTTCAATACCTGGAAGAGTTTCAGAATACTTTAGACCTTGGCGGGCATGTAGCGGAAGGGGCTAAAATTTAGCCTTGCATTAACTAAAATATTATACATGTTAACTCCAAACCAATTAGTTAACAAAATCATAATATTGATTTAATTTTCCGATAACATATCTTTGGAAATATCCATTTTAAGTTCGATGAAAAAAAATAAATCAAAATCAAGAAACCATTCAGCAGGCAAGAAAGTACGTAAAGAGTTAGAAACAAAATTGGCTGCAGCTTTCGGCGAAGTGGTATCAGCTTATGGCAAAGCAAAAAAAGCAGATAAAGTAATCGGAAAATTTGCCAAACAACTGGCTAAAAAAGTTACGATTTCTGCTACAGAAGATTCAATTACCCCATTTATTAAGGAAGAAAAAACTGCTCCTGTAGTTAGCAAAACAAAGCCGGCTAAAACTGCTGCAGTAAAAACACCTAAAAAGGAACTGGTAGCTGAGAAAACGGAAGGCTAGTGAATAAATTTTTATAAACGCATATTAATTAAAAAGCATTGCAACTTTGTGATTGTTACAATGCTTTTTTATGTTTATTTAATTAAAGGCAAGATTATAACTGATTAATTAAAAGTAATGGTTTGTCTTGCCCATTCTCCTGTGCACTCTAAGCCAACCAATCTGCACTCTAAATAATAAGTGCCGGGTGTACCATACGACCATTCTTGTTGTGGCGAATTACTAAAAGTGCTTACCGGCAACACCACATTTAAACTTTGATCTAACATTCTCCACTCGTAGTAACCGCTATCGTACATGGCACCAGCTGTGCTAATTACCGTACTGCCTGCAGAATTGCTAGATGGGCCATTGATTACATTTTTAAAGGTACTTACAAACGGAGTGGTTACGGGCGGATATAAATACTGGGCAGCGATTACATCATAGGAAGAAAAACCTGTCCAGCCTCTCGAAGTGCCTAATCTACCTGAGTTCATTACAGAATTAGGATCTGCTGACGCAGCGCCGGTTGAGGGTGTACCAGGTGTTGCATTCACGCCAACATACCTACCATAGTTATCGTAATTACCTTCTCCGCTGTAATCTGTATGACGCAAACCCAAACAGTGGCCAATTTCGTGTATCAGCATAAATACATCCTGTTCATGGCTTCTTGGTATGCCATTGTTGGCACCTGCACTGTTAACATTATTGGTAATATGATTCACCCAGATGTTGGCGCCTGCCTGCCCATCATTAGTTGGAAAATCAGCTTGTCCAAATGCACCGGTTCCCATATCTAACTTTTTAACGGTAATATGAGGCGTAACAGAACTGGTATATGGTGCATAAAACTGGTTATAAGAATGGATTAAGTTAATACGACAATTGCCTATTGCATTCCATGCAGCCACAGCTTCTCTAATTGCATAAAACCACCTGGTATCGAAATCTTCCTGGGTGATAATCACATTGGTGAGGTTTCCCTGAATTAACTGATTGGTGTGGCCTTGCGCTATTTTACCGCCAGCATTGGTTGCTTTTTCTGCAATTTTAACTGTAGTTAACGATTTCTTTGAAATTAAGATATCACCTTCTACTACATAGTAATCGCCAGATTCTTTGATGCCATCGGTTGCAAAACCAAGTTCTTTAATTTTAGCGAGCGCATTGGGCTCAACTTCAACTTTGTTATCGGGAGCTATAACAGGAGTTTCAGATTTTTTACACGAATAGATGCTTAAAGTTAGCATCAAAAATGCGAAGCACATTGTCCTTGAGAATGAGCTTAAAATAGATGATTTTTTCATGGATGATTTTTTTATTCTAATTTAACCATCTCAATATTAATGCATTATAAACAAATCATTAATTTTAATATTATAAAACAGACAAAAAAATTAAAATAATAAGTCAATTTAAAATAATTAAACGTACAATGATGAATCTAACAATTACAATTACCTAAACAAGGGTGATTATATTTTTAAGGCATAACATAAATTAAAGCAATAAAAAAGCCTTTATCAATATCTGATAAAGGCTCTTCTTATGATCTGCCTGTTTTAATCAGGCGAATTGTTTAATATCTAGAAAGTTGCGCCAGTTGCCGCCGAAGAACCAGCTTTAACTGTAAAGTTAGGAGCTGTTAAGCTGAAAGGGGCATTCAATAAGGCTGCTGCAGCAGTTTCATCAATGATGGTATTTCCTTTAGAAGTTAAATATTGTTTCAATAAATCTGAACTTGCAAAAGAAAGTGTAGCACCATCGGCAACAACATCCTTACCAGCAGTAAATGATTGATAAATATTGTTTTTGATCAATGATGTTCCATCCGTTAATGCATCTCCGGTTTCTTTATCACGGATATCGATACCAAATTTAAACCCAATAAAGATTGAATTTGCCAAGATCATTTTTGAACCTCTTCTCCATAGGTTAGCATATTCGTGCTTCGCATCAACAGCTACGTTTCCAGGGCCGATTAGTGTCATGTTTGAAATAACCGGACGGGTACGTGGACTAGAATCGAATACTTTTTCTGAGTTATCAGACTCGATCCCATTAGATTGACCAGCCTGATCAGCTAAAGATGGATCTCTTTGAGCTACTAAAAACTGTAATTTACCAGAGAAACCGTTGTCAAAATCGAAAACATCATCAACGTTTGCAATAGAAACCAAATGCTTAGCATTTACAGTACCACCAAACCATTCGAATGAATCATCACCTGAATATGAAACCTGTACGTAATCTACGGTAGTACCAGAACCAACCGATCCAAAAGTAACACCGTTAATTTCGTTGTTGGTTGCATAAGCAATACCAGGAAACTCTACACGTACATATTTAAGTACACCAGAGTTATCGGCAGAAACATTACCACCGTGGTTTCCTTCAGGAAGAGTTAATCCACCTTCAATTAAACCTGTACCACCAGGGATATTGTTGGTTGATTTACCTAAAATAATAATTCCACCCCAATCACCAGGAGCTCTTGAACCAACAGCCTGGTTTGAAGTAAATACAATTGGTTTTGCTGCAGTTCCTTCAGCAATTAATTTACCACCGCGTGTGATAACTAAAGTAGCTTTCGAATCTTTATCTCCACGGATAACAGTTCCGGCAGGAATGGTTAATGTAACGCCATCTTTAACGTACACAAATCCAACTAATTTGTAAACTTTATTCGCATCTAATGTTCTGTTAGCATCGATTGATCCCTGCAAAGTTTCAGTTGCCTCACCATATACAGTTACTTTTGGTGTAAAATTGGTCCAGCTTGCAGTCCAGTCTGATGATCCAAATGCTCCTTTATAGGATACTTTATCAAAAAATGCATCTGCCAAAGATTCGTTCGAATCCGGTTTTGTTGGTTCCTCGATAGGTGTACTATCTTTTTTACAACTAGAAACTACTGTAGCACCAGCTACCAAAATTGCCAGCATGCCCAAGTTTAATCTGTTTTTCATTTTCATTTTGATTTTCCTTTTCCTTTTATGATTTGTTCAAAAATATTTCCTGCAGATTATGCCAATATCAATTCAGCATTAAATGAAGGGCGTTTTAATGTTAAAAAATTATTCTGCTATTTAAATTTATAGGATAGTGTTAGCGATATGGTAGATCCAAACCTATCGGCAATATTTATATTATCTGTTTTTTTATCGAAGCCTGCATTTGGATCTGAACCTTTAACTTTCTGGTAGAAATAAGCTTTGTTGTTAAAGATATCGCTATAGTTAACTTTTATTTCTCCCTTCGATTTTGCAAACTTTTGTGAAACCTGCAGATCTAAAATATTTCTTGAATATTCATAGATATCGGGGTCTTCCACATTACCAATCGCCCAGATTCTTGGTCCTACCCTATTATATAATACTGTTACACCAGTTGAGTTTTCGACAGCAGATGCATAAGATAGTCCTGCGTTGATTAAGTAAGGAGATTGCCCTTGTAATGGTCTCGAACCTTGAGCATTTACAAGTCTTGAAACCTGAACCTTTGATTTGATATAAGATCCATTAGCATTAAATGTGAAGTTCTTTAAACTGTTATCAATAAATTTTAACGATTTTCTTATTTCAAGTTCAGCTCCATAAACAGTAGCCGAAGCAGAGTTAGCATAGCTTAACGACCTTCCAGACGTCCCTAATTGAAGTGTTTGTTCTATTGGAGAATCAAAATATTTGTAAAAGGTTGATATCGAAAAGGTTTCGCCCGATGATGGATAAATGGCATAACCTAAATCAATATTAGTAGTTTTAGATTGCTTTAACCCAGCATTACCCCTAACGTTAACGTTTTTATTAAAGTCGTAGAAAGGAAATGGTGCTAGTTCCCTAAATTCAGCTCTTCCAATAGTTTGGGATCCTGATAAACGGATATTAGCTTTATCACTTAAGTTATAAATCAGATTTGCGGAAGGAAGTAAGTTAGTAGCCGTTGAATCAATGTTTACTGGCTTTCCATTATCTTCACTGGTTAATGATAGCTTATACGATTCTAACCTTGCGCCAATACCTAATCTTAATTTTTCAGTTAAATAGCCATCAAACATCACATAACCTGCGTTCAGTAAAGAATTAGCCTGATATTGATCGCTACCATTTGTAATTTCGTTTAACACAAAGCCGTTGGCGCGTATGTTTTCAGGAGAGAAAATCTGATCCTGCGGAAGCGTTAACAATGAAGCATCGAAATTCCCGTTCCTAATAAAACCGATTACCCTTGCACTAAAATCACGTTTGCGGTATTGCCCAAAATAACCAGCTTTGATTTTATTATTATCTCTGAACCATTTAACCGGAATTGTTAAATTAGCTGCACCACCGTAGGCATTTTCATTAAGTACAGAAGAAAAATTACCAGCTAAACCGGCTACGGCAGATCCCGATTGAACAGAAGCAATACCATCTTTGGAATAATCCATACGTTTATAGCCAGGCTCTTTCCGGTCTGTATTTGCATAGTTTAAGTTCCAGTCTATCTTGATCTTGCTCTCTGTAGACAATAAATGCTCACCGGTTAACTGATTAGACATTAAAGATCTTTGAAGCAGGTAATCACCGGTCCTGATAAATTCACCACCAGCATCGTCTATACCTACACGATAGGTAAATTGATTTTCTAAAACCCTGTTATATAAGTTTTTTAATGAAATTTTATTATTGCCCCACGAATATGCAAAGTTGGCAAGTGCACCAATATTTGTATTAAAATTATACATATCATCATGGTACACATCACCTAGCGCCTGTCCAACATAGGCTTTTTGATCACTAGTTTTTAAACGTTCGTCGTATCTATAGGTTAAAGATAAAACAGCGCCAAATTTAGATTTATCATCAAAAACCTTACTGGATCCATAATTTACTTGGAAATTTGGACCTATGGTTGATTTCGCAGAACTATATCCCCAATTGTTTTTAAAAAGTTTAGATAGGGTAAAAGTTTCACTTGCACCGTTTGGTAAAGCGCGATAATCTTTTGAAGAAGGAAATCCCGTTGGGATATCTCTGTCTTTATTATAAAATCCGAAAATCTCGTTACCACTTTTTGGAGAAGACAGAAAATCTTTAAAGGCAGACTGTGTGTTGTAAGAAGTTCCTAATGAAACATTGAAAAAAGTATTAACCGGAAAATCTTTTGTGGTTACCTGTACTACACCTCCTGAAAAATCTGCAGGAATATCTGCTGATGCCGTTTTATTAATTACGATGGCATCTATCAGGTTTGAAGGAAGAATATCAAATGAAAATGCTCTTTTATCTACTTCTGTATTTGGAAGCATAGAGTTATTTAACATAGCAGAGTTGTATCGATCAGATAAACCACGCACGATAACAAACTTATTGTCCTGGATACTTGCACCGCTTACACGTTTTAAAACTTCAGAAGTATTACGGTCGGGACTTCTTTTAATCAATTCAGCTGATATACCGCTTGAAATACTAATACTTGATTTTTGATTAGCATATAAAGTATTAACTGATTCTTTACTAGCGCTTCCAGTTATTACTACATCGTTTAATTTTTGTGAGTTCGACTCGCTCAATAAAATATCTAAATTAGTAGAAGCATTGTCTTTTACCTCTACATCGACAACATTTTTAGTTGCATAACCCACATAAGAAACCTCAATAGCGTGTTTTCCTGCCGACAACCCTGCAATAACATATCGACCCTCAATATCTGTTGAAGTACCTTTTGTTGTACCTGAAATTTTTACTGTAACACCAATTAAGGTCTCACCTGTTTTTTGATCAGATATTTTACCGGAAATTTTTCCTGTTTGCGCATACGAAAGTATGCTCATCGTCAAAGCGAACACAGTAAGTGCCGCTCTTTTAAAAGAGTTTAGTAATTCCAATTTGCCTTTATTTGATAAGGGCAAAAATATTACCGCAGTGTTAACACGAAGTTAGGTGTTAATTAATGTTACTTTACGTTAAGGTTAATTAAAGGTTAACCGTATTTTGGATTAGTACCTAATACCAACTTTCTTACAAATGAAGTGCAATAACCAGATCGGACCGATTAACAGGAACTTAACATCGTCTAAAAATGAGGGTTTCTTCCCTTCAATTTTATGGCCAATAAACTGACCGATCCAGGCAGCTACAAATATTGCCGCATAAATAGCATAAGCGGTTCCACTGCCCAAACCAACGGCCTGTTCAATTTTTACGATGATATAACTCATTAAACCAACAACCCAGATCATTAAAAAAAACAATACGGGCGATAAGGTAAAATAATAATATAAACTGAAGGCCAATAGAAATGATGCCCAGTTAAAAAAACCATTATAACTTCCCAAAAACCCAATATGTGGAAAAGGAATCTGCCAAACCAGACCTAATAAGCTGAATACGATTAATGGCACACAGATCCAGTGAACCAGCTTGTTGGTCGGGTTTTGGTGACTTTCGGCGTACTTATCAAAAAGTACATCGACCGGACGTTTTGGTTCTATTTGGATGGTTTGCTTGCTCATTATGTAAAAATAAAAAAAAGCGATGGAATATCCATCGCTTTATATCTTGTTTATTAAACTGCTCGTCATGCTGCCCGGAATATTCGGGCTTAGCATCTTTTGTTACTAAGACCCTGAAATAAATTCAGGGTGACGATTTAATCTATTTTGCAAAGGCCACAGAACGGGTTTCCCTGATTACGGTAACCTTGATCTGGCCAGGATAAGTCATTTCTGTTTGGATACGCGTAGAAATATCAGCAGCTAAAAGTTCTGCCTGTGCATCGGTAATGCGTTCGCTTTCAACAATCACGCGTAACTCTCTACCGGCCTGGATAGCAAAGGTTTTTTCTACACCAGGGTATGATAAAGCCAGTTCTTCAAGGTCTTTTAAACGTTTAATGTAACTTTCTACCACCTCACGGCGTGCACCCGGACGGGCACCTGAAATGGCATCGCAAGCCTGAATAATCGGTGATATCATCGAAGTCATCTCGATTTCATCGTGGTGGGCTCCAATTGCATTACAGATTTCCGGATGTTCTTTATATTTTTCGGCCAGTTGCATCCCTAAAATTGCGTGTGGCAGTTCAGGATTATCATCAGGCACTTTACCGATATCGTGTAGTAAACCGGCACGTTTAGCCATTTTAGCATTTAAACCAAGCTCTGCCGCCATGGTAGCACAGAAATTGGCCACCTCACGTGAGTGATGCAACAGGTTCTGCCCATAAGATGAACGGTAACGCATACGGCCAACCATGCGGATCAGTTCAGGGTGTAAACCATGGATCCCCAAATCGATTACCGTGCGCTCGCCAATTTCTACAATCTCATCTTCGATCTGTTTTTTGGTTTTGGCTACAATTTCTTCGATACGGGCCGGGTGGATACGGCCATCGGTTACCAAACGGTGTAAGGCCAAACGGGCAATTTCTCTCCTTACCGGGTCGAAACCTGATAAAATAATAGCCTCAGGGGTATCATCAACAATAATCTCGATACCGGTAGCCGCTTCTAAAGCACGGATATTTCTACCTTCCCTGCCAATTACACGACCTTTAATCTCATCGCTTTCGATATGAAAAATTGAAACAGAATTCTCGATGGCCGCCTCGGTAGCGGTACGTTGAATGGTTTGGATAACCACTTTTTTAGCTTCTTTACTAGCGGTTAGTTTTGCCTCGTCAACGATATCCTTAATCTGGATCATGGCTTGTGTACGGGCAACTTCCTTTAAGTTTTCTACCAATTGGTTTTTAGCTTCTTCGGCCGATAAACCTGCAATGGTTTCTAATTGGGTTAAATGTTGATTTTTTAATACTTCTACCTCTTCCTGCTTTTTAATGGCAAGTTCGGTTTGCTTTTCAAGGTGGCTCTTTTGTTTATCAAGCTCCTGTTCTTTTTTATTGAAGTTTTCCATGCGCTGGTTCACCGATTGCTCTTTCTGCTTCATGGTGTTTTCGCGCTGGTTAATGCTGTTGTTTTTTGCATTCACTTCCTGCTCATGCTCCGCTTTTAATTGTAAAAATTTCTCTTTTGCTTCTAAAAGTTTATTCTTTTTTAAAATTTCGGCATTATTTTCTGCGTCTTTTAAAATCTTTTTCACCTTGTTCTGTGCAGCAACTTCCTGCTGTTTAAGCAAGTTACGCAGGAGGAATCTTCCTACCACTACTCCGATAGCTATACCTGCTATTACGGCAAATACGTATCCTAATATTTCAACTATTTCCATTTTGTTTTTTAAGTAAAAAAAAACCGCAACTAATTTTTAAAGTCTCATACATTTTAAACCTCAACTAAGCATAATTAGGGTTTAAGCCATTTTCAGGTGCAAAGCAAATGAAATACGCCCTCTTAACCCTATAGATATTGAAGTGTTAAGTTTTATAAAATTTGAAACTCAAAAACTAGCTGCGGCTATATTTTTGTGCTAATATGTGTGATTTGCCATGCTGACCAATGAAGCAAAGCGCATAGCGCAAGCCGTTTTAAAAATCCCCAGACATTCCAGAAGATTCTTCATTGCATTCAGGATGACAAAAAAATATAAAGAACGAACCTTATTTTGAAAAGAAATTATTGAGTAAAACATCCAATTCTTCAACTTTATCGGCAACAGCAGTATCCTGGTTTTGTACTTTGTTTTCTGTTCTCAATACGGCGGTTGCATAGTGCAATACTGCCATAGAAAGAAGGTCCTGCTTATCTCTAACCGCATAATTATCCTGATAATCTTTTATGCGCTCGTTGATCATTTTTGCTGCCCGTCTCACAATTTCTTCCTCTTCCATATTCACCTTTAAAGGATAAATACGGTCGGAAATGGTTATTTTAATCGAGATTTCTCCCATTTGTTTAGCTTAGTTTCTGATTTTTTCGCATCATTATTTCTTTAACAACGCGATACTTCTATCAATCTCCCGCACAAAATCGTTAATTTTTTGTTTAATGTCAAGCGATTTCTCGCTTGTTCCCTCTATACTTTTGGCCAATTTTGTAACCCTGAGTTTTTCATCAAGTTCTACATTTTTGCCCTTTGCGGTATCGAGTGCGACTTTTAACGATTGATTTTCAAGCTTTAATAAATCATTTTCTTCCTGTAGCGCATTACATAACTCAATTACCTGAGCCGTTTTTTGTAATACTTTATCTAATTGATCTGCAACAGAAGTCATGAATTTATTTCTAAAAATACGAATTTATATTTTATTTCCTAATTTCTGCCCCAGCTTGTGCGGTTAAATTCGCAATCAGCTTCTGCATGGTATTGTCTATCTGCTTATCGGTTAAGGTTTGCTCCTCATCCTGCAAAATAAAATTCAGTGCATAAGATTTTTTACCTTCCGGCAGTTTATCACCCACATACACATCAAAAACACCCACTTCTTTAATCAGTTTTTTATCTGTTTTAAAAGCAATGCCTTTTAAGGTCTCAAAAGTTACGGCCTGATCGATCAATAAAGAAAGGTCGCGACGCACTGCAGGATATTTAGAAATTTCTTTGTTAACAATTTTGTTTTTCTTAACAATATCCAATAAGGCAGCCCAATCGAAATCAGCGTAAAATACTTGTGCATTTACATCAGCTACCTTACGGTCGGCTTTTGAAACTGCTCCAAAACTTACCAATGTTTTATCGCCACGGAAATATTTGATGCCGTAAGCAAAGTTTTCATCATTTAGCACATCCGATTGATAACTTGCAATACCCAAGCGTGAGATAATCGCATCAACCGCAGATTTTAAGTTGTAAAAAGTAGCTGATTTTGAATTATGGTTCCATTGTTCGCTTTGTTTAGCGCCTGAAATTAACAATAACAGTCTCGAACGTTCTACATATTGCTCATTAATTAAATGATAGGTCTTACCAAATTCATAAAACTTTACATCGCCATTTTTACGGTTCTGGTTATAAGCAACACTTTCTAAAGCCGGCATCAGTAAATTCTGACGCATTACATTTAAATCGCTGCTTAGCGGATTCAAAATAAATACCGCCTCATCTAAATTTTTCGAGTAAGCAGATTTAGTTAACGAATTACACATAATTTCAGCATAACCGTTAGAAGTAAGCATATCGGCAATTACGTTATGCGTATTTTCTTTCTCAGGCTTAATGCTATAAGAAAGTGATGCGTTTACCTTGGCAGGAATTTCAATGTTATTATAGCCGTAAATACGCAAAACCTCTTCTGTAATATCACACTCGCGGGTAACATCCACTTTAAACGACGGTACCCTTAAGGCCAAAGTATCATCAGAAGTATTGGTTGCCGAAATACCCAAAGCAGTAATAATGTGTTTAATTTCGGCCGAGGGAATATTTGCACCGATTAATTTATTGATGTTGGTGTAACTTACCTCAAATTCAAATGGTTTAATATGTGTTGGGTAGATATCAGAAACTGACGAAGAAATTTCGCCGCCAGCCAGTTCTTTAATCAATAAAGCTGCATATTTTAAAGCTGTTACCGTAATTTCAGGATCGGTACCACGCTCGAAACGGAAAGAAGCATCGGTTTTTAAACCATGCCTTTTAGAAGTTTTACGAACCGAAACAGAATTGAAATAAGCACTTTCCAGGAAAATATTTTTGGTATTGGTATCAACACCCGAAGATTTTCCACCGAACACACCAGCGATACACATTGGCGCTTCGGCATTACAGATCATTAAATCATCTGCACTGAGTTTGCGCTCTACATCATCCAAAGTTACAAAAGGCGTACCTTCTGCCACTTTTTTTACAATTACTTTACCACCGGTAATTTTACCGGCATCGAAAGCATGTAATGGCTGACCTAAACCATGAAGCACATAATTGGTAATATCAACCACGTTATTGATCGGACGTAAACCGATTACCTTTAGTTTATCTTTTAACCAGTCTGGCGATTCTTGTACGGTAACACCAGAAATGGTTACGCTGCTATAACGCGGGCAAGTTGCTAAATCTTCAACCTCAACCGGAATAACCAGATTTTCGTTATCAGTTTTGAAAGCAGAAAGATCAGGCATTTCGTATTCACTTCTGAAATAAGCAGCCAAATCTCTGGCCACACCTAAATGTGAAGCAGCATCAGCGCGGTTTGGCGTTAATCCGATTTCGAAAACAAAATCGTCGTCCATTTTGAAATGGTCTTTAGCACGGATTCCTACTTCGGTATCTTCGGCAAGGATCATGATTCCATCGTGCGATTTACCCAAACCGATTTCATCTTCAGCGCAAATCATACCCTGCGAAAGTTCTCCCCTGATTTTCGATTCCTTGATTTTAAAAGGTTCGCCCTCTAAAGGATAAACGGTTGTGCCTACGGTTGCCACCACTACTTTTTGGCCGGCACCTACATTTGGCGCACCACAAACAATCTGCAGATTTTCTTTACCGCCAACGTTAACCGTGGTAATGCGCAAACGATCGGCATTGGGATGTTGAACACAGGTTAATACTTCGCCAATAACCAAACCCTCAAGGCCGCCCACTACAGGCTGTACCTTTTCTACACTTTCAACCTCCAAACCTACATTGGTAAGGATTAATGAAAGCTCCTGAGGTGTCTTATCTATCTGTACGAATTGTTTTAACCAGTTATATGATATTTTCATTTATTGAGATTTGAGATCCTAGACATGAGATTTGAGGCATGCGAGCGCTAAAACCTTAGTTCAAGAATTATAAAACGCAAAGATATTATTTAAAGCCCAAAGGAGAAAGTTAAACCCACTATCTTCACAATAAAAATGACTAATGGCTAATATTTAAATTGGATAGAATTACGGCACATGCCCCTGCTCCTATTACCAGCATAATTACAGAGGCAATAACCAATTTTAGTCCTGACTTTACGGGCTTATTTTTTGCTGCTTTGATGATCATCTGAATGATCCCCACTATAAATAGCAACACGGCTACTGCCCAATATACGATAAAAAGTTCCATTAGTTTAAACTGATGATTAACTGTTGGCAAGCAGTACGGCGCAGGCACCAAAACCGATTACCACCATAATTACCGAAATGATAATTAATTTTAGTCCGGGTTTTACAGGTTCATTTCTTGATGATTTAATGATAACCTGAATAATCCCCACCACAAAAAGCACGACTGCGGTAAGACAATAAATTACAAATAAGCCGAATAAGCCACCCATATTAATTCATATTTAATTTTTCCCTGATCAGATCTATTTTATTGTCGCGGTAAAAAATATTCATGGTTTCGAAAGGCACCATTTTATATTTATCGCTCACGATGTGCACACATGATTTTTTAACCGCACGCACATCAAAATCCAGCGGATCCATAAAGTTCATGATGATGATCCGGAATAAATTATCGTAGCTTAAATTGTCGGATTTTACCCTCGGCAGGCAGCACATCAGTTCGCCAAAGGTATCTTCGGCACAGTCAACAGAAACACCTGTACTAAACAAGTTGAGCATGTGTTCTTTTAATTTTTCATCATGTTCGAAAACGATGGTGTTTTTCGAATTGTTCAGTAAATCTTCAGGATTGATCAAATGTGTCATCGGGATTACCTCATCACCAATTTTTAAGGCATAAGCCATGCACAGCGCATCAGGATTACAGGGCACAGGAATTAAATCCTGCGGGGTAAAGGTTGGGCATTGCTCATAAATTTTTCTTCGCACCTCGGTCAGGGTAATCCTTCCCTGCTGATCGTTATAATCATCATTTCGCCCGGCAACCTGTGTGGGCTGAAAGGTTACACCTCGAACACATTTCTGTTTTAGTGCATAATCCAGAATATCGCCAATTTCATGGTCGTTTAAGCCATTTTGCAAGGTAACCACCAAAGTAGTAGATACATTGAATTGATTTAAATGATCGATAGCTTTTCTTCTTACTTCGGTCAGGTCTTCGCCACGTAATTTAGTTAACACTTCAGGACTGAAACTATCAAACTGCAGGTAAATTTCAAAATCGGGCATATATCCGGCCAGTTTCTCCACAAATTTGATGTCTTTCGCTATCCTGATCCCATTTGTATTTACCATCAGGTGTTTAATCGGCTTTGTTTTGGCGAGGTCTAAAATCTTAAAAAATTCAGGATGTACCGTCGGTTCCCCACCTGAAAGCTGAACCACATCGGGTTCGCCCTCGTTGGCCACCACCACATCCATCATCCGCTCTATTTCTGCCAAAGTTCTATGCCGGCCATAACTTGGAGATGACATGGCGTAACAGGTTGGGCAGGCCAGGTTACAACGATCAGTAACTTCAATTACGGTTAAACAAGAATGCTGCTCGTGGTCGGTACATAAACCACAATCGTAAGGACAGCCGTAATGCACTTTGGTATTAAACCTAAGCGGCATTTCCGACTGTTTGTTATAATTCCGGATCTGTTTATAATAATCTACATCATCAGCAATCATTACTTTACTATCGCCATGCGTTCTGCAGTTTTTCAGCATGAACACTTTGGCGTCCTGAAAAACAATTTTCGCATCGCAAAGCTGTAAACATTCGGGGCAAAGACTTTTGGTATAATCGTAATAAATATAATCTCTGGTATTGGCCATGGCGTTTATTGTTTAGTAGCTATCTTTTTAAAAATCCTGATGATGAATTTATAATAATAGATAAAAATAAACAATGCCGACCAATGAATGCTGCTTAAATTTAAAAATAATGAATGGTAAGGTTTTAAAAATTCGATTAAAAAACGGAACAGAAAATACAATACCATCAATAATTTAAAGCGGTCGCCATTGATGAGTGCTTTGTGTTTTAAACTGTTAAAAAGAAGGATTAAAAGGAGGAGGTAAATTATTTCATAAAGCATAATGGGATGCCGAAGGATGCCATCACCCAGATCCATGCCCGTAAAAAAGCGAGTAGGCACACCATAAGTTGGCTCATCAATTCCCATTGAAAAGCAACCGATGCGGCCAATAATCAGTGCCACCAAAATCGGGATTACATAAATATCTCCGGATGCTATATTAACTCCGATTATTCTTTTGATTAATTCTACACCAAACAGGCCGCCAAGTAATCCGCCAATAATAGTTTTACTTTGATAGAGGATTGAAAAAGTAAGGTGATGGATTACTTCGGGGGTTTCGAGTACAGCTATTAGCCGCGAGCCGATTAATGCACCAACCATTGCCCCCAACATTATCCAAAGCCTGTTTTCATCAGAAATCGGATCTGCAATTCCCTTTTTATAATAGTAATACAGCCTTACACCAACAATAAATGCCAGTGTTTCGAAAATATAGTGATAATGATATTGTTCTCCGAAAAGTTCGAATTGAAAAGGAAATGGTGATGCAGATTTTAACAGCATTTATTTAAAGAATAAACGGCAAAATACAGGTAAGTGGTCAGAATAATACCTTTTATCTTTACTATCTGTTAAAACGGCAAACTTTTGCACTCTAAAACTTTTGTTCACAAAAATATAGTCAATACGGTCTTTCAGGTCGCTATCGAAATGAAAACCGTTAAAAGTACCTGCCGGGCCGTAAGGTGCTTCTACAGAAACCTCTTTTGCATCGGTTAGAAAAGATTTAATGGTTGCGATGGCTTCTGTTTCAGGCGTTACATTTAAATCGCCGGTAAAAATAACAGGCAATGTTGGTGCGATTTGCTGGATTTTCTGTTTCAGCAATTTAGCCGATTCAATCCTTGCCTGAACGCCAATATGATCATAATGCGTATTAAAAACGATAAATTCTTTCTTGTTCAATTTGTCGTACAGTTTAACCCAGCTACAAACCCGGTTTAAAGCGGCATCCCATCCTTTGGAAGGCACGTCAGGTGTTTGCGACAGCCAAAAAGTTCCGCCATCTTTTTTAGTGAAACGGTCTTTATCAAAATATACGGCAGAAAATTCGCCTTTTCTTTTGCCATCATCACGGCCAACGCCCACTACATCGAAATTAGAATTTTCGAGCAGCGCATCAAACTGCTCAGGCAAAGCTTCCTGCACACAAAGAATATCGGCATCATGAAATTTAACCAGCGCCTTTACATTATCTTTTCGGTTCGGCCAGGCATTAACGCCATCGGAAGCTACATTTAAACGGATATTATAAGTAATAATGTTAATGGGTACAGCTGCTTTTTGAGCAAAAGCAAAAACGGTTAATAAAAGAAAAACAGGGATGATTTTTAAACTATTCATATTATACTTATGCTTTTTTATTTCCGGCACTCTCCGGAAGATTATAAATTTAAGCTGCGATAATACTAAATTAAGGTTAATTGTATTTTAACAATGAAATATCTTTTAAATTAAATCTTCGTCCTTATAACTGTAGTAGCGGTTATTGGCGAAAATAACGTGATCTACCACGAAGAGGGTAAGCAAATTGCCTGAAGCAACCATATCTTTAGTTAGTTTGTCGTCACTTTCACTGGGTTTTAAACTTCCTGAAGGATGGTTATGGGTTAGTACGATATTTGCCGCATTGTTTTCTAAGGCGGTTTTAAAAATAATTTTCGGATCGGCTATTGTACCCGCCTGCCCTCCTTTACTGATCAGAAATTTCCCAATAATGCGGTTAGACCTGTTGAGCAACAGTATCCAGAATTCTTCGTGGTTGAGGTTGGCAAAGGTATGGTGCATGTACCTGTAAACATCGCCGGAGGTGGTAATCTGGGTAACCTCTTCTTCAGCGGTTTCTTTTCGTCGCAGGCCAAGTTCGAGTGCAGCCATAATGGTTAGGGCTTTTGCCTCGCCAATGCCTTTAAACCTGGAAAGATCCTGAATGGATGCTTTGCCAAGCCGGGTGAGGTTATTATCGTAAAAAGCCAGAATCCTTTTGCTCAGATCTACCACTGTTTCAGTTTTACTTCCTGAGCCAATTAAAATTGCAATAAGTTCGGCATCAGTTAAATGCCTTCTGCCATGCAGTAAAAGTTTTTCACGCGGGCGATCTTCTTCAGCCCATAATTTTACCCCTAATTTCTGTTCGTATGGTTTCATTTTTTCGACAAAAAAAAGGCATCCCAACTTTTGGTTGGGATGCCTTTGCTAATATCGTAAAAAAATTGGCTTATTTTAAACCGCTAACGAATTTCGTTAATTTCGATTTATTGTTTGCCGCTTTGTTTTTGTGGATAACACTCTTTTTAGCTAAACGATCTAACATAGAGATTACTTTAGGCAATAAATCAGATGCAGTTTTTTTATCTTCTGCAGCACGTAATCTTTTAATGAAAGTACGTGTAGTTTTTGCCTGATATCTGTTACGTAAACGTTTTGTTGCGTTTGCTCTAATTCTTTTTAATGAAGATTTATGATTTGCCATTTCTATTTAGCCTTTTATTTTTCTTATTCGTTTCCTATAATTCGGGTTGCAAATATAGGATTAATGTTTTTAAATTACAAACAGTTTTAATTTTTTTTAAAACAAATTTCTGAAACTAAAGAAAACAAAATAAAAGCAACCTAACTGTTGGCAAATAAGCTTACATAGTCCTCCGGATAACCAAATAAATTTTGGCGTTTCTACGATATATTTTGTACTTTTAATTGAACATCAAACATGCATGCCTACCTCAATACAGAAATTAATAGAAACACTCAAAAGATTAAAATCACAGCACACCCAAGACAGTACTATTACTAAAAATCTTGAAAGGCAATTAAGTGATACTGTAAGGTTTAATATGCCTCAACTTATACATAGTGAAGGCGATACAGGAAAACGGGATGATAGTATAAGCTCTGTGAATGCAATCCCCAAAAGCGGCAAGCTAAAACAATATTTAGAAGTTCCAAAATACGAGAATATACCAATAGAACATGGCATGAAAAGCAAAATAGCTATTTCTGGCCAATACCATACAATGCTTACACAAAGCGACACCATGCTCTTTAATGCCTTAAAACAAACTTTGCATATGGGCTTATGGGGCGACACCTATAAAAAGATTGCTGATAAAATTGTAAACCATCTTAAAACCGGAAACGGCAAAGATTTTAACGATACCATTGAATTAAGTACTTTAATGCTATCGCAACAATCTTTCAAATTATTAATTAAAGAGATCAGCACAGCTTTTAGACAAAAAATGGCAATAAGTACTTATGATTTCACCCTGATTCATTCTTTAAAGGAAAATCAGAAGAAAAGATCTGATTTAAAAAATTTTCCATTCGGGATTTCTTATAATGATAGTACTGCATTAAAGGTATTAGTTGGAGGGGTACAACAATTAGATGTTATTTTAAAAAATATTCACTATCAATTTAACAAACTACATCATCGAAATGATTTTAAATATCGGGCAGAATTTGAGATTACTATATACGACCAATTTGGCATCAACGAATCAGATATTTCAAACGCATCATTTACTGCAAGTTTAGGCATGCAAGGATTAATTGCATTTTGGATATTACAGAGACAAAAGGGCTACAAACCTTTTAGAACAGCATTTAAATTTAACCACATTATCAACGACAAATTTTAAAAAATTTAATTTGGCAGTAAAATCCCCTAAAAAAAATGAGGAACAGAATTATAAAATTTAATATTATCCTACTCTGTTTTATTATACCTATCCCTTTATATGCCGGGATTGGATTAGCTGACTGGTCGGCAAAAACACCCGGCTCAAATGAAATTAACAATTTTTCGGGTAATGCGATATATCTAAAAAATGGTGATCAGATCGACAATTTAAATCGCTGGTTTTTTTATAAAAATCACATCATAGGCGAAAAAGATACCATTTACACTCCGGTTAATGAAGCAAGATATTTTGTAGTTGACGAGACTACTTTTAAAATTGATACCTTCTTAAATAAGGATGTATGGACAAATTATCTGGCAGAAAAAAATCTTAAACCAAAAGTTTGGACAAGATGGTACAGCAATAACTGGATTTTTTTTAGTGACGACATGGCATCCGCATTAACATCGATGTTTTATCTTTCAATCCCGTTAGTTATTTTTTCTCTATTATTAATCTACAAGTCAATAAAAATAGAAAAACTAAATTTTACTAAGCCCTACACGCTATTTACAACATTTACTTTATTCATTTTGCTAATAATATGGTTGCTTGACAAAAATCCCCAGAGCTTATAAACTAGACTTATTAAATTCTATCTATATGTTTGATGGCTACGGCGAGCTTAACCCGCTTTTAAAATTACAAATCGAAAAATATTGGGGCTAATACATATTAGTAAACCATAAATAGTCAATCAAACAAAACATTACCATTAACTGCAAAAAATGCTATTTTTGAAAAAAAATATTTGTGAAAAAACGTATCGCCATCTTTGCATCAGGTTCTGGCTCTAATGCCCAAAAACTGATGGAGCATTTTAAACGGAGTAACGAAATTGAAATTTCTTTGGTGCTAACTAATAATGCCGAGGCTTATGTGCTGCAAAGGGCTGATAACTTCGAAATCCCAACCCACATTTTCGACAAAAACGAATTTTATAAAACTGATGAGGTGGTGGATCTGCTCAAAAATCTTGAGATCGATTTTGTTGTACTGGCTGGTTTCCTTTGGTTAATCCCTAAAAACCTGATCGATGCATACCCGGGCCGCATTGTAAATATCCATCCTGCAATTCTGCCTAAATTTGGTGGCAAGGGCATGTATGGCGATCATGTGCACCATGCGGTAATGGCCGCCGGTGAAACTGAGGGCGGAATCACCATTCACTATGTAGATGAAAACTACGATGAAGGCGAATACATTTACCAGGCCCGTTACCGGATCGACAAAAATGATAACCTCGAAATGGTAAAGTTTAAAGGTCAGCAGCTCGAACACCAACATTATCCGCGGATAGTTGAAACACTTGTAAAAAAGATAAAAAAGTAATCTGATCTCAACTTAATGAGGTGTGCTTTGTTTTTGGCGCAAGGAACAATAATACGCTTACTACAACCAGAAACCCGATATTAAGCAAAGTTGCCCATTGGTATGCCACAGGATACGGTGCTGCCAGGGGCGATTGAAGCTGATTAAAGAAAACACCGCCTACAACGGCAACCCCAAAGGCTACCGAGACCTGTTGTAATGTTAAATATATGCCTGATGAGGCACCCATCATTTTTTCCGGGATACTTTTTAAGGCTAACGTCATTAAAGAAGGTAAAATCGTGCCACAGCCCACTCCATATGTAAACAACACCAGTATGATATATAGTTGAGGTACCTCATTTAAATTAAATATAATCAAATGGAAAACGAGCGCTAAAATCATAATAAGCGACCCTGTAAGTGAAACAGATTTGCCATAGCGGGCCACCAGTGGCGTAAAAAACACAGATGCAACGACGTAACCTACCCCCTGGCAAACAAAATACATCCCTGTACAGGCTGAACTGACACCCATACCATTTTGTAAATTCACAGTATTAATTAAAAAGTAAGAATCCTGAACGAGGTAATATAACAGGGAAATCAACAACCCCATCCTGAAATCGAAATTTTTAAAGAGACTAAGACTAATTAGCGGACTCTTTCCCATTCTTATATTCAGTCGTTGGTAATAAATAAATACAAGCAACAACACTACCGATAAAAACAAAAGTAAAATACTCCAAACAGGCCAATTCAGCTCTCTCCCTTGTATAAGTGGATAAATCAATGTCGTTAATGTTAACACTAATAATAAACTACCGGTAAAATCAAATTTTCCATTGGTTTTTACGGGCAATGCTTTAAGGTATTTAAAACCCAATACTACTGCGGTTAATCCGATAGGCACATTGATTAAAAAAACCAGCCGCCAGCCCTGGGGAATAATTTCCAGATCAGGAATCAACCCGCCAAGAAACTGGCCAGCAACGGAAGCAATACCCGCAATACTTCCATAAACCCCCAGCATCTTCGTCCGCTTAGTTGGATCAGGAAATAAATCAGGGATAAAAGCAATACCCTGAGGTACCATAAATGCAGCACTAATCCCCTGTATAAAACGGGCAATATTTAACTGAACAGCCGATTGTGCCAAACCACAGGATAAAGAAGCAATGGTAAAGATCAGCATTCCGGTTAAAAAAACTTTTTTCTTTCCAAAATACTCGCCTGCACGGCCGCCGGTAATTAAAAATGAAGCGTAACCTATAATATACATCACAATTACCAACTGCATATCAGCATCTGTTCCTTTAATTCCTGTTTTAATAGACGGGAGCGCTACATTTACTATAAACAGATCCAAAACGGATAAAAATATGGCCGAACAAACAATCAGGAACACCAACCATTTTCTGTATTTTTTCATGCTTTTCTTATATTTAAAATTCAAAGGAAGAAAAGCCTTTAACGGTAATCAAGTAGTCACCTAAACAGTACCAGGTATGCAAAACAGTACTAATAATGAACATGAAGCACTTATAAATGGGGATTTATTTTTAAATGACGCTCCGTTGACGGGTGTATTTAAGGTGATTGGCGGCAAATGGAAAATTATGCTCATTAAGGCAATCGCGGCCAAATGCCCAAAAAGGTTCGGTGAGCTTAAACGCGAAATGCATTTCTTAAGTCAGGGACCATTAACTACCCAGCTTAAAGAAATGGAACGCGACGGACTTATTATCCGGGAAGCTTTTGCAGAATCTCCGCCCCGGGTAGAATATAAACTTACCGATGTAGGAAAAACCCTCCTCCCGGTTATAGGTGTTTTAGAAGATTGGTACGCAGATTTCCAAACAAACACCAAACCTAAAAAAATCCGGATAAAGCAATGAAACACAAAGAGGTAACCTAAATTTTACGTACACAATCAGAAGCTAAAAACAGCAACAAAAGAGAAAAAATAAAGGGTGAAGTAAAATCTGCAAATAATTTCATTTTTATTGATTTTGGCACCTAAATAAATGCCCCTGTTTTACTACCTTTGCGGCTCAAAATTTTCAGTAGAATGAGTCAATCAATCAAAATCAAAAACGCTTTAATCTCAGTATATTATAAAGATGGTTTGGAGCCATTGGTAAAATTGTTAGCGGCACAGGGTGTGCAGTTATTTTCTACCGGTGGAACAGAACAATTTATTAAAGATTTAAATCTTCCGGTTACGGCAGTTGAAGATTTAACCGGTTACCCTTCTATTTTGGGCGGACGTGTTAAAACTTTACATCCGAAAGTTTTTGGTGGAATTTTAAACCGCAGGGCATTAGCCGGAGACCAGGAGCAGATTGCTGAATATGAGATCCCTGAGATTGACCTTGTTATTGTTGATTTATACCCTTTTGAAGAAACCTTAAAAGCAGGCGGAACACCAGAAGAAATTATCGAAAAAATCGATATCGGCGGTATTTCTTTAATCCGTGCTGCGGCGAAAAACTTTAACGATGTGGTAATTATCGCTTCTAAAAATGATTACCCTACTTTACAGGCCCAGTTAGAAGCACAAAATGGCGAAACAACTCTGGCACAACGTAAATCGTTTGCTAAAACAGCTTTCCATACTTCTTCACACTATGATACTGCAATTTTCAACTATTTTAATACGGAAGAACCACTTGATGTTTTTAAACAGAGTGTAACAGAAGCTAAAACTTTACGTTATGGCGAAAACCCTCACCAGGGTGGTGTATTTTATGGCGATTTAGATGCCATGTTTACCAAACTGAACGGTAAAGAGCTTTCGTACAATAACCTGGTTGATGTAGATGCAGCCGTTGCTTTAATCGACGAATTCGAAGATCCGACTTTTGCGATCTTAAAACATACAAATGCTTGTGGAATTGCTTCACGCCCTACCGTTAAACAGGCCTGGATTGATGCTTTGGCCTGCGATCCGGTTTCAGCTTTCGGTGGTGTATTGATTACCAATGTAGAAGTTGACCTTGAAACGGCAGAAGAAATTAACAACCTGTTTTTCGAAGTATTAATTGCACCTTCTTACCAGCCAGAAGCGGTAGAATTGTTCAGCAAAAAGAAAAACCGCGTTATTTTACAGCGTAATGAGGTAGAATTAAGCAAAAAACAATTTAAAACCTTATTAAACGGTGTAATTGAGCAGGATAAAGATTTAATTATCGAAGGTCCGGAGCAAATGACAACCGTTACCGAAAAAGCACCAACCGAACAAGAACTGAAAGATTTATTCTTTGCCAATAAAATTGTAAAACATACTAAATCGAACACCATCGTATTGGTTAAGGATGATGTGCTGATTGCAAGTGGTGTTGGACAGACTTCGCGTGTTGATGCGTTAAGACAAGCGATTGAAAAAGCTGCTTCGTTCGGTTTCAGCGTTAAAGGTGCCGCTATGGCTTCTGATGCATTTTTCCCTTTCCCTGATTGTGTAGAGATTGCTGCCGATGCCGGCATTACTGCTGTATTGCAACCAGGCGGATCGATTAAAGATGCTGATTCTGTTGCAAAAGCAAACGAAAAAGGTATTGCAATGGTAACTACCGGGGTAAGACACTTTAAACACTAATTAAGCTGAAAGGATAAAGACCAAAGCTTAAAGCGAAGAAATGCTGAAAGCACATTGCAAATCGCTTTAGTCTTTTACCTTTGGTCTTTCAGCTTTGGTCTTTCACCTTTTTATTTTCCACACATTTTAATTGCCTTAAAAACAATTCAATAACTGAAGAAAATAAAACTTAAAACAATAAAAAAGCTATTTTTACATTAGGAATAGTATAGATTTGACAAAATAAAGAAAACATACCTTATACATGGGATTATTTAACTGGTTTACGCAAGAAGTTGCCATCGATTTAGGCACTGCGAATACCCTGATTATACATAACGACAAAGTAGTTGTAGATGAGCCATCTATTGTTGCTTTCGATCGTACTACAAACAAAGTCATTGCTATAGGTCGTCAGGCAATGCAAATGGAGGGTAAAACCCACGATAACATTAAAACCGTTCGTCCATTAAAAGATGGGGTAATTGCTGATTTCAACGCTGCTGAAGCGATGATTAAAGGCATGATCCGTATGCTTAATGGCGGTAAAGGATGGATGTTCCCTTCTTTACGTATGGTAATTTGTATTCCATCAGGTATCACTGAGGTAGAAAAACGTGCTGTGCGCGACTCTGCGGAGATTGCAGGTGCAAAAGAAGTATATTTAATTCACGAGCCAATGGCTGCTGCTGTAGGTATCGGAATTGATGTAGAAGAACCAATGGGTAACATGATTATCGATATAGGTGGTGGTACCACTGAAATTGCGGTTATTGCATTATCAGGTATCGTTTGTGATCAATCGATCCGCGTGGCCGGAGATAACTTCGACTCTGATATTGTAAACTACATCCGTCGTCAGCATAATATTATGATCGGCGACCGTACTGCTGAGAAAATCAAGATTGAAGTTGGTGCAGCTTTACCTGAATTACAGGATGCTCCAGCTGATTTTGCCGTTCAGGGCCGTGATTTAATGACGGGAGTTCCAAAACAGATCACCGTTTCTTATACCGAAATTGCACATTGTTTAGATAAATCGATCTCTAAAATTGAAGAAGCGATTTTAAAAGCTTTAGAGATTACGCCTCCAGAACTTTCTGCAGATATTTACCAAACCGGTATCTATTTAACAGGTGGTGGTGCTTTGCTGAGAGGTTTAGATAAACGTGTGGCTGCTAAAACAAAATTACCTGTTCACGTTGCCGAAGATCCGCTTCGTGCGGTAGTACGCGGAACCGGCATCGCCCTTAAAAACATCGGCGGATATAAATTCTTAATGCAATAACCTAGATTTGAGATATTAGATATGAGATTTGAGACTAATTATCCAAACTCATATCTAATATCTTACATCTCATATCTCATGAGCAATGCGTAACCTTTGGATTTTCATCAGCAGATACAACGCATTTTTCCTGTTTATTATCTTTTTTACTATTGGGCTTTACCTAACGGTGAAGAACAACTCCTATCAGCGCAGCGTAACTCTAAACTCTACCAATGAAGTTGTGGGTACCGCTTACGAAAGGTTAAATGTTTTTAAGCGCTATTTAAACTTAGGGATGGTAAATGATAGCCTTGCCGCAGAAAATGCCAAGCTTAAAAGTAAACTGTTAAGCTTAACCACTGTTGATACCGCCAAAGATGTTAAGGTTATAGATACCCTCACCAATCAGGATTATACCTATTTGGCCGCTAAAGTGATTAAAAACTCCATTACTTTACGCAATAACATCATGACGATTAATAAAGGCAGCATAGATGGAATTAAAGCGGGAATGGCCGTTATTGCACCGCAAAAAGGCGTGGTTGGCTTCATTCGTGATGTTTCTGAACACCTCGCAACTATCCAGTCGCTTTTACATAAAGACACCAAAATAAGTGTGACTTTGAAAAAGAATAACGCTTTGGGCTCGCTGGTTTGGGGCGATGGTAATTTCGATATCAAAAAGGCATTTATCAAGGAAGTACCCAATCACATTAAAATGTATGTGGGCGATACCATAGTTACTTCCGGTTTTGCATCCTTTCCGAAAGGGATTTTGGTGGGAAGGATCAGCAAGCCAAATGTAGCCACCAATGATAATTTCTTATCAGGCGAATTGAATTTATTTACAGATTTTAGCACATTGCAATATGTATATGTGGTTAAATATAAAAAGGCTGAAGAGCAAAAAGCTTTAGAAGGCATCGTTAAACCGAATGAATAGTAGAATCATAATTGTAAATGTGATCAGGTGGTTTTTGCTACTTTTTGTGCAGATATTCCTGCTCAAGAATATGGGCTTTTACGATCTTTCTACGCCATTTATTTACGTATTGTTTTTACTGCTGCTTCCATTTGGCATTCCAAATATTGTATTGTATTTACTGGCTTTCGGAACAGGATTAACCCTCGATGCCTTTTACGATACCATGGGCGTACATGCTACGGCCTGTGTGGTATTGGCTTTCGTGAGGATTTCTTTTATATCAATAAGTTTAAACCGCGACGCAATTGACGACCCCGAACCTTCGTTAAGTTATATGGGTTTCCAATGGTTTTCACTTTATGCTTTTCTCTGCGTTATTGCACATCATTTGGTGCTGTTCTTTTTAGAAACATTCAGGCTAACCGAAGTAGGTTATACCTTAATGAGATGCGGCTTAAGTTGTATCTTTACACTGCTTATTATTTTATTGGTAGAGTTTATATTCTATAGAAGAACACCACGTTAATGGATCAGTTATTTAACCGGAAATATATCGTTCAAGGATTATTTATTGTAATCGCCCTGATTTTATTAGGGAAGTTATTCTATATCCAGATCATTAGCGACAAGGCCTTCAGCTCTGCCGAAAGTAACGTATTGCGTAAAATCTACAAATACCCTGCGCGTGGTGCCATCCTCGACAGAAACATGAAGGTAATTGTGCAGAACGAACCCGTTTACGATTTAATGGTTACCCCAAACGAAGTTAAGCCCTTTGATACCCTTGGATTGGCCAATGCTTTAGAAATTACTGTTGAGGATGTTCGCAAAAAGCTGAAAAAAGCAAGGGCGCAGTCGAATTACCAGGCTACATTTTTCGAACGTCAGATCTCTGTGCAGAGTTATGCCCGCCTGCAGGAAATCATGTACCGTTTCCCGGGTTTCAGAACGCAGGACAGAACCATCAGACATTATCCAGATAGCATTGCCGGACAACTTTTCGGCTATGTTAAAGAAGTGAGTCCGAATGATATTGAAAATTCAGAAGGCTATTACAAACCAGGCGATTTTATCGGCAAAAGTGGTCTGGAACGGTCTTATGAAGATTTTTTACGTGGTGAAAAAGGCGAAACAAGGATACTTTATGATGCTAAAAACATCGCCCAGGGCAGCTACGCCAACGGAAAATATGATGTAAATGCAGTAGCAGGAGATCGTTTAATCTCTTCCTTAGACATCAGGATTCAGCGCCTCGGCGAAGAATTAATGAAAAATAAGGTAGGTGCCATTGTTGCCATCGAACCTTCAACCGGAGAAATCCTCGCCTTTGTAAGCAGCCCGGGATACGACCCTAACCAACTGGTGGGTAAAGATTGGGGGAAAAACTACATGAGTTTAATTGCAAATCCTTACCGTCCGCAAATTGTGAGGCCAATTGCAGGCCAATATTCTCCAGGATCGTCATTTAAACCGGTTGATGCCCTTGTGGCGCTTCAGGCTGGGGCAATTGACCCAAATACGACATTCTTCTGTCCGGGTTATTATATGGCCGGAAACCATAAAGTAAAGTGCGAGCACGTAGATGGCACCATTAACATGCAACGCGGTATTGCACGATCTTGCAACACCTATTTTTGCCATGTTTTTCAAAGCATCATTACCAAAAACGGCATGAAAAACCAACGTCAAACTTATGCCAACTGGCACGAGCAGATTGCTAAATGGGGTTTTGGCCAGAAATTAGGTATTGATATGCCTTTCGAAAAAAAGGGAATATTTTATCAGGGCGATCATTACGATAAAATTTATGGTAAACGCTGGGGCTACACCACTGTAATTTCTCAGGCCATTGGTCAGGGAGAAATTACCTCTACCCCATTGCAAATGGCAAACGTAATGGCTGCAATTGCCAACCGTGGCTATTATTTAAAACCTCACTTAATTAAAGGTATAGGCGATAAAAATGTGGTAAAGAAAGAATATGTAGTTAAAAACTATGTTGGTGTGGATGCTAAATATTTCCCGATTGTAATTGATGGGATGCGGGATGCAGTTAACAGTCCCTGGGGAACAGCGAAAGAATCGCAGATACCCAATATTGTAATGTGTGGTAAAACCGGTACGGTACAAAATCCCCATGGCAAAAACCACTCGGTTTTTATCGGTTTTGCACCAATGGATAACCCTAAAATTGCCATTGCCGTAATTGTAGAAAATGGTGGTTTTGGAGGTTCTTACGCTGCCCCGATATCGAGTTTCATGGTAGAAAAATATTTAACAGATACCATTAAACCACGTTCTAATGGTTATACCGTAAAAGCATTCTCCGAAACCAATCTTTTACCAGCTCTGATTGATAAAACAAAAAAGGTTAAATTAACTAAACTAGACAGTTTAAACTTAAAAAAGGCTGACTCCGTTAAAAGGATAAAAGACAGTTTGAAAATAAAACCAGCAATATTAAAACGAACAGTTGCCACAAAACCTAAATTAAGCACACCACTTGTAACCAATAAACCTGTAAACAATAAGTAAATGATACAACAACAGGGAAACCGTTTCTTTTTTAATGTAGACTGGATTACCGTCCTCATTTACATTGCTTTATGCGCAGTTGGTTTTACAAATGTTTATGCATCCATTTACAATCCGGAAAAAGCAGCAGGTTTCGATTTTGCAAGCAGTTATGGCAAACAGTTAATTTATGTAATTACCGGCCTTATATTAGGTTTATCCATCTTATTATTTGATGGGCGCTTATTTAATGTATTTGCACCTTTTATTTATGGTGCTACTCTTTTTCTGCTTGTTGTGGTGCTGTTTGTGGGCCGAAATGTGGGCGGAAACCAGGCCTGGATCCCCATTGGCTCTTTCAGGCTGCAACCATCAGAGTTTGCCAAATTTGGTACTGCATTGTTGCTGGCGAGGTACGTAAGTACCTTTAACCCTAAATTCAGGGATATTAAATCGATCGTAATTGCAGGATTAATTGTACTTGCTCCACTCTTATTAATTATGCTACAGCCCGATACAGGTTCGGCATTGGTTTTCCTCGCCTTTATGTTCCCTTTGTACCGTGAGGGTTTATCAGGCTATTTTCTTTTGATATTTTTGGGAATGATTGTATTGTTCGTTGCAGATTTCCTGGTACCAACTTATGTATTAATCCTGATCCTTACCACCATCGGCGGACTTTTTATTTATAATAACAGAAGAAAACAAAAAATCATCATTTCTACCGTATTAGTTACCATCGTCGCGATTGCTTACCTATTTGTTGTTAAAATTGCTTACGAGAAAATTTTAGCACCCCATCAGCGGAGCCGCATCGAATTAATGTTAGGTCTTAAAGCTGATAATAAAGGTGCAGGTTATAACGTAATTCAATCGCAGATTGCCATTGGTTCAGGGCAGGCAACCGGTCGTGGTTTTTTACAGGGAACCCAAACCAAATATGGTTACGTACCTGCACAAAGTACCGACTTTATTTTCTCTACTATTGGTGAGGAATGGGGCTTTATGGGCTGTTCGGTTGTAATTGGCTTATACATGTTTTTATTGCTCAGGTTGATCAATCTGGCAGAAAGGCAGCGATCTACCTTCTCGAGGGTTTACGGCTATAGTGTAGCTTGTATCCTGTTTTTCCACGTTTTTATTAATATTGGGATGACGATCGGAATTATTCCGGTAATCGGGATTCCATTGCCGTTCATCAGTTACGGAGGATCATCACTCTGGAGTTTTACAATACTGTTGTTTATCTTTTTAAAGCTGGATTCTAACCGAATGGGATTTATTTAGTCTGGAGTCCGAAGTCTTTAGTCTGGAGTCGATATTTCGCGTAAATTAAAGATATGTCATTTCGAGCGGAGTGCACCACAGCCGGGAAATCTATCTTGAAGAGCGCTTTTAATTTAGATTTCTCCATTTCGCTACGCTTCAGTCGAAAGGACGACTTTTTTAATAGTACGATTATAAATTTATTCTAAACGCCCTCCGCTAAACGCTTATCGTTCCCCGCCTACTTACTAAACCTTCTGTTCAGCAACTCGTAAAACTGATCAACCGTAGCCTGTTTACTGGCCCAGTTATTTTTTGCAGCGTAATTGTGTTGAAGATAACTGTCGGCGGCTTCAAAACTATTCATCCTATTGATGATATCAATCACTTCAGAATAGGCCAGGTTATAGCCATTAAAAAGCTCCCTGATAAAAAGTAATTTTTCATTTAAACTGATGGCCTGTTTTAAATCAGCAATTGGTGCCTTAACCGGTTCATTATTCTGACTATTTGTTTTTGCCAATAAATCATTTAAACTAGGTGCAGGTTTAGAGACTGTGGGCTGTGGTGGTTTTACAGGAACGGCTTCTGGGGTAAACAATGGGCGCTCCTGCTCAACTGGAGGCGAAATAATGGGATCATCCAACTTTACGTCCCTAAGCGCTTCAATAGGCTGACTTGCCACGGCAACCGGCTCTTCCCTTTTTACTTCAGCAACCGGCTCTTCGCGTTTTACTTCTATAACAGGTTCTTCTTTTGCAATTACCTGCGGCTCTTCCTCTTCATGTGGAATTAAAAAAGGCTCCGGACCAATTTCATCCTCTTCAGCAGGCAAAATATCTTCCTGAGGAGCTGAAGCTTCTTTTTCATGTATCTTCTTTTTCTGCGCTAAAATTTCGGCTTCTTCTTTGCTTAAAGGACGGTCAAAAATTTCTTCTACAGACTTTGCTTCGTAATCAAACTTTGCGTTTTCATCATGGTTACCCAACACAAATTCGAAAGTATGGTCGTCCTGATCGGGTTTGAAAAAATCCTGATTTAAAAGTGACGCTGTCTTTTCTTCTTCAATTACTTCATCATCCCATATCTCCTGAGCCGGTTTTACATCAATGCGTTCTTCCTCTTCCTCAGCGGTGGCTATTTCTTCCAGTTCCTGAGGTGCCTTGCTGGCGTTTTCATCAGTAACGTTTTTTTCTGTTTCTGGTAAGATAATGGTATTCTGTTCGGCCAGCAAAACATGATTTCCCGCCTGAGGAGCCTTGTCTTCTACTGCGGTATTCAGTTTTTTGACGATATTAACATGATCGGTAAGGAAATGGGCATTGGCCAGAAAAAGCTCAAGCTCCAAATCGTTCAATTGTTGAGGATTTTGAGCGAGAAACTGGTATTGCTCATTTAATTCTGTTAAAATATTGCCGATCTTTCTGAAAATATCTTGTTGGTTCATCATAAAGTTAAAACGAATTTTTTAGCGATTTATGTTGGTAACTATGTGTCCAAAAATAACACATAATTCTCATATTTGTTCGGTTTAAAAATTATAGAGCGAACATAGGGGAATAAAAAATCGGGCATGTTATTTAGCGAACAAAATTTTAGGAGAAGAGGCGAATTTTCGGGAAGTATAGAGGTGGTATGTGGCTCTATGTTTTCGGGTAAAACGGAAGAACTGATCAGAAGGTTAAAAAGAGCTCAGATTGCTAAATTGAATGTCGAAATTTTTAAACCCCGTACCGATACCCGTTACCACGAAACTGCGGTAGTTTCGCACGATCTTAATTCAATTAATTCTACCCCGGTTGATAGTGCATCAGCCATTTTATTATTAGGTACCAATACCCAGGTGGTTGGAATAGATGAGGCACAGTTTTTTGACAATGAATTACCTGACGTTTGCAATAAACTGGCTCTTAGGGGTATCCGTGTGATTGTAGCCGGACTGGATATGGATTTTACCGGTAAACCTTTCGGTCCGATGCCAGCCCTAATGGCCATTGCCGAGCATGTAACTAAGGTAAATGCGGTTTGTGTTTGCTGTGGCAATCCGGCACTTTATAGTTACCGCACCGCAGCTGATGAAGCTACTGTTTTACTGGGCGAAAAGGAAAGTTATGAGCCACGGTGCAGGGCTTGTTATAACTTGGGTAAAGGATAGTTATTTGATTCATTAGTTCAATAGTTATTAGTTAATTGGTAAATGCGTATTCTTTTTCTGAAGCGCAGTATCCGTGCTAAAATTAAAGTTTGTTCCCGTGTTTTGCGGTACGCTTTCCCGAAAGTTCGGGATACCTCAACCCTGCAGGGTACCTGCTTCACCCGCCCGCCTGCAACGGGCAGGGGGCTAGGGGGCAAAAAATTGCAAATATTAACCGTTTATGTACAAAACATTCATTTTAAACCCGACAGCAGCGACAGCCCCGAATTTTTCAATGAGGGCTATAGCGAATGGCGGGACTGAAGTCCCCATGAAATACAGAACCTTCAATTTCCAAAACGGATAAAATTCTATCTTTCTAAATTGTTTAATCGTTATTTAGTACCATGAATCAAAAAATTAAAACCGTTTCTATTTTAGGTTGCGGCTGGTTTGGATTGGCTTTGGCCAAAAAACTGGTTTCGTTAAATTATACTGTGAAAGGTTCAACTACAAGTAAGGAGAAGTTAGCCATACTTCAGGCCGAAAATATACAGCCTTATTTAGTTAATTTTACGGCAGAAAACATTGAAGCTGATCCGGCATTTTTTGAGGGCGATGCTTTATTTATCTGTATTCCACCAAAACGAAATTCGACTGAGCTTCATGATTATCCTCAAAAGATAAAATCAATTTTAGAAGCAGCGAAAGATAAATCGAAACAGGTAGTGCTCATCAGCTCGACCAGTGTTTATGCGGATGAAAATAAAACAGTTAACGAAAATAGCGAAACTAATCCTGATACCGATTCGGGCAAAATGGTTTTATCTGCAGAGCAGCTTTTGAAAGCATTATACCCTGAAAATTGCACGGTAATCCGTTTTGCAGGCTTAATTGGTCCCGACCGTAATCCTGGAAGATTTTTTGCCGGAAAAAGTAATGTACCGAACGGATTAGCGCCAGTAAATTTGATCCATCAAACCGATGCAGTAGGTATTGCCGTTAAAATATTAGAGAAACATGCCTTTGGCAGAACATACAATGCCTGTGCTCCAGATCACCCTGCGAAAATGGATTTCTACACCCATGCTGCTAAATCTACCGGCCTCGCTGAGCCTAATTTTATCGCGGAAAAGAAGGATTGGAAAATTGTAAAGAGTTTGAATGTGCCTGGATTTTTGGCTTATGAGTTTGAGGTAGGGATTTAGGATAGTGATTACGTCATTTCGACTGAAGCTTACCGATTTTCATCGGTAGCGAAATGGAGAAATCTTTGAATGTTAAACAACATTAAAGATTTCCCGGCTTCGTTGCACTCCGCTCGAAATGACGGACCTTATTTATAATAATAACGGAGCACTTTATTCGTGTCTCCACGGATCAATAGCGGATAATATAAGTCTTTCGGCAGGCTCAGGATGACAATCCGAGTGTATTTAACGAACTTATCCTAACTCAACAAGCCAAGTAATTCTTTCTTAGTCAAATTTTTAAACAAATTTCCATCGGTTTGGATCAGATCTTTTACGAGGTCTTTTTTAGTAGCCTGTAACTTCATAATTTTTTCTTCGATGGTACCTGGACAGATTAAACGTACCGCCATTACATTTTTGTGCTGGCCGATTCGGTATGCCCGATCTATTGCCTGGTTTTCTACTGCCGGGTTCCACCAGGGATCTACCAGGTAAACATAATCAGCTTCGGTTAAATTAAGTCCGGTTCCGCCTGCTTTTAAACTGATCAGAAAAACAGGAATATCAGCGTTCTGCTGGAAAGAGGTAACCACTTCTTCCCTTTTACGCGTTTGCCCGGTGAGGTATTCATACCTGATTCCGCGGTTTTCCAATTGTTTTTTAATCAGATCGAGCATGGTTACAAATTGAGAAAAAACCAGAATTTTATGATTTCCGGCCTTACTTTCAATCTGTTCCATCAATACATCAATTTTTGATGAAGCCTGTAAATATGATTTTCCATCGGCCAATAGCGCGGCCGAATTACAGATCTGGCGCAAAGTGGTGATGCTTTTCAGTACATGCATTGAGCTTTTAGGCAGATCATCTTCCTGCTTACCCAAAATAAAATCCTGGATCTCTTTTTTGTTTGCTTCGTAAACCTCGCGCTGCTCCTCTCCCATTTCACAATAAAGTACAATTTCAGTTTTATCAGGAAGTTCTTTTGCTACCTGCTCTTTCGTTCTGCGGAGAATAAATGGCCTGATTTTTTTCTGCAGTTCTTCTGCCCTTCTGCTATCTTTAAACTGATCGATGGGGGTAGAATATAAATCGGCAAATTGTTGTTTACTACCAAAAAGTCCAGGGCAAGCGAACGACAACTGTCCGTACAAATCGAAGGTATTGTTTTCGATCGGTGTACCGGTCATGACCACTTTATTACGCGATTGCAACATGCGAACGGCTTTGTATCGCTGCGAATCTGGGTTCTTGATCAGCTGAGATTCATCTAAAAAGATGTAATTAAAACGGTAATTCTTTAAGAATTGAATATCCGAGAGCAATGTGCCGTAAGAGGTTAAAATGATTTCATAACCGTCGAAAGTATCCGTAGTTTTTGTGCGTTGGCCAGCATAAATGGTTTTAACTTTTATAGATGGTGCAAATTTCTCTACTTCGGCTTTCCAGTTAAATATTAAGGATGCCGGAACCACCACGAGGTTGGTATTGTGCTTTACTTTTTCACGCTGTGATAAAATGAAAGCTAAAATCTGTATGGTCTTACCCAAACCCATATCATCGGCCAAACAGGCACCAAAATTAAAATCATCCAGAAAGTTAAGCCAGTTTAAACCATCTTTCTGGTAATGCCTTAAAGTTGCGGTTAAACCTTTTGGCACCTCCACCTCCTGTATGGCATCAGTACCTTCAAATTTCTGTTTGTACAGTTTCAGTTCATTCTTAACCTCACCATCCAGTAAAGCATCTTCATAAAGTTCGTTTATCGATGCAAATTTGATTTTTGGAGTAAGAATGGCCTCTTCGGTGAGTTCACCTGCGCTAAAATAAGCTGCAAATTTCTCGATCCACTCATCTGGCAATATTCCTTGTGTACCGTCATCAAGGGTAACGAATTTACTTTTGTTCCTGATGGATTTATGCAGGAGTTTCAAGGCAACCTCTTGCTTTCCGAATTTCACTTTCACTTTGGTTTCGAACCAGTCAGTTCCACTCAACACCTCAATATTGATTTTAGCCTGAAATTCGCTCAGTTTATTATTTTTAAGCTGATTGAAGCCTAAAATATGAATGCCTTTATTTCGCCATACTTCAAAAACTTCGAGAAACCAACCCGCTTCTAAAAACCTTTTTCGGTGCAGGTAAAAGGAATCATAGCTATTTTGCTCAAACAGGAAATCGTTTTCCATTTGCTCATAAAAATGTGGGTGCGACCTGATTACATTGGAAATAAATTGAAGTTCGGCCTTTTCATCACGCTCAAGTTTAAAAACATTCCCAAGTTTATCTTTTGCCTGGATTTGCTTTTTAGTGAGCACTGGAATTTCCAGATTCCCATAACGCATTACCGGGGTAAGTAGGATATAATCCTCGGATTCTGAGAGGTAAATTAACTGCTCATTTTCGAGGTCGAAACCTTTTTCTTCGATCTGGCTTTTGGTTGCCGGTTTTAAATAAGAATAATCGACATGGATACTGCCTTCCAATTGAATGAGGATCGTTTTTTGAAACTCGGGATATTTTGTTTTGTGCAGGATTAAACGGTTGCTCTGCTTTTTGAAAAACCCGATCACACGTAGAAAATCCAGTCTGCCGATTAAATAAAGCTGATCTTTAAGCTTAACAAAATATTGGTGTACCAATACCAGATTATCCAGTTCGTAAGATTTTCCTTCGATAATTAACCTACCTGTAATTTCATAATAATCATCGCGCTGGTTTACGGAAAGTCTTAAATCTACCTCCAATAAATGAACCTTTACAGGCATAATGGTTGAGGCCTGGATAGCAGACGACTGTTTACTGTCCTGCAGGTAAAATGGAATTTGCTGAGGATTTTTTACAATCGCCCTCAAAGCTTCTATTTCTACTTCATTCTGATCGGTATTGTAATTCTGCTGAAAAGTAGTAATGCCGCTATAAAATTTCACCAGGTCATGGTTATCGGTTTTAAAAAGCAGCTCATTGGGATTAACGCTTTTAATGGGATTTTTAACCTTACCACTTTTAGTGGTTTCGGCTTCGAAGAGTTCTACAACCAGATTATTGTAATAGCGGTGTTGACCCAAAACCAGGATCATTTTACTCTGATCGTTTTTAGACTGTAGTTTTACTTTAGGTTTCGCTGGCGGCAGTAAAAGTTCCTGCAGATTTTGCTGCGCTTCTTTATTAAAGGGCTGCAGGGCATCCATTTTTGGGCGGATATCTACCTCACCGTTTTCGTACTGGAGGTTAAACAGCAGATCGAGTTTTTCTTCCTTTTCCAATCCGTAATCAACCGCAATTTTAGCAAGCTTTTGCCTGCGCAGGTTAGCATCGAAAAAAATCAGCAGTTCCTGCCGTTGAAGAATGTTGTATAAAACCCTCGCCTGGTGTTCGCAGAGTTTATTTTTTGGTGTAGCGCAACGACAAGAAAGTTTTACCGAATTTGGGTGCTGCTGTACCTGAACAATTGGAAAGAAAAGTTCGGAAGTTTCATCGCTAAAGGCTGCATAATCCAATTCAATCTGTTCAGGATAAAGCTGGTAAAAACCCTTAACATCGGTATGGAT
Organism: Pedobacter jeongneungensis; assembly: GCF_039538295.1. Lineage (NCBI taxonomy): Bacteria > Pseudomonadati > Bacteroidota > Sphingobacteriia > Sphingobacteriales > Sphingobacteriaceae > Pedobacter > Pedobacter jeongneungensis. Next base: position 631,853 of record NZ_BAABBY010000001.1, on the reverse strand, counting down.
CAATCTATTTAAATGCTTCAGAATCACCACCTGACTCAGATCTTTCAGGTTAAAATCCTTTAAAATATAATCGTAGGGATGTTGATCTGAAAGCTGTTGCGCGGTTACCTGTTCACTCATTTAAACTGAAATAGGGTATTTTGTTTTATAAACTCACGTTTAGATTCAAGTGCCCACCTAATCCAACTTTAATAATCCTCATTAAAGTTGAAAGTCTAATGTCACTTGCATTATTCTCGATTCTGGAGATGTAGGTTTTTGTAGTCCCGCATTTTTCAGCAAGTTGCTCCTGTGTCATTCCTTTTTCCTTGCGAAGTTCTTGTAGCATTGCGCCGAGTTTAAAACTCTCGAATTCCTGTTCGTAATTCTCTCTGCTTTCTGTCCCTCGCTTACCGTATTCGTTGTCCAAATGATCAGCAAATGATGTCAATTTATTCTTTTTCTTTTCCATCAAAATATTTCTTTTTAAGTTTCTCCGCTAATTCAATTTCATTTTTAGGTGTTTTTTGTGTCTTCTTCTGAAAGCCATTTACAAGTATGATCAGTTTTCCTTTATCAAAAAAACTGAACACCCTAAAAATATCTGAACCAACTTCAACTCTAATTTCAAAAAGTCCTGTAGATCCCGTGATGTGCTTAAAATATTTTTCAGGAATTTTTTCAAGCGTAGCGATTAATTGTAATGTCCAGTTGAATTTTTTCTTTACGTTAGGTTTAAGCTTCTCGTAAAAATCCAAATAATACTCTTCAAAATAGAAAATGTCTCTGATAAATTCTTCGTTCATTAACCAAATTTAAGCCAACACAAAGTTAGCTAATTAGATAACAACTTCCAAACGAATATGATTTATAAAGCCTGGTAAAATATGTAAAAAAGCTGAACGACAATTCCTTATCATTTACCAACCGTTAGAAGTCTTTAACGATACTATCCATTGACAGATTCAGCAGAAGGACAGTCATCTGAACTGGAGCATAGTAAAATGCCTACCCTTATAGTCGGGGAAAGATTTATGTGCCATATGGATAGATTTCTCGGCTGCGCTCGAAATGACGGCTCTCCTAGTTTACAGCGACTTTCGCAAATTCAAATAAAAAGGGACTTCAACTTTTTCGGTTTTTCCACTGAGAATAAACTCTGCCGCTTGTGCGCCAAGTCTGCTGAAATCAGTAGAAATGGTGGTAATTCCATCTAAAATGATCCTTTTTAACGGGGTTTCGTTATAAGAAATTACGCCAACATCTATACCAATTTTAAGTTTTTGAGCAATTAAACGCTCAATAAGCATTACCAGATCATCTTCCATCAGGTTGATATAAACTTCTCCCGGGTTAATTTCTTCGTCTTTAATGTTATGGATTACTTTATGGTCGAAAGCATATTGCTGGCAAAACCTGTAAAAACCGGTTAATATCTCATGAGGAAAATAACTGTTCTTCGGAAAAATAATTTTTAAGGTGCGATAATGAGAAAGTCGGTCTAAAGCTTGTTCTAAAGCTGCATAAATATCCTGTGCAAAGTTTTCGTAAGCCGCAGCGTAATCTCCGGTGATACCGGGCAGCAATTTATCGAGGATCACAAGCTTCTCCTTTGGGATAGTATTGATAATTTCGTGGGCATTTTCGCCGCCTTCCAGAAAATGCGGAATAATAACGAAGTGCGAATAATCATCGCGTTTAGCCACAATCATCTTTTTGAACAGCGCAAAATCATTGTTATAGATGTAAAAATCTATTGCGGCACGTTCGCCAATGGTTTTGGTGAAGGAATCGTAAATGATTTTTTTGTGGGTACTGAGCTTATTAAAAAGCAAACAAACCTTTAATTTACGCGAAAAATCGGTATTTATGATAAAATAGCCTTTACCTGGCACTGAATCTACTACACCAAGCTTTCGAAGGTTGCGGTATCCCTTTTCAGCGGTATCTCTCGACATTTCCAAACTGAAACTCAATTCGTTTATAGAAGGCAACAAACTATTTTTCAGTAATTTACCACTTTCAATAGCGGCCAAAATAGCGTTGGTTAACTGCTTATATTTTGGCGTTGATGAATATTCATCAACTTTGATATAGGGGATTAAGTCTTCTGGTTTCAAAATGGTTACATTGGTACAGGGATTTCGAATATAGGCAAATTCCTAAAAATCTAAGCTACGCTGAATGGCAGAATAATATTTTAGCTGGATCATATCTGTCGGTGCCGGATTTTCATTCCAGGCATCATTTATCGCCAGTGCGGTACCAATGGCCGTAGCCTGCGAAACGGAGGAAGCATAAACCTCAATATCGGGAATAGAAGTAGCCAGTAAATGCATATAAATGGCATTTTTACCAAAACCTCCATCTACAAAAATTCTTCTTACACCAGCGTTTAAAATTAATTTTAATGAATAAATCTGCTGTTTAATCAGGTCAAAAATTAACTGATGATAAGCTTCTTCTGCTGTCTGGAAAAGATTCAGATCGCGGTCTGGGAAGGCAGAACTTGCAGAAAAACCCTGTTGTTCCTGTTGGTTTTCGGGAATTTTATTCGCCAGTTTTAAAATCATTGATGGATTGAACTTGAGGTGTTTAAACAGGTATGCTGCACGGTCAAAATGTTCAGCGATCCGCTTTAGCTGTACTTCATGTTCGTAACCGGCAAAAATACGCGAAGCTTTAACTGCTTTGCCTTTATAATGCATGTAACACAAACAATCCTGTTTTAACTCTCCGGCAGTTAAAGGCTGTTGGTTAAAAGGATTTAAACTGATGCACCAGGTTCCTGTAGAAATGAGTACAAATGGCGTGTTAAAATTAGCCAGGTAAGGAATTAAAGCTGCAGAACTGTCGTGCAGTCCAACACCAACTTTTACGCTGCTGCCTTCAAAATTGGTGTTTAAGCTCGAATCTGCCGGGGTAAATTCACCAAATTTCTCTGTTATTTTTTCTGCAGAAACCCAATTGTGGTATTGGTTTTTACCGAAATCCCAAAGCTGGGTATGGCAGCCAATACTGGTGATATCGGCCACGGCCTTGCCAGAAATCAGATAACTTAAATATTGAGGCAGGTGTAAAGCCCATTTCACTTTTTGGAATATTTCGGGCTTCTCATGCTTTAATCGGTAAAGTTGCATGCCCGAGTTTAAGCTGCCCAAAATTGGTGAGGCTGTTTCTAATGAAATCTTCTCTTCCCCTCCATATTTTGCATAAAAAGCTTGTTTAAGCTCTTCGGGATATTCTTTTAAATAATTATAAAGTGGTGTTAAAGGTTCACCATTTTCATCCAGGTACACAAAACTGGCACCATAGGTAGAAAAATTAATGGCTTTAACATCAAATTCTTTTAACTGCAAAACCTGATGCAGGGAATCGTAAACGGAAGAACGGAGGCTTTCGAGGTTTTCGCAGGGTTCTCCATCTTCATCAACTGTTTCTACAAAACGTGCAGAGCGTTCGTAAACAATCTGGTAGTTTTCGTCGATCAGAAAGAGTTTTTTATTCGTTTTCCCAACATCAAATATGGCAATAACAGGTTTTGGCATTTTATTCTCCTATTTATAAACCTGTGGCAACAGTATTTCCGCGGTGATTAACTAAATTATTTCTTACTTCTAAATCACGGTATAAACCAATTGGCGATAATGCTGCACCGGATCTTAACCTGGCTTCGGCTACCAAGGCCCTCAAATCGCTACGGAAAGTATGTTGTAAAATTTCCTGCGCTTTGGCCACGTCGTTATTGTCCTGTGCTTCGTTTAATGCTTTTCTATCTACTAATAAAGCTTGTGCATAGGCAATCATAATGGCTTCAACAGATTGCAATAAATCCTCTAAAGGATCTTTCACATTATGCGAAGCATCAATCATCCAGCCCAGATCTTTTGCATGGTTCATGCCTTTTGCATCCATACCTTCAACCAGTTCATTAAAAATTAAGAACAATTGATATGGTTTGATGCTTCCTGCGGTTAAATCGTCGTCGCCATATTTAGAATCGTTGAAATGGAAACCACCTAATTTCCCTTCCATTAAGAGCAAGGCGACAATCTGTTCGATATTCGCATTAGGCAAATGGTGACCTAAATCAACCAAAGTATAAGCCTTTTTACCCAGTTTGCTTGCGTAAAGCAACGATTGCCCCCAATCGCCAACGGTAGTTGAATAAAAATTGGGTTCGAAAGCTTTGTACTCTACAAATATTTTCCAGTTTTCTGGCAAGGCTGAATAAATTTCATGTAAACTCTCCAGGGTGTTTTCAAAAGCTTTACGGAAATTAAGCTGTCCGGGGAAACAAGAACCATCGGCAAGCCAAACGGTTAAAGCATCCGATCCCAGTGCAATACCATGTTTGATTACTTCGATATTATGTTCAATAGCCTGTTTGCGAATGTCTTTATTCACATTTTGTAATGAACCAAATTTATAGCTGTGTGCAGAACCTGCCTGATCCTGAAAGGTATTGGAGTTCATGGCATCGAACTTTAAACCATAACTAGCAGCTAAAGTTTTTAAAGCTTCGGCATTTTGAGGGATATCCCATGGAATGTGGAGTGAAATGGCACCACTTGCACCGTTAAGGGCATGCAGTAAACCCACATCTTCAATTTTTTCTTCAATGGTACGTGGCTCACCACCGGTAATAGCAAAACGGCCAAAACGGGTTCCGCCGGTACCCAATGCCCAGCTTGGGATGGCAATCTGAAAATCGACCAGTTTTTGGATGACACTTTCGAGGTCAACGTGCGACCAATCTTCTTTTAAAAAGGCCAGTTTGCGTTGGTGTGAAGTTAAAAGGGAGTCGTTGTGTTTTTCTATTTGGTTCTGCTCGATATTCATGAGGATATTTGGTTTTTATCAGGTTAATCTTGTGGCGATACCATCGCCGTTCTCACTCTTCCTCGTTGTTCCTAAGAAATCACTTTGTGACAAACGAGGATGATTATAAAATTTAAAGTCATTTCCAGTCTGTGCGAGGCACAGACCGGTTAAACAACTTACTAAAACTGAATTTAAAATTCTGTTTGCCATGGTCTGCATGCTACAGACCAATGTTTTTTAACCACGGATTTAATACCTGCCCGTCCGTTCAGGTGGGAATAAACACGGATTTGTATCTGTGTGCATCCTTCTTATCTGTGGTTAGTATTATTTAATCCATTCTACTCTTATCGCCGTGGTCTGTGTCTCCTTCTCCGTGGTCTGTGTCTTCACAGACCACTAATTTCTTTGTTTCGGTCTATGGAGACACAAACCGAGGAACAAAGTCTGTGCGAACACAGACCGAGGATTCGTCTTATCTTACAAATGCCATGGCTACTCCGCCATCAACATTTAAAACATTTCCGGTTGATTTGTGCAACAAGCCACCCACAAAGGCGAAACAGGCATTGGCAATGTCATCCGGCAATATGATCTGGTTCAACAAAGTACGTTTTGCGTAATAAGCCGGTAGCTCTGCAACGGTAATGCCATAAGCTTTTGCACGGCCTTCGGCCCAACCACCTGCCCAGATATTGCTATCACTAATTACCGCATCGGGGTTAACCACATTTACACGGATATTATCGGCACCCAGTTCGGCAGCGTTTAATCTGCTTAAATGTAACTGGGCGGCTTTTGCGCTGCCATAACCGGCATTATTTGGTCCGCTTACCAGGGCGTTCTTACTTACAATATTAATGATATCGCCACCAATATCCTGCTTTTGCATCGTATTTGTTGCAGCCTGGGTAATAAAGAACTGGCCTTTTACTAAAACATCATATAATAAATCCCAATCCTTTTCGGTATGATCGGCAATGGTTTTGGAGATTGATAAACCTGCATTGTTTACCACAATGTCTACTCCGCCAAAAGCCAGGGAGGCAGAATCGAAGGCGGCTTTAATATCTGCTTCGCTGGTTACATTTAAAATAGCAGTACTGTAAGAATCTTTACCAAACTGGCCAGCAAATTCTTTACCTGCTTCTTCCAAACGTTCGGCATTCATATCGTTTAAAATTACTACTCCGCCTTCGGCAACAAACTTTTTAGCAATTGCTTTACCGATACCACCGGCACTGCCTGTAATGAGGGCAATTTTACCCGTTAAAGGTTTTGGTTTGGGCATGCGCTGCAATTTTGCTTCTTCCAGCAACCAATATTCAATGTTAAAAGCTTCCTGATGAGGTAATGAAGTATATTCGGAAACTGCCTCAGCACCCTTCATTACGTTAATGGCGTTGATATAGAATTCTGCTGCAACCCTGGCGGTTTGTTTATCTTTAGAAAAAGTAAACATTCCGATTCCGGGATATAAAATTACAACCGGATTGGTATCGCGGATTGCCGGACTGTTTGGATGCTTACATGCTTCGTAATAAGCGGTGTACATGGCCCTGTAAGCTTCAAACGCAGGCTCCAATGTTTCTTTTAACGCTTTAACATCAGATAAATCGGCATCGCTCTCTAATGTTAAAACCAACGGACTGATTTTGGTCCGTAAAAAGTGATCGGGACAGCTCGTACCCATTGGAGCAAGGCGATCGAGATCATTAGAATTGATGAACTCCAACACACGGCTATCATCAGTGAAGTGACCGATCATGTGTTGTTTAGAAGAGCATAATCCACGCAATACAGGTGCTATTGCAGCTGCTTGTTTTTTACGTTGCTCTGCTGCTGCGCTTTCTATTTTCTGTCCGCCAAAAACCGGACCTTTTCTACCATAATTCTGGTTCAGGTAATCAGAACAGATCTCGATTACTTCTAAGGTGTTGAGGTAACTTTCGTAAGCGGTATCGCCCCAGGTAAACAAACCATGTGAGCCTAACATGATACCACGAATCCCCGGGTTTTCATCCAGGCATTGTTTTAATTGCAAACCCAGTTCGAAACCAGGTTTTTTCCATTCCACCCAGCCAATCGTTCCACCAAATAATTCTTCGGTAATTTTTTTACCGTCTTTAGCCGCAGCAATGGCGATGGCCGCATCCGGATGCAGGTGATCGATATGTTTAAATGGCAGGAAACCGTGTAAAGGGGTATCGATTGATGGTGCTTTAGAGCTTAAATCGAAAATACAGTGGTTAAACAGTTCAACCATTTCATCTTCATGCTCCACGCCACGGTAAATATTTTTCAGGCTGCGTAAACGGTCAACATATAATGCAGCAAGTCCACTTTTCTTTAACGTTCCTAAATCGCCACCTGAACCTTTTACCCACATTACTTCGGTTTCCAAACCGGTAAGCGGGTCTTTTTCCAATACTTTGCACGAGGTATTTCCACCTCCATAATTGGTTAAGCGTAAATCAGCACCCAATAAATTAGAGCGATAAATTAGGAGGGCTACTTCATCACCAGCCAGTTTTGCGGCTTCCTCTTCATCCCACAGATAGCTTACGTGCTTATAACTTTTCGTATCGATTGACATTCTAATTTTATATTTAAATTTTTATTTATTAACCTTTAATTGAATTACCATAACCTACAATGAGTACCGAAATGATGATGGTTAGAATACCTGCCAAAACAGTAATCAAAGTTTTTTTGGATACGCCTTTCCACTCTTTTAGTACCAAACCCCAAATGTTGGCGATCAGGATGATAAAAGCCATGTGCAGAATCCATGAACTGGCGCCATTACCCATTTTACTTTCGCCCATACCGTAAAAAAAGAACTGCAAAAACCATGTGGTACCTGCAAGCGCAGAAAAAATATAATTTTTCAGCAATGGTGTTGCAGCATTTGTATAATCGCCGAATGTTTTATTGCGAGCGTTGAGTACCATACACCAGATAAAGTTGGTGGTTAGGCCGCCCCAGAGCACAATAATATAGGTAACGTTATTCTGGAATAGGAAATTGCCTGTTTCAGCAGGATTTGCAGCTTTCCAGATGGTATTTGCAGCATCGGCCATGGGCTTTCCGGCTTCGATACCAAAATTGAAACAGGCACTTAAAACGCCTGAAACAATACCTACAAATAAACCGAGTCCGAATTTAAATTCTGTTTTTACCTCCATCCCGTGTGGATCGGTAATACCAGTTTTCATTTCCTTTTCTTTCATCATGCCTGCTTTACCACAAATCACAATACCCAATACACAGACTAAAAGGCCCAGCAATACCATGCGACCCCAATCGGTATGCAGAAACATGGTAAAAGTATCTTTACCTGCCTGAGGGAAAAAATCGAAATAAATGGATGGAAGAATCGAGCCCAATACCATACACAGCCCTAAAATGATACTGCTTCCTAATGATACACCCAGGTAACGAACACCAAGGCCATAGGTTAATCCGCCAATGCCCCACAGGATGCCAAAGAAATAGGTAAGCCATAATATGTTACCATTGGTACTGCTGATAATTTCGCTAAAATTAGGAACGGTTAGGAAAGCGGCAAGAGGCGGAACAACTAACCAGGAGAATAATCCACCTACAATCCAATAACTTTCCCAGGCCCAGCCTTTAACTTTTTTGTATGGAATATAGAAGCTTCCGGAGGCGAAACCACCGAAGAAATGAAAAATTACACCTAAAATTGCTTGCATGCTCTAATTTAATATTTGGTTGCCCTAAAATAGAATTTGCAGCAGCTTTAACTGTTATGCACTGTTATGGATCAGAGATGGAAGACGTAAAATGGATGATGGAATTATAAGTCCGGAGACGGAGGTCGGAAATCATATTGTAGAAAACAGATAGCAGCCCTTTGCAGGAGTGTCAGATGTTACTATCTGGCGTCAGGCGAGTAGAATGCGTTGTCAACTTCCTGGCGTATTTGCTGGTAAAGTTGACAACACTTTCTATGGAAAATAATATCGATTCATTTTTTGTTCGACCACCTAAGCCACCTGAGGACACGGAAGGTATCTGGGTGGTGATTTTTAGATATAGATTCCACTGCGGTCGAAATGACGATCCTTCTATTTAGATCAGCCACACAATCGACTTCCTGTTTCAGTTCGCAAGGGATGTTTTTTGTCATCCTGAGCGCAGCGAAGGATCTTTAAAATGCGAAAATCTCTCCATTTAACGGATACATTCAAAAATTTATATGAAATCTTCCTGCTATGCGCAGCGCCAAATCATTGTGGCAATAAAACCTGCCTGCAGGGTGCAGCGCCAGATCATTGTGGCAATAAAACCTTCCTCTAGTGTGCGGCGAAAAATTATGCAAAAATTACATAAATTAGTTTAAGGATTGAACGCTGTGTACAATAGCCTCAATTACTTCAACAGATTTAAGGATCTTATAATGCCCCACACCCTCGAATGATTTTGCATTTATTGCAGGGTTTTTATCCAGAAATTCTTTAAGAAAAGGAAATGGTGAGATATGATCTTCTGGATCAAAAGCCAGAAAATGGTTTATATCAGGATTTAAGCGATAAAGTTCGGTCAGGTTAAAATGACTGGCTGGTACCGGAAACTCTTTTGCAAAATTTGCGAAAAAGATATCCTGATCTTTTGCACCGATGTTTACCGAATCCAGGCTCTGTTCGAAGTTCTCTTTCAGTCTGATTAATGGCGCAACGCTGATGAGCAGACCGGGAGTGATTCCTAATTCCTGTATCGCAATTACATTGGCCATACCACCCAGCGAGTGCCCGATAAGTACCTCAGGCTGTGCATAGTTTTGCGCAATGGCCTTTACAGAATCAGCATATAACATCAGGTTAGAAAACTCAGATATAGAACTTCCGTTTCCGGGTGCATCAAAAGCAATGATCTCCAGATCTTCAATTTTCCGGAGTTCAACAATCAGCTCGTAAAAGTCCGGGGCTTTCGAAGCCCAGCCATGCGTAAGCAATACTTTCTTTTTTCCATTCCCCCAACTAAAGCAATTAATACTTAATTCGGAATTGGTAAAATAAGTATCAAAAACCGGCAGGCTAAACTGTTTTGATTCTGCAATTAGCTGTTCCTGATGCAGGCGCAAAGGCATTTTTGGCGAGTAAAAAATAAACTCACGCATTAAAGCTGCATCGGGAGCATCCTGAGATAATTTCAGGTCGGTTATTAGTTGTTTTAGTCTTTTCAACTGAACTTAAACTAAGTGAGATTTTAAATCTGCAGGAGAATAATTGATCGACTTTAAAGTTTTATCGTCAGATTTTCTGAACACCAAAAACAGTCCGTCGATTTCTTTATAATAAGATTCGGTTTGATCTTTATCTAAATAAAACTGAATGGTTTGTTCGGCTTCTTCAACCGTTTTGCAGGCTTTGCTCATGTTAGAGCGGTGCACTTCATCAAACAAAGTTTTAAATTTCCCGCCTAAACCAAACTCGTGTATGGCACCAGCCAAAACATATTGCAGATCGCATAAGGCATCGGCCACTTCTACAAGGTCATCATTTTCTACTGCCTCCTGTAATTCTTTCAATTCCTCAGCCAAAAGCGAAATACGCAGATTAGCCCTTTGTTTTGAAGGAATAACCGGGTTTTCGAGAATAGGATGTTTAAAGGTAGTGTGGAATTCTGCAACCTGATTGAGCGAATTGGTTTCTTGTACGGCCATGTTTGATTTTAATATTTACGCAGCAAACTTAAAAAAATCAGGCTAAATATTGGGGAGAATTTATGCACACCGTAGATTGGTTAACTGGTTAATTGCTGAAACTGGTTAACTGTAAAGGATGGTTAAGTGGTTAATTGTTTAGAACCCTATTTCTTGACCTCGTTAATTGCTGGTAATGGTTAATAAGTAAAAATAGTTTAGCACATGGGCTTTACAAAGATTCATTACTATCCTCTTCCGGTTGCCAAGGCAATAAATTTGATTTATTAGGATACAGTATTTTAATCTGTTCGTTAATAAATGGTTCAATATGTACTTTGAACCATTCTCCTGATGCTTCAAACGTAGAGAGGTTATTATCTTCTCTATCATATTTTGCAAGGAAAACAAAATCGTTTTTAATGGATGCATCTATAAAGATTATGGTATCTACAGATGCAAAATTAGACTTAAGTAAAGTGATTGTATTGTTATACATTTGCGTAATAATGTCTGGTTTTACCAAATGAAGCCCATTTTCATGTCTTTTTTTTGCTCTATCCAGGCATAGATTTAATGTGTCGCAATAGAATAATATTAGGTTAAGTTTATTTTCTGCATTGAATCGCTTAGCAGACAAAACATAATCATACTGATGTTGAAAGCCCAAATTAAGCTCCAATGCAAAGTCCTCATTTCGAATTAATTTGCCTTTAATGAGCTCAGCAACTCTATGAATTGAATATTCATTGTAATCTACGAAGCCCTTTTCTTTATATTTAAGCCTCATATCATCCTCATTAAGTAAGTCCAAACCGGCAGGAATGTACTGCGAGCCCATTGTGCTCTTCCCTATACCTGGAGGCCCTGCTATAATGAATATTTCAGACATTAACGTATTACTTCAATCGTGCCATCAGCATATTCTGCAATCATTTTCCCTTCCTTTTCGAAAACAAGTGGCTGCCCTATGGAAAACAAATAATTTCTGGCTTTTATTTGATTTAACTTGTACCAGGCCTGCCTTTCAATGGGAGTCATATCCCATGGAGCGACCACCATTTCTCCTTTTTTCAAAAGATCTTCAGTTGATATTTCGGATATTTTCATCTATTTCATATTATATACAAGTCAAAAATAATCATTTTGATCCAAGAGTCATACAGAATTAACCACTTAACCAATTTAAACAATTAACCCTATTTTTTTTCCCTCACCACTTTAAAAAACTCTTCCTTATACGTTTCACCAACCGGGATGGCCTGATCGTTAATGTAAACGGTATTGCCATCGATCATTTTAATTTTTTCGAGCGAGATGATATACGATTTATGGATGCGGTAAAAAGGTGGTTGAGGCAGCTCGGTTTCCAGCTCACGTAACGATTGGTAGGTAATAATCCGCTGTGTAGCCGTATATACCGAAACGTAGTTTTTCAATCCTTCCACGTAGAGGATATCGTCATAATTAACCTTGATAAATTTGTTTTTGGTATCGCCTTTAATAAAAATAAAGTCATTCCCCTGGGCAGCTTGCTGTACAATTACTTCCTGCTGAACAGGCAACACAGGTGCTAAAATCTGTTGCGCTTTTGTGGCGGCTTTATAAAAACGTTCGTAAGAAATCGGTTTCAGGAGATAATCTACCACATCGAGATCGAAACCTTCTAAAGCATATTCGGGATAGGCCGTGGTGAGGATCACTTTACATTTACCGCCACAGATTTTCAAAAACTGGATTCCGGTCAGTTCGGGCATCTGGATATCCAGAAATACGAGGTCTACCTTACCTTCCTGCACCAGGTTTAGTGCCTCAAAAGCATTGGTGGTAGTACCCACGAGTTCTAAAAAAGGTGTTTTATTAATAAAGGCGGCAATAATATCTGAAGCGTAAGATTCATCATCAACAGCAAGGCAACGGATCATAGGAAAAGGGGTTAGCGTATGGCGGTTAGCGTAAGTTAATTATTTTCAATGGCACAAATTATCGATCAGAGATTTAAAATCAAAGTGCTTTTGTAAGTATTTCCATTGTTCGAAATCAGCAATTCGTGCTTGTCAGGATAAATCAGGTCTAACCTCCGGTGGATATTCACCATGCCTACTCCACTCGAATGGTCTTTTTGTGCATGGCTGATCTTATTGCTCACTTCAAAACTTAAACGTTTGTTCTGTACTTTCAGCTTAATGCGGACCGGTTGGGCCTCATCGTTCACCACGCCATGTTTAAAGGCATTTTCAACAAAAGGGATCAGGATTAACGAAGCTATTTTCTGATCGCTGATGCCTTCGGTTACAAAATCGACATAAAATTTGGGTTCGAAACGCATTTTAAAAAGCTCGACATAACTTTCGAGGTATTCTACTTCTTTATCTAAACTCACTTTACCATCCGGACTATCGTTTAAAGTATAACGCATCAGATCAGATAATCGTAAAACGGCATTGGCCAGTTTATCGGAAACGGGAATAGCCAGAGAATACACATAATTTAAGGTATTGTATAAAAAATGTGGGTTAATCTGCGATTTGAGGAATGAAAGCTCAGCTTTTACTACTTCTTCTTTAAGTTTCCGGTTTACCTGCTCCGATTTAAAGCTCTGTTCGATACCATAAACCGCAGCTGGCGTAACAATAAAAGCAATACTCCAGTAAATGTTATCCGAAATGTAGGCCCAGGCAGTTGTACCATCATTATAGTTATGAAAACCAAACCATTTTAAATAAAGTACTTCTTCTATTAAATACCTCAGTGCAATAAATATAGCTATGGTTAACAAAATGCCACCGATTAACTGTGGTATTTTATTCTTTTTCAAAAAGCGGGGATACACCCATAAGTAACAGATGTAAAATTCTATTAATTGTATAAAATTCATGGAGATACTAAGCGATGCCTTGGTAAAAGTGGTGCCATCAATTAAATAGCCACCATAAAAATAGCCCAGAATAAGTATCCAGCACAAAACATGAATGGAAATTGTTTTTATTGTTTTCATGCCCTAAAACTATACAAAGCTTTTTTAACAGCCTATTTTCTTATGCCAAACCTGTAAATAATTATCCGAACGTGTGCATTTTAAGGATCAACACCTTTTATCGCCTAAAAAAGCATTGGGATAATATTTTAAGGGGTTGGGATTATATAATTTACAGGCTGGGGCAGGCTTTTCATCTTTGGATCATCAATTAAAACAAAAATAAGATGAACCGCTTAATAAAACCTGCCATTTTTTTCTTCTTCCTTTTCGGTATTAAAACTGTTTCTGCACAAAACGTTAAAATATCAGGCACTGTTACCGATAAAAGCAATAAAGCACTTGATTATGCTTCTATAGCGCTGATCCACCTGCCCGATTCGGCTTCGGTTGCACTACAAGCTACCAACCAGCAGGGTTTATATGAATTTAGCGGCGTAAAACCCGGCCGTTATTTAATTAAGGCTTTGATGATGGGTTATGATAAAAATCAATCTGCCGCGTTCGAAGTGAAAGAAGCAGCGGTTAAAGTACCGGCAATTACCTTAACAAACCGTTCGCAAGAGCTTAAAGAGGTAAACATTATTTCCAAAATGCCGGTTATCGACCAAAAAGCCGACCGGGTGGTGGTCAATGTAGAGCAAATGAACACGGCAGGAGACAATGCACTGGAAGTGATCAGCAGGTCGCCGGGCATAAAGCTCGATAAGGATGATAATATTGTGCTTAAAGGCAAAAAGGGCATTAATGTGATGATTGATGGTAAACTGAGTTATATGACGGGCATGGAATTAACCACTTACCTAAAATCGTTACCGGGATCGGTGTTGAGTAAAATCGAACTGATTTCTAATCCACCTTCTTCGTTTGATGCAGCAGGAACGGCAGGAATCATTAACATTAAACTGAAAAGAAATAAAATGCAGGGTTTTAATGGCAACATGAACCTTGGCGGTGGTTATGGCCGTTACGAGAAAGTTTTCGGTGGCACCAACCTGAATTATAATATTGGTAAAGTAAGCACTTATCTGCGTTTGAATGCAGGACATTACAATTCCTATAACAGGTTAACGCTTAACAGGACTATCGGAGAAGAGCAGTATAACCAGCTTAATTTCTGGCACCCGGTTACCAACAGTTTAAATTACTCTACCGGTGCCGATTATTTTATTAACGACAAAAATACTTTCGGCATTATGGTGAAGGGTTACACTGCACCAGAAGAAACCAAAGTGAACAGCAACTCGGTAAACTATAATGCGGCCGGGGCAAAAATGGGCGGAACGAGCATGTACAATCCGCAAAGCAATACCGAAAAAAACCATGCCTTAAACCTGAATTACCGTTTTAAAACCGATACTTTGGGTGGAGAACTGGGAATTGATGCAGATTATGTACGTTATGATAACAGCAGAAGCGAAACTTTTACCAATAATTACCTTGATGTAAATGATCAGCTGATTGGTACACCGATCGATCTGCGAAATAACGGCATGGGCAAAGTATCCATCTATTCTATCAAAGCAGATTATACGCTGAACCTGAACAAAAAATTAAAGATGGAAACCGGCTGGAAAAGCAGCTGGGTAAGATCGGAAAGTGATGTCCGTTTCGATTCGCTGAAAACCGCAGGCTGGATTACCGACCCACGCCGTACCAACCTGTTTTTATACAATGAAAATATTAATGCAGGTTACCTCTCGCTGGATCAAAGTTTTAAAAACTTACAGATTAAAGCCGGATTGCGTGCCGAGCAGACTTTGGGCAATGGCAGTTCATCGGGAACAAATACCGTAATTGATAGAAAATACTGGAAGCTTTTTCCAACGTTATTTATCTCATTGAAGCTTGATTCGAACAACCTGATCACTGCAGCTTACCGCAAAAGCATTAATCGCCCATCGTACAGCAGTTTAAACCCTTTTACTTTTTATACTGATCCGTACACCGCTTTGCAGGGCAATCCGTTTCTACAACCATCGTATGCCAATAGCTTCGAATTTAATTACTCCATCAAAAATTTCAGGGTGTTAACACTAAGTTATTCGGTTAATAACGGATCGATATGGGAAGTGGCTTACCAGAACGACCTGACCAAAGAAACCATCACCAGACCGGAAAATCTGAGCCGCACCACCAACTTTTATATGGCAACCGGAAGTCCTTTTGATATCACCAAATGGTGGAACAATAGCACAGAAGTTTCAGCGGGATTTAACCGTACCGAATCGGCTGTGCAGGGTAATGGTTACAATGCTTTCTCTTGGAACTGGTCGGTAATGACTGATAATACCTTCACCTTGCCTAAAAACTATAGTTTATCGGCTTATGCTTATTACGATTCTCCTTCCGTTTCGGGTTTGTTCCGCAGTTTAGGAAGTTACCAGCTTAATGTTGGTGCGAAAAAAACATTCTGGAACAAAAATGCAACGCTGGCTTTAAAAGTTAATGATGTATTTAATACGAGTGCATTTCGGGCAAACCTGGAGTATAACAATATTAAAACCTATTGGAAAAACGAATGGGAAAGCCGGAGGGTAAACCTGAGTTTCACCTATAAATTTGGAAATATGAAAATTAAAACTGCCCGCAGCAGAAGAACAGGAACCAGTGATGAAGAGAACCGGGTTGGGAAAAATTAAAATTTAAAAGATCGTCATTGCGAGGAGGCTTTTTCAGCCGACGAAGCAATCTTACAACGATCGCTACCAGCGTTCGCATTAAAATTGCTTCGTACCTCGCAATGACGATATATCAATTAAAGCTTAATCTTCACAAAATACAGTCGGTTTCTATCAACTGAATTGGTGAAAGGCAAAATTTTCTGGGCAAAGCCACTTGCGCCATTATCTACCACACCGAAATCATCATCGTTAGAAATCACCAGAATATTACCCGGCAATAAGGCTAATCCTTCCGCTTTATCGTGCGGATAGATGGAAGGAAGGTCTTTTAAAAGATCCAGCACCACAGTTTTGCTTACCGGTGTAATTCCTGCTCCGCTTAAACCTGTTGCATTGTTCAACTCTTCTACAGTTTTACCACCGTAAAGTTTACCAGTAGCACCATTATTGGCATCAGAAATGTCTGTAGCGCCGCTGATGTCGATCTTAAAAACTTTTTTAAATGTGGCCGGATTGGTTGCTGCTCCTCCATATAAACCATCACGCTCAATGGTTAAAAAAGTAGTACTGTTTACGGCAACGATATCACTTACACCGGTTAAGGTTACATTATCCATTAAATAGGAATATTGTTTGGTAGCGCCGGTGGCGATATCGAAAGTTAAAATCCTCAATACAACCGAATTGGCAACTGCGCTTTTAGAAGGATTGTACATTGGCGACTGCATCATGCCTACCAAAGTTTTTCCGTCGGGGGTAATGGCCAGGCCTTCCATACCACGGTTAGCCCTTCTGTTGGCAAATACTGCCGGGATTTTACGTCCGCCGGTTCCTGTTCCAAATGGATTTATACGTTCGATGGTTTTACCTGTTGCATCAACGTGTACAATATGCGGTCCGTATTCATCGCTGATCCAGAACGATCCGTCGGCTGCCCTCACCAAGCCTTCTGAGTCGATGCCATCAGCACTTGGCGTAATAACCTGTCCGTTTAAATCGTATGCAATTTCTCCCGATGCACCCATTCCCGCAGGATTAGGCAATCCGTTTAATTTACCACCTGAGGCATTTTTTAGTTCGATGGTTTGCTCGAGTACCAGTTTGCCATCTTTTAAGCTGAATTTACCAATCTGTGGATCGAAATCAGGTTTCCCGATGATGATGGAATTGGCCAGCTGTCCGGCAACATTCGACCCCCTGTCGGTTAACATGTAAAAAACATCCGGCGAATTGGGATCGGCAGCTACCGCCGAACCAAAACCACCATTATATACTTTTACGCCTGCAGCAGTGGTAAAAAGCACCGGTGGATCGGAAACTTCGGCCATGGTGGGGTAAGTAAATGCTGCTGGGGTTTCGTCGTGGTTCTTTTTGCACGATACCATACCGATAGATGCGGCAGTTATTAAGGTAAGTAAATCTCTTTTCATTTATTCTTTTTTGAACAAAGCAAGGATCTGGATATGAAGGTAATGTTAAGGGAATAACAAGAATAGTTTTAGCAGCTTAGAAAGTTCCACTCAGGTTTTATGGATTAATTTGTCAGTTTTTTTGGAAACGTACGTCAATTTTCCATCGGCAACCACAGCCCTGCCATGCTCTCCAATCTTTTTGTGATGCTGTCATGCTGAGGTACGAAGCATCTGTTTCATAGCCTGCAGATGCTTCGTACCTACCATTGACAGATTTAGAAAGGTCGTCATTGCGAGGAGGAACGACGAAGCAATCTTTCCTGCTAGCGATCATTGTTAGAAAGATTGCTTCGTCGGCTGAAAAAGCCTTCTCGCAATGACGAACTTAGCGGCTTATCATTGCGCGAAGATTCTTCTGTCATTCATATTGATTTTTATAAAATTAATTATCCCTCAGAATGACAGTATATTTGAGGTTGCTGCAAAACAAAAAGGATTTCCGCTGTTGTCAGGTTTATGAATGAAGGACTTGAAGCGTAGAACAACTATACAGATGCAGTATTCAACCGGGCCTAAACCTAGCCTGCTCCATCATCCGTATTACATTCCCATCTTCCATCCTAATAATTAGCATATTTTTCTTCAAAACTCCCATCATCGTATAAATCGATCAGGCCGTAACCCGGCGCGGTTTCCCTTCTGTTCCCCTCCCACCAGGCGCCTGATACGGCACCGTTGCAGAGGTAGGTAACACCATTGTAAACTACTTTATCGCGCATGTGCAGGTGTCCGCTTAGGCATAGTTTTACATTTGGATGCTGATAAAAAAGGCTGATGATTTTAGCGGTATCGGTATGCATATCGCCACCCAGCATGGTCCATTTGTTTACAATATTATCTTCTATCATCAACAGGGCGGTAAGGATTGGAATGTGCGACATTACCATCACAGGCATCTTTTTATCGGTACTTTGCAACTCGTTTTTTAGCCAGTTTAGTTGCTCATCTCCTAATTTGCCGATGTACCAGGTATTGTCGATATCAAGATGGGTACTATCCAGTACGATAATTTTCCAGCCGTTTTGCACCAGACTGTAATATGGTTTTATCAGCTGCAATTTATCCATGGCGTATTTTTTACCATAAAAAACATCGCCTTTGCTATCCTCGTTCCACCAGATATCGTGGTTACCCAAACAATAACGCACCGGAATACTGCATTCGTTTCTCATGGTTTCCTGCACCAATTTCCATTGATCGTTTATAGTACCAATGTTCTCTTTATTCATATCGAAAACAATATCTCCACCATTTAAAATCAGGTCTACTTTTGGCGATTGTGCCTGTAAATGGTGCAGGCATTTGGCAAACCTCGCCGGCGCATTAAACTGGTTCTTCAGGTGAACATCAGTAATGTGCGCTACCCTTAAAACAGGCTTTTTCTCCGTTGGCAACGAAACTTTTGATAATGTTGGCAGCAAAAACAGGCCACCTATATTTTTGAGTGCAGATCTTCTTTCCATTATCTGTTATTTATCGGGTTAAAATTAGCAACGTTATGTTACCTTAACATGAACTGTGCTGTGGATAATGTCATTACATTTAACCATTATTTGTCCCGATTATCGGGAGATAAAAAGAATGCACACAGATATAAATCCGTGTTTATCTGTGTGCATCTGTGGTTAAAATGATATTGTGCTGTGGTTTATTATTTGATTTACTGAGCTTTCTTTAAACGATAAGCTTCGATAATTTTATAAAAAATCTGGTTATTGGAATATACCCCCATAAAGGCTTCCGAGCCGGGGCCGTAGGCAAATACGGGTACCATAATATTGGTATGATCATCAGTACTGAAATTGCCGCGAACGCTTCCTTTTCTGTTGGAGGCATCCAGGAGAGATAATCCCCCGGTTTCATGATCAGCAGTTACGATGACCAGAGTTTCGCCATCCTGATCAGCAAATTTTAAGGCTTCGCCCACCAGGCGGTCAAAATCATGTTGTTCGGTTACCGCGAAAGGCAGGTCGTTTGCATGTCCGCCATGGTCAATCTGTGCTCCTTCTGCCATGATGAAAAATCCTTTTTTATTTTTCGAAAGCAATTCAACTGTCTTTAAAAACGAAGTTTTCAGCATTTCCCCGCGGCCTTCCAATATTTTCCGCGTGGCAGAATCGTCTAAAAGCACCACTTGTTTAGCCGCATTTGAAGCAACAAAACCTTTCAGGTCTTTCTGTAGTGTATAACCTTTGCCCAAGATTTTATCCATCAGTTTCTGATCAGGATTTTCGGTAAAACTCTGGCGTTTCGAACCAATCAGAATATCAACATGACTGTTCTGAAAATCAGCTGCAATTTCCTTTGTCATCGACCGCTCAGGCTGATGGGCATAAAATGCCGCGGGCGTAGCATCGGTAATATCGCCACTGCTAATAATCCCGCTGGTAATACCATAAGGAGCCAGAAGATCAGGAATCGACTGAAGTGCTTTGCCTGTAGAATCGACGCTGATGTAACGGTTATTGGTTTTATGTCCGGTGGCCATAGCTGTTGCACCCGCAGCAGAATCAGTAAAATCTGAATTGGAGGCTTCGGTACGCGACAGGCCAAGATGTTTAATGGTGATGATGTTAGACTGACCAAAATTAGCACTCAAACCGGCCTGGATCTGAGCCAGCCCCATTCCATCTCCTATTAAAAGAATTACATTTTTAGCTTTGGTTTTTAACCCGTCGCTTTTGTAGCTTGGCTGATAAGGCTGATATGCCTTCGGACTGGTATATTCTAGTTTTGCCCTGTTCTGGTAAAAATCTTTTAACAGTGCCGGATGATCGGTTCCGATCCAATCAACCCCCATATGTTCCAGTTCTTTCCAGCTGTTCGGACTATCTTTGGTTGCCCAGAAACGGAACGGCTTACCCATGGCATGTACTTTGGCAATCACCGCCTTCATCTTTTCTAAATCTGCTGGCGTAGGCGTACCTTTTCCGTTCCATACCGAATAATGGGAAATATCGTCGCTGATCATCCCGATGTGCTGTAACTGTTCGGCGGTGTACTGATTTGCCGGACGGCCATCGAAACTGATAACTGAAGGATAATCCTTAAACTTTCCGGCAGGTGGAACAGCCCCGCTCATAACAATTTTAATGGCCGAAGGATTGATCTGCTGATCGAAAACAGCTTCATTACCTTTTAAATCGGCCAATAATTTCGGGATTACGTGTTCATAATCTTCTTTTATATCAATTACCAGCTGAAGTTTTTGCTTCGGATCGGGATAGGGATGGTTGCCATGATCCTTAAAAAATGCCACCAAGGGATCGATGTATAATTTCTTTAACGTTTTACCGGGTGCGATTTCGCTGCTTTCGTGGGCAACAAACAACTCTCCGTTGCGGTAAAATACATCAGCCTCAATTGATCCCATACCTGCATAATAAGCTTCCAGCAAAGGAATCTGTTGCTTATAATCATTATGGCTGTGCCCGTTACCGGCATTCAGTTTCTGCTGGGCAGAAACCGAATGTACACCTAATCCAAACCATAAAAAGAGAATCAGTTTATTTGATTTTACCATCCTGGGTTTTGTTTAATTACACCTGCACTGTTATCGATTTCTCTCTGTGGTACTGCCCAAACATCGTGTACTTGTGGGTTAAAAGTTCTTGCCGGCCAGATTACGCTACCATCAAAATCGTGCAATGGTTTGGCATAAGCAGCCTGTGCATCGCCCCATCTTACCAGATCGCGGTGACGGTCGGCCCACTCGCCTGCCAGTTCGTTACGGCGTTCGCGTTTAAGGTCGTCAATGGTCATTCCGCTTTTTGCGTTTAAACCTGCACGCACCCTGATTTTGTTCAGTTCGGTATCGCCTGCGCCTGCGCCGCTTAAATTAATAGCCGCTTCAGCTTTGATCAGCAATACTTCAGCATAACGCATCAAAGGTACATTTAAATCGGTTGTTCCGTTATCGCCATTCGGGTTAACGTGTGTAGGTATCGGGTTGGCATACGAGAAAGGCTCCATGTATTTTTTAAACTGATAGTTTGAAGTTGCCCCAGCATCTTTAGTGAAACTACGCTCAGCCCCGAAAAACATAAATTTATCGCCAGGTTTCAAGATGGTAGCTTCCCTGCGCTGATCGCCGGCTTCGTACGAATCGTAAAGCTCTTTGGTTGGCAGGTAATAACCCCATCCGTTATAAATTCCCCAGGCTTTGTTGGTTAACATTACACCAGGTAATTTACTGCCCCAGCCTGTACCACCACCACTTGGCGTACAAACTACAGACCAGATATACTCTTTAGACCAATTATTGGCTGCTTTAAACACATCAGCAAAACCTGTATTTACTAAATCATGCTGACCCGAAGTAATAACCATATCGGCATATTTTGCAGCATTGGCGTAATCCTTTTTGTAGAGGTACACTTTTGAGAGATAAGCCCAGGCAGCGGTTTTATGTGCTTTACCATAATCAGCAGCTTTCATCGCCGAAAACAACGGAAGGTTATCAGCAGCTTTTAATAATAGCGAGATGATATAATCGTAATTTTCATTTACATTTTTTGCACGTGCAATTGGCTGAGAAGCATCGGTTTCCGGCGTTACAATTGGCACACCGGCTTTATCATTTCCATAATTTGCAGCCAACTGGAAATACACCAAACCAGCATTAAAATAAGCATCGCCGATAATCTGTTTCTTTAACGTTTCGTCCATATTGATGCCCGGCACATTAATAATAATATCATTGGCGCGTTTGATAATGGCATATCGCATGCTCCACTGTGTTTCGGTATAACCGCCGCCCACGTATGTACGGTTAAAGTTTTTAATGTTATCGGCCTCGGGTTTGTTACGACCAGTAACCATATCATCGCTGGCATTAATAAACCAGAACATGCCGCGACCGTAAAAATCTTCAGCATTGTAGTTTTCGTACATTCCACCTTCAGCTTTCAGGGCATCTTCTTTTGTTTTCCAGAAATTTTGTGCCGATGGAGAACCTTCGGGTACAATATCAAGCTCTTTTGTGCATGAAGAAAAAACAGCAAGTGCTGCAAATGCGATATATTTTAAATTCTTTTTCATTGTTGTTGTGATTATAGATTTACACTTAAACCAAGGATGAAGCTGCGTGCCTGCGGATAACGGCCAACATCTACCCCGTTGTTGTCCATTCCGATTTCGGGATCAAAGCCTGAATATTTAGTAATGGTAAAAAGGTTGTTTGCTGTGGCATAAATCCTTACTCCTCCGGTTTTTAGTTTACTTGCGATAGATTTTGGCAGGCTGTAACCCAGCGTTACGTTGCGGATACGCAGGTAAGAGCCATTTTCTACATAAAAATCAGAAGCAGCAAAGTTTCCGTTGGCATCGCTGGTCGAAATGATCGGCACTTTTCCGCCCGGGTTTTCCGGCGACCAGGCATCTAAAATTCCTGCTAATTTATTGTAAGAAGGTCCGGCTGCACTGTAAGTGGTACGTTTTACGGCATTGAATAACTTATTTCCCTGTACCCCTTGTGCAAAAATATTGAAGTCGAAGTTTTTATAGCTGGCATTGAAACTTAATCCGTAAGAAAAATCAGGATAAGCGCTGCCCGCAAAATAACGGTCGTTACCATCAATTGATCCATCGCCGTTAATATCTACGAATTTAAAATCACCCGCTTTTGCATTCGGCTGGATCTTGGTCCCTTTTGCATTTTTATAATTATCGGCTTCTGCCTGACTCTGAAAAATACCATCTGTTTTCAATACAAAATAGCTATACAATGGCTGCCCAACCCGATTGGTAAGCGGGGCAACCTCATTCCTGAAATTGGTAGATACCACCTGGTTTTCTATGCCCGGAATAAGTTCTTCTATATTGTTGTTTATTTTAGTTAAAGTAGCATTTACCGAATAAGTGAAAGCTGCATTTTTATCACTATTGTAGGTTAACCCTAACTCAATACCCTTATCTTTTACCTTACCTGCGTTAATGATTTGGGTATTTAAACCCGCCGTTCCGGGCAATGTGCGGGTTAAGATCATTTTATCGATTTCTTTGATAAAATAATCTGCAGAAAGGTTTATCCGTCCCAATACCGCTACATCAACACCAATATTGGTTTGCTTTGATTCTGCCCATGCAATGTTAGGATTGGCTAAAACGTTTTGTACATATCCATTTTGCAAAGTTGGTGTTTGGCCGAAATAACTCTGCGTTGGCGTTAATAATGGATTAACCGCATCAGAAGTAAGCGATGCTAAATTGCCAAGGAAACCATAGCTACCCCTTAATTTCAATTCATTTAACCAGCTTACATCTTTAAGAAAATCTTCTTTGCTCATTACCCATCCTACCGAAGCCGAACCATAATTTCTGGTCCTGTTGTTTTTGGAGAGTAATGATGATCCATCACGGCGGCCGATTAACGACACCAGGTATTTTTCGCGATAGTTGTAGTTTGCCCTCAAAAACAATGATGAAAGTGCCTGTGCACTATAACTGCTTGAAGATGGTTGTATTACCGTAGCATTCATCAGATACCGGTATTGTGGCGATTCGTCATCAAAACCTGATCCTGAAGCAAACAAGCTTCTGTATTGTGTTTTCTGAAATGAGTAACCACCGGTAAGATCGAGCTGATGATTGCCAAAGGTACCTTTGTAGTTTAATACTTGTTCTGTTAACAAATCGCTATTATGGTTGCTGCTTTCCTGTAAACTATTGCTTAATACGGGTTTTCCTACCTCAGGCCTTTTGGGCGTAAAGCTTTTAAATGAAGCATCTGTTTTGGTGATGCTTAAGTTAGACCTAAAGGTTAGACCTTTGGCCAGTTTGATATTGGCATAAGGATTAACGACCAGCACATTTACAGGGTTGTTGATATCGATGCGCATTAAATCGGCAACGGGGTTAACAATATCGCCATAATCGCCGGCATACGGACCTGGTAAACCTGCAAAACGACCATCGGCATTATAAGGTGTAGCATTTGCAGGGTAATAAATGGCCGAAAGTAAAGCACCGGTATAATCGCTGCTGGTATTGGCACCGTTTCCGTTGGTACTGCTGTACGATAGGTTTTCACCAATTTTTAACCAATTGGTTACCTCATGTTCCGTATTGATCCTGAAATTGTAACGTTTGGTTTTGGTATTTAACACAATCCCCTCTGCATTACGGTAATTAAAACTCAGGTAATAATTAGATTTTTCAGAACCACCGTTAATGGCGGCATTGTAATCCTGTAATAAACCATCCCTAAACACTTCATCCATCCAGTTGGTACGTGTAATCTGCCCGTCAGGATATTTTGTAGCATCAAATGCCGGTAATATGGTAGTACCGCCGTTTTTAGCTGCGGTTGCCGCAACCTGCGCACGTTGTTCTGCATTTAAGGGCTCTAATTTTTTCCAGGCACTTTGTTGTCCAACCTTTGCATCAAAACTGATCTGCATTTTACCGCTTTTACCTTTTTTGGTGGTAATTAAAATCACACCGCCGGAAGCTCTTGCACCATAAATGGCCGCAGATCCATCTTTTAGTACCGAAATAGACTCGATATCGTTAGGATTGAGCTGCGGAGTGCCCGAAAAGATAGACCCGTCGATTACGTAAAGCACATTTTCTCCGTTTATACCGCCTGAGCCACGAACATTGATACGAGGCATCGACGTTGGATCGCCACCCTCATTGGTTACAATTACGCCCGGGGTTTTTCCGGCCAATACCTCACCTACACTATTTAATGAGCGCGAAGAAAGTTTATCCATCCCCACAATGCTGATGGCTCCGGTTAAGGTCTCTTTCTTTTGGGTACCATAACCCACCACTACCACATCAGCCAGGGTTGAACGTTCTTCTTTCAGCGCAATATTGATCACCTGGTTTTCGCCAACTTTTACTTCTTTGGTCTGGTAACCGATCATCGAGAACGAAAGCACCGCATCAGCACCCACTTCTATACGGAAAGTTCCGTTTCCATCGGTAATGGTACCGCTTTGTGTTCCCAATACTTTTACTGAAACGCCGGGAAGCACCAAACCTGTAGTATCGCGTACTACCCCGGTGATGATGCGGTCTGGTTTGTTCATCACAGCATTGTTCAAAATTACATATTCACCTTTTTCCAAAACCTGTAAACCAAGCCTGTCTAAAAGCGACCTTACCGGTTCGGTAGTGAAATCGCCGCTTACAAACATGTTTTTTTGTTGTAACTGATCGGGGTTGTACACAAAACTAAGCCCGGTACGCGATTCGATTTCCTTGATGATCTCGGTCATTTTACGGCCTTTGTTTATCGTAATGCTAATCGTGGTTTTCTCTAATTTTTGTGCCATGCCTGCCGAAGCGAGGATAGAACTGCAAAAAATACAGAGGATTGTAAATGTTAAACATGAGTATTTCATGATCTTATAAAGAGCTGGTGTCCTCTTAGCGGAGGTAGTTTTCATTGCTTAATTTGTTTGATTTTGTTTCTGTAAAGCTTTAATTATGCTGGCCCTGCGACCAGAAAGAAAGATTGCGGCAACCGATCTGACCGGTACCGTAGATAATTGCTATACCCCTATCTTTATCTCATCTGTATATATTAAATGTTTTATGATTTTTTGATCTGTTGAACCTGAGGTGGTGGAGACTGCAGATGATATCCAGAATCTCTTCAGCCGATTGCCTGCTACTGAAAGAAGCAGTGGTTTTAAGTTTAGCCAAAGTGCTGTCGCCCAGCACAATTTTAATGCTGTAGGCATACTGGAGTTTGCTGATCACCTGATCGAGTGTAGTACCGTCAAACGCAAACTCAACAAAAGCAAGTGCTTTGATTTTACGGATAGCAGCATGATCGGCGTTTTTATCGTAGGTTAAAGTCTCGTTTTTAACCAGTGTACCCAGGTTTCTTTCCTTATTGCTTACGGCAACTTTACCGGTAACTACAGCAACTTCGAACTGTTTACTGGCCTGATAGGATTTGACCTTGAAAGAGGTTCCTAAAACTTTAATGTCGATGCCTGATGCGGCATGTACTGTAAATGGCCTGTTTTCCTGGTGGGCGATATCAAAAAAAGCTTCACCTTCTTTTAGTGCAATCTGGCGGCTGTTGGCAGCAAATACCTTAGGGTAGCTTAATTTTGCAGCCGGGCCGAGCAATACCACCGAACCATCCGGCAGGGTAATGCGTTTCCGCTCTGCTGATCCTGTAATGACAGTAACCTGATTTTCGGCAGGTTTTAACGGGCTGCTCATTTTCCATACGCTTAGCCCAAGCGTAACCAAAAGCAGTACCGCAGCGGCTATCTTACCAAAAGCCTGAAGTTTAATGATCTTCCGCTTCTCCGGTTTTTCGTACATCGCCGCCTTAAGCCGGACAAACATTTGTTCTCCTATCGCAGCTTTTTGATCGGCTGATACACGATTTTTCAAATCTAGCGTAGCATACCACACTTCAACCATTTTTTGTTCCTCAGGATTTGCCTGCTGATCGAGATATTTCTGCAGCAGTTCCTTTGCCTGTTCTTCTGTCATTTAAATACATGTCAGTTGAAAGGCAAAGAGGTACTATCCAAAAATGTTATCAGTAAATTAACTTTATGTTAAGCCGATTAAAGCGGCAATTAACAGGATATAGGAAAGACTTTTTTTGAGCAGTTTTAGAGCAGCAGAGATCTGGTTTTTAACGGTCTGGACAGAAATATCCAGTTCTGTAGCGATTTCTTTGATTGATTTTTCCTGTTTTCTGCTCATCGAAAAAACCTGCTGCATTTTTTCTGGCAGTAAGGCAATAGCAGCATCCACCTCAAGATGGAGTTCTTTTAAAATGAGTTTATCATCGGCAGCGGCGGCATGCTGCTCATCCATTAATGCTATAAGTGCAGGCTGATGTTGTTCTTTGATACTTCCTGATCTGAAATAGTTAATAACCTTATATTTTACCGCACCATGCAGGTAAGCACCAAGGCTTCCGGATAGGTTAATCGTTTTACGGTTTTCCCACAGCGAAATAAAAATCTCCTGGGTAATATCCTGCGCAAGGGCTTCATCTCCTGTTTTTTTAAGCGCAGCATCAAAAACACCCTCCCAGTAAACCTGGTAGATTTCTTCCATGGCCCGATGGCTTCCGCACTGCAAAGATGAAAGTAAAGTTTCGCTCAAGGGATACTGTTTATCGCAGCAAAGCTAGCAGCCCAATATTCCTTTAGTATTAATAAATCTTAAAGAGTAGGTGAGGTAAGATGGATGAGGGGTGATGGAATAAGTCCGAAAGTCAGGGGACCGAAGTCGGAGGTTTGGGCGATAAAGGTAATGGAAAAAGTAAGATGGATAATGGGATATGGAACTCTTTTCTGCGCCCATTAGCGAAATCCACGGGGAACAAATTATCAATAAAAGGCGTCATCCCGACTGTAGCAACGCGTAATGGAGATCCTTCGACTCCGCTCAGGATGACAGACTCAAACAAAAACGGCCGTCATCTCGACCGGAACGTCCCGAATATTCGGGAGAGAGATCTACCTCGAGACAGATTTCTAGACTATGCTACCATCGACGTTATTTAGTCATCTATTAATAATAAACACTTTAAACAATTATATATTTCCGCCCAGCTAGGCCAAAGCACTACCTCACCGTTCTGCTTTATTCCGGCCTAACAAATTTTTCGGGCTCCACCGACCATGCCAACCTACTGGCTTCCAAAGAAAAATTTTCAGCCGGCATTTTTTGTTTTTTCATGTGCTTTTTATGTTTTTAATTGCATTCAAGCTAGCTACGCTGGTCTTTTTGATGCTAAAAAGAAAGAGCCCTTCGGCGGCGGCGAGCCGAGGCAAGACCATGCTGATGGGCAAAAATCAATTAGAATTTCGGTCGGTGGGCCACCGACCGATAGATAAAGGCTTTTTCAGCCGACGAAGCAATCTTACAACGATCGCTGAGTGCAAAATTAATGCTTTTGCCCACCCAGAGTTGTAGGATTGCTTCGTACCTAGCAATGACGGACTATTTTACCCAAACAACCCTGCAAAAATCTTATTCGAATGCAGTTTAGACTGATGATCGTAAATATGCGAAGTACTCATAATCTCATTTACACCATAAGTATCTACAAAAGCAGTTAAATTTTCTTTAATGGTTTCGCCACTGCCGATAAAAGAATAGTACAACATCTGCTCCACTGCTTCTTTTTCCATGCGGTCCCAATATTGATTAATATCATCTACCGGTGGTTTTAATAACTCTCTCTTACCTGTAATTACACCCAAAAACATCCGTTTTACAGAACTCGATAAACGTTCGGCTTCGTCATCGGTATCAGCTGCCACTACATTTACACAGGCCATTACGTATGGCTCCTGCAAAAATGCCGATGGTTTAAAATTATTGCGGTAAATAGAAATGGCATGTTCGAAATAGGTTGGTGCAAAATGACTTGCAAAAGCATAAGGCAATCCTTTCTCGGCGGCTAAACGCGCACTATCGGTACTCGAACCTAAAACCCAGATCGGAATCTCCAATCCCTCACCAGGAATAGCCCTAACGCTCGCCCGGTTATTGGAAGCTGAAAAAAGCTGCTGTAATTTTTCGATATCCTTCGGAAAGTTATGGGCAGCATTAAAATTTTCACCACGGATGGCCATTGCGGTAATCTGATCCGTACCCGGAGCCCTGCCCAAACCCAGATCGATACGGTTTGGATAAAGCGAAGCTAACGTACCAAACTGTTCTGCAACAATTAAAGGCGCATGGTTAGGCAGCATAATACCACCAGAACCTACACGTATAGTTTTTGTACCACCGGCAATATATCCAATAAGCACAGCCGTAGCCGAACTGGCCACACCTGCCATATTATGATGCTCTGCAAACCAATAACGGGTATAGCCCAAACTTTCTGATTGCTGAGCCAAATCGAGGCTCGCTTTAAAAGTATCAGCGGCAGTATAACCGTCTAAAACCGTTGCAAGATCAAGAACAGAGTAAGGTATATTTTTTAATGAGTGATCAGCCATAAACTAAAGGGATAAAAATCTATGCTGCAAAAATATCTTTATTCGTGCCAAGTATAGATGATTAAAGTTGATATGACGTTTAACCTACACTAAACTTACGTTGCGATTAAAAATCCGCTACAATACCAGCAACATCCAGACATTACAGGCAAAATGGCCTGAATTGCCCAGTGGCGCTTCAAGTTTTTTGAATCCCGCTTTTTCATACATAGAAATTGCTGTAGTAAGCTCCGGGAAAGATTCTAAATATACTTCATTATAGCCAAAATGCTGTGCTGATTCGATACTTTTTTCCATCAGCAACTTGCCAATACCTTTTCCCCGCGAAGCCGCAGCAGTATATAATTTCACCAGTTCTGCGCAACCATCTGGCAAACCAGCTGTTGGGTAAATGCCGCAGCCACCAATAATCTCCCCATCTTCTTCCGCAATCCAATAAGCCGATCCGGGTTGCTCGAAAAGCGTGGATAGATCGTCAGTTGTTGGGTCGGTATAAACTGTACCGGGCTTATCAATCTTAAACTCCCTTAAAATCGTTCTGATCATTTCTGCAGTTGCTTTATTATCTGCTGCTTCTATTTTCCTGATGGTAACGGCCATGTTGATTTGTTTTCTGACAAAGTTATTGTTTTATTGCTGAATGCTGGTTAACTGTTTAAATCGGTTAACTGGTTAATTGGGCGTAGTTTGTTATTGTTGTATTGTTGGTTAACTGTATAAATGTTGTATTGCTGAATTGTTTGATTGTTGGGGTCTACAAGTCAGTTCCCCCTTAACATAGTCGAAGAGTAAACAATTAACCAGTTTAAACAATTAACCGATTAACCCTCTTTAACAGTTTTCAGTTAGCGATTTGCAATAACAATAGCGCAATCGAACAATTTAGCAATAGCATGATGTAGCAATCGCACGAAACAATTAACCAATTAACCATCCGCTCTGAAATAGTTTTAGTAATTTGGCGTTATGATTAACATGAAAAACACACTAATGATTTGCCTGCTTACCATAACAATTTTTGGTTGTGGCATTAACAAACAGGCGCAACAAATAAAGGCACTCGAAAACTGCACTTATAAGATTACCAACGTACAAAATATCTCTATTGCAGGTACAGACGTAAAAAAATTAATGGATCAGCAGAGTTTTAGCTTAACAAGCTTACCCGGAGTAGCTTTGGGATTGCTGAGAAAAGATATTCCTTTAAGGGCCAATCTGAATTTAGAAATCACCAATCCATCGGGTAATTTGGCTGCAATTAACCAGTTCGAATATAAAATATTGGTAAACAATACTGACCTTGCAGAAGGACTGGTTAACCAGAACGTAAGCATTGCACAAGGCCAAACTGTAACTGTCCCGGTACAATTGGTTAGCAATATTTACGGACTGATATCAAACGGAAATGTTTTTAATGATATTATTAAAGCAGCTCAAAAAGGATCAAATTCTAAAGATGAAAAACTGGGTTTACTAACCATTAAAATAAAACCAACCTTTATGCTGGGCAATACACCGGTTAAATACCCGGGTTACATTACCATTAATAAAGACATTAGCAGTAAAATTTTATTGTAACAGGTATATAACAAGTCAAGTTTTAAAAACTTGACTTGTTTTTTTGACCATAACAGCATCTGTATTGCGCTTATTTCATCTTCATTGATACTTATTTTCCCCTCGTTGACACAAAATAAGCTCGGCGCCGACCTTTTCTCAACCCTAATTGATACTTATTTTCCCCTCGTTGACACAAAATAAGCTCGGCACCGACCTTTTCTCACCCTCGTTGATACTAATTTAACCCTCGTTGACACAAAATAAGCTCGGCACCGACCTTTTCTCACCCTCGTTGATACTAATTTGCTCCGATTTGAAGCTTATTTTACCTTCATTGATACTTATTTCACCCTCATTGACACTAAATAAGTCCGGGGTCGACCTTATTTAGCATCAAACTGTCCCTTGTTGGTCGGGATTTTTAATCTCGACCATTGAACCGGGGATTTACAATCCCATAAAAAAAGCCCGGTCAGCATTATTGGCTAACCGGGCTTTTTGCTTGAAAATTTTATTAAAATCTTTTTCTCGGTGTCATCACCATGCCTCTAAACTCGTTCTGATCCAGACGCTCATCCGCTGATTTCATTTCAGCAGTGGATAATTTTGGAGCTACAGGCACCGTTGAGTTACTTAAACTTGCTGTTTTTGCTGCCGGAATTACAAAAGTACCTGTTTTGGCATAAGCCAGTGCGTAGGCCAGCATGGTTTCGGTTTCATCTCCAAAAGCTTTTGTTAAATCTTCCGATGATTCTTTATCAACAGTTAAACCCGAATAATAACCGCCAACACCTTTTTGGTTTTTAGTTTCAAACTCAGGAATATACATGTCTACTTTATCAATCCTGATTGGGAAAAAACCAACAGGTTTACCATAAGTTGTAGTGCCGATCAGTTTTACATCCATCACCGGCTTTAAGCTATTAATGGTAAGCTCACTCGCTGAAGCCGTTGATCCGGTAACCAGAAAATAAATCCTGTCTAAAGCCAATGAACCCGATTTTGCAAATTTTTCAATGTTATCTGCGGCAGTTGGAGAATAGTTTAAATCAGCGTAGGTAGCATATTTTCCATTTACACCTGTGGTAAATGTTTGCAGTTTTCCGGCATCATCCAACAGGGGCTGGTGTGCCAAAACAGAAGCCTTTCTTTGTGCAGTAGTAATCGATTGCAGGTAATTGTTATAATAAGAAGTGAACATAATATTACCATTTTGTGCTGCCGGAGCTGCTAAATTAATGATCTGCGTTGCCGTAGATACGTACCCGCCACCATTATAACGTAAATCTACAACAAGTTCAGTTACGCCCTGCGTAGCAAAATTAGAAAAGGTAGCATTTAAAGCTGCAGAAGCATTATTGGTAAAACTATTAAAAACAATATAACCCACTTTTTTAGCACCAACGGTGTAAATATTGGTATATAAAATAGGATTAACCGTATAGTTTGCGCTTACAATAACTGCCGTTTTTGCATTACCACTCAAATCATTATATCCTAAAGTTACGCTGGGGTTGGTTCCAAAAATGGCACCGTTTAAAAAGTCGACAATATTTGTACTACTATAGCTTAAATTCGTTCTGCCGTTTATACTCGTTATCCTGCAGCCGCGTGTTAAACCTTGTTGAGCTGCCGGCGAATTGGCATAAACATATTTTACACGTAAATCTTCCGTAGTATTATACCTTACCGAAAAGCCATAATCATTTGCCGAACCATTTACATCTGCTTTAAGTACACCCGTTTTGCCCGTGGTAGCAGCAGTATAATCAAAAAATGAATATTTCGGTTCGGTAGAATTGCTTACATATTCATAAGGTTTACCCGTTGATGGATCGGAAGAATATTGCGTTAGGGCATAAAGTTCTGCCTCATTTGAACTAAATCCGCGAGGATTAAATGCCTCATAAGCAGGTAACGAAGTATTCCAGTAATATAGTTCTTTAGCATATAAAAAGATCGAATCCTTTGTCAGTTCGGTACGTGTTCCGCTCGGTGTGGTAGGCGTAACCGGTTCTTCGGGCGTAATACTGCTCTTTTTGCAGGCAGAAATCGCACCCAAAGTTAAAAAACCAAGCACCAGCAGGTGGGTAAATCTGTTATTTCTCATAGATTTTTGTAGCATTATATTGATGTATATACGTGTTGGCCAATGGTTAAGTTGTTTGGAAATTAAATTATTACCAAATAACTAAATTTAAGTTAAAATATTGTGAAGACAGGCAGATGTACCGTCCAACTATGTAAATCTATCGATTAAATTGCTTTATTTTAAGCTAAATATGTTAAAAAATCATAAAAAAATTTAGTCTCCCCGGCCCCTGAAAATTGTCGCCTTTGCACCGCTTTATATTGCCCGATTCTTTTGAAATTTATTATAAGCTTAATGAAAATTCAGTAATAACCTTCTAAAAAACAAAAAACCATGGAAAAGATCGAATTTAAAATTACCATTAATGCTTCTGCAGTAAAGGTATGGGACGTCCTTTTCGGCGTAAAAACCTACCCCAGGTGGACAGCTGTTTTTGCAGAAGGATCGCAGGTAAAAACCGATTGGAAAAAAGGAAGTAAAGCATTGTTTCACGATGATAAAGGAGATGGAATGTTAGCCATTATCAATGAAAATATCCCCAATAAGTACATGTCTGTTAAACACATTGGCCAGATCATGGACGGTAAGGAAACCCTGCACGACTGGGGCGAATCATTCGAAAATTACACACTAAACGAAAAAGATGGTAAAACGGAACTTCTGATCGATATGGACATCACCAAAGAATGGCTTGACTATTTTAAGGAAACCTGGCCTAAAGCACTCGATAAGGTTAAAGAAATAGCTGAAAAACAGCACGATCATATTGAAACATACAAAACAGCCTTGTAAACTGGTGGAAGAAGCTCAGGTGCACTCAATGATTTAAGTGATAAAAAAAGAAAAATCGCTGCAATTAACCTGCCCAATTAAATGTAAGAATTCCGGTAAAACCAAAAAAGCCCTTCATTTCTGAAGGGCTTCTGGAAGTGGTGCCACCTGGATTCGAACCAGGGACACAAGGATTTTCAGTCCTTTGCTCTACCGACTGAGCTATGGCACCATCCGTTTGGGATTGCAAATGTAGTGTTCTTTTTCTCAATTCCAAAAAAGGATTTCAGTTTTTTTAGTTAAAACCAGACCTTATAGCGCCATCTTTTTGATAAGCAAGAAGATGCACTGAAAAAATATTTTCATTTTTCTTCCTTAATCTAACAGTCGCAAGAAACTTAGGTGATTTCAGGTAGCTTACGTGGTCAAAAAAACTAAGCTAAGGTAATTAGCCTGGTTTATTCATCTCTGATTGCGAATAATATTAACAAAACCTTATAAACCAAAAAAGTCCCGGTTAAACCGGGACTTTTGGAAGTGGTGCCACCTGGATTCGAACCAGGGACACAAGGATTTTCAGTCCTTTGCTCTACCGACTGAGCTATGGCACCATCCGTTTGGGATTGCAAATGTAGTGTTCTTTTTTCAAAAGCAAAACTTTTTTTTAATTATTTAAGCGCCCCTCTGATTATCAATTAATTAATTTTTCGTTAACTGATAAAAAAGCCTTAATTCTTGCTTAGAATGAGTACAAACAAACAATTTTATTATTTTTTTTATGCATGCATAGTAATTTTTAAATATTAATATCCTAATTTAGCGTAAACAATCTAATATTGCATGGTGGCACAGATCCTCTTTCTAGTACTTACGCTTGCAGCAATTGCGCTGTTTACAGTTAACCTGCGTAAAATAATTCGCAATATCCGGTTGGGAAAAGCGGTCGACCGTAAAGACCAGCCTCAAAAAAGATTAATGACCATGCTACGGGTAGCTTTCGGTCAATCTAAAATGGTGGTTCGCCCCATCCCGGCTTTTTTGCACTTTTTTGTGTACATCGGCTTTGTAATCATCAATATCGAAGTACTCGAAATTATGATCGACGGATTGTTCGGCACCCATCGTATTTTTAATGGTTTGGGCGGTTTGTATAATTTTTTAATCGGTTCTTTCGAAATCCTGGCCTTTACCGTTTGGGTTTCATGTGCCATTTTTCTGGTCCGCAGAAACATCCTTAAGCTTAAACGCTTTAGTGGTGTGGAAATGAAAAGCTGGCCAAAATCTGATGCCAATTATATCCTGATTACCGAAATTTTATTAATGAGTGCGTTTTTACTCATGAACGCAGCCGATGCTAAACTGCAGCTTTTAGGCGCAAGCCACTATGTTAACGCAGGTGCTTTTCCGGTAAGCCAGTATTTAATGAATATTCTTCCTTCAACAGAAAGTGCATTGGTTATTGTTGAGCGCAGTTGCTGGTGGTTCCACATTATCGGCATTTTGGCTTTCTTAAATTACCTGCCTTATTCAAAACATTTCCATATTCTTTTCGCCTTTCCAAATACTTATTTCTCCAATCTGGAACCGAAGGGCGAGTTTACCAATATGGCATCGGTTACCAACGAGGTAAAGGCTATGCTCGATCCTTCATTTGTTCCCGCTGAAACCGAACCAGGTAAATTTGGCGCAAAAGACGTAACCGATTTGAGTTGGGTAAACCTGATGAATGCCTATACCTGCACCGAATGTGGGCGTTGTACCTCTGTATGCCCGGCAAACATTACCGGCAAACTGTTATCGCCACGAAAAATTATGATGGATACCCGCGATCGCATTACCGAAGTGGGACAAAATATAGATAAACATGGCGCAGAACATCAGGATGGGAAAGCCTTACTGGACGATTACATTACCAGAGAAGAAATTTGGGCCTGCACCAGCTGTAATGCCTGCGTAGAAGCCTGCCCGGTAAATATTGATCCTTTGCAGATTATCATGGAATTGCGACGTTACGCGGTAATGGAAGAATCACAGGCTCCCGGAAGTATTAATGCGATGCTCGGAAATATCGAAAACAACCAGGCACCCTGGAAATATTCGCCAGCCGATCGCTTTAACTGGGCAGAAGGCTCTTAGTCTCGAGTCTTTAGTCGTAAGTCCTAAGTCGGACGATGTGAAAACAATTGAGCAATTCAACAATACAATTAACCAGTTAACCGATTTAAACGATTAACCAACAACATCGATAAAAATGGAATTTAAAGTCCCTACAATGGCCGAATTAATGGCCGCAGGTGAAGAACCGGAAATATTATTTTGGGTTGGATGTGCAGGAAGTTATGATGAAAGGGCACAGAAAATTACCCGCGACATCTGCAAGATCTTACATCATGTAGGTATAAAATATGCTGTTTTAGGAACCGAAGAAAGCTGTACCGGCGATCCGGCTAAGCGTGCCGGAAATGAGTTTCTTTTCCAGATGCAGGCCATGACCAATATAGAAGTTTTAAATGCATATAACATTAAAAAAATCGTAACCGGCTGTCCGCATTGTTTCAATACCATTAAAAATGAATATCCCGGCTTAGGCGGCACTTACGAAGTGATCCACCATACACAACTCATTCAGGATTTAATTAATGAGGGTAAATTAAAAGCAGAAGGTGGCGAAAGTTTTAAAGGCAAAAAAATTACTTATCACGATCCTTGTTATTTAGGCCGCGGAAACGGAATTTACGAAGCACCAAGAAAAGCATTGGAAGTTTTAGATGCCCAACTGGTAGAAATGAAACGTTGCAAAAGCAATGGTTTATGCTGTGGTGCTGGTGGCGCACAGATGTTTAAAGAACCCGAAAAAGGAAATAAAGACATCAATGTAGAACGTATTGATGAAGCGTTGGAAACCAATCCGCAGTTTATTGCAGCGGGTTGCCCGTTCTGTATGACGATGCTGAGCGATGGCATTAAGTTAAAAGATAAAGAACAGGAAGTTAAAGTGCTTGATATTGCAGAGATTACAGCCAGGGCAAACGGGTTGTAATAAAAGTCTCTGCCTTTGACCCCCAAAATTACCGTCATTTCGAACTACAACGTAGTCGAGAAGCATGCAGTACTCAGAAGAAACTAAATCTCTCGAGGCAGATCTCTCCATTCCACTACGTTTCAGTCGAGATGACGGCCAGCAAAACTAATCTTCAGATTTCACTTCTGTTTTAGGTACTTCAGCGGGCGGAAGCTTTACTATCCTTTCCAGGTTATTCCGGATCTGGTTTAAATCTTCTGCCTCCACATTTTTTAGCGGAATAATAATCTGCGTAGCCATCGAGTCTACATCACCTCCCCTGTCCTTATAAGTCTGCACAATTACATCATCGCCTTTGGTACGGATATACAATTTACCTGCATTGGTTGTACCATAATAATCCATATCTTTAAATTTAGCTAACTTAAATGCGAAATATTCTGTTTTACCGTTATTATAATAACGCTTGTAACGGCAAAAGCCATTGTTGGTAACATTTAGTTCATAACTCTTTACCTTGCCATTTTCCTGACTGGAATCGTAGTGGTCAGCAAACGATTTTTGCAGATAACCAGTGTACTGTTCAAGGGTTTCGGGATCGGAAAAAGCGCATAAAAACATACAGAAAGCCGAAACAAGGGATATTTTCAAGCAGAGTGTAAACTTTTTCATCAGGTTAGCGTTTTTATTACAGCAAATTAATTAAAATCATAAATTTGTATATGAGTTTTTCTCCACAATCAAGAGTTTGGATATACCAAAGCGATCGTAAATTTACTTCAGCCGAAGAAAATGAGATCCTGAATAAATTAGCATCCTTTACCAACCAATGGAAAGCGCACGGAAACGAATTATTGGCGAAAGCAGAAATCCGTTACGGCTTTTTTATTATTCTCACTGTTGATGAAAGCCAGGCCGGCGTTACCGGATGCTCTATTGATAGCTCTGTACGGTTAATCAAAGAAATTGAACAGGAATACCATGTTGATCTTTTTAACCGCTTTAACATGGCCTATAAAGTAAATGGAGAAGTTGTGGTAAACAGTAAAGAAGACTTCGAAACCCTTGTAAACATCAAACAGGTAACCCCAGAAACCATTGTGTTTAACAATATGGTTCAAAATCTGTCAGAACTGGAAACGAAATGGGAAGTTCCTTTTCAAAATAGCTGGCATTCTACCGTTTTTGCCCATTTACTGTAAGCATCATGTTTATTGTAGATCTAAAATATATTGTTCCGCTGGAAGAACTGGACGAACACATGAAGGAGCATGTCCGGTACCTTAATAAATATTACGATCAGAACATTTTTGTTGCTTCAGGCAGAAAAGTGCCCCGCACAGGCGGAATTATTTTAGCGCTGGCGAAAGATGAAGCAGCACTAAAGAAAATCCTGATGGAAGATCCGTTTTACAAACACCGCCTGGCCGATTTCACCATCACACAGTTTCTCACTTCACAGTACCATCCTGACCTCGAATTACTTTTAAAATAAAGCCATTCTTAAAACCTAAAGCACTAATACTGATTATTTTTCATTACTAACCAAACAATTAGCCTTTAAAAAGATTATATTGGTTAAATCAAATAATGTGTATGAAGCGCTGGCTTAAAATCTCTTTAAAAATCGTATCGGTTTTAGTTGTCCTGATTATATTAACCTGGCTGGCGGGTGCGTTTTACATTAGCCGCAACAAGAAAGAAGTGCTGGCTTCTATCCTCTCGCAGCTCAATAAAAATTTAAACGGACAGATTACGGCCACCAGCATGGAGCCTACGCTCCTTAAAAGCTTCCCTGGCGTTTCTGTTTCACTAAATGGCGTTTTATTAAGGGATAGCTTATGGGCCCAGCACAAACATGATCTGTTAAAAGCACAGGATATTGATGTATCGTTAAATGTGCTCTCACTAATTGTGGGCAACATCAATATTAAACAGATAGCCATTAATAATGCCTCTATATATATTTATACCGATTCTACCGGGTACAGTAACACCAGTATTTTTAAGAGTAAGCCCAAAACCGATGATAAGAAGTCGTCGCCAAAATCTTCGGCATTAGAGGTAAAAAAGATAGATTTTAATAAAGTGAGTTTAATACTCGACAATAAAAAGAGGTTTAAACTTTTCAACTTCGATATCGACCAGATTCAGGGTAGAATGGAATATCCGGATAGCGGCTGGACGGGAAAAATAAAATTGAAAACCAAAGTAAACAGTTTCGCATTTAATACCCGCAAAGGGAGTTTTTTAAAAGATAAATCGCTTGACGGAACTTTACTGGCACATTACAGCCGCGATCTGGATGCGGTAATTTTAAAACCCGAAGTTTTAAATATTGGTGGTCATCCTTTTAAAATAGGCGCCAAAATAGACCTGGCAAAATCTGCTTTTGCCATCAGCATTGCTGTAGATGATATTTTATTCAGGGATGTGGCATTACTCCTGTCGCCCAATATTTCTTCTAAACTTTTAAAATTCGGGATCGAAAAACCGATTAACATCCGCGGAAATATTATTGATGACGGATCAGGCAAATATGGAGATCCGCTGATCAAAGTAGGGATTACAGTACGAGATAACATTGTTTCTATCCCTGCGGGGAAATTAACCGCCTGTAATTTTGATGGATCTTTTACCAACCGCGATACTGCCGGCGGGATTATTGGTGATGAAAATTCTTCGATCAAATTTCATAAACTTACCGCAAAATATTTTAATGCACCACTTAAAATAGACACTTTTACGGTGAATAACCTGGCAAGGCCAATTGCCACCGGACTGGTTACCTCCCAATTTCCTTTATCAAACTTAAATAATTCGTTAGGAACCAACGATTTCGAATTTAAAAACGGAACAGCAAACCTCAGGTTGTACTGCCAGGCCGATATCGATAATTTCAGGTTTACCAAACCTGTGGTTTCAGGTAAAATACAGATTGCAGATGCCGATATCCTTTATATTCCCAGAAAACTGCATCTGGTAAAAAGTGCTTTAAATATCGATTTTAACCAGAATGATTTGTCCATCCAGAACGGACACTTCCAGCTAGGTAAAAGTGAGCTGAATGTAAGCTGCAGCATTGCCAACTTTGCCAATTTATATTACACTGCACCAGATAAAATATTGGTGAATTTAAAAATGTCGAGCCCACAACTGTATTTAAAAGAATTTCTACCCTTTTTAGGTCCAAGATCGAGCAATAAACCAAAATCAAGCGGAAATAAACGGGTGGTTTCTAAAGAATTGAGCAATGTGCTCGAACTTTCTAAAATGAATATCCGTTTAACCGTAGATAAAGCCATTTACGATAATTTTACGGCCAAAAACCTCGATGCTGATATTTCATTACGTGGTGGTGGTATATTTTTTAATAAAATCAGTGTAGCACACGCCGGCGGTCAGTTATCTTTAGATGGAAATATCATGCAGGAAGCTGCTTCAAACAGTTTCAAAATCAATTCGAAAATCAGCCACGTAAGCGTTAAAGATTTCTTTTACTCTTTCGATAATTTCGGACAAAACACCATCACCAACAAAAATTTAAAAGGTTATCTGTCTTCTTTAGTAAATATTTCCGGAAGAATTTCGCATACCGGAAAAATTCTGCCACGATCAATAAATGGAAAAGTGGTATTTAACCTGAATAATGCTGCACTTGTTAATTTCGACCCGATGGTTAAAGTTGGGAAATTTGCTTTTGCAAACCGGAATTTATCAAATGTTGAGATCAAAAACCTGGATGGAACGCTTAACATCAGGGGCGACAAAGTAGAAATCGC
This sequence comes from Pedobacter jeongneungensis, assembly GCF_039538295.1. Taxonomy (NCBI): domain Bacteria; kingdom Pseudomonadati; phylum Bacteroidota; class Sphingobacteriia; order Sphingobacteriales; family Sphingobacteriaceae; genus Pedobacter; species Pedobacter jeongneungensis. The sequence continues at coordinate 591,134 of NZ_BAABBY010000001.1, read as the reverse complement.
TCCAATGCTGGTTAATTCTAGTGCATTAAACTTTAATGTTAAAGGAATTTATGCCCTGGGCAGTGGAACAAATGTAGCCATGGACATTCCTTTAAGAAACCCTAAAGGCGACGAAAACTTAACCAAGGAAGAAAAAAAGCAAGCCCGGATGCGTGGTATTGTGCTACATTTAAAAGCAGTAGATGACGAAAAGGGCGGGATTAAAATCAGGTGGAATAAAGATCACGATTAATAGAGGTAAGATGGATGATGGAAACAAACTGTATCTCCATTACCCATTTTACATCAAACATCAAACATCAAACATCATACATCAAAAATCCAGCGGCCCTAACCTGTTCATATTCCTTAAAATCAGGTATTGGCGGTGCCTGATGTAAGGTGTGGCGTTTTTAGGCGTCCATCTTCTTGGGTTTGGAAAGCACGAAGCAATTAAAGCGGCTTGTTTTTTGGTGAGTTTGGTACAAGATTTACCATAATATTCTTGCGAAGCCGCCTCGGCACCATAAATGCCGTCGCCCATTTCGATTACATTTAAATATACCTCCAAAATTCTTTCTTTGCTCCAAAATAGTTCGATCAATAGCGTAAAATAAGCTTCAAAACCTTTCCTGATCCACGACCGGCCCGGCCATAAAAAAACATTTTTGGCTGTTTGCTGCGAAATGGTACTTCCACCCTTCACTTTCTTTCCTTTTGCATTACTGGCAAAGGCTTTTTCAATGGCTTTCATATCAAAACCGATATGCTTTAAAAAAAGCTGATCTTCAGCCGATACTGCAGCCCTTTTCATGTTATCAGATATATCTTCAAACTTCACCCACTTTTTCTCTGTTTTAAAAGGTTTTCCATCGGCTTTACGCTCGATATTGCGCAACACCATCAAAAGTGTTATTGGCGGATTAATGAAACGCAATGCAATTACCCAAAACACAGAAACCAGCAAAAAATATAAAAATACTTTTGTCGCAATATTGGTGGTCTTCTTTAAAAGTGGGTGTTTCGCTTTGCTTTTTGTTTTGGTTGTCCGGTTTTTTGCCATGCGCCAAAGGTAATTAAAGGGATGGGAAATGAAAAATGGATGATGGAAAAGGTAAAATGGATAATAGAAGTCACTAATGTTAAAATAATGTCCGATAAAAATGGATGATGGAAAAGGTAAAATGGATAATGGGAGTCACTAATGGTATAATAATGCCCGATAAAGAATAGTGATCACCCAAAATTAAGTAGTTTGTCTTAATGTTCTTAACTCCTTAATGGTCAAAAAATGGATGGTGGAAAATTATGATTTTTGTCTTTCAAAAATAAAATATGCAGTACCAACTGTTATAAAATGGCTATGTTTATGTATTTTGTGGTTCAATTTAACCAAATGAAAAAACTAAGCTATCTGTTTCTGGCCCTAACTTTATGGGGCTGTAGCAGCACGAAAAACATTAATAATAAATCAGAAAAGTGGATTACACTCTTTAATGGAAAAGATATTAAAGACTGGAATGTAAAAATCCATCACCATGATTATAATGTGAATTATGGAAACACTTTCAGAGTGGTGGATGGTATCATTCAGGTCCGTTATGATCAGTATGGAGATTTTAACGATCAGTTTGGCCACCTCTACTATAAAACACCTTTTTCTGATTATCACCTCAAACTGAAATACCGATTTGTTGGCGAATTGCAGAAAGGAGCGCCGGATTATACCCTGCGGAACAGTGGTGTAATGTTCCATTCGCAGGATCCCAAAACAATGCCGAAAGAACAAGATTGGCCAATTTCGATCGAAATGCAGCTTTTAGGAGGTTTAAGCGATGGAAGGCCACGGCCAACAGGCAACATGTGCTCGCCAGGTACCGATATTTTTTATCAGGGTAAGTTATATGATGGCCATTGTTTAGATTCAAAGTCAAAAACATATGACGGCGACCAATGGGTATCAGCGGAATTGATTGTAATGGGCGATTCGCTGGTTACACACATCATCAATGGCGATACGGTTTTACAATATAGCAAACCACAAATTGGCGGCGGCGTGGCTAATCGCTACGATCCTAAAATCAAAATTGATGGTAAAGCACTTACCGAAGGTTTCATAGCGTTACAAAGTGAAGGTCAGCCGGTAGATTTTAAAGATATCCAGATCATGGAACTGCCACATCGCAACAACAAAAAATCAAATTAAACATTTTCCGATATCATACGTTACAAGAACATGAAAGTTGCATTAATTACAGGAGGAAGTAAAGGAATTGGTTTTGGTATTGCCGAGGCTCTACTAGAAAACGGTTATAAAGTTGCCATTACGAGCAGAACAATAGATAGCGCAAACCAGGCCGCCGCCAACCTGGTGACGCATGGAGATGTACTGGCCATTGAAGCTAATGTTGCAGATTTTAATTCTCAACAGGCAGCCATCAATCTGATCATCGAAAAATGGGGACAACTGGATGTGCTGATTGCCAATGCCGGTATTGGTCATTTCGCACCGATCGATGAATTAGGTGTTGATTTATGGAAAGAAACCATCGATACCAATTTAACAGGTGTTTTTTATAGCATCAAAGCATCGGTTGAAGAGATTAAAAAAAGCAAAGGACATATTTTTACCATTTCAAGCTTGGCAGGAACCAACTTTTTTGCAGGCGGTTCTGCCTACAATGCCAGTAAATTTGGCTTAACTGGCTTTACCCAATCGGTGATGCTCGATTTAAGAAAATATGGCGTGAAAGTAAGTACCATTATGCCGGGATCTGTAGCGAGCCACTTTAACGATCACCAACCGGATAGTGAAAACGACGCCTGGAAAATCCAACCAGAAGATATGGGTAAACTGATTGTTGATCTATTAGCCATGCCAGCAAGAACATTGCCGAGTAAAGTAGAAATCAGACCGACTACGCCGAAAGGATAATAAGAATGGATGATGTGAGATGGATGATGGAAGATGGACTAACTAAATTTCATATCATCTATAACTCTGGGAGATCAATAATGGTTTCCCAGAGATCATGCAGATTTGATGACTTAGAAAGTATTTCAGTACTAAAACTTCATCAACCAAATAAAATGCCCTGACTTTGTTACAAGATTTATCAAAATATGCCCTTACTTTGTTACAAAAACATAGTATATTTGGGTTGACTTTGTTACAAATTATTTAAAATGGCATTTAGATGATCTATTGAAGACAATTTAATTCAATGGAAAAACAGCAAAAACAGGAAACCACTGATCATTCGGGGAGCACGTTAGGTTGGAAAAACAACGCTGATAAAAGATTTTGCAAAAAGCTATCCTAATGCTATTTTTCTAAACCTGGAAAAACCTGCACACCGTCAGTATTTTGATGATTTTGACAACGTACAAAGCATTCTTGAAGCACTGTTCCTTGGCCATAGCCTTCAAGCAGATAAAATAAATGAAACACTATTATTTATTGACGAAATCCAGGAAAGTGCAAAAGCAATCCAAATGCTAAGGTACTTTTATGAAGAAATTCCCGAATTACATGTGATCAGTGCCGGCTCACTTTTAGAGTTTGTACTACAAAAGGTAGCAAGTTTTCCGGTTGGCAGGGTTGAATTTTTATATCTATACCCATTAAATTTTCAAGAATACCTTCAGGCTAATCAAAAAAATGATTTATTAAAATATTTGCTTCAAACTCCGGTCAAAAATGTTGCGCACAAATTATTATTAAAAGCTTTTCATAGGTATGCAATTATCGGAGGTATGCCAGAAGTAGTTAAAACCGACATAGAAGCGCACAGTCTCTCCGATTTGCCCATTGTTTACGAAAGTATTTGGGCAACCTACAAAAACGACATCGAGAAATATACCCAAAATGACACTGCAAGAAGAACAATCAATCATATTATGGGCAGTGCCCACCTTTTCCTCGATAAGCGCGTAGTATTTCAGGGCTTTGGTAATTCAAATTATAAATCGAGAGAGGTTGGAGAAGCTTTTAGGATATTGGATGATGCAAAAATCATCAGGTTAATATATCCATCTACCGGCACCAAAGTTCCGATTATTCCTGATTTAAAAAAATCACCCAGGCTACAATTTTTAGACACTGGATTAATCAACTATTCGTTGGGTATCCAGGGTGAGATGCTCGCGCTTGACGATTTAAGTACAACCTATAGAGGAGCAGTTATACCGCACCTATTTACCCAGGAACTGATATCAACCGAACGTATATCCTCTCATAAGCCTAATTTTTGGGTAAGAGATAAAAAACAATCAGATGCAGAAGTTGATCTTATTTACCCTTATAAAAAAATTGTAATACCTATCGAAATCAAATCGGGTACTACGGGAAGTTTAAGATCCCTTCATCAATTTATAGATGCATCAGAACATCCTTTCGCTATCCGGGTATATGGTGGGGAATTTAAGCTAGAAAAGACAAATACTCCAGCTGGCAAACCTTATTTATTATTAAACCTACCTTATTATTTGGGAACTCGCATAGAAGAATATGCAGCCTGGTTAGTAGATCAATCTTTGTAAACATCATCCATCTTACATGATTACATTTTACATCCAATAAAAAAGGCCTCTCGATTTTCATCGGAAGGCCTTTTTTATTGATTCTTTAAAAGAATGCTTATTCAGCGATTACTTCGAAAGGAACCTGAACTTTAACTTCTTTGTGTAAGTTTAAGTTAGCAACATATTCGCCAACAAATTTTGGTTCAGTTTCGAAAGTGATACGACGACGGTCTACATCAAAGCCTTGTGCTTTTAATGCTTCAGCAATCTGGATGGTGTTAACCGCTCCAAAGATTTTTCCGCTTTCGCCAGCTTTAGCACCGATTGAAAGTTTAACATCAGTTAAACGCTCAGCAACACCTTCAGCATCTTTCTTAATTTTATCTTGTTTAAAAGCAGCTTGCTTTAAGTTTTCAGCTAAAACTTTTTTAGCAGAAGAAGTAGCTAATGCTCCAAATCCTTGAGGGATTAAATAGTTACGGCCATAACCTGGCTTTACTGTAACTACATCATCTTTCTCACCAAGGCCTTTAATATCTTGTTTTAAAATAATTTCCATATCTCTAGCCTCCTATTTTAATTGATCAGCAACGAAAGGTAACAAACCGATATGACGGGCACGTTTAACTGCCTGAGCCACTTTACGCTGGAATTTTAACGAAGTACCAGTTAAACGGCGTGGTAATAATTTACCCTGATCGTTAATAAATTTCAACAAGAAGTTTGCATCCTTGTAATCGATGTATTTAATTCCGTTTTTCTTGAAACGGCAATATTTTTTACGGTTATCCTCTACTTTAGGGGCAGTTACGTATTGAATTTGTTCTCTTGCCATTACGCTGCAACCTCCTTAGTTTTTTTGTTAAAAGCACCACTACGCTTTTTCTCATTGTAAGCAATTGCGTGTTTGTCTAAACGGATAGTTAAGAAACGTAACACACGCTCATCGCGTTTTAATTCAAGCTCTAATTTTGCGATCAAATCTCCTGAAGCTTTGTATTCAGTTAAGTTGAAGAATCCGTTTGATTTTTTATCAATTGGATACGCTAATTTTCTCAAACCCCAATTATCTTCCTGGATAATTTCGGCACTGTTGTCAGTAAGAACTGCTTTAAATTTGGCTAATGCCTCTTTTGCAGCTTCTTCTGATAACAACGGGGTTAGAACGATAACAGTTTCGTACTGATTCATTGTTATTAATTAAGTTTTTTAATTTTTTAATCCCGAGGTATATTACGGGGATGCAAAAGTAACAATATTTTTCTTAAAATCAAAGCATTAGTTAGAAAATGTGATGTAAAATGTGAAATGGAAGATGGATAATGGAAAAAGCATAAAGGAAAATTATAATGAATGATTTGTGATGGAAATGATGATACTACATTATCCCTCGTCCATCTTACATCATCCCTCGTCCATCTTATATCATCTATCTTACATCATCCATCTTACATCGTCCATCTTACATTGTCCCTCGTCCATCTTACATTCCTTATCCATCTTACATAAAAAAGGGGAATTCATCTATCCGATGATCCCCCTGTATCAATTAGCTGTTGTTGTTAGTAAGTTTGTACCGTTTTAACAAAAGATTCATCTTTAAATTTCACCACAAAGGTTAACTCTCTTGAATCTGTTTTACTGATATTGAATTTTTTGGTCAACTGTGCTTTATCTTTAAACACCTCATTGTAAACCTCATCATTGTATTCGTTGTACACTTTAACTTCGATTGGGTTTTTATCCAGGTTATCAAGACTAAGCGTTACCACTTTATCATTAAAAGTATAAACCGGTTTAAATATGCTAGAGATTTTTGGCTCAGAAACAATTGCCTCACCATCTTTAATGGTAACGGTATATTTTGCCAGTTTTAAATCAGACTCTACTTTAAGCACATATTTTCCGTCAGGAAGTGCATTTAAATCATAAATTTTACTTGAGAATCCAGCAGCGTGAATATTTTCCTCAAACAAAACTTCATCATCCGAACCTATAAGTGATAGATTCACATTTTCTGCTTTATCAGCAGTAAAACGGATATATTTTTCTTTCTCGCCTTTTACCTTTAGCGTAAAATCATCATCGTTAGCGTGAACACCCGTAGCAGTAAAAAAAAGAGCTGCTATTAAACCGATTTTTAAGAACTTTTTCATAACCAATATTTTTAAAGAGTTAATCATTATATGATGGTACTAAGGTAAGAAGGTAATTTACATATAGTTAGTTGCATATTTTCCATTTTCTATGCTATATTACCCCAATTAAACCACTATTTTAGCAATTGCCATAATAAAGCATATTTTTTACGTAAATTAGCGTTATAATTCAGGAAATAATGAAACCAAGTTTCGAGGTTGTAGAACCCTCTTTCGGGAGCTCGTTCTATTATTCAAAATATGTAGAAAATGCCAATAACATGGCGCATCTCTGGCATTATCATCCGGAAATCGAAATGGTATTTGTAAATGGCGGCGCCGGCAAAAGGCAGATCGGCAGTCACGTTTCTTATTATACCGACGGCGATCTGATTTTGATTGGCAGCAATCTGCCCCATTGCGGATTTACCGACACCAATACGGGGAACAAAAATGAAACGGTGATCCAGATGAAACCGGAATTTCTGGGCAGTACTTTTTTAGGTCTGCAGGAAATTAAAGGAATCCACGAATTATTTGATAAAGCTAAAGATGGAATTGCTTTTGGCAGCGAAACCATGCGTAAAGTTGGCGACAGAATAGAAATGATGGACGATCAGCCACCTTTTGAAAGGCTTTTAACTTTGCTCAGTGTTTTAAAAGAACTTGAGCTGGCCAACGATTATAAAATCTTAAACGCTGATGGTTTTTCGATGGAAATGCAGGTGCAGGATAACGACCGCATTAATATGATTTTCAATTATGTAAAAGATCATTTTCAGGAACAGATTAGCTTGCAGCATGTGGCAGAAATGTCGAGCATGACGGTCCCTTCATTTTGCCGTTATTTTAAAAAAATCACCAAAAAAACCTTTACACATTTTGTAAATGAATACCGGGTGGTACACGCCTCAAAACTTTTAGCCGAAAAACCGATCAGTATTGCCAATATCTCTTACGAAAGCGGTTTTAACAACTTTAGCCATTTTAACAAATTATTTAAAGAATTTACAGGTAAAAGTGCTTCTGAGTATAGAAATGAATTGAAATCAGTAATTAAATAATATATTTAGGATAAGTTTTTAACACATGAACAGGATCCTTGTACTATTATTTATTAATTTAATCAGCTTGTCGCTTCACGCACAATATGTTGAGATCAACCTGGTCAATTGCAAAATAAGCGAGAGTGAGCAAAAGAAAATAGAAAAGCTGATTGCTTATGAGCGCATGTTCTGTAATGAAATTTTCGAAACCAGCGAGAACATTACTGTACCCGTTAAAATAAACCTTTACGGAAAATCTAAAGATTACCGTTTAGAAAAAGCCAAATACAACGCACCTTCACCCACGGGGTTTTACATTCCGGCAATAAATGAAGCTTTTATTATGAAAGGAAGCAACTTTATTTCAGTAGCTTTGCATGAGGCCAGCCATAGTATTTTTCAGTTCAATTATAAAAAGGCACCTAAATGGCTAAATGAAGGATTGGCTGAATTTTTCGAAACACTGGATTTCGACAGCGAAGCAAATTTATATTCTTACCCTCAAACCTACCGTATTAAAAGCATAAAAACAGGCATAGCCGACAGTGATACAGAAAGATTAAAAAAGTTTTTCAAAATATACGATGGCACTTTTTACGGGCACGGTGTAGATGACAATTATAATACGGCTTATAGTATAATCTACTATTTTATTAAAAATAAAAGTACCAAAGCGTTAAAAAACATCATCAAATTAACGGCACAAGGCTATGATACTGAAAAGGCCATTGAGCTTACTTACGGTAGTTTTGATGCATTTGAAAGCAATTATAAACAGTTTTACAGGTTTCATCCCTGAGTTTAGATTTAGGAATAATTGAATTTTGAATGATTGGATTTTGAATGAGTGAATTGAGTGAGCGGGTTTTGAATAATTGAATTTTGAATGAGTGAATTTTGAATGAGTGAATTGAATGAGCGGGTTTTGAATAATTGAATTTTGAATGAGTGAATTTTGAATGAGTGAATTGAGTGAGCGGGTTTTGAATAATTGAATTTTGAATGATTGGATTTTTAGGTTAAATCTAACATTTCAACTTTACAACAAATTAAAGAGTGATTGATTTAATTAAGCTTAACCTTTCAACGTTTTAACATTCAACAATAAAACAATTGCCCTCAGCAACTTTAAAACATTCCAACATTTTAACCTCTTACCAACTTTTCCACATTCCGGTTTTTCGCCCTTGCAACACCTAAATTTTTCCTATTTTCGTGCCGATGGAAAATTTTATCGTTTCTGCCCGTAAATACCGCCCAGCCACCTTCGAAACCGTAGTTGGCCAGCAGCATATTACCGGTACGCTAAAAAATGCCATCAAAAACAACCAGCTCGCCCAGGCATTTCTATTTTGCGGACCACGTGGAGTGGGTAAAACCACCTGCGCGCGTATCCTTGCAAAAACCATTAACTGTACCAGCCCTACAGCAGAAATGGAAGCCTGCGGCCAATGCGATAATTGCCTTTCTTTCCAAAACGGACATTCTTTTAATGTGCACGAATTAGATGCGGCATCGAACAACTCTGTTGACGATATCCGTAGTTTGATTGAACAGGTTCGCATACCGCCACAAGCCGGAAAATACAAAATTTATATTATTGATGAGGTCCACATGTTATCGCAAAGTGCATTTAATGCCTTTCTGAAAACGCTGGAAGAACCGCCATCATATGCCATTTTTATCCTGGCTACTACCGAGAAACATAAGATCCTGCCGACTATTTTATCGCGTTGCCAGATTTTTGATTTCAACCGGATCCAGGTAGAAGATATTGCCAGTCACCTCTCAACCATTGCCCAACGCGAAAATATTGCTTTCGAAAGTGATGGTTTACACATTATTGCCCAAAAGGCAGATGGTGGATTGCGCGATGCGCTTTCGATGTTCGATCAGATTGCCAGTTATGCCAATAAGAACATTACCTACAAAGCGGTAATCGACAACCTGAACATTTTAGATTACGATTACTTTTTTAAACTTACCTCTTATTTAACTGCAGCCGAAGTGAGCCAGACTTTACTTTTGTTCGATGAAATTTTGAACAATGGTTTTGATGGCAATAACTTTATCAACGGTTTGGCAAGTCACTTCCGTAACTTGTTGGTGGGTAAAGATGCAGCTACCATTAAATTATTAGAGGTAAGCGAAAATATCAAGCAGAAATACCTTGATCAGTGCCGCCAAACAGAACTCTCGTTCCTGTTAACTGCATTAAACCTGGCCAATACCTGCGATTTAAACTACAAAAACTCTAAAAACCAGCGCTTACAGGTAGAACTGGCATTGATTAAAATGTGCCACATCCGGTCTGTCGTCAACTTAGCACAACAACCTTTAAATACTAATAACACAGCAACTGACGGAGATCAGGATAAAAAAAAAACTAATGTCGTAGCCGAACAGGTTGAAAGCCCGAGGCCAAAAGCCGCAAGCGAAAACACCGTTTCTGTATCAGCACCTACTGTTAGTGCCCCTGTTTTACCCAGCATCCCTGTAGAAGAAAAAGCAAAGGAAACGCCAAGGGTTAGCAGTCCTCCGCCCTCTGCTACTTCCATCAGCATCAATATTCCAAAGGCAAGTGCAACAAGCATGCTGATCCCATCTTTGAATGATTTTGATCGCATTGCCCAGGAAGAAGAAGATAAAGGACCGAAAAAAGCAACCGGCGAGGCCCGTGAAGTTTTTAGTTACGATCGCTTACTGGAAATCTGGAGCATATATACCCAAAAGCTTAAAGCTGCCGATAAAATTAACCTTTTTACCATTTTAAATAATTTTGCCCCTACTCTTTTAAACCCTCAGCTGATTGAGATTTCGGTAGAAAGTAAAACGCAGGAACACCTTATCCAGCAGGAATCTGTTGAGCTTCTAAATTTTTTAAGGAACGAACTCCGAAATTTTGGTGTAGAAGTTACCTACAAACTGGTAGAGCGTAAAATAGAAAACCGGTTATACGGAAACCGCGAAAAATACGATTACCTGGTAAATAAAAACCCTAAGCTGGATGAATTACGCAGAAGGTTTAATTTAGATATTAATCCTTAAGATATAATCAAAAAATCCTGATGCTGTAACAAAGCAAAAAGCAGGATTACACGCGTATAACCCTGCTTTTCTATTTATGATTGTTTCGTCAAATTACCATCTTCCAACGGCAATATCCTGACTATTTTTGGGGCGCATCATTAACCGGGTAACCTTCTTCATCTAAATCATCGCGGTTATCTTCTGGTGTACGAGCAAGTATTTCATCTTCCGGATTAAGTTTTACACTTTCACCATTATCTACATGCATGCCCAGTTCTTCTAAATTATCTTCAGCAATTTCTTCATTGCGTGCATATTCATCACCAACATATGGGTTTGCTTCATCATAAGTAGAATCATCATCTTTTGCACCTGCCGCAACGGTTTCATAACCCATCGGGTGATCGTATTCGCTGTCAGTTCCTTTTACATCTAATTCGTAACTCTCCTTATTTTTATCGTACGATAAATTTTCCTTATTGATTTCGCTGTTTTCTGTGGTGCTATGTATTTTGTCTTGCGATCCTTTGTTCTCGTTAATTGCCATGATATTGGTCTCCTATAATTTATAAGGTTATAACAAAACGGTGTAGATAAGGTTTTTCATTAACAAAGAATTTTATTAATATCCGGGCGTGCCCCAAGCTACGCAAGGGTCGGGCTATACACTGCAAGTCCTCGCCATTCGTTCCTCGTGGCTGTGGACTTTCCGTTACTATCCCTCACGCAGGCAAAATGCTTAAAATTTCATTTTAAAAGGTAAATTATTCAGCTAAATTTGTGTCGAAAAATCTAATAACCAATACGCCTCAACATTGAAAAACTTCAAGCCTTTAGTATCAGGTTTCGTTACTTTAACTTTTGCCATTTACCTTTTGGCTGACATTCTTTTTTCCAGTAGTTTACTTAAAGAAATGAATGGCATCCTCGATCATTCAATGGTAGATATTGAGACTAAAATAGTCCGAAGAAGCCGCTCCTTTACAGATGACACAACTAAATTTGCAGTATTAAGGTTTGGCCTAAAAAATGACGGCCGGTTATTTGAAGTTACCAAAAGGTTAGAAATGGTTCACGATAGTCGAAACGAATTGGATGCGGTGAATGAGGCTTTAAAAAATTCAAAAAATCTCAATCTTTTGCTAAAGAAAAGTCTTTTATCAGGTGATGTTAAAGTCTATCAGATCAATGCCGATGGATTAATTATTTATGATAACATTGAAGATGCCAGCAACACTTCATTTTTCCTCTTTTTTCTCACCATTGCATCTTCTATTGTCTTTTTCGCCTTTTATTTTTTGCCAGATAATGGGCAAAGATTTAACAAAAGGCAAATTACACGAAAATAGTATTTGCTCTTAGTTTTTGTTTAGGTATATAGGAATACAGACCAAGAGATACATCCGCGCAAATAGTATCTGCTGGTCAATCCACCTAAACCCGATCAAAGCGGGATGCTACCGATCCTTCATCGGGAGCAGAAGCGGGAGCGGGACTGCTGCAACCCAAATGCTTCTGTATCTGCTTTCCAAATCCAAAATACGTACTCCTAACAAATGACTAATCATGCTGACAAACCTATTCCAAAAAAAAGCGTCCGATTTTTACATCAGGACGCTAAATATTTCAATAATTGTCAGCTTCTATGCTAGGAGCACATTAAAGTTGACAACTCAGCTTATAAACCTGCCAAAGAAGTATTTAATGTTTCACTTGGGCGCATGGCTTTGCTTGCCAGTTCATCATTAGGGTTGTAGTAACCGCCAATGTTTTGAGGTTTGCCCTGCGAACCGATCAATTCTTCATTAATTTTCGCTTCGTTTTCTAACAAAGTTTTAGCCAAAGGCGCAAATCTAGCCTTTAAATCAGCATCTTTACTTTGAGCGGCTAAAGCCTCAGCCCAATATAAAGCTAAATAGAAGTGAGAACCACGGTTATCGATTGTTCCTAATTTCCTGCCCGGTGACTTATCTGTCGCTAAAAATTTAGCATTTGCCTCATCCAAAGCATCAGCTAATACTTGTGCTTTTGCATTGTTCTGGGTTTGAGATAAATGCTCTAAAGAGGCTTGAAGTGCTAAAAACTCACCAAGCGAATCCCAACGTAAATAACCTTCTTCAATAAACTGCTCAATGTGTTTCGGAGCAGAACCACCTGCACCGGTTTCGAATAAACCACCACCATTCATTAATGGTACAATTGATAACATTTTTGCCGAAGTACCTAATTCTAAAATCGGGAATAAATCGGTTAAATAATCACGCAATACGTTACCGGTAACCGAAATGGTATCTAAACCTTTACGGATACGCTCTAAAGTAAATTTGGTTGCTTCGATTGGTGCTAAAATACGGATATCCAAACCTGTAGTATCGTGGTCTTTTAAGTAAGTATTTACCTTTGCAATAATTTCCCTGTCGTGCGCTCTTTGCTCATCTAACCAGAAAACCGCAGGGGTTTCTGACAAACGTGCCCTGTTAACCGCTAATTTTACCCAATCCTGAATTGGGGCATCTTTAGTTTGGCACATACGGAAAATATCGCCCTTTTCTACTTTCTGATCAAAAAATACTTTTCCATCAGCATCAGTAACGCGGATGATTCCCGAACCTGTAGCCTGGAAAGTTTTATCGTGAGATCCATATTCTTCCGCTTTTTGGGCCATTAAACCCACATTTGGTACCGAACCAATGGTAGTTACATCAAAAGCGCCATTTGCTTTACAGTCATCAATGGTTGCGGTATAAACACCAGCGTAAGAACGATCTGGAATTAATGCAATCGTATCCTGAGGTTTACCCTCTTTATTCCACATCTGGCCTGATGTACGGATCATAGCTGGCATAGAAGCATCTACAATCACATCACTTGGCACGTGCAGGTTGGTAATTCCTTTATCAGAATTCACCATCGCTAAAGCCGGACCGTTTTCGATGGCTTGTGCCAATGCAGCTTCAACCTCAGCCTGTTTAGGGTTACCAGCAATTTTTGCATAAACATCACCTAAACCATTGCGGGTATCAATATTTAGTTCTTTAAAGAGATCAGCATATTTGGTAAAAACATCTGCAAAATAAACTTCAACAATGGCACCGAAAATAATCGGGTCAGATACTTTCATCATCGTTGCTTTTAAGTGCGCAGATAATAAAACGCCTGCAGCCTTAGCCTCAGCAATTTCTTTGGCCACAAAAGTTTTCAATGCAGATAAACTCAATGCCGAGCTATCAATCACTTCTCCTGCTTTTAATGGCGATAATCCTTTTAATTCGGTTACCGAACCATCTTCAGCTACAAATTCAATTTTAAACTGACCGGCTTCTGCAACAGTGGTCGATTTTTCTGAACCATAAAAATCGCCTTCAGTCATGCTGGCCACTTTTGTTTTAGAATCTGCCGACCATTTACCCATCGAGTGCGGGTTTTGTTTGGCGTAGTTTTTAACTGCTTTAGGCGCCCTGCGATCAGAGTTACCTTCGCGTAAAACCGGGTTTACTGCCGAGCCTAAAACTTTTGCATATTTAGCTTTAATTGCTTTTTCTTCGTCGCTCTGCGCATTATCCGGATAGTTGGGAATGGCAAAACCCTGAGCCTGTAACTCGGTAATTGCACCTACCAATTGTGGGATAGAAGCAGAGATATTGGGTAATTTGATAATGTTGGCTTCAGGAGTGGTAGCCAATGCACCAAGCTCTGCCAAAGCATCACCAATTTTTTGGTCGTCTTTTAAATACTCAGGAAAGTTTGCCAAAATTCTTCCTGCTAAAGAAATATCTCTGGTTTCTACATCAATACCTGCTGATGCGGTAAAAGCTTGTACAATAGGTAAAAGTGAATAAGTAGCCAACATTGGCGCCTCATCGGTTTTGGTGTAGATAATTTTTGATGTATTTGACATATTTATATTGATTTTGCTTATTTATTTAATGATCCGATCGGTTTATGGCTTTGCAAACCAATCTTTTTAAAATCGCCTAAAGATAAAATAATCGAATGAATTAAGGAACATCGTAATGTTATTTATAGTTTGCGTAACCGTTTAAATACTGTAAAATCGTAGTTGTATTTTATATATTTTAGTTTCATAAAAACTTAAGCTAAAAAACTGCTTTGAAAACACTCAAATATCTGCTTCCTGAAAAATTAGAAAAAATACTGACCAGTGATGATTATTACGAGGACGGTGGTATGATTATTTCTGGACTGGCTTATCAAGATAAAGATCTCATTTTAACTATTAACCTCTACCCTAATTCTAATAGGCAAACTAAGCAGATTTGGGTTTTAAAAATTATTAATATCGCGGCCGAAAATTTTTCGAGGTCATGGACGACACGTTTCTCTTTCTATTCTGAACATTTTTTACTTTATGGATTAACAGATATACACGGTGATCTTTACTATAATGGCAAAGCAAAAAATCCAGAAAAATTATTGATTGATCTCTACAAAAGCCATTTAAAAACCTACTACGGTGATTTCCCGTTTGCTTATGGTATTAATGCCGCTATGGATATTTTTAAATTGTGTAAAGATGGATCGGGAATGTTTGCGCGTGGCCCGAAGAAGATTTTAGAAAAATATCAGGTTTGCCTGGCCAAGCATGAAATCCAATCAAATTTTGTTGAAAGTTCGCCTAAACCTGAACATAAATTAAAGCTCCTGGCTTTTGGTGAAAGCTATTTTATTGGTGAAGATTTTTTATTTACAGAAACATAAGAGCTAAAAACTTAAGCCTCTGGCCGGACACAATTCTTTTAATTTTTTTTGCGTTATGCAAACTTGCTTTAAAAAATAAACCACTCTTACCGAAGTACGCCGTCAATCCCAGGGGCAGGGGAAATCAAAAAAACAGGTGCAATGCAGAACAAATGGCACCATCAAACCTGAAACGCAGTGGTTTTGTGTTCATAAATGATAATTTACAGGTTAAAAAAATTGAACACAAAACGAAGTGCCGCTGTTTTTTTGATGTGTATGGCTTTGTGTAAAAGGCCCATTGCCGGATTGACAAAGCGCTTTGGGTACTTTGGCGCAGCAAAGTACCATGCCCCACGGCATAGAGTGCCAGAAAAGTATTTGGAGCGCAGCGTCATTCGCTTTTGTTATCGGTACTCCTGCTCTCCGCTTTTTCCCGATGAAATACCGGGGATGCCGCTCCGATCAGGGCTAAAAAATTGGGCTTCTGGCACGGGAAATTAGCATAGGAGCCGAAAAATAACCAATTTTCAGTTTGCAATCTGCGGTTAACAATTTAACAATTGCTAGGCAACAGTTAACCAATTCATACAATTAACCATTCTCAACAATTTACACAGTAACCATCATAAGCAACATTCACAATATTTTTTTCTCAGGCATATTGCTTTGGCTAAACTTTTGTAGGATCAACCACATATATCTATCTAATTTAAAATTTTTAATTGAAATGACCGAAACTACCTTAGATCAGCAGTTAAATGCCCGTAAATTTGACGAAGCAAAAAGCTCGATGCAAAACGGCGAAAAACTCTCCAAAAACCTTCAAGATTATCAGAAATCATCCATTTTCGACAACCTCTTTAAAGAAAAACAATACGAAATCTTAAATATGATGGTAAAAGATAAAACCATCGAAACCGATATTTACGAATTCGACAATTTTGACAAAAGTATTTTTCATAGTATCATTTACAACCTGGGTAACGAAGATGAAGACCTTGCTTTTTTTAGCGAATTTATTGACCACTTCGATAACCTGAACGATGAAGTAAATGCCAAAACCTTATTGGGTTACCTCTTCGAAAATGGCGTAAGTTTAGGCGTAATCAAAGCTTGTATTGATGCAGGCTGCACGACCAGTTTTAAAAACAATGCCGAAGAAAATTATATCCACCAGGTGGTAAAAAGCAGTTTCCGAAGGTATAACCTCAACGACGAGCAGACTACAGATTTGCTTAAGGGTTACATAGACATCCTGATTAATGAGGGTGTCGATATCAATGAGGGCAATATAGTACAGGAAACACCTTTAATCACCGCGATTAAGTTTAACAAGAAAAATTTAATTGCACACCTGCTCGAAAACGGTGCCGATCCAAACCAGACCGATCGGGAGGGGAATTCGGCCTTCTTTTATGCAGTAGCACATGCACAAAGCGAAAATATATACGATACGCTGCGCAATTTCTCTACACCAGAATTTGATCAGGTGAGTAAAAAAGGCGAAACACTGCTTTTCGAATATGTTCGCATGATGTCGAACAGCGAAAGCAGCATTAACTTTCTTAAAAAATTGCTAAGTGATGGTGCCGACTTATACCAGACCAGCACCTGGTACAGTGCAGATAAAACCCCATTGGATGTAATTGCCGAAAAACAGGCCAATATTTTAGAAGCGGTTTTAGAAAGCGGACAGGTGGATATCAACAGAACAGATGATGAAGGGAACACCCTGTTGCATAAAGTTTGTGCCTACAACGTAAACTACGAAGTGGAAAAAGCGAAGGAAACCTATCGTAAGGTAAAACTCTTAATTGAAAACGGAGCAGATACTGCAATAAGCAACGATAAGGATCAGACGGCATTAATGCTGGCCTCTGATGATAACCTGAAAATAAAAACGGTTGAACTGCTAATGAAACAATCTTAATATATGTCGATGTCATTTATAATTGCCTGCGAAAGCGGCAAACGCAAAATAGCCGAACTTTTATTGGCAAATAACGAAGTTGAAGTGGGTTATACGGACGAAAAAGGCCGAACCGCCCTCCACTATGCTGCCCACCATGGGTATTTAGACCTGGTAAAAATTTTAATCGACCGAGGTGCAGATTTAGATTATGAAGACCACAACGGCGAAACACCTTTTTATTTTGCCTGCCTGCAAAAACAGAAACAAACTGCACTATACTTATTGGATAAAGGTGCCCGGATTGATATTAAAGACCTTAAGGGAAATAGCCTGTTGCATTTAACTGCCCAAAACGGGCAGATTGAAGTGCTGGAAAAGCTACTCGATAAAGGCCTTGACGTTAACAGCGAAAATAACGAAGCAGAAACACCCCTGCTTATCGCCTCTGCCTGGAGAAATAAGGAAGTTGTTCAAAAACTGCTGGAATTTGGCGCCAACATCAATACCACCAATAAATATGGCGATTCGCCTTTGATTTTTGCAGTTAAATCTAAAAATAATCCCATGGTTGAGCTACTTATTGATAAAGGAGCCAATATTAATCATGTTAACCATAACGGAGAATCAGCGCTGTTACTTGCCTGTTATGATGCCAACCGGATGCTCACCAAAACACTGGTAGAAAAGGGTGCAGATGTATTTGTATCTTCAAAAAATGGTTTATCGCCCATCTGGTATGCCTGCGCCAATAACCAGAAAGAAGTTGTCGAATTATTTCTTTCTAACGGTGTGGATGTAAATTATGCCAAACCACTTTCGGGGAACGACGATTCGATGTATTCGTATCTGGAGTGGGTAGAAACAGCCAATAACATTTCCGTTTCTGCCAGTTTCTCTTTTGATAATAATTATAACTATGGTGGCGAAAGTATGTTACATGTTGCCGCCAAAAGCCGTCATTTAAGTATGCTGAAATTATTATTGGAAAAAGGTGCCAATGTTAATATCCAGGATGAAAGCGGAAACACAGCTTTACATTATGCTGCTGCAAACGGCAAAAAAGATGCGGTTAAATTTTTACTCGAAAAATCTGCCGATCCGTCAATCGTAAACGTAAAAGAACAAAAAGCAATCGATTATTCGAATATTAAAGGCTTTAACGAGATTACCGAACTTTTATTAAAATACGGTCCTGCGGCTAATTCTAATGTACAAGGTTCAAATACAATTTCAACAGAAAACACGGCTGAATTACTAAAAACCGATATGGCAGCCAAAAAACAGGCATTATTAGATTTAAAAGAGCTATTAGATGCCGGAATTTTATCGCAGGGAGAATTTGATGCAGAGAAAGCAAAGATTTTGAAAGGTTGAGTTGAAACGCCAACGTAGCTGATTGGCTTTAGGGTATCGTCATTGCGAGAAGGCTTTTTCAGCCGACGAAGCAATCTTATAACGATTGCTACCTGCATGCGCTTTAAGATTGCTTTCGAGAAGTCAAAACAACGCTTTGCCTCTCAATGGCAAACTTTTCTATTAATAAATATTGTCTAATAAATATTTAGTTCTAAATTTATTAGACAATATTAATGCTCATAAAAATGAAAAGTATCTCCAAAATCAAACTTCAGTTATTCACTTTCCTCTTTCTTTCCGTCCTTATATATAGCTGTTCTCCCAAACTCTATGTGGATGAGAACAAACGTTATCAGGCAGGTACTTTAACTGATGCACAGATGGATTCGCTGCATACTTTTTTAAAACAAAATGAACGGCTTGCCTTAAAAGACACCATCATTATCAAATATGATTTCAATAAAGATGGTTGCTGGAACGATTTAAACTATCAAAATGCCGAATTTTTAAACAATGTAAGGTGGACTTTCCAAAAAAACATTCTCGAAAAAGCTGCCGCCCGGCCAAAGGTTGCCATTTATCAGTACCGCGAAATAGGCGAAAGCTTTAGCCAGGTTAAATCAAAAGGCCTGGAAATAGAAACCGATCCTGGATTTTTAAAGAAACTGTTATTTCAAGAGGTAACTACCTGCGGCACTTCTGCCATTGTGCTGCCTAACGGGAAATTCTTACTGGTGAAATCCGATCCGCAATTCTCTGCGCTGTTATTAAATGCTAAAGACATTGAAACCAGGTTACTGGAAAATCTGGTAAAGTAAAATCTAAAATCGATCCTGAGCAATTAAAAATGATTTAACAATTCTTAACTAAATCTTTGGTTATTATGCTGTAATTTAGTTTTAACTAATCGTTTTAAATTATAGCTCAACCAAATACCTGAATGCTCAAGCTTCTCACCCTACTCCTGTTTATTTTAACGGGCTTTAACCTGATGGCGCAAAATAAAACCACCGTAAAAGGTATAGTTGCCGATTCATCATCCAAAGTGCCGGTTGAATTTGCCACAGTTGCCATTGTTAATGCTAAAGATACCAGCTTAATTTCTTACACACTTACCGATAAAAACGGTGTTTTCAAATTATCAGGAATCCCGGTTGAAAGACCAACGAAACTGATTATATCCTATGTAGGCTATACCACATTCAGGCAAATGCTCGAGCTGAAAAAGGATGTAATTAAAGATTTCGGTACGGTTTTACTGGCAGGCCATCACCTCGAAGAAGTGGTGATTAAAGGAGAAAGATCGCCGGTTGTAATTAAAAAGGATACCATTGAATTTAATACTGAAGCTTTTAAAACGCGGCCTAATGCTGTTGTAGAAGAGTTGCTGAGGAAATTACCTGGCGTACAGGTAAATGTGGATGGATCTATCCTGGTAAATGGTAAATCGATTAGCAAACTGCTGATTGATGGAAAAGAATTTTTCGGCAACGATCCGAAAGTAGCGACCAAAAATCTCGATGCGGATATGGTCGATAAAATCCAGGTTTACGACGACCGCGAAAATGATCCGGATCACCTGGTGAGCGAAGCACAGGTGGCCAAAATCATCAACCTGAAGATGAAAAGCAAAATCAAGAAAAGTACACTGGGCAAAATTTATGGTGGCGGGGGCAGCAGAGACCGTTATGAAGCAGCTGGTATCCTCAGTAATTTCAGGGATACTTTGCAGGTAAGTTTAATTGGTTTGGCCAATAACCTTAATAAAACAGGCTTTTCTAGTCAGGATTTATATTCTATGGGTGGCTTCGATCGTTCTGGAGGATCGCAGTTTTACGATGGAACATTTGGCGGCAGAGGTTATGGCGGCATGGAAAATGTAGCTGCAGGCGGCTTTAACATCAACAACAATTATGGCAAAAAACTAAAACTCAACCTGGTTTATTTTTATACCCACACCGAAAGGATTTTTAACAGTCAAAATTATAACGAACAGTTTCTGCCCGATACCAAACTGGTATCTGTTTCGCAAAACAACAGCAATAATAAAAATGATAAACATGCCATTAGTGGCCTGATTGAATGGGTGCCCGATACCATTAACAGGATCAGGTACGAACCTAAATTTAATTTTGGCAGCGATAATAACCTGAATGACAATTTCGGCAACAGTTCTAATACCGCATTTCCAAAACTAAGAGAAACTGCTTTTGACTCAAGATATAATGCAAACAACACCAGTTTTTCGCACAATTTTAATTATTACCGCAGGTTAAAGAAAAAAGGCGAATCATTAAATATTACAAATTTTGTTCAGTTAAATAACAATGGCGGAGATAAATTCTCGCTCTATAACATTGTTTCTTATACTGCGGATGTAAAATCGGAAAGGCAGGACCGTTATGAAGATAGCTGGAGAAAATCGGGCTCAGTTGATTTATCCCTGACCTATAATTATCCACTCATCACCGAAAAACTGATCTTAGAAACAAACATTTATTCTAAATACTCCAGCAATAAAGATCAGCTAAGTATCTTTGAAAGAAATCCACTTACCGCTGGTTACGATATTTTACAGGTAAACCTGAGCAACGATTTACAGCGTAATATTTTTACCCAAAATATCCGTCCTCAGTTATTATATAAAATAAACAAAAACTACAGTATCCGGCTCGGCGTTAAAGCCGAACTAAATGATGTGAAAAATATATTCAATTACGGGTATAACGACATTAATCAAAAGTTTTATAATTTCTTTCCGGGTATGCGTTTTGATGGGGCAGGTTTTTCGTTCAGTTACGACGAGAGGTTAGACCTGCCTGGCATATCTCAGATGCAACCCATTGTCCGCGAATACAACTCCCTTTATAAAACAACCGGTAATCCAGATCTGGTACCCTCAAGGGTAAGGAATTTAAATTTCAATCTCTATAAATATAACCACAGTAAACAGATCAATTTTAATATTTATTCAGGTTTAAATTTCAGCAACAACGTAGTAATTCAGCAAACGCTGTTAAGTAGTGCAGGCGCAAATACCACTACTTATGTTAACCGCAACGGAAGTACCAACGGTTACATGGGTGCAAATTTTGGCAAGCAGCTAAAAAAATCTCAGAAATGGCAGGTGGGTTTTAATACCAGTTTAAACCTGAATTTAAACAGAAGGCCTTTTATCCTCAATACCGATGAAGGTTTCGAAAACAGTTTTTACACTACTTTGGGAGAAAACATCAGCTTTAATTATAATGAGTTATTAAGCATTAACGCCAGGTATAATTTCACCAAGCAGATGACCAGGTATAAGGATGTTAATTTCAACAACGTAAATACCTACTCGCATACCATCGGATCTGATTTTAGCCTTCGCTGGCCTAAAAAAATCATCCTCGATGCCAACTACTCTTATAATTACAATCCACAGATTGCGGAAGGTTTTCCCAGAAGTTCCCACCTTTTGAACCTGGCTTTGTCGCTCCAAATGCTTAAAAAAGACCGCGGACAATTGAAAATCTCGGTTTACGATCTTTTCGATCAGAACATTTCGGTAAGCAGGTATGCCTATAATAATGCGGTTAACATCTCAGATAGAGAAATATTAAAACGATACTTCCTTGTTACCTATCAGTACAAACTGAATATCTTCAAAGGAAAATAAGGAGCGCTCTCTCCTATGGAAGGTACTTTCGGGTACTTTCCTTTTTTATTTTAAGTGGGGCAATTTCGCCCGATCAAAAACATCTCCACTCCTTTCGATGTTTATTTCATGAAAACTAATAAAACCAGTTCAACATGAAAAATAAAATTTTCTACACAGCAATCCTTTCAGCTTCAGTACTTTTCGGATGCCAATCCAATTCTAATAAGCAACCTCAGGGCGAAGATACCACGGTAACCACTAAAACCGGAGCAGTTGATTTACCTGCACCTGATACCAATGCCGCCAAAAGCAAATTTAGCAAGGTAATTGGCTGGCCGGAGGGAAAAACACCAACCGCTCCTGAGGGATTTGTAGTGACCAGGTTTGCATCCAATATTAAAAGTCCGCGGAACACCTATATTGCGCCAAATGGCGATGTTTTGGTTGCGCTTTCCAATTCAGAGAGAAGCGCAGCAGAATCTGTAGCCAATACGGTTACCGGAAAAGCCAAATCTGAGGTTCCCGGAAAAAGTGCCAATACCATTTTGCTTTATCGTGATGACAATAAAGACGGCAAACCGGAAACCGTAACCACATTTTTAAATGGCCTTAACCAGCCTTTCGGCATGCTGATTATCGGCAATTCATTTTATGTAGCAAACACCGATGGTTTGTGGCAATATCCTTATAAAACAGGCGATACCAAAATAACTGCAACAGGTAAAAAGATTCTGAGCCTTCCGGCGGGTGGTTATAACAATCACTGGACAAGAAACCTCATCACCAATGCAGATAAAAGCAAGATTTATGTAACCGTTGGATCAGGCAGTAACGTAGGCGAAAACGGAATGGAAAACGAAGTAAGAAGAGCCAATATATTGGAAATTAATCCAGATGGAACCGGAGAAAAAATTTATGCTAGCGGTTTACGCAACCCGGTAGGCGTAGATTGGGCACCAACAACAAATATGTTATGGACAGCGGTTAACGAGCGTGATGGCCTTGGCGATGATCTTGTGCCTGATTACATTACAAGTGTGAAACCCGGTGCTTTCTACGGCTGGCCTTTTTCTTACTATGGTCAAAATGAAGATCCGCGTTTAAAAGGCAAAAATCCTGACATGGTAAAAAAAGCCATAGCGCCCGATGTTGCCGTTGGTGCACATACCGCTTCTTTAGGCCTTGCTTTTTATAAAGCCACAAAATTTCCACAAAAATACCAGGGTGGTGCCTTTATCGGTCAGCACGGTTCGTGGAACAGGTCTGCAATTTCTGGTTACAAGGTAGCTTTCGTACCATTTAAGGATGGTAAACCAACAGGAAAACCTGAAGATTTTTTAACCGGTTTTATTGCAGATGCAGATAAAGCAGAAGTTTATGGCCGTCCGGTTGGCGTTACGCTCACACCAGATGGTGCATTACTGGTAGCTGATGATGTTAGCGGCGTAATTTGGAAAGTAGCAGCAAAATAGTTTATCAATTAGCCACAGATTAGCAGAATATACGGTAAATTTAGCTGCCAATCTGTGGTTAAAACATCAATCCTCCTTATCTTGAAATCAAACTTTACGCTACTATTAATTTTATCTGCATTTACGGGTTTAGCACAGACTGTTAAACAAGATTCGACCAAAAAACTCGAAGATATTACGGTAAAAGGTTATTATAACCGCCAGCCTTTGTTAAGATCGGTATCGGCGGTAAGTTTAATTGATAGCAGTTTAATCAGAAACCAGCAAAGCAACTCTTTAGTAAGTACGTTAAATGCCACACCTGGCGTACGGATGGAAGAACGCTCCCCAGGTAGTTACCGTTTATCACTCCGCGGGAGCTTATTAAGATCGCCATTTGGCATCAGAAATGTTAAAATTTATGTAGATGATTTCCCCCTAACCGATGCAGGTGGCAATACCTATTTAAATGCTTTGGATGTTGCTGCAGTTGGTACCATGGAAATTTACAAAGGACCAGAAGCCAGCATATTCGGTGCCAATACAGGTGGTGCGCTTTTAATCAACCCGCCAGGTTTAGGCAATAATGAAGTCAGTATTTCTGCTAATGCAGGTTCTTATGGTTTGTTCCATCAAACGGCAGACATCAGACATCAATTTAAAAATTACAGTTTCAGTTTTAGCGAAGGCTATCAGAAAAGTGATGGTTACCGCCAGAACAGTGCGATGGACAGAAAATATTTCCAGACTTTTCAGCAATGGAATTACAGTCCTGCCGGCAATTTAAAAGTTTTTGCCTTCTACAGCGATTTAGGCTATAACACACCTGGCGGATTAACGGCCAGCCAGTTAGAGCAGGACCCTAAACTGGCACGTCCGGCTACACCTACCATACCGGGAGCCATTTCGCAGCAGGCGGCTATTTACAACCAAACTATTTTTGGAGGTTTATCCAATTCTTATCAGTTTAATCCTCATTTTAAACATGTTATTGCCTTATTTACCACCTATACCGATTTCAAAAATCCATTTATAACCAATTACGAAAAAAGGTACGAAAGCACCTTGGGTTTAAGGACATTCCTGGACTATGTACAGGCAAGAGAAGATTTTAAATTTAACGCGCAGATTGGATTAGAAAGTTCGGCAACAAAAAGCCAGATTAAGAACTTCAATAATAACGGCGGTGAGGCTACGGCTATGCAGGCATCTGACCGCTTAAAAGCCAGTCAGGATTTGGCTTATTTGCGGTTAAATTTCGACCTCAGCAATAAATTTCTGATCGAACTTGCTTCAGGTTTAAATTTCTACCGGTATAATTACGAAAGTTATTTCCCTGTGGAAATTGCCTCAAAACAAAGGAAATTTAATACCCAGTTTATGCCAAAAGCAGCGGTATCTTACCTCATCACTTCTGATTTTTCGGCCAGGGCTTCGGTGAGTAAAGGCTATTCGCCTCCAACCATTGCAGAAGTAAGGTCATCCGACAACAATATCAATAATGACCTGCAGGCAGAGTTAGGCTGGAATTACGAGCTGGGGTTTCGTTATAAAACCAAAAATAACCGCTTTTACGCTAATGGAAATCTATTTAGTTACCATTTGAAGGATGCTATAGTTAGGCGGTTAAATCAAAACGACGCCGAGTATTTTATCAATGCCGGAGGAACCAAACAACAAGGCATTGAACTGGAAACTGCCATCTGGATCATCAGAAACGATGCTTCTTTTTTAACCGGCTTACAGCTGAGAAGTAATTATACCTTTAGCCATTTTAGGTTCGAAAATTTTGTAAGCGGTACTACGGCCTTTAGTGGCAACAAACTTACCGGTGTTCCGGAAAGTATTTTAGTAAATAGTTTAGAGTTTAATTTTCCGAAAGCATTTTACCTGTTTGTGCAACACAATTATACGTCTTCCATCCCTTTAAATGATGCCAACACTGTTTTTGCTAAAAGATATCACCTGGTTGAAAGCAAATTGGGTATCAGAAATTTAAAAATAAATAAAACCCGTTTAGATTTATTTGCCGGGGTAAATAACCTGCTCAATGTGAATTACAGCTTAGGTAACGACTTAAATGCGGCAAATGGAAGGTATTTCAACCCTGCGGCAGGAATCAATTTTTATACAGGTCTTTCGGTCAGATTATAAATGAGAAACCGCATCTGTAAAAAAACTTTACAAGATGCGGGTGAGCATTATTTAAAAAATTTTTTATTTCTCATTTTCTTTTATTGCCACATCGTTAACAATAATATCAAAGCTATAACGCTTCGTTCCGTCCTTTGCATCATAAGTATTTGTCTGCAATCTTCCCTCTATCGTTAAGCCTGTGCCTTTTTTAATCTGTGCCTCAGCAATATCAGCTTTAGAATTCCAGAAAGTCAGATTAAACCATTGTACCTTTTTAATTTCCTCGCCTGAAGAGTTTTTATATGATTCGTTTACAGCAAGGTTAACCTTAGCTAATTTTTGATTCATAACTGTTTTCACCTCTGCATCTGCACCTGCAAACCCACTTAATACTACTTTGTTAATTGCGCTTTCCATAATTCTAAATTTTAAGTTTCTAAATGTTTAAAGAACAGCTGCCACTTCGGCAACCGACAGGAACAAAATTGCGAACAAGACCAGAATTTAGTCGGATTGTAAATATTTATAGTCGTTTATAAACGTTTATAAACGAATAAAGCCTCTTTACCGCCTTAAATCAGGGTTTATATTTTTTTTCTTTCGATCATTTTATTTTATACATTTGATCATCATCCCATAATAAAAAAAGGTATTATTATGGAACGCTTATGTTTAGATTGCGGAACTCCGATAAAAGGGAGAGCCGATAAAAAATTCTGCGACGATTCTTGTCGCAATAATTACAATAACCGCTTAAAAACCGAGGATCATCTCGTACTTAGGCGCATTAATAGTATTTTAAAAAAGAACCGTACCATTCTTGCACAATTTAACCCGAATGGTAAGGCGAAAATTAGCCGTAAAAAATTAATTTCGGCAGGTTTTAATTTTGACTACCATACTTATAGCTATGAAACACAAAATGGAAATTGCTATATCTTTTGCTATGAGTACGGCTATCTGCTTTTAAATAATGAAAAAGTATTATTAGTTAAAAGAGAAGAAAGCCTTTGGCTGGCTTAATTAGCTTTATTTTTTTATTCCTGATGAGATGTTTAGATTTATCGCCCGATGATAAATTACAATAACAAGTACTTCAGGCCAGTAAGTAATACCGAAAATGGGGAAACTTCGGCCGAAACAATCTTTAAATATCAACAAACAGGAAATATCTTAACTTCAGCGTATGCAGGAGGAAGGATTATTTATGGACATTTAATTGGCCTGGCAGATGAAAATGGTCAGATCGAGATGCGTTACCACCAGGTAAACGATAAAGGCGAACTTATGACCGGAATTTGCAATTCAAGGCCTGAACAACTGGCAAATGGTAAAATCAGGCTTTATGAAACATGGAAATGGACTTCGGGGGATCAATCGGAAGGAAAATCGATTATTGAAGAAATAGATTTCAGCAAGATTGATCGCGCAGAAATTTCTTAATAATAAGAGACTCTAATTAACACCTAACCTACTGACTAAAACCAATTTAAGATTAAAAGATAACCTTTACCTGAATGCTGTAGCTAAATTAAACTGAGCAAGTTTCGGGTAGCTTACCGTTCCTTTCCACACTACTTTTGGATATAAATTATTCAATACCATGAAAGCACAAGAAGAAATCAATTTCAACAGGATCGCTGAGGCAATTAGTTATATCAAAGCTAATTTTAAAACACAGCCTGGTTTGGAAGAAATTGCAGAAAAAGTAAATTTAAGTCCTTTCCATTTTCAAAGGTTATTTAGCGAATGGGCAGGTACCACACCAAAACGTTTTTTGCAGTACATCAGCATCGGTTATGCCAAAGAAATGCTGAAAGACAACCATACTTTATTTAATACAGCCTTAGAAACCGGTTTATCAGGCACCAGCAGGTTACACGATCTTTTTGTAAACATTGAAGGGATGACACCCGGAGAATATAAAAACGGTGGCGAAAACCTCCATATTAATTATAGTTTTGCAGAGAGTCCGTTCGGGAATATTATTGTAGCCAGTACACCGAAAGGGATCTGCCATATAGCTTTTTATGATGATGAAGCGCTTGCTCTTAACAATCTTCAACGTCAGTTTCCGGCAGCTAAATATCAGCTGATATTAGACAAGGAGCAACAGAATGCATTATACATTTTTAACCACGACTGGAGTAAACTGCACCAGATTAAACTCCATTTAAAAGGTACAGATTTCCAGCTGAAAGTATGGGAAGCCCTGCTAAAAATCCCGATGGGTAAATTAAGCACTTATGGAACCATTGCCAGGCAACTTCAAAACCCTAATGCATCAAGAGCAGTTGGTACAGCCATAGGCGATAACCCCGTAGCCTTTTTAATTCCCTGCCATCGTGTAATTCAAACCAGCGGTGCTTTGGGTGGATACCATTGGGGGGTGGATAGAAAAACAGCGATAATTGGTTGGGAAGCCGCACAAATTAATCAGGGATAACAATGGGCAAAAACAACATACAAACATTGGATTTATTCGGCAAAGCCATAAATACAGACCAAAACCTGCTTCCGTATGATGGAACGGTAAATTATTTCGGGAAATTATTTTCACAACAGGAGGCAGATTACTATTTCGACGTATTGATGAATACCATTGAATGGAAAAATGACGAAGCCTTTATTATGGGCAAACACATCATTACCAAAAGAAAAGTGGCCTGGTATGGAGATGAAGCCTATTCATATACCTATTCTAATAAATCGAAACTGGCTTTACCGTGGACAAAAGAGCTGCTTGAACTTAAAAAAATTTCGGAAGCACAAACGGGCGTAACTTATAACTCCTGCCTGCTTAATTTATACCACAACGGTGATGAAGGCATGGCCTACCACAGTGATGATGAAAAAGCCCTGGCGAAAGATTCTGCCATTGCATCTTTAAGTTTTGGGGCGGAAAGAAGATTCCTTTTTAAACATAAACAGAGTAAAGAAACCATCACACTATTTTTGGAGCATGGGAGCTTGCTGGTGATGAAAGATGAAACCCAAACAAACTGGCTGCACCGCCTCCCCCCTACTAAAAAAGTAAATCAGCCAAGAGTAAACCTCACCTTTAGAACAATGGTGGTTTAATCCTGACTGATTTAATTAAATGATGAGGAATGGTTCGTAAAGGCAGTAGCATCTAACAAAACGCCTTGATTCGTATCTTTACGAAACAAAGCGTTATTAAGCTTAAATATTTTGTTTAGTGCTTAAACTCTTTAATATCAACAATGCGATCATCATCTGCATTTTTCTTTAAGAAAGATGTTCCATGCGCATTGGCCACCCAGGTATAATCTCGTTGGATATTTCCTACCAATGTTTCAGGCTGGCTGGTTAATGATGCAGGTAAAGGCAGGTTAAAGGTTTCTCCGGTTTTGGTATTTACCTGATATAACGAATTAGCAGTTAAAAATGCCAATGTTGTTTTATCGCTTGAGTACATAAAGAATTTTCCCTGAATACGCTCATCCTCTTTTTGACGTTTGACTGGATAAACCCTCGAGTTGATTGTGGTAATAAAAAAATCGTTGTTCACCAGCAGATTACTTCTGGTTAATTCTTCTAAACCATTGGTATATTTCTGATCCTCAGCTCCTTTTGATGGTTTGTTCAAACTTACTACTTCTGTTTTTCCTCCGTTAACATAAATGATATAAAAAGGGCTCATTTTATCCTTTCCATTGTCACTTTGAACTAAAACAGCTGTTTTTTGAGTATTGATAAAAGAAGCGACTTTAAATTTCTTGGTTGCAGCATTTGGTGCATCATCAATGGTGATGGTGGTATCTCTGGTATTAATGGCGAAACGATCAGCAGCAGCTAATTTGCCCGAATCGGTTTTTACAATGGTTAAAATGTCTTTGGTTCCTTTTGGAAATACATTAAAATCATCACTCGCCGAAAATGCGCGTGCTTTAAAAGTTTTTTCAGAATTGCCTCCGCAGCCAAATAAAACAGCGGAAAGAAAGAGTGCATAAAGCGTAATTTTCATGGGTTTAGTTTTTTATTTTTTTTCGCTAATTTAAAATCTTTATTGCTTTTATGTTATCAAAGTCACCAGAAAATTACGGCTTTTAGTTAAAATCTTGATTGGCAGCATTTTTAACCGCAAAAAGCGCGAAGTGAAGGCCTAAAGAACGCAACGTTAAAACCTGCCATCATTCCTTTTACATTAGCCAAACTAAATTCCTATTTTTGATTAAATCATCATCAAATGCCGGGCTCAGCAAATTTTTTAACCAAAAATAAAAGTATCATCTTATATGGCATTTTTCTGGCCTTACTGCTATTTTTATTGAAATGGTTAGAGCTCCATTTTCTGATCATGAGCCACGCTTTCGAGATTTATGCAGGCGCAATAGCCATAATTTTTACTGCACTTGGTATTTGGCTGGCCTTAAAATTAACCAAACCTAAAACGGTACTGATTGAAAAAGAAATTTTCACTCCACGTTCTGAAACTTTTATTCTCAATGAAAAGGAACTGATGAGACTTAACATCAGCAAAAGGGAACTGGAAGTTTTACAATTGATGTCGGAAGGATTGAGCAATCAGGAAATTGCATCCAGGCTATTTGTTTCATTAAATACGATAAAAACGCATAACGCAAGGCTGTTTGAAAAACTGGAGGCGAAACGCAGAACGCAGGCCATAGAAACTGCAAAAAAACTTAACCTTATTCCTTAATTTAATTAGCACTTTAGTATTAAATAGACAGGTTTTCTGAAAAATCATCCTAAAGTATGAAGGCAAAAAAGATTAATCGAACCAATTTTGTGGCTTAAACCAATAAAAAATCAGACATGAAAAAGAACGTAATTGTATTTGGATTAATTGCCGGCATCATCGTATCCGTATTAATGGTATTTTCTATAAGCAGGTGTTATAATGATCCGAGCCTGGAGCACAGCATGCTCATCGGTTATGCCTCGATGGTATTAGCCTTCTCGTTTATTTTTGTAGGAATCAAAAATTACCGCGATAAATACAATGATGGATTAATCACTTTTGGCAAAGCACTTAAAATCGGGCTTTTAATCAGCTTAATTGCTTCCACCATCTATGTAATTGTTTGGCTGATTGATTTTTACGTATTTATTCCAGATTTTATGGACAGATACGTTGCTCAGGCCTTAAAGGAAGCTAAAGAAAGCGGTGCATCAGCAACAGAACTTGCCAACAAAGCAAAAGAATTGGCTTCGGGTAAGGAAATGTATAAAAATCCGGTTATGGTTATACTATTTACTTACATGGAAATTTTACCAGTAGGCATTTTGATTTCATGTGTGGCCGCGCTGATTTTAAAAAGAAAACCAGATACACCAATAGTTGCAAAGACAATTTAATTAAATGATCTCTACCGAAGAGATTACAAAAGAAAAGGCACATCGGGCACAGAGATGCTGTAAATATAATTCCATCATCCGTTTTACATCTTCCATCCCTTCTATGCCCTAGCTAAACGCCATCACTTCGGACCCCGGACTTGCCGACTTCCGACTTAAGACTCAGGACTTTTTAATCTCTTCGCAATTTATTTTAATTTTGATGAACAAAACCACAACCAGATATGAAGATTTTTGCCGAAACGGAACGTTTAATATTACGCGAGCTGTTGCCCCAAGATGCAGTGGGTATGTTTGAAATGGATGGCGATCCTGAAGTTCACCTTTTTTTGGGCAATAAACCAGTTCAATCCATCGAACAAAGTAAAACAGATATTGAGTTTATCAGAAACCAGTATATCGAAAATGGCATTGGAAGATGGGCGGTAATTGAAAAATCGACCGGCAATTTTACAGGCTGGGCAGGATTAAAATTAATTAAGGAAACCAATAACAACCATAGTAATTATTACGATTTGGGCTATAGGTTCAGCAAGCGTTTTTGGGGTAAAGGTTATGCTACCGAAGCTGCTGCAGCAGCAAGAGATTACGGATTTAATGAACTCAGGCTTAGTGAAATTATCGGTATAGCAGATATCAGCAACCTCGGCTCTATCCATGTACTCGAAAAGACCGGCTTAAAACGGATTTCCATTTTCGATTACCACGGTAAACAGCACCATTGGATGAAGATTGAAAAACAAGCTTAAATTATCCGGTTATAAATCCTAATTTCGCAAAAAATCGAAAAACATGGAAACTAAAGACAGCAACGGCAATATTTTAAACGAAGGCGATTCGGTTACCGTAATCAAAACGTTAAAAGTTAAAGGGATGGCCAGCGATATTAAACAAGGTACAGCGGTTAAAAACATCCGTTTAACCGACGATCCTAAAGCCATTGAAGGTAAAGTAAACGGAACCGTTCTGGTGTTAAAAACCGAATTTCTGAAAAAGAAAAACTAACAACCAAGTACCCGAAAGGTCTCCATATTTTATTGGTTTAGTTTTTGATGGTAATAAAGGAAATCATTTAACCTTATTATTATGAAACAATTTATCCTCTGCGGAATGCTGCTCTTTTTATTAAGCTCTTGTAAAGAGAAACTGGATCCTGCAAGCTTAAACAATACCAAATGGGAGTTAACAGAATTACCAGGTTTAACTTTGCCGGCATCGGCTAAAGCAACCTTAAACTTTGCCGACAGCTTAAAGGTAAGCGGTAAATCTTTTTGCAACAGTTATGGCGGTCAGGCCGAAATTGCAGACAATAAAATAACGGTTAAAAATGTTTTCGGAACCAGAATGTTCTGTCAGGAAACTGATGCTGCAGAACGTTCTTACCTACATGCTTTAAACCAGGTAAACGGAGCTAAGGTAAAAGAAAACAAACTTTTTTTATTAAACGGTGATAAAACGCTACTGGTTTTCACCAAAACGAACTAAATCTTTACCATCATAAAAAAGGCTGAATAAAGTATTTTTACTATTTTCGGCCTTTTGAGTTTAACGCAGGAATAATGCCATCGATAACAAAAGATCTGAAGTTCTTTTTCTCAACCGTAAAGAATGCATTTAATTTATTTCAACAAAATGATCCTTTACGCCTTGCCGGTGCAACTGCTTTTTTTACCAATTTTGCCCTTCCGCCAATCCTGATTATCCTCATCAGGCTTTTCGGGATGTTTACCGATAGAAGATTATTGGCTACACACCTTTTCGAACGTCTGGCCAGTATTCTCGACAATGCCAGCATCACGCAGATCAGAACAACTTTAAAAAATATCCGCGGTATCGATCAGGCCTGGTATGTTACCCTCTTCAGTTTTATATTTTTTCTTTTTGTAGCCACCACTTTGTTCAACGTAATCAAAAACTCTTTGGAGCAGATCTGGAATATTGGACAGAAAGATAAAAAGGGCATTATCAACACCTTAAAATCCAGGGCTATATCGGTTACCATTATCCTGCTGGCCGGAATATTATTTTTTATCGGATTACTGGCTGATAGCGTTCAGGCATTTATTGGGGCCTATTTAAAAGATGGGGCACCGTCAGTCGGGCTAATTTTAACCTCAGTAATTAACCAGTTCGTGTTTGTACTGATTGTAACTACTTGGTTTACCATCCTATTCAGGTATTT
Organism: Pedobacter jeongneungensis; assembly: GCF_039538295.1. Lineage (NCBI taxonomy): Bacteria > Pseudomonadati > Bacteroidota > Sphingobacteriia > Sphingobacteriales > Sphingobacteriaceae > Pedobacter > Pedobacter jeongneungensis. Next base: position 557,696 of record NZ_BAABBY010000001.1, on the reverse strand, counting down.
AACCAACGGAAGACCAACCTGGCGGGCAGCCATTTCGGGCGGATTATTAACCGGATGCCTGTTTACTGCAGGAAAGTATATATTAAGGATTTTATTACCGCTGAGTAATATCAGTAATATTTATGGATCGGCAGGATCGATTATCGTAATTATGCTTTTCGTATTCTATTCTTCGCTGATATTCTATTTCGGCGCTTCATTTATAAAAGCATTGAGTGTTGGCAGGGCGACACCGATTATACCTAAAAACGGATCATTTGCATACGAACTAACTGAAGTTGAACTGGAAAAGGAAGAATAAAATATTATTCCTCAACAGGAAGCCATAAAAGCCAATTATACCGCCAGGTTTTTAATCAGTTTATCGAGCAAGGTTTTCAATTGGATCATTTCTTCCAGGTTTATGCCCAGGTGATCGCCAAGCTGAGTCCTTAAAACCGGTGCTTTTTCTTTTAGTGCCAATCCCTTCCCGGTAAGTGATATCACAATACTTCTTTCATCTTTTAAAGACCTGACACGCTCTACAAGTCCGGTTTCCTGCATCCGTTTTAGCAAAGGGGTTAAGGTATTCGATTGGAGCATTAATTTCTCCGAAAGCAGGCTGAGGCTCACCGAATCAGTCTCCCATAATACCATCAAAACCAGATATTGCGGGTAGGTTATGCCCAGCGTATCGAGCACAGGCTGATAACATTTGGTTACCAACCTCGAAGCAGCATAAAGGGGAAAACACAATTGATTTTCCAGTTTAAAAGATTCGTCTATTTCCATCAGAAGGTTTTGTTTAACAATATTAAACCAATAATTATTCAGCTAAGTAAATCATTTTCGCCGGAATTCTTTATCAATAGCATAATCCATATAGATTCGTCATTGCAAGGTACGAAGCAATCTTACAACTATCGCTACCAGCGAACGCATTAAGATTGCTTCATGCAAATGAAAAATTAGATTAGCAATAACGATTTAAAGCCTTTGAATTAAATAACTTCCAGTTTAACATCAATGTTTCCACGGGTTGCATTTGAGTATGGGCATATGGTATGCGCTTTCTCTACCAATTGTTGTGCTTGTGTAGTCTCAATCCCCGGGATATGTACCTGTAAAGAAACCCCTAATTTGAAGCCGCCATTTCCATCCGGATGCAAAGAAACATTAGCTTTAACCGTAGATGGTGCTTCAGGCTTCACCTTTTCCTGGTGCATAATTAAGTTTAATGCGCTATCAAAGCAAGCCGCATACCCACCAGCAAAAAGCTGTTCAGGATTGGTATATCCATCACCATTGCCACCCAACTCTTTTGGCATTCTCACTTCCAGTTCTAAAACGCCATTCTCACTTGTTATTTTTCCATTACGTCCACCAGTTACAGTAGCACTTGTTTCATACAATGTTTTCATGTTATATATTTTATTTTAAATCGCAAGCGATTATATCGTTTACGATACAAATGTAATCAACTATTTGATAAAAGCAAATTTTATCTTTTATAAATAATATCCTGAAAGTTTAAGGCATAAAAAAAGGTGTCCATTTTACAATGAACACCTTCTCAGTTTTATTAATTTCTATTATAAAATTCTATATCCTAAGCCTATAGTAAATAAGTTTAGCTTGGTACCCGGATAACCCGCTTTATTAATTTTAGATAATCCCAGTTCGTAACGTGCATCAAAACTTAACTTTTTAATGTCAAGTCCGGCACCGAACTGCCAGGCTAAAGCCTGATTTTTAAAATCGGCGCGGAATACACTTCCAGCCGCCTGACTGAAACTCTGGTTTTCATCTAAAATCAGCGAAAACATTGGTCCGGTGTTTAAACGTACACCAATACCGGCTGCACCGAATTTAGTACCCACCAATAGAGGCACATCTAAACTTGTAAACCTCACTTTATTTACCTCGCCTGTTGCATCGCTTACTAAATTTGCTTTCTTGCCAGAAACATAAAGTTCCGGCTGGAAGTAAACGCCTGCAGCACCTACCCTCGCCCAAAGGCCGCCATAAAAACCTGCGCGGTTTTCACTGCTAAAAGTGTTATCACTGTCAAATTTCGAAAAATTTGCTCCAGCTTTAATGCCCAGCTGGAATGATGGCAATACCTGTGCACTTGCAAAAAGGCCTGCCAGTAAAAATGCAACGGTTAAAGATAAAAATTTCATATACGATTAATTTAGCTGGTGGCGTTGTTAATAGCTTCTTGTTCTTTTAAAGCATCAACATTGTTTTTATCACCAAAGGTTTGTGTTTTTCCTGCAAAGTAATCTAAAATTCCTGAGATAGTATCTAAGTTATCTGCTAAATTTTGATGTATATCCGGTAAATCTTTTTCAAGGCGGCTATCGCCCAGTTCGATATTATCTACTTCAATTTTTCCAATTTTCTGAATAAGTGCTTGCTGAGAGTTTTGTAAATCTTCCAATTCACGCACAATTTTTTCCATTAATTCATACTTCTTTAAAGTGTTCATAGGTTTTATATTTTAGTTCAACTATTCTGTATAAACCGTTTAGCATTTATTTTGTTTGATTTCATCCATCTTTTAACAAACTGATTTGGAAATATCAAAAACAACTAATAAATTAGTTTAAAAATAGCTGATATGAAAAACCTGTTTCTATTGATCACATTATTGGGTTTAAATTTAAGCCTTTATGCACAAAATAATCAGGCGGTAGATAAAGAGAAACTTTTTGATTTTTACCAATCGCAACGTTATGCCGATGCCGCCCAGTACCTGAAAAGCATTTACGGCGAAGAACCGGATGATTTTAAAATATTGAGCCAGATGGGTTATTGTTTTTTAATGGCGGGCAATAATGTTGAAGCCGAAAAATTTTATGGCAGGGCTTACATTTTACAGCCACAAAACTTACCCATTCTTTTCAGTTTGGCCAGCATAAATAATAAAAGGGGCAATACAGAGAAAGCCAGGAAATACTATGGCGAAATCGTAAAAACAGATAGCAATAATTTTAATGTATATAAGCTTCTGGCCAATATGTACAGTAGCCCAAAGGAAGATTCTGTAAAACTGATTTACCTGCTAAAAGCGCATAAAATTAACCCATTGGAAGGCGATGTTGCCGCTGATCTTGCTGAAGTACATTCAAATTATCAGCAGTATGAAAAAGCTTATGATGTGCTTGATATTGCCATTAAAGACGATAGCGATAACCTGGTGCTGCAAAGGGCTAAACTCCCTATAGCGAATCAGCTTAAAAGATATGCTGAGGTAATTGCATCCGGAGAAAAATTATTAAAGGATGGTGCCGATGCAGGGGTAATAAAAGATGTGGCCAAGGCTTATTATTACACCAAAAAGTACCAGAAAGCCATTGATCTTTTTAAAGTGCTTGAAGTGGCAGCCATGCAAAATGAAGCTACACTATATTATACTTCGCTTAGTTACCGGGCGCTGAAAAATTATCAACAGGCTGCTATATACACTAAAAAAACGATTGATGAAGCCATTTCGCCCAATACGTCCAGCTATTATTCGTTGCTGGGACTGGTTTATGAAGAAAACAATCAATTGAGCCTGGCCAATGCGGCCTATAAAAAAGGACTTCAGTTTAAGGTTGTTCCAACGTTGTACTACCGCATGGCTGTATTTTACGATACTAAACTAAAACAAGGAAAAAATGCACTCAAATATTATATTCTCTATTTAAAAAGCAAACCCAGTTTAACGGACGATAAGGAAGAAATTAAATTTACGAAAGACAGAATAGCGCAACTGAACCTGACAGATTAAACCAGGTCTTCGAAAACGGGTTTTACATTGTCCCAAAATTCATCAAGGGCGATGATTCTCGGTTTAAAAAAGGAAATCAGTTCTGGCCAATGCTGCTGGTTAAATATACTTACACCGTTAATGCTGATGGTGATTAAAGAAACCGTTTTCCCAAAATCATCAGTTGCGTCCTTAATCCAGTTCCACTCTTCGTTAACAGTATTGGTAAACATGAGCTTAAATTCTTCAAACTGCTCAAATATGAGGTGCCTGATATCGGCATCGGGATGCGAAAGCTGAATGCTGATAAAAGCTTTTTTACCGTCAACATCCATTTTAAAAAAGATGTTCTTTACCCCTGTTTTATAGTTAGTCCAGTTTACGGTAGAACCACTGGCCGAAGGTACGGGTTTCATATACTGCCCGAAACTGATCCAAAACTGCTGCCGTAACCTTACTGATTCTTCTTTACTGTACATTTATTTTTTTAAGCATTGGCTAAGAATAGAAGGATCGTCATCTCGACTGGAGCAACGCGAAATGGAGAGATCTATGAAGACAGATTTCTCAACTCCGTTGCACTTCGCTCGAAATGACGATGTTTCGTACCTTTTTACAACGCTGCAATATTAGCGATTAATATTTATATTCAAAATGATAGCTGCCGGAGCCTATTTCTTCCTTTTTATTTGTTTTTGGCAAAATTACAGTGGCAATAGCATTAGCCGGAACAGTTACATCAAGCTTAAATATACCGCCGGCAATGGTCCATGATGATTTAACAGTGCCGTAAACGGTTTCCAGTTCTGCCGAGGCACTGGTTAGTTTTCCGCCCGGCCTTGGTGCAATTAAAATGGCTTTATAACCCGGTTGTGCTGCCACAGGATTAATGCCGGCAATGTTTTTATACATCCAATCGCCGATAGCTCCATAAGCATAATGGTTAAAAGAGTTCATATCGGCCGTTTGGAAAGATCCATCCTGTTTAATGCCATCCCAACGCTCCCAAATGGTAGTGGCCCCCATTTTTACCGGGTAAAGCCATGAAGGATAACTTTCCTGCATCAACAGATCGTAAGCTACATCTTCATGCCCGAAACGGCTTAATACATGGCAAAGGTATGGGGTACCTAAAAAGCCTGTGGTCAGGTGGTTTCCATAATCGCGGACATTATCCACCAATCTTTGTGCAGCCTGTGCACGTAAATTTTCGGGTAACATATCAAATTGTAAAGCCAGCACATAAGCGGTTTGTGTGTTTGAAATTAGTTTACCACTTGGTGTCATGTTTTCTTTAATGTACGCTTCTTTTATTTTTTCCAAAAGATCGCTGTACTTGGCCACATCTTCAGTTTTGCCCAATACTTTTGCCGCATTTAAAAGCAATTGAGTAGAGTGCGCATAAAATGTTTGTGCAATCATATATTTATCAGTCACTGCGGCACGGCCATCATTATCATCATTCGGACGGTAAAATAACCAGTCGCCAAAATGGAAACCTGTATTCCAAAGATTATTTTTAGACTTCGAAGAAATATAATCCACCCACTTTTTCATGCTGCCATACTGCGTTTCCAGCAGGCCTTTATCCGCATATATCACGTACATATCCCATGGAATAATGGTGGCTACATCAGCCCAGCCCGCAGAACCTGCATCGTTTTGGTTGAGCACATTGGGTACCACAAAAGGTACACTGCCGCCGGGAAGCTGATCGGCTGAAACATCTTTTAACCATTTGGTAAAAAAGCCTGCAACATCCATATTATAAGCAGCTGTTGAGGCAAATGCCTGTGCATCACCTGTCCAGCCTAAGCGTTCATCCCGCTGCGGACAATCTGTAGGCACATCAACAAAATTCCCTTTTTGTCCCCATGAAATATTGTGTTGCAATTGGTTTAATAAAGGATTCGAAGTGCTGAATTTCCCGCTTGTTTTCATATCCGAATAAACAGCCACAGCGGTCAGGTTTTCCAGTTTAAGTTCGCCAGGATAACCCTCTATTTTAACATACCGGAAACCCTGAAAAGAAAAATGTGGTTCGAATAGCTGCTCTGTTTCGCCTTTTAATATATAATTGTTCTGCTGTTTGGCCGTACGGAGGTTGGTGGTGTAAAAATTCCATTCTTTGGTTAGTACCTCGGCATGGCTAATGGTAATTTTTGTACCAGCCGGGCCTTTTGCCTTCAACATCACCCAGCCTACCAGGTTCTGGCCGAAATCGACTACGGTTTCACCCAGCGGTGTTTTAAATATTTTTAAGGCTTTAAATTCTTCGTGTTTAGTTACTTGTGGCCCGCTCATTCCTACCAGTTTTTCTGGTCCGTTGGCCAGTTCCTGCACCGCTTTCCAGCTGGCATTTTCTTTAAAGTTAAGGTTGTTCCAACCGTTTTGTTCCAACCTTGCGTCATAAGTATCGCCATCGTAGATATTTGATGATCTTATTGCGCCATAACTGGTTTTCCAGCTGTTATCAGATACAATAATTTCTTTACTCCCGTCGGTATATTCTACTTCCAGTTGCAGCAATAAAGCCCTGGTATTGCCATAAAATTCTTTTTGTGAGCCGAAACCGATCCGTCCTTTATACCAGCCATCGCCCAGTGAAACACCAATTGCATTGGCACCTTTTTTCAAGGTATTTTTCAGTTCGTAAACCTGGTATTGAATGTGGTTTTTATAGCTCGTCCAGCCTGGTGCGAAATAAGCATTGCCCACACGTCCGCCATTAATGCTGGCTTCGTATAAACCTTTTGCGGTAATATACACCATTGCCGAGCGGACGTTTTTCTTCAGATTAAACTCTTTTCTAAACAACGGACTGGCAAGCGAAGTATCTTTACCTTCTACAGCAATCCATTTTGCTTTCCAGTCTTCAGGTTTTAAACCCGTTTGGAAATATTGCACCGGCGACCAAGCAGAAGTATTTCCATGGTTATCTGTTACCCTAACCTGCCAGTAATATTTCGTTTTTGATGATAATGGGAGTCCATCGTAAGTAACTAAAACCGACTGATCATTACTTACCGCAGTTTTCCACAACACCTTATCAATTTTCGGCGAGGTACCGAGCCTGATCTCATAATTGTTCTGTTTAGTGTTTTTTGCTGTTGAAACGATTTTCCAGCTAAACCTTGGCTTAGGGTTATCAATACTAAAAGGATTTACTAAATGCTCAACGGTTAAATCTTTTAAGGAGATTTTCTGAGCTGAAACATTTGTGGTAAATAAAAATAGCAAAGCAATGGTAAACATTGCGCTTAACATGCGGGAGATTCTGTTCATATATGGTTAGCGTTAAATTTTTTAGTCTTAACACTACTATATTCAGCAATATAATTTATCCAACCATCCTGCACTGTCATGAAAAATTAAGCGTTACACAAACGATAATTAACACACAAAAAGCTATAAATAAGCCTTTTAAAATTAAAAATACGAGAGAAAATAAAATTATCTATTCATTAACCGGGCTACGTATTTGCCAATAATATCGAATTCTAAATTCACGGTATCGCCAACTTCAACCTCCTGAAGATTGGTGTGCTCAAAGGTATATGGGATGATGAATACCGAAAACTCGTCTGCCTCGGAATTTACAACCGTTAAGCTGATGCCATTTACACAGGCCGAGCCTTTTTCAACCGTTACATTTCCGGCAGAAGCATCGTACTTAAAGCGGTATTCCCAGCTGCCATCCAGTTCTTCACGTTTTACACAAACTGCAGTCTGGTCTACATGGCCCTGTACAATATGGCCATCTAAACGGGCGTTCATCTGCATGCAGCGCTCCAGGTTAATTTTACTGCCCACTTTTAAACCTCCCAGATTGGTTTTGTTAAGGGTTTCATCAATTGCAGTAACCGTATGTGTTCCATCGTTTAAAGCCACCACAGTTAAGCAAACCCCGTTATGGGCCACGCTTTGGTCTATTTTCAACTCATGGCTAATGGCCGATGAAATGGTAAAATGGATATTGGTATGATCGTTTTTGATGGCGGTAACTTCGCCAAGTGTTTCTATTATTCCTGTGAACATTTTTTTTGTATTTGTAGGTTGTCATTCTCACGCATGTCGTCATCTCGATTGGAGCGAAGCGGAACGGAGATTCTTCGACTACGCTCAGAATGACAATTCAGTAAAGCGAGCCGTCATTGCGAGGAGGTACGACGAAGCAATCTTTCCTGCTAGCGATTCTTGCAAGAAAGATTGCTTCGTCGGCTGAAAAGCCTTCTTGCAATGACGACAAATTTATTTTAGTATTTCTAATATTTCAACCTATTCTTTCTCCAATCCGAAGTACTTTTTACTGTGTTATCACCCAACTTCACCTCCTTTTTTTGGAAAAGTTTAGCGGCAATTACGGCGGCAATAAGCGCTTCTGTTTCATCCTGCACTTTTAAACTTTCGGGTTTAAAATATTTTCCTACAAAATGGGTATCAAAATTACCGCTTTTAAAGGCTTCGTGCTGCATGACAAATTTACCAAATGCCAATGTAGTTTCTATCCCCGTAATATCATATTCTTCAATTGCCCTTATCATCCGTTCAATGGCTTCTTCCCTGTCTTTACCATAAGTAATCAGTTTAGCAATCATCGGATCATAATAAATCGGGATTTCCATGCCTTGCTCAAAACCATCATCAACCCTTACGCCATTACCTTTAGGAGTATTATAAGTTTGTAAAGTACCGATATCAGGCAGGAAATTATTGGCCGGATCTTCGGCATACACCCTGAGCTCGATGGCATGTCCGCTGATTTTTAAATCTTCCTGACTAAAGCTCAATTTTTCGCCGGAGGCAATTTTAATCTGTTCTTTAACCAGGTCGATACCAGTAATCAGTTCACTCACCGGGTGTTCTACCTGCAAGCGGGTATTCATTTCGAGGAAAAAGAAATCGAGGTTTTCATCGAGGATGAACTCTACGGTACCTGCTCCGGTATAATTCACCGAACGGGCTACATCTACGGCACATTTGCCCATCTGCTGCCTGATTTCTTCCGTTAAAACCGATGAAGGCGCTTCTTCTATTACTTTTTGGTGGCGGCGCTGTACAGAACATTCGCGTTCAAAAAGGTGAACGATGTTTCCATGGGTATCGCCTAAAACCTGTATTTCGATATGCCTTGGTGAGGTAACATAACGTTCAATAAAAACAGCACCATCGCCAAATGCCGAGGTGGCCTCGCTTACAGCAAGCTGCATCTGCTCTTCAAAATCATCTGCCTTTTCTACTATCCGCATCCCCTTGCCACCACCACCTGCAGCGGCTTTGATTAAAATCGGGAAACCAACTTCAATGGCACGCTGTTTGGCTTCATTTACATCTTGTATGGCTTCTTCCGTTCCCGGCACCATCGGGATATTGTATTTTAATGCCGCTGCCTTAGCCGATAATTTGTTCCCCATCGTTTCCATCGCCTGCGGAGAAGGTCCCACTAAAATCAAACCTGCATCGGCAACCAATTGTGCAAAACCAGCATTTTCTGACAAAAATCCATAACCGGGGTGAATGGCTTCGGCTCCTGTTAATTTGCAGGCTTCAATAATTTTCTCTCCTACCAGGTAACTTTGATTGGAAGGCGCCGGACCGATAAAAATGGCTTCATCGGCATAACGCACATGCAAGGCATTGCGATCGGCTTCAGAAAAAACGGCTACGGTTTTGATTCCCATTTCCTTTGCCGAACGCATGATACGTAGAGCAATTTCGCCGCGGTTAGCGATTAGGAGTTTGGAGATTGGGGTTATGGCTTTGGAGTTTTCGGGCATTTTGGTTAGAATTTTATCAGATATATCAACTCAGGACTAAAGACTCACGACTTAGGACTCTGTCTAAGACAAATGTAATATTATTTCAATTGCCTCACCGATCATTTCAGGGCTTAAATCCAGATGTGTAACCAAACGGATGGTGCTCGCACTGGTGGTATTGCAATGTAACCCTTTTTCTTTTAGTTGGTTTACAATTTTCTCTGCTGATCCCTTTTCTACTTCGAAAATAACAATATTGGTTTCAACCGGCATAACCGATTTTACATAATTTGCAGTAGCTAAAGCATTGGCCAATACCTGTGCATGCGCATGGTCTTCCTTTAAGCGATCTACATGGTTGTCGAGCGCGTAAATACCTGCAGCAGCTAAAAACCCGGCCTGGCGCATGCCACCACCAAAAGCTTTCCTGATTTTACGTGCCTTGTGGATCATCTGTTTCGTACCTAAAAGCACTGAGCCAACGGGCGCACCCAGGCCTTTTGATAAACATACCGAAATCCCATCAAAATATTTGCCATACTCGCTGGCCTGATCGCCGGTTGCGGTAAGTGCATTAAAAATACGCGCACCATCTAAATGCAGTTTTAATCCTTTTATATTACACAAGTGATGGATGGGGGCAATTTGCGATAAAGTGTAACAACTACCTCCACCTTTATTCACTGTATTTTCTAAAACTACCAAACTGGAGTTCGGATAGTGGATATTGTCTTCATTAATTTCTGGTTCGATTAACTCCGGGGTCAAAATGCCACGTTCGCCATGCAACAACCTTACCGATGCTGCCGAATGGAAGGCAATGCCACCGATTTCGTACCGGTAAACATGCGCAGTCTGATCGCAAATCACCTCGTCCATTGGTTGCGTAAAACATTTGATCGCAATCTGGTTGGTCATCGTTCCCGAGGGACAAAATAATCCGGCTTCCATGTTAAAAGTAGAGGCCAGTTTTGTTTCCAGTGCATGTACCGTTTCATCTTCGCCAAAAACATCATCACCCACTTTTGCAGTCATCATCGCGTCCAGCATTCCGGCTGTTGGTTTGGTTACGGTGTCACTCCTGAAATCTAAAAATCTGTTATTCATTTCGCTATCGGATTGTAAAATATTCTTGATATTAAAAAAAAAGACCAATGCCTTTTCTGGTATAATTTTAAGGTTTTTCGTCGATTAAACGCTCTATATAGTGTATTTTTTACACACTTAATTTTCGACAACAACAAATTGTTAAAAAATTATTAAAAAAAAGGATACAAAATATAAGAGTTTTTATACTTTTATCGTGCTAAAACCAAAAATAAATAAAATGATAGTAATTGCAGACGGCGGATCTACCAAAACAAATTGGTGCTTGATTAACGAGGCCGGCAGAAAAATTTACTTTAACACCGAAGGTTACAATCCATATTTTTCCAAAGGAGAGTACATTGTAAAGTCTTTGAATGAGACTCTTCCAGACCACTTGGAAAGAGAAAAATTAACAGCAGTTTATTACTACGGTGCAGGTTGTTCTACGCCGGCAAATGTAAAAATTGTGGCTGATGCCATGCAACAGATTTTTACCAATGCAACCATTTTTGTAGGTCATGATTTACTTGCCTCTTCGAGGGCACTTCTTGGAAACGAGCCGGGATTTGCTGCTATCTTAGGTACAGGTACAAACTCATGTTTATATGATGGCACTGAAATTACCATGAACATCGATTCTTTAGGTTATTTCCTGGGTGATGAAGGAAGTGGTTCGTACATCGGTAAACGTATTTTGAGCGATTACATGAAAGGTTATATGCCAAAAGGTTTACGTGAAGCTTTTTACGATAACTATGCTTTAACCAACGAAGATATTTTTGATAACATTTACAACAAGCCATTGCCAAACCGTTTCTGCGCAAGCTTTAGTAAATTTTTATACGATTTTAAAGATAACTACGAGGATTACGCTTTTGCAACCATCGATTATGCTTTTACTGCCTTTTTCGAAGCTTTGGTAATCCACTACCCTAACTACAAAGACCACAAATTAAACTGTGTGGGTTCTGTAGGTTATAGTTTCCGCGATATTTTAAGTATTGTAGCCGACCGTTACGAAATGGGCGTGGGTAAAATTATCCGCTCACCTATAGATGATTTGGTGCATTATCACTTAGAGTTAGCGCCTAAAGTTTAGTTTGGAGTTGGGAGTTTTCAGTTTGGAGTTTCCCGTTCTGAATCTTATTCTTTAGTCGTAAGTCTGGAGTCTTAGTCCAAAGTCGAGTAGAACAACATAAAAAAACCCGGTTTGAATTTCAAACCGGGTTTTTCTTTTTAATAATGTCAGTTAATAGGTATGTTTTCCCTCAAGGAAGACCCTGAAATAAATTCAGGGTGACGGCTGTGGTTTAGAAGTTGAATCCACGCTAAACGCCAAACGCTGTTCGCTTCCCGCCCTCCGCTAAAACGAAATCTCCTTACCAAAAAGTTTCGCGTATTTACGCTTATCGAAACGGTACAAAGTAGCCGCCCGATATGATACTCCTTTTTGTTTTTCGTCGAGTTCTTTTAATACTCCGAAACTTACAATCTTCTTTCTAAAGTTACGTTTATCTAATTTTTTACCCAAAACCAGTTCATAAACATGCTGTAACTGAGTTAAGGTAAATTTCTCTGGAAGGAGCTCAAAAGCAATCGGCTGGTGTTTAATCCGGCGTTTTATTTTTTCTAAACCTTTGTCGTAAATTTTCTGGTGGTCGAAAGCCAGTTTAGGTAAATCGGTAATCGGCAACCAGTTGGCACGTTTGGCATAGGTACTGATCGGGCGCAGTTCTTTATCACCGCCCAAACGGATCAGCGCATAATACGCCAGCGTAATTACCCTACCCTGTGGGTGCCTGTGCGGATCGCCGAAAGCATAATACTGCTCCATAAAAATACCGCGCAAACCGGTAAGTTCGTACAAAATCCGTGAGGCTGACTGATCTAAACTTTCATCAGGACCAACAATGTTACCGGGCAATGCCCACCAATCTTTAAACGGTTCTTCATTCCTTTCAATGAGTAAGATTTTGAGTTCCTTACCATCAAATCCAAACAAAACGCAATCTATCGAGAATACAGAATCTAAATGAGGTAAAATTTGTTCCAAAGTAAAATTTAGTTATTTTAAGCAGATAAAGGTATGACTTTCAATATTAAGTAAAAAAAATAAAATAAATTACTTAGTGTAAAAAATACACACTATATTCGTATTATAAAGATGGAGCCAAATATAAAAAATATAGCTGTACTAACTTCTGGAGGCGATGCCCCAGGAATGAATGCTGCAATTAGAGCTGTTGTTCGTACCGGAATTTACCATGGCATTAATATGTTTGGTGTAATGCAAGGTTATCAGGGTTTAATAACCGACAACATAAAACCAATGGACGCCCGTTCGGTAAGTAATATTTTACACCTGGGCGGTACCATATTAAAAACTGCACGCTGTTTAGAATTTAAAACAGACGAAGGTCAGCAGATTGCTTATAATAATTTAAAGAAAAACGATATTGATGGTTTAGTGGTGATTGGTGGCGACGGAACCTTTACCGGTGCCAAACGCTTTTCTGAAACTTTCGGGGTTAAAGTAATCGGCATACCAGGCACAATTGATAACGATTTAGTAGGATCCGATTTCACCCTGGGTTACGATACTGCCATTAATACGGTAATTGAAGCGATTGACAAAATCAGGGATACTGCCGATGCGCACGACCGTTTATTTTTTATTGAAGTAATGGGACGTGATTCCGGATGTATTGCGTTGCGAAGTTCGATTGCCAGTGGTGCTGAAGCGGTGCTTTTACCCGAAAAGGAAACCAGCGTTACCGAACTGATTAATAAACTGGCCTTAGGGGCAGCAACAAAAAAATCATCGAGTATTGTAATTGTTGCCGAAGGACACAAACAAGGTGGTGCTTATGATATTGCCAAAAAGGTAAAAGAAACTTTCGATCATTACGATACCAAAGTAACCATTCTTGGCCACCTGCAACGTGGCGGTAGCCCAAGCAGTTTCGACAGAATTCTGGGCAGTCGTTTAGGTTTTGCGGCAGTAAATGCGTTAATTGCAGGCGAAACAGAACAAATGGTCGGTTTAAAAGGAAACGAAATAAAATTAACCAGCATAAGAGAGGCTTTAACAGCTCACTCCTTTAAACTCGAACCCGATTTAATGGAAATGACGGAGGTACTTTCAATATAATATGATAGCAGTTGTTTATAGCGGATCAAAAACAGCATTTTGGAAAATAACCCAAAATGGACAGGTAGTGGCACATTGCAACACTACCGGCTTAAACCCTTGCTTTGTTGATCCGAAAACGATTTTACAGATTTTAAATAAAAAAGTTGCCCTGGTTAACAATGCCGAAAACATTAAAAAGATTTATTTCTTTGCAGCCGGCGCATCTTCAGCAGACAGGAAAGAGGAACTGGCCAAAACCCTTTTATCATTTTTTAAATACAGCAAAATTGTTGTAGAAAATGATCTTTTCGGGGCAGCCAAAGCTGCTTGTTACAATCAGCCTGGTATAGTAGGTATGTTAGGCAGCGGCGCACATTGCGCTTACTTCGACGGAAAGAAACCGGTTAACAATAACTTTGGATTAGGTTATATCCTGGGAGATGAAGGCTCTTCGAATTACTTTGGAAAAATCCTCCTGAAAGAATTTTTGAGTCATAAAATGCCAAAGGATATCGAAGCCAAATTTATGCTCACACACAATCTGGACCGCCCTCAAATATTAGAACGTATTTACAATAAGCCGCAGGCTAATATATTTTTAACTTCATTTTTCGATTTTATTACCCAGAACAGCAAGCACCAATATATTTGCAGGCTGATTGACGAGGGTTTTGAAAAGTACTTCGAAACTTATATTTTACCAACGGTTGAAAAACATAAAATGCGTGAAATACATATTGTAGGCAAGGTAGCAGCCGAACTTGAAGACCGGTTAAGGTTTACAGCAGGCAAATACAACCTGGAAATAAAAAGCATTATTAAAGAACCAATACAAAATTTATTAAAACATTACACTAATTAACAAAAACAATGAGCAAAATTGGAATAAACGGCTTTGGCCGTATTGGCAGACTGGTTTTCAGAGCTGCATTAAAAAGAGGATTAGATATCGTTGCGATCAATGATTTGATCGAGCCAGATTATATGGCATACATGTTAAAATATGATACAACTCACGGTAAATTTGATGGAACTATCGAAGTTGTTGACGGTAACTTAGTGGTTAATGGCAAAACAATCCGTGTAACTGCTGAAAGAAACCCGGCTGATTTAAAATGGGATGCTGTAGGTGTTGAAGTAGTAATCGAATCAACAGGTTTATTCTTAACCCGTGCTGATGCTGAAAAACACATTGCTGCCGGTGCTAAAAAGGTAGTTTTCTCTGCTCCTGCTAAAGACAGCGATATCCCTACTTATGTAATGGGCGTTAACCACCATAAATTAACTGCTGATCAAACAATTGTTTCTAATGCATCTTGTACCACAAACTGTTTAGCACCAATTGCTAAAGTTTTAAATGATAACTTCGGTATTGTTGAAGGTTTAATGAGCACGATCCACGCGGTAACTGCAACCCAAAAAACAGTTGATGGTCCTTCGGCTAAAGACTGGAGAGGTGGCCGTGGTGGTTTCTCTAACATCATCCCTTCTTCTACAGGTGCTGCTAAAGCAGTAGGTATGGTTTTACCAGAATTGAAAGGTAAATTAACCGGTATGTCTTTCCGCGTTCCTGTTGCTGACGTTTCTGTTGTAGATTTAACTGCACGTTTAGAAAAACCAGCTACTTATGAGCAAATTAAAGCAGCTATGAAAGCAGCTTCAGAAGGTGAATTAAAAGGCGTATTGGCTTATACTGAAGACGAAGTTGTTTCTTCTGACTTTATTGGTGATGACCACGCATCTATCTTTGATGCAAAAGCAGGTATCTCATTGAACGATAATTTCGTTAAAGTGGTATCCTGGTACGATAACGAGTGGGGATATTCTTCTGCATTAGCGAAATTCGTAGAATATTACGCAAGTTTGTAACAAAAAAAGTGCATTAAGTACTTTTAAAATCAATATAAAAGGCAACATTATTCATTTAATGTTGCCTTTTTGTTTTAAACATGTTTTTCACCTATAAATTATATTTTATTTTGACCATAAAAATTAATTTTTATTAAATAACAGACCATAAAACACCTTTAACAACAAATTATACAGCAAAAACAACTTAAAAATTTGACTAAAGTCAGTTCGAAGCCAAAAATTGACAAGATTTAACTATATCGTATCATAAATTGACAATATTTAACAATTATTTAACATATTTTTGAGTTATCTTTGCAATACAGTCGTTTTAAATACCCAAATCTTACAGAAAAAGATCAGTAAATAAAAAATGACAAAAAAAATACTTAAATTTTTCTTAGTGTATTTTTTACACTATCAAATTTTTTACTATATTTGTAGAGTAATAAACGGAACGATGTTTATCACCACAAAAAAAGATAAATCATTTTCCTGAAAAACCTTGGTTTAGATGGAAGATTAAAGACAAAGCCTGGCTCATAACAGGTTTATATTTGGTTAGAAAAAAGAGACAAGTCTGGATAGATTGTCTCTTTTCTTATTTTAGGGGAGATTTACATTGTTTATCAGTAAGTTATAGACTAAATTCAGGATTAGTATATGATAATTGCAAAATTAATCCCTGCCTAATCCCTCCAAATCATGCCATCACCAGCAACTATAATAGCTGTCATCAGCTTAAAATGACACGATCCCTACATTGATATTAAGTAATTTACCCTACTCCACCAATCTAGTTGTTAGCTTTATATCTGTCTCATTCAGTCTGATAGATCCGCTTGGATGGTTATGCCATAATATTATCTTACCACTATTGGTCTTTAAAGCGACCGAAAATATAATCTTCGGATCTGCTAACATTCCCTGCACTCAACCAACTGAAATATCAACAATTCCTAACACTCGGTTACTGGTATCGAATAATATTACTTTGAATTCTTCTAGTAACTCGATTCTTCCTAATTGCCAATGTTGTATTAGTATCCTATAGGCATATTGAGAACTGTTGATTTTTGGTCGTTGCGTAATGTTATAGTTTGATTTGTAGCTTACTGCAACTTCAGCCACTTTGAATGGATTTTGTTCTTGTACCATAGGATTTAAATTAATTATGGTACGACGGCAAGCTTTTAACTCAACTAAATCAAGAAGCAACGGATATAAATAGCCTGTGTGATGGCTACGTGAGCGTTTATGCCGGAATTTCTTGGATATGTTGTGGGGAGAAGCTTAAATTGGTGCACTAGTTAGATAGATATACCTATCATACTTTCTCAATATCCAACTTACAACCTATTTCTTTCTTTAAGGGGAAGGTTTTTAGTTTTGGATATGCTTGCTCTATGAGTTTTGTTTATAATAAGGAAAGCCTCTCTTCGCACTTAAAGAGAGGCTATAATGAACTGCTCAAAAACTTTTTTCCTTGTGAGACTCATTATTGAATATTTTGGAGGAAATATTAGTATCTTAAAAATAATTATATTGAATAAAATGCCTCCAAATCGGCCCGGTAACTAAAGAAAATATTAGAGATGCTACAAAAAAGCTTATTCCGATGATATATTTAGTCTTTCTATCTAGCTTATAGAATAAAGGGGATGAACATGTTCCAATCAAAGATAAAAAATAACCTATCGTATTAACTCTATTCAGCATCTTAAGAATTTTAATATAATTATTGTCTGCATTATAATGAGCACTAATAGAAAATACTGAAGGATCTTTTACTGGCATAAACATGGCATCTTTCACTACGTAAAAGATGCCGTTAGCGCCAAACAGAAATTGAAATAGCTCAATTGTACAAATTGATAATGCTATGAAATAAATAACTTTTAAACTTTTCATATTATTATGAATAATGTGCCCAAATAATATGTAAAGAATTTATTGATCATCACTTCAATATTTTATCAATTGCCTAAAAAATCATCATTTCCTTTAGCCATAGCAATTTGCTCTAACCAATAATCAACTCCAGTTTTTCCTGCCCCACTAGGATCGATATTAAAAAAATCAGGAATTATTTCGTAATCTTTTCTAGTTTTAATTTCTTGTAGGAAATACGAAATACACTCTAAAAGCTTTGGAAAAGACGAAAATATTATTTCACTGAGACCTTCGATATCTCCATTATAATCGTAATCATAAATCCTTATCGGGAATTCATTATCACTTGTTGCGTATCTGCCATCAAAAACTAACAGTCCAATATCATTACCATCTTGTCCAAATGGGTAAATTCTGAGTAAAATTAGATCCTTCGCGACATCATTATCCAAATTATCAGTGATCTCCTTCAATGGCTCTGATGGTGAAGAGTGTGGTAATCTAATTAATGAACAATCACAATCTAGAAAAAAATATAACTTATGCCATTCAATGAAACTCTTTAGAAATTCAATATGGATTTTTTTTTCAATGTCTCTATAATTATTAACATCAAAAGTTCCGTCTACAGGCTTCCAACAAAACCATCCATCTGTATCAATTTCAGAGTTCATCATTTCACTTGGAGTTCTTTCAGTGAAAACAGTTTTTAATTCCTGATCAAAAAGCTGCTTATAAAAATCTTTAATTACATTCTGATTACTTTCCATGCTTATCTTTTATTAAAATTTATTCTTTGGTGAAAATTTAGAGTACTATTATACTTAATATCGATTGCTTAGTTAATCACCAAGTCTAAAGCCATTTTTTATTTACGACCTTTGAAGTATTATTTATTAAATCGACCTCTTCTGTAAATTCATTTAATTTAAGAACCCCCATATATCTATGTTCATCACTGTCCCATACAAAATCAGCATAAACATTATAGTGAACAACAGCTTTTACTACGACTCCTGCTGAATTTTTATAAATAACCTGATCCATAATTTCCCAATACTTATTATTGGCTGGGTCGGCATAAATTTTTCCTGTTTCATTTTGTTGGCTAAACCAATTAACCCATGCATCTGGATTGGAAGTCCTTACATCTGTGACAAGAGAAAATATTTGCATTACTGAAATCAACGTGTTTAATTTAACACTCAATCCAGGTAATTTACCATTCAATCTATACTCATGAAGAATTTTAGTCCATTTTTGGTGCACTTTTTCTGGTATTGCAAAAGCCATATAGTCCTGCTCATCATGATGATGAATCAGCTTACCACCGATGTAAGATTTATGCGTCGGATTATATTTTACCCATTGCTCATCTATTATTGGTGCAAGCGGTTTTGGCAAAGAAAGTCTCTTGCGGTTAGAGAGGCTAAACATCTCTGGTCTCTCACCAGCTAATTTGCCCCAAAAGTAATCCACATTTCAAACTATTTCTCTCTTTTAGAGGGAAGGTCTAGGTTTTGAATATGCTTGTCCTATGAGTATGGTCTAATTGTTTTAATAAGGAAGAGGCTGTCTCAAAAGTAAAATTGAGCCCCTGAGATTTGGCTGCACGAAAACTGTCTCAGCCACCTATCCGAATAAATCAAAGAAAAAAGAGGCTGTTCTCGACTTTTGAGACAGACTTATATTAAACTTTTTATTATAGACTTCACTATGGAATATTATAATGTTCTTCATTTCCTTTTATAAAGCCATACTTGTGCAATTGAGCATCCACCTCAATCTTTAGGTTTGAACCTTTAGGCGCATCCCCGGAAAGTATTAAGGCTATTGGTATCTCGGGACGATATGTATATTGTGAATCTGCTTTTTCAACTATTAGTATCTGATCTAATATTCCTTCAGTATTGCCTGTAATCTTCCATTCCCCATCAACTTTTCTTCTCATTACCTCACCACAATAAGCCGAGATGAGAACAGCATATTTTTCATCAAAATCTCCAGTATCATATTTTTTTAGTGCTTTTCTAATTGCTTTATCCAAATAGATTAAGCTAGGCACTGAGTAGTCTAAAACATCAGGCGCTATTGAAAATTCAGTTGCTAGGATCTTATCACTCTCTCCAATCATTGTTTTAAATTCCTGAACTGTTATCTGTATATATCCAGGGAAAGATGCATTAGACGATATTGCCTGTTTATTTGCCCGATTTGCTCTTTTCTCAGCCTTACTTATAAAATCAATATATTCGGAGTATTTCTCATACAGTATACCATTTTTCCTCTCAATAGTATCTCTTATTATTAACGCGTCGTTATCAAATAGATAATAATTATCAGGCCACCCTTTCAAATATTCTGGTGTGAGATCATTTCTTAGAACTGCTCTTCCTTCGATTATCCATTCCTCAATCTGTTTCGATTTGACCTGTCTAGTTTTAGGTTTTTTCATCATTTCATTATTATTATTGTACTTCTTCAAAGTCTGGGCCATAATTAGGGTTGGTTGGATATTCCAGATCAATAGGACCAGACAAAATTTTAAGCAAATTCGTTGGTATGTTAGTAAATTTATCATTTGTAGGAGTCAATTCTATAGATTGTAAAAGATAAAGTTTATTGTTTATTATAATTACAAAAGCCTGTCTTATTTGCACACCTTTGCTTATTGCTGTCGCAATAATGCTTGGGCTAATTATGGTATTAACTGGTGTAACAAACACCAAGGCTGGAGGTGGGGCATTTGGTACTTTCTTTCGGCTAAGTACATCTAAATATCCTCCGATTTGCCATTTTGATGAAGATAGATAAAGCATACCTGTTACGGCTTTCGCATCATAAAACCAATACTGACTAAGAGGTACTGACACACCCATAAAATTAACATCATACGTCCAGTCTGGAATAACTTGACCAGAATTCCCCACTTTTCCAACCCGCCATGTACTGATATTGTTTTGAGGTTGGTATTTTACCCTTAAACGTTGAGGTAGGATCAATTTTTCTTTATAGAGTTTAAATGTGGCCTCTTGAAATGCCTGCCCAACCCTTCTGTTAAATTCTAATGGTGAAACACCAACATCCCATCCTTTATCTCTTCCCATTTGTCTCAATGCTTGGGTTGTACAGGGTGCAAAATTTATGGGTAAGCTAGTTGTCCCGTTATTTATAACATTATTGTAATTGGGATCGCTTTTAGATATTACCTTGAAATCGCCTTCTGTATCATCAAAATAGACTGAGTAGTTCATGTCCTGCCCCGAACCATCTGTTCCTAAATCAGATGTATCTAAGCCAACATCCCTAGTTAAAAAATCTCTTTTAAAATCAGCAAAACTTACATCTCTATTTTCATTCAAATACCCAACAGCCCATTTTGTAAATTCTTTAGTCTCTGCAGCTTCCGAAAAAGTCGTATTGAGCAATTCTTCTGCAATAAGGGGGTTCCCCTCCAAGAATGCCGTTTCATCAGCTGTCAAATGCAGTTGAAGATTTGAATCAGAGTTAAACCATTCTATCAATAGTTCTGAGGGTGTTTTCGGTACGGGTACTGGTGATGGGCCACTATTTGGCGACGGTGTTCCTTCGGTTGGAATTTCCATTGCTGAGCAGGGCAATATGTATTCAGTTCCCGGAGGTGGGGGAATTGTTGGCATCACGTAGTTTGGATCAGGTTCACAATTAAGCGGAAAATAATCCCCCGGATTAGGAGTTCCCCCTCCAGGGCCGTTAGATCCACCCGGTCCTGTCGTACCACTGCTTCCTGTACCGGTTACCGGCCTATCCGGATCGAAAGGCAGTTCGCAATCATATTCTTCAACAACGTTTACTGTATATTGATTTCCCTTTTCCGGCTTTACACTACAGTTGCAAATTGCAGCTTGTTCATATGTATGCCCCAGGCACGGACAAGTTTTAGGTGAGAGCTTAATTGTTGTAGTTGTGGTAACAAAACATTGGACATCTTCATTGCCAGTATCCATTTTTGTGCCTCTAACACTGGCAAGCATATTTAGCTTTAATGGACTTGCTTTAACCGGTATTCCATCATCAAAATTATACAACATTTTGATCCTACCGTTCCATTCTTTAACTAATATTTTTCCATCGTATTTACGGGAAACCTTGGAATTAATCCATTTCTCGGATGGCTTTAGTTCCACCCATTCAGTAATAATTTTGTTTTCTGCATCTTTATGCATCATGAGGTAATTCAGAAAACCATACTTGACCATCCTCTTTTCAGAGATATGTATATAAACCCCAGGCCTGTGCAAGGGTGTTAAGACAGCATTCGTACCAATGCTTAAATCCTTAAACTGTGATGCGTCCCACATTGGAAGTTTGTTATCAGAGATATCAGCGTCAATATCCCCTCCTGATTTTACAGAACCATTTGAAGAGAGTTTAGCTCCAGTCTTAAACTTTAAAATATTATTTTCGAAATACTGCTTTGCTTCCTCGAGTGATATCGATTTATCAAGTAGATTTGAATTGGGCATCATAAGATCTTTCTTACATGCCTGCGCCATGAATAGGCACATTAGAATTAAGCAAGCTACTGCTTTTCCTTTGTTAAGCATTAATTTATTCATCGTTAATTTAAATTTTTAAATGTGAGAGGGATGATATTGTAAACATAAGGCAACAGGATTGTTACTCAAAACGCAATTCTGTATTTTTACACTAAATAAAATATATAGGCTATTTTTTGCATAATAGGAGAATATTTGCATTTAAAAAATTACATAAGCACCTAAAATGATTAATATTACTCACCGCTTGCGAACTGAGAAAATGTATGAGAATCAACAGTTATAAAACAACGCAATCCATCGGATTGCCAAACAGGGAAAAATCAGTCCATAAAGTTGCTCCATAAAACCTGACACCTTCAAACTCGACAAAATTATTTTCCAGTACATGAACATTTGAAGCTTTAGACAGCTCTACTATTTTACGAAGGGTGTTAGGATATGTGCCTTTATAATACTCGTGATTACCTAAAACATAAATTACAGGTTTATCAGGGATATTTTCCTTAATCCACTCAATACCTTTTGTTCCGAGGTTAATATCGCCAGCCAGAATAACAAGATCAGCATTTCGGAAGCTTAACTCCGAAACCCCAAATTCCTGATGCAAATCGCTGATAATTTGTATTTTCAATTGTTTATTCGATTATTATTGCCACAAAATGCAGTTAACGTTACAAAGAAAATCATTTAGAAATAAAAAATCACTATACCACTTCTATACCCAAATGCCTGTAAGGTGCCAAAGCAGCATCATCAGGAGTGGTTTCGGTAATGATTACATCTACATCGGTAACCGGACAAACATAATAAGGCTCTACGGTATTTATTTTTTCGAGTGCTGAAAGTGCAATTGTTTTTTGTGCCTGATTGATCATGGTATTGTTCAGTTGGGCATCTTCATAAATAATAGAGGTGATACCCATGCTGTGGTGCAGGCTACAGATGCCCAGCATACAGATATCTGCCCTCACTTTCTTAAAGGTATCAACAGTTTCCTGCCCCATAGTGGTAAATGCGGTTTTATGCAATCTTCCACCGGCAAATATTACTTCGGCACTCGGGTGATCTTCCAGAATATTAGCTACCGGAAAGCTATTGGTAATAATGGTAATCTTTAAATCTTTCGGTAATACCGCAGCCAGGGCAACTACAGAAGTACCACCATCAAAAAACACTACCTGACCATCTTTTAGAAATTGCAAAGCTTTGTTTGCAATGGCCTGTTTATGTTGCTGGTTGTATTTTTCCCTGTCCCGGTAATGTTGTGGTATGGGTGAACGGGAAATAGCACCGCCACGAACCGCACGGAGCAAGCCTTGCGAATCGAGCTCTTTAATGTCGCGGCGCACGGTATCTTCTGATACATTTAGTAATGTACTTAACTCATCCAGCCTTACCTTGGTGTCTTTTTCAAGAGTATCAATAATAATTTGTAGTCGCTCTTCTTTTACCATATTACTGCAATATATTGCAAATATAAGAATTTATTGAGAAATAAATTTGCAACATATTGCAATATTAAATATTTTTGTTGCAAAATATAGCAAAAATGAAAAAGACAATTGGTATAGATATGGATGGCGTACTTGCCGACATCGAGGATCATATATTACAGACTTATTATGCTGAAACTGGCATTCTGCTTACGCGCAACGACATTAAAGGCAAACAGGAAGAGGAACTTTTCCCCGACAGGGCCATTGTAATGAAAATTTGCAACAGGCAAGGCTTTTTCAGAAACCTGCCCGTAATGGAAGGCGCCGTTGAAACCGTAAAACAACTTATGGAAGATTACGAAATTTATATTGTTTCGGCAGCCATGGAATTTCCTTTATCGCTTTTCGAAAAACACGAGTGGCTGGCAGAACATTTCCCTTTCATCAGCTGGAAAAACATTATTTTTTGCGGAGATAAAAGTATTATAGATACCGATTATTTAATTGATGATCATTGCAAAAACCTCGATTTCTGTAAAGGCAAACCTTTAATGTTTACAGCATTCCACAATGTGGAGAAAGATCACCATCAACGCATTAACCACTGGGACGAGGTGCCCGCTTTGCTGAAACAACTGGAAGAGGAAAACCTGGCATTGGCATAATTAAAAAACAGCTTAAATAAAAAAAAGGATGTAGCCACTGGCTACACCCTCTATCTAAATTAACGCTCTCAACTATGAAGTTGATATAAGGCTCTCACCCCTTATGCCTACAATATTACGGCAGAAAGATTAAGATTTGATGAAGATTTTTAATTTATGATTGATTTGATAAAGATTTTTTTCCTTTAATCGCTTCCGCAACCGCCACAACTTCCGCAAGAGCTTCCACAAGATGAGCCGCATGAACTTCCTCCGCTTCCACCATCGCCGCCATTATAAATGCCACTGCTCCGCTCGTTCAGCAGGGGGATCAGGCTTACGGTTAAAACGGCCGGGCCATACAGAAAATAATCCCAGCGCCAATCCTGGTCATCTTTTATTTTTGGCAAAATGGTTTTCTCATAAAGATGGGGCAAAGTGTGGCTAAAAAAATATTGGTTGAGACGATTCAGCTGATTTATTACAAAAACAATAAAGAGTACCAGCAAAATCGCCAGCTGAAAAATGGGTTTATCTCTCGAAATACCTGTAGCTAACCGAACCAGAGGGAAAATAAATAATACTGCGAAAACACCAAAATTCAGATAAAATAGTTTTGCGTATGGTTTGGATTGCCTAAAATACGACTTAAACAAATCTATACTCTTTGCTATGTTGCTAAAAACAGCCTTTGTTTCCAATTGTTGCAGCAATCGAGCATAAAAAATATTCCCTCTATCCTGCAAAACAGTAACTACCTGAAGCTGCTCTGCTGAAAGCCCTTCTGCTTCGCCCAAAATACAAAGCCTGCGATCGGCCCCTATTTTGATTATACCATCATGTATCAGTTCACTTATGGCGCCATTTATCGCATCGGCCAGCCTCTGGCTTTTAAGATAAATGATTTCGAAAGGTTTAAGGTAATATATAAAAGATTCTTTATCAAAACCATTAGCGATCTGTTTAAACCTGCTTTTGGTATATAATCGAAGAATTACATGAGCCGGAAGCAATAAGGCAATAAAGCTTAAAATAAAATAAGGATTATCAATATGGATGTAAACTGGTTTGAGCAGGTAATAAAAAGGTATGCACATGATCAGGACGACCAAAATGCCATATATTGCAAAATGACCAATTTTAAGTTTTGCAGGCTCAAGTTTCAAACTGCTCAACATGGTATCGTATAACCAAAAATTTTCGGGCTGCTGACCAAAGTGATGATTATAAATATTTTTTGTTTGTGTTATTGCCTGTATAAATCGCTCGGCTTGTGCCTTATGGTGGGTAGAAGGAATATGTAGAATATTTTTACCCAATAAATCGCAGAAATCAGCATATGATTGACTAAAAATAAGGTGCTGGTGCCAAACGATATCAACTATGGCAGAAGGAGAAACCATACTATCGGAACCGGCAGCCAAAAACATGAACTTTTTGTATTCCAGAATCGCTTTTTCGGTAAAATCTTTGGTCCATCTGTTTTCGGCAGCCAACCTGACCGAGAATGAATATTCGCCTGTTGGATCATCGGGATCAAATTGCAGTACCTTATTCCACAGCGTTTCGTTCATATTCAGTTCAATTATTTTTCAAGCTCCAGCCACTTCACAATCTTTTTCCACGGGTTGGAAAGCAGCACAAGCAATAATTCCAGTATTATTTCCATATCCTAAATATACTAATAATTAAAGCTTTAAGCAATAACGATTATACCAGTTCTTTTACCAGTTTACTGCGGATCCTGCTCAGCGTTTCAAGCCGCATACCTAAATAACTGGCAATACAGCGCAATGGGACTTTAGACACGTCGAAAGGGTTTAATTCCATAAATTTTTCGTAACGCCTCTCTGCGGAAGGGATACGGGCGAGTATTGATCGCTCTGAAGCGGCATGGTACTGCAGTGCCAGGATTTTTCGTCCAATGATATTGGTTTCCTGATGGCTTGCGTACAACTTGTTTATTAAGGAACGTGGCATGGGCACAAGTTCAGAATTTTCAAGTGCCTGCAAATATTCTATTGAAGGCTGAATGGTTTCATCGGGATGCTGAATTGCACCAATAAATTCGTTTCCTAAACTGATCCAGGTGGTAATTTCTTTACCATCATCTTTTATAAAACCTCTTACTAAACCATTTACCACAAAAAAAACATCGTCGTTATTATCAATTGGTGAGAGAATGTATTTATTCTTTTTAACCTGAATGGGTTGGAGATTTTTTTCAATTTCCTGAATAAAACCCGACGTTATCGGGCTTAAACTGCTGAAATAATTCAATACAGCATTAACTAAAAATACCTTGCGGGATTCGAGCATACAATATAGGGATAGACTTTAGACCCTTAATAATAGCAAATCCAACTGAAAGATTAAAATAAAGTGAGTTATTGAGACGATTGTGCTGCTAAAAACTTATTATACGGTAGCTTTTTTAATATTCTGCACGGCAAGCTGATTAATCCAGGTAAATATTCGCAGCTTTGTTTCGTCGTAACTGGCAAAAGATTGCCATACTTCGCAAAATGTTTGCGTTAAAATTGATTTTGCTTTTTCTTCGTCACTTACCTGCCTGATAATTGACCCGTAAATTGCCGCGGCGTATTTTTGGTAAAGCATTTTAAAAGCGGCCACATCATGAACCCTTAACCGGCCAAAAAGAACCTCCTGCTCGGATAACCAAACCTTTAGGCTGGCATCCTGATCTAATATCCGGTTAACTGACACATTCATGATACGTTGCTATTAAACACTTAACATGGATAATATTGATTTGTTTAACCCACCCCGGCTAAATCAAACAACCAAACAGAGTACACCTGAAAGTGCTAATCAGAAGTAGCATTTTGGCCTTCTGCTTTTTTTGGTGACAAGATAATAACCCACCGAAATTTCGTGCGAGCCATAGTCGTAATTACCCAGTTTGTTTAAACTATAATCGTATCCGTAACCAAGACGCAGATTTTCGCGGACAAACATTTCGCTGATAAATCCAATCGCTGCACGATCACGAAGATTGCTTTCTAAATTTTGCTTGGGATATATTTTTACCGAGGTCCGGTAAACTGCCCCCAACCAAAAACGTTCCTTCACTAATAAAAACGCATTTAAATCCAGTGAAGTTGGCCCATGCAGGTCATCTTTGATTAAAAAAGTCGGTTTAAATACAAATTCATCGTTTAAAGGGAGCGCCAGGCCCGAGCTTAGGTAAAAATGCGGCTGCACTTTAACGTTCAGCAAGTTATAATCACTAAAAACGGATAAGGATTTAGATAGCAGATTATCGGCAGAAAAACCGATAAAAAATTTCTCGTTCGAATAATGAATACCGGCACGGATATCGGGCGTTACCTGACTAATGCTTCCGGCTGGGATGCGGTTATCGCCCTGTTCAATTGGATCGAGCAGGTTTCCGTTCAATCCCATCTGTATTACACCCACGCCCAAGCCAAAAGCAAGGATATTCGTTTCGGTACGGTCTAACTTAATGCGATAGGCAAAATTGGCCGAAGCATTTAAAGAACTCTGCGCACCAATTTTATCTTTTGCGATAATGGCACCTATTCCCAAACTTTCGTCGTTTATGGCTTCATCGGCAGAAACCGACAAGGTTTGTGGCGCACCTTTAACCCCTGTCCACTGTGCACGTGCAAAAGCCTGCAGATACAGCTCTTCTTTATAACCCGTATATGCCGGATTAATATACATCCCGTTAAAAACATACTGACCAAACTGCGCATTCTGCTGAGCATGCAATTCTGCACACAAAAAACAGCTAATAACAAAAATGATCTTTTTTAAACTTGTCATATTAGGTTAATTGTATTACCTGATGATGGTGATGTAACCTTTGTATTCCAACCAGTTACCATCACCATTTTTCACTTTTATTATGTAGAAATAAGTCCCGTCACTTAATCCGGGAGCGGTCCAGTCATTTAGGTATTTATTTGATTGATAAACGGTACTCCCCCATCTATTGATTACCGTTACCTCGTTATAATCGAAAGATTGCAGGTTTTCGAGATAAAATGTATCGTTTTTCCCATCCCCGTTGGGTGTAAATACATTGGGTATCCTTAAACCTGAAATTTCTTTTAAATCGGTTGAGGTGTTGTTTGATAATATTGGATCGTGTTCGGTAGCCGTTACTGTTGCGGTATTGGTTACCATTCCAGGTTGTTTAGCCCTTACATGCACCACAAGTTCTGCAAACTTTCCATTGCCCAGTAGCGCTATTCCCCATTGGATAGTTCTGGTGGCTGAATCGTAAGTGGCTTCGCCATCAGCGGGTTGTGCTAAACTTTCAAAAATGAGGTTATCAGGCAAAACATCCTTCACTTTTACCAGGGTGGCATCATCAGCACCATTGTTCCGCACATCCAGGTAATAATTGAAAACCTGGTTGCTGAGTACATTTTTGGTTTCCGACCGTTTGGTGATGGCTACATCGGCTTCTGGAACATTGATCACCTCCACTTCTATCTCGTCCGAAAGATCGGATGTACATCCAAAATTGTTCACTGCGGCCACTTTATAAATCCCTGCGGTGGCGGTAATGAGGTTTTGCTTGTTATGACCAGGTACCAATACCCCATCCTTAAACCAAATGTATGTATTTGCCCCTCCCGAATTTGCGCGCAAAGAAACCGACGACCCTTTTTTGATCGTAATTTTCTGCCGCCCATTGGGTACGGTCTGGCTAAATCCTGTTATAAATGAAAATAACAGAAAAGCCATAAACAGGAAGGTTTGGAACCTAAGCCTCATTTATAGATTTACAGATAAGATGATATCAACCTTGATTAAAAAGTAACGGCGTTGGCTGTTCCAGAAATTTGTGCAGGTGTGATGGTTGGTTTTGCTGGTTTTGCCGTTACCGTTACATCATGATCTACCGTTTGTGCACAATATTTATTGCCGTTAATTAAATAACCTACCTTTAAGCGGTATTTTGTGGTACCCACAGCAGGTGAAACCGGGGTATAATCTTTTTGGGTTGCACCCGATATTGCGGTTTCAGTTGTACCCACAACAGTGTACCATTGATAAGCTAAAGTAGTAATCGCAGATTCCGGATTGGTAACCGTTCCTACCTGGGCAACCGAGGTTTCCACACAAAAATTAGCCGCAGCAAAATCGGGCACTAATGGTTTAAGTACATAAACCGGAATTTCCTGCATATCCGATTCGCAGGACCCTGCGGTGGTAGCTTTTGAGCTTAAATAATAATATCCGCTCTGTAAATCTGCTGCAGCAATTTTATTTCCACCAGCTAAAGTAACTGCAGCAGATGGCGTAGTGGTTGATGTTGCGCTAAACCTTACTATCCAGTTTTCGCCGGCGGGAGGTGCAGGCAAGGTAAGGTCTGAGCCTTTACAAAACAGGTTTACACCTGTTGCGGTTGGCGTAATTTGCGCCGAAACGCGTAAAAAGTTACAAATCAGCAGTAATGTGATTACACATAAGCTTTTTTTAATGGTACTGTTCATGGGATGGGGATTTTTAATTTGCTTAATTAATATTGAGATGTTACGGGCACCAGCACATGCGGCGCAGGTGGTTTAGGATTTATTTTTATGGTGAAACTGATCTGGCTACTGCATCCGTCGGCATTTTTGATGGTAAGATTACCCGAATGTGTACCTGTTGCAGCATCAAAAGGAATGGTAAAAGGGATATTGCCTGATGGTAAAGCCTGGTTATTTATTGGTGTAAATCCTGCCGTATTCCAACTGATGCTGTAAGTTGCCGGACTGTTAACCGGATTGTTATAGTTTAATGATGAACTGGTGAAACCCTGACAAACTTCCGGCACTGGTCCTAAAGTTAAACTTGGCGGCGCAGCTACGGTTATATTAAAATCGGCAGAATTTGCGCAGATAGCCGGACCATCAGGAATGATGTACCTTATTATAGTTGTTCCGGCAGCAATACCTGTTACTTCGCCCGTGCCTGAATTTACGGTTGCAATAAGCGGATTAATGCTCGACCACGTACCGCCAGCGTTTAAATTGCTTAACATAGTTACAGAACCAATACAGATTTTATTTACTCCGGTTATAGTACCTGCTACAGCAACAGGCTTTACCTGAATGGCAAGTGCTGCCCGGTTTGCGCTTATACAGCCCGTAAGCTGGTTTATTGCTTCAACATAGTAAGTGGTATTTGTGGTAAGTACAGGTGTGGTATAAGTAATCCCGGTATGCTTTAAATTTCCACCCGCAGCAGCATCATACCAGTTATAAGTGATGCCAGTAAGAGGATTATCTACAGCAAGGTTTACAGCAGAACCGCTACAAGAAACTGCATTGGTAACCGAAACCGCTGGCAATGGATTAACCTTCAGTGTCACTTTTACCCGCTCCGAAATAGAAGAAATACAATTATTGCGACCAGATTCTACGTAATAAACATAATCGCCAACGGGCAATATGCCTAAACTATAAGTACTGCCGGTAAATAAAGGTGTGCTCGTGGTTTTATCTGCATACCATTTATAAGTAGTGCAATCTTGCAAATTACTGATGGATAAGGTTGTGGCATGACCAAAGCATACATTAGCATTGTAAAGCTGCTGTCCATCAATTAAGGGTATGGGTTTGGGGATTACTTTGGTTACATTATAAATGTGGAGTTCAGTACCAATGGCCAGCAAACCGCCCCATGAAATTTTCACCCGGTCAAAAATGGTTGAAACCGGGAACGAAGCCTCAAGTTTTGTTGTATTCGGGATCTGCTTAATAGTTACATTTCCATTATTAAAAGCGCCGCCAGCAGCAACATTACCTAAATAAGGCTGAATGGTAAAGCCACTGAGTAAGCTTAATCCTCCACCGCCATCATAAACAACTTTAACCGAATCAAGCGGCTGGCCTTCCTTGGCAAATATGGCAGTCAGGTAAGCTTCGTTAACAGCCTGCAACCCGGTATTAATGGTAGCATAAGTAGCATAGGCAGGATCTGCATCTATTGCTGCATAAGGATTACTAACAGAAGAAGTAGCATTTAAAAGGCCTGCACCATTAACTCCGGTTAATACATCAATACCCTTATCGCATTCGATATTCGACGGGTTTTCTTCTAAAATATAAGCCCCGTATATTTCTGCTGATGCCCCAACGGAAATAACAGGCGCCGAAAATTTAACATAAACACCATTATAAGCCTGAGCAGGTGTTAAAGGAATTTCTATAGCACCCGCTCCGTTTAAGAGCCCGATTGTTGAGGCCGAATAAAGCGAACTTCTGGTGGCTACCTTGGTTGTTGTATTTAAACCCACAAACGTACCGATCTCAATAGTTGCTGCTACAGTTAAAAAAGAAGAAGGAATAGATACTTTTATAACCACTGGAGTAGCTGCAGGAAGCAATCTCTTGCCGTTGTCGGTACCATCGGTACTAAACTCCAGGTATTGTGTGATGGAAGAGGCGCCCAGCACGTTAGTGATAGATAAGGTAGATGCTGTTGACGGATCTGCATCAACTGCTTTGGCATTGTTGCTTAGAGATACAGATCCAAACCCTGCCGGAGCACTTTGTGAATCCTGAAAACTAGCGTACACGCGGCTTTGGTTCGTACACAATTGTGCATACAAAGGTCCGGAAAGGACCAGTAATAGTCCTAATAATAAGAATAGACAAAAAAACCGCTTCAATTTGTTTGGGAGAGCAAAAATTCAGGGTTATATTTTGGTTACGTAAAAACGAAACAAACGGTTTTTTAATCCGTGAATTTTATTTTTTTAACCGCGGCAAAACTAAATAACGCCCGTTTAATCCATGTTAAGAAACCACGGAACCATAAACAAAAAGCAAACAAATCAGGAATATCTATACGATAACCAGAGATCTGATAATTACCGTTCAGCAGCTATAGGGAACGCTGATTGCACACGACAAATTATTTAGTAAATAATCCTTGCATAAGAAAAGAGTTATTGTATCTTTGCACCCTCTCTGGAAGCTTCCACTCCAGAGTTTAAGAAAGCTTTCCAGCAATGGGAGGCTTTTCTTATTTTATCCAGTTAATATTGGCCTGATTAATTCTTAAACAATACATCCATCGTGATCTCTTTTTGCACTAAACCCGCATAATTAGCTGCATTCTTCAGCCCGTAAGTGGTAATCATGGTTAAAAACAGTGCCTTTCTGGTTCCGGTTTGTAATTGAAATACCTGTAGTTTATTATTCAGTTCTCTTTCGTACGATTTGCTGATTTCGAAAGGAGCAACCGAAAACTTGATTTCGCAGATATTAATGCAGGAGTCATTACGGTCGATCAAAAGATCGATTTGAGCGCCTTTCTCTTCTTTATTTTTAGGCAGATAACGCCATACTGATATTTCGGCATAAACATTTTCAATACCTATTGCCTTTTTAATCTGGGTAATATGTTTCATACAGATGCTTTCGAAAGCATAGCCGCTCCAGCTTTTCCATGATGTTCCTGAATAGAATTTTAACCAGGTACCCGCCCCCATTGCCCTATTGCCATCAATAAATTTGAGGTAAAAGATCGAATACTCATCTGTAAGTTTATACAAGGCATCCTTAGTGCTTTTGCCAAAAGGAATATATGGCGTAATAAACCCTGATTCGGCCAGTTCGGCCAGTAATTGTGTGGCATAGCCCCCACTGCTCAGTTTGCAGGCATTAATAATTTCGGTACGCGTTAAGCCTTTCCCTTTTTTTGCCAGTGCCTGTACAATATCAATGTGGTTTTCGGCTTTATCGAACAGAGAATAATACAGATTTTTAAATTCTTCAAGCAGCAGGCCGTCTTTTGTAAAAAACAACCTGTCTATAATCTGTGCCACGCTTTCGCCCGGTTCTATCTCCTTAAGGTATTGCGGGATGCCACCCATGGCCATATACACCTGTAAAAGCTGATATTTATCGAGTTTTATTTTTCTGTGTTTAAGGTATGCCGCCGTTTCGCCAATGGTAAATGGCAAAAGCCTGATCCTTCTGGTCACACGGTTATGCAGGCCGCCGCGGTTATTGATCACTTTATTGATCATCCAGGAAGCAGCTGAACCGCAGATGACTACAATAAGTTTCTTTTCTTTTGAAGCCCAGCTGTTCCAGAAGTTTTCGAAGGCAGGTAAAAAGCCCGATCGGGCAGTATTAATCCACGGAAATTCGTCTATAAATATAATCGTTCTCTCTTTTTTCACCAAAGGTGTAAGGTATTGGGTAAGCATCTGGAAAGCAGCTATCCAGCTTTCAGGTTTGGCCAGTGGAAGTCCGCCGGTTGCCTTGGTAAGCGCCAGACTAAAATTTTCCAACTGCTGGTTGAGTGTTGCGTGGTGGATGCCGGAAAATTCGAATGCAATTTCCTTGCTAAAGCCATTTCTGATGAGATAAGTTTTTCCAACCCGCCTACGTCCATACATAGCAATCAGTTCTGATTCGCCGGATTTCTCAATCTTGCCTAACAATAATTTTTCGTCGGTTCTGCCTACAACCTGCTCCATAAACTATTAATTTATAGCAACAAAGATAATAAACTTATGAGTTTTGGCGAAATATAAAAACCTATATCACGCCAAAACTATATTTTTTATAGAAGTTTTGGCGTAGTATAAAAATCTATATCACGCCAAAACTATAGTTTTAAGGATAGTTTTGGCGTGATATAAAAATAGAAAAGCTTATTTGCTCTTGAAAATAGTGACTGCCAGCGGTGGAAGATCGACAATTATCGAATATTCCTGTCCGTTATAACCCTCTAAGTGGGGCGCAATATCCCCGCGGTTATTAATTCCGCCACCGTAATATACAATATCATCTGTATTGAAAATTTCTTTCCATTTGGTTTTAAAAGGCACACCGATTTTATAATTTTCGCGGACTACAGGAGTGAGGTTTATGGCAATGACCAAAGTATCTTTCGCTTTTGGACCCTTGCGCATATAGGTAAATACCGATTCATTTGCATTATCGGCATCAAGCCATTGAAAACCTTCGTAACTAAAATTAAAATGATATAAGGCAGGCTCTTTGCGGTAAAGAAAATTTAAAGCTTTAACCGTTTCCTGCATGCCTTTATGTGGCGGATATTGCAGTAAATGCCAATCGAGGGATTGGGTAAAGTTCCACTCGCTGGTTTGGCCAAATTCGTTCCCCATAAATAAAAGCTTTGCTCCAGGATGGGTAAACATATAACCATAAAGCGCTCTGAGGTTGGCAAATTTCTGCCAGTCATCGCCCGGCATTTTATATAACATGGGCGATTTACCGTGTACCACTTCATCATGCGAAAAAGGCAGCATAAAGTTTTCGGTAAAGGCGTAAGTCATGCTAAAACTCAACTGGTTGTGGTGGTGTTTCCGGCCAAGGGTATCTACTTTAAAATATTTCAGCGTATCGTTCATCCAGCCCATCATCCATTTCATTCCAAAGCCTAAACCGCCATTATGCACCGGATGGGTTACCCCGTGATAGGTGCTGCTTTCTTCAGCAATGGTTTGCACGCCTTCAAAATTACCATAAACGGCTACATTCAGGTCTTGCAGAAACTGGATGGCACCAATATTTTCGCTTCCGCCATATTCGTTGGTTGCGGCATCGCCATCCTCTCTTGAGAAATTAAAATATAACATAGAAGCCACGGCATCAACCCGCAATCCATCTGCATGGTACTGATCCAGCCAGAATATCGCATTACTGATGAGGAAAGAGCGGACTTCGTTCCGGTCATAATTGAAAATATAAGATTTCCAATCGGGATGAAAGCCTTTTTTCATATCGGCATGCTCATAAAGATGCGTACCGTCAAACTCATATAAACCGTGCCTGTCACCCGGAAAATGAGAGGGAACCCAATCGAGTATCACAGCAATATTAGCCTTGTGCAGTTCGTCGATCAGGTACATTAAATCCTGTGGCGAACCATAACGTGAGCTGGCACCAAAATAACCCGTAATCTGATATCCCCAGCTTGGAAAATAAGGGAATTCCATTACAGGCATCAGTTCTACATGCGTAAAACCCATTTCTTTTACATAGGGTACTAACCTGCCGGCTACTTCCCTGCAGTTTAACACACGTTCCGGGTTATCCGGATCGCGTTCCCAGGAACCCAAATGGATTTCGTAAACGGATATCGGCTGGTCTAACGCATTTAATTTTGCTCTTTTATTAAGCCAGGTTTTATCTTTCCAGGTATAATCGGTATCCCATACAATGCAGGCGGTTTGCGGCGGATGTTCCCACCGGCGGGCATAAGGATCGCCTTTTAAATGTTCTGATTCATCAAAACCCTTAACAAAGTATTTATACACCTCGCCTTTGGCAATGCCCGGAATAAAACCTTCCCAAATACCAGATTTATCCCAGCGTTTGTAAAGCGGGTGCGAACCGTTGTTCCAATCGTTAAAATTACCGACTACACTTACATTGATGGCATTTGGTGCCCAAACCGAAAAATAGGCCCCGGCGGTAGCTTCGACGCTGATTAAATGCGAACCCATTTTTTCATACAGCCTAAAATGTTTCCCAACGAGGAAAAGATCAATGTCGTAATCGGTAAATAAACTGTGTACCCAAACGGATTTTTTTTTATCGATTTTTGGTAGTGCTGCTTTTTTTGCAGGAACTTTTTTTGCTGCTGGCATAGGTATTTTTGGCTAGATAAATGAAGCCCCAAACACTAAACAGCATTTGGGGCTAAATGTTACAGACTTAGGATCTGAATTTCCAGGAAATTTTTATTGCACTTGAAATGCAGGATGTTCTGATCGTCAGTATAAAAATCCTGAACCTCTTTATTATCGATAATGATCTTTTTAACCTGGAATTTTACGCCAATAATATTACAAACATAAAACTCATAATTAGGTGTATAAAGGCCTTCGCTGCGTTGATTTATTTTAACGGTCTGGTTATCGCCTTTTACCGTAAATTTCTTTTCCAGGTAAATATCCTGTTCGTAGGCAAAGGTATCGCCATGATCTTCGTACATGTACGAGTTTACTTCATAATCGCTGTGGTAGATATTCAGAACTACTTCAGTAATCGATTTTTCATCCACATACTGCATTACCGGATACTCGGGTAAAACCGTACCTGCACGTACAAACATCGGCATGCTATCTATCTTGGCATCAACGGTATATTCGTTACCACCATCCAGGATTTCGTTGGTCCAGAAGTTGTACCAGGTACCTTTTGGAAGATATACTTTTCTTGAGATTGCACCTTGTTCTAAAACCGGGCAGATCAACAGTTTATCGCCATAACAGAATTCATCCTGACGGAAACTATTGCTGATATTTTCCTGCTCGAGCATCACCAACGGCCTTAAAATAGGAAAACCATAACGGTGGTGCTCCCAGAACACAGAATACAGGTAAGGCATTAAACGGTACCTTAACTCGATAAATTTACGGTTAATATCTTCGAAAAACTCTCCAAAACTCCAGGGTTCGCGTTCGGCGGTATCACCTGCAGAGTGCGCACGCATGAAAGGCGAAAATGTTCCCAATTGGATCCAGCGGGTAAATAATTCACCATCCGGTTCACCGCTAAATCCACCGATATCAGTTCCGCAGAAAGGCACACCTGAAACAGACAAGCGCTGGCACTGGATATTTCCGATTTTCAAATGTTCCCAGGTGGCAATATTATCACCCGTCCAAACGCTGGCATAACGCTGCATACCCGAATAACCGGCCCTGGTAATGGTAAATGGACGTTTATTGCGCATCAGTTTTTTCAGTCCTTCGTAGGTAGAGCGCACCATCTGCATGCCGTAAACATTGTGTGCTTTACGGTGTGAGCCACGGTAGCCATCGTAATTATGGCGTACATCGTTAGGGAAAGTACCCGAACCGAATACCGCAGGCTCGTTCATATCGTTCCAGAAACCTGCTACGCCCATATCTACCAGCTCTTTGTAGAGATTACCCCACCAGCTGCGTACTTTTGGATTCGTAAAATCAGGAAACTGGCAACGGCCCGGCCAAACATGCCCTTCCATATAATAATCGTCGCTGCGGCGACAGAAAAATCTTTTTTC
Source organism: Pedobacter jeongneungensis (assembly GCF_039538295.1). NCBI lineage: Bacteria > Pseudomonadati > Bacteroidota > Sphingobacteriia > Sphingobacteriales > Sphingobacteriaceae > Pedobacter > Pedobacter jeongneungensis. Next base: position 520,591 of record NZ_BAABBY010000001.1, on the reverse strand, counting down.
TTTACCTTCTTTAAAAACCCAGTAATCATCATCTACTTTAATTCCGGGGTCGATCATTACCACGGTTTTGAAACCATCATCAGAAAGTTCTTTGATCATCCTCCGTGGATCTGGAAAGTATTTTTTGTTCCAGGTAAAACAGCGGTAACCATCCATATAATCGATATCCAGGTAAATGGCATCGCAAGGAATTTTACGGTCCCTGAACTGTTTGGCTATTTCTTTAACCTTGGTTTCAGGATAATAACTCCAGCGACATTGCTGATAACCCAGTGTCCATTTTGGCGGCATCGGGTGCGTTCCGGTTAAGGTGGCATAACGTTTTACCACGTCCATGATATGTGGCCCGTGGATATAATAATATTGCAACTCGCCGCCATCGGCCCAAAAACTGGTTTTATTTACATCTTCGTTCCCAAAATCGAAGTATGATTTAAAGGTATTATCGAAAAAGATACCATAGGCAGCCTGGTTGTGCAAACCGATATAGAAAGGTATAGTTCTGTACAGAGGATCCTGGTTCCAGCCAAAAGAATAGGCATCGGTATTCCAGTTTTCGAAACGGCGGCCACGCAGGTTAAAATTTCCCGATTTATCGCCCAAACCAAAGAAATTTTCTTCGGGATGGCATTTTTTAGTTGCATAAATGTAATAGCCGCCAAAATCTACATTTTCTTCCCAGTGCATGGAGTTGGCTTCATCAACCATCACCACATTGGTAATATTATCGGAGAAAGAAATATGAAAGTTATCTTTTTCGATTTTACAGGTTACAGAGTGTGTAGAAATGGTATAGTGATCTTCGTGCTCCTGCATTTTAAAAACAGAAACCTTTTGATCTACTTCTGGTACTGCATAAGAAAAATCATCCAGAAAAACACCATGAGGCGCAAGGCGTACCCTGATGATCTCATCACTTACTACTCTTACTTCTACCCTTGCATCACCATCTGAAAAATAAAAGCGGTTACCTTCTTTCTTTACTTTTTTAACTGACCCGAGGTATTGTTTAACGATTGGTTTTACCGATATATCAACCGGATTGTTTAAATGCTGTATTTCCTTTTCCTTTTCGATCAGGTCATTTGTTTCATTCGGTTTGTCGTTTTGCGCTTCCATCCTTATTTATTCAAATTTTTAAATTCATAGCTCTTAAACCGGGATGTGCTTAAGAAAGCACTATAATACAAATATTTTATAAAAGGGATGTAGCTTTTTTATAAAAGATGCATTTAATAGTGTAAGTTTTACACTAACCTAGTATGTTTTAGTGTGGCAAAAGTTAAACAACTGATAAATCTTTTGTAGTGAAACTTCTTTAAAGTGTAAATGTACACTATGATAAACGAAAAATAATCGTTTATCATGGTGTAATTTGACAATTCGGGTCAGCGCTCAACAAACGAATATAAACAATAATTTATAAACATTTTTGTTTATATTTGAATATGGAAAAATTGATTAGCAAATTTAAAGGAATTCATCCGGGCATTATTCTGGAAAGGGAACTTAAAAAGAAAGGATTAAAAAAAGGTCCGTTTGCGCTGTCATTGAACGAATATCCACAGACTTTAAATGATATTACAAAAGGTAAAAGAGGGATAACGATTGCTCTTTCGATCAAATTAGATCAATGTCTCGGCCTGGAAGAAGGGACGATGTTTTTACTTCAGGCTTATTATGAAATACAAAAAGAAAAAGACAAAATATCTTTGAGCAATAAACCAGATTTATCAATTATTAGACGGATTCTCTTTTGGGATACTGACTTTGATAATATAAACTGGCAAAAACAATATCAAGCCGTTGTTAAAAGGGTAATGGAGCGGGGAAATGATGATGAGAAAAATGAAATAATCAGATTTTATGGAAAACAAAAAATAAATGAAGTAAAAAATCTGGATAATGCCTTTAAGAGAACCATAACATAAATAATTATGTACTGGAATACTGTTAATCAACTATTAAAAAATACTTTGCTAGAGCTCATGCAGGCTCCCGAATTAGCAGCGTTTAGATTGGTAGGTGGAACTGCACTGAGTCTTTACCTTGGTCATCGCTTATCAGTTGACATTGACCTTTTTTACGGATGCAAAATACGGATCAATCGATTTTGACCGAATTGAAAAGTTATTACGAGATAAATTCAGTTATGTTCAAGGCGATTTCGGACAGTTTGCAGGATTAGGAAAATCATACCTGATTGGCACAAAAAAAGAGAATATTGTTAAACTTGATCTCTTTTACAGCATGTATCCATTTTTTGAAAAACCTGTATATCAGGAAAAAATCCGCATGGCATCAATACCAGAAATTATTGCAATGAAGATGGATATTGTTCAGAGAGGCGGCAGAAAAAAAGATTTTTGGGATCTGCACGAACTTTTAGAGAGCTATACCCCAACAGCAATGATCGAACTGCATAAAAAACGTTTTGAATGGACACATGATGAAGTTCAGATCAGAAAAAACTTTACTAATTTTCTTTTAGCAGATAACGACTTTGATCCAATCTGCCTCAAAGGAAAAATCTGGGAATTTATTAAGGAAGATTTAACAGAAGCAGTGAAATGAATAAAATTAGCCGAGTCAACTAAAGAACAGCACTAAAAAAATCAATCCAGATTTTAACATAATATAACATCTGTTTTGGAACAAAATTTTTCTTTAAAACCTATATTGCATTCCTAATAATGCTCAATAAGAGCTTTACCTATTAGCCCTAACATGAAAAAAATTGCAGTAGCCATAATCTTTATTTCCTTACTCCCAGTCTTTACCCTCGGGCAAACAAAAGAATTAAAAAACTTCACCATTGCAGGAGAGGTAAATGTAGATACAGGAACTGTTCAGCTTATTCCTAATGAATCAAACACAGCACTTTATCCACCTGATTTTAAACAGTTAACAGCCAAAATAAATAATGGAAAGTTCAAATTTAGCGGACGGGTAGACGGACCGGTGTGGATTTACTTTAAAATTGGAGACAAATATCAGTCCGCAGGCACAGCTATAAGCACAGGAGAGCAACATATTTCTATTGATACTGCATCAAATTACGGAGAGCCCAAAAATGATAACTTAATCATGAAGGATGCTAAAAGTTATGATAAGGCATTCATTAGTGTAGAGAAACAGCGAAAGCAATACCGGTTAAATTACGATAGTTTGTTTAATATTTATGGCCGAAAATTCCCGGAAGAACCTGAGCTTAAATCAATGAAGGAGCTAAAAGCAACTTATGTTGTTCATGATGCTACACTTTTCTCTTTTGTTAATAAAAATCCAGATTCTTTTTATGCGCTTTACAAATTGTACGCCCTTCTGAATTTTGGCTATAATACCACTTTGGGAAATACCTTTGAAAATTTTTCACCACTGCTCAGACAATCAAGACTTGGCCAGGCGACTATGCAACGGATTTTATCTTCCAAACAAATAGCTATTGGAGAAACACTCCCAAACTTCAACGTTGCCGACTTAAACGGAAAAAAAATTGCAGACACCCCATACAATTCCAACAAATTAACACTTGTAGATATGTGGTATAGCCATTGTATGCCCTGTATTGCACAATTTGAAGACCTAAAAGCAATCAGAAATGCATTTCAAGATAAAGGCTTCGAAATCATTGGAATATCAACAGATAAAACCAAATATGTAGAAGACTGGAAACTTGCCATCGATAAATATAAACTAACGTGGCCTCAATATTTAGATTTGAACGGCATTGAAACCAGCAAATATGGTGTCCACATTTTCCCAACGAGTTTGCTGGTTAACCAGCAAGGTAAAATTGTAGCTACAGGACTTTCTACTGTAGAGTTGAAGGACTTTTTAAAAAATAATCTTTAGCACTAATATTCTCAAACGACTAAAGTGGGTACACAAAAAAAGCCCTCCATACCTTAAGTACGAAGGGCTTTTAGCATGATTAAAATCCTTATGGGTTAAAGCTATAAGCGATATAATAAATCGCCCCTGCAGATGGGTTTCCGTAAGAAGTAAAATAATATTTGTTTAATACGTTAGAGCCGCCCAGTTTAATTACCGATTGTACCGAAGGAATTCTTAAACTAACCTGCGCATCAAGCGAGCTGTACGCTGGCACCTGTCCTGAGGCAAAAGAAGAATTCCAGTAGAACTGATCCTGCCAGCGGTAAGAAACGTTGAAACCAAAGTTTTTGATGATTTCTTTATTGCCAAGGCCCAGGTTGTAACGAATTTTTGGTGTATTGAAATCGTTAATGTAATTTTCAGGAAGATCGCCAATCTGGTTATAAGAAACGTTACCGCTAATGGCATATTTACCCACAAGATAATCCAGACCTAAAGCAGCACCATACGAAGTTACTTTACCAGCTGCATTAACCGGAACGCCGAATTTTACGAAACTTCCGTTTACATTCTGATACACATCAACTGCGGTGATAAAATCTTTATAAATGTTGTAATAACCATAAGCATCAATCAATAAATTAGGAAGGATCAGACCTTTATAACCCAATTCGTAAGACTGAACGCTTTCCGGACGAACACCTTTTGAATCAAATGTATATTGTTGTAAAAGTGCCTGATTAGGTGTTCCCGTTGCTGCCGAAGCTAAAAACGCACGGTAACTCACATCGGTAAATGGTTTGTTGCTATCTAAATGGTATTTACTGAACATAATTTCAGGTAAACCACCGATCAGTCTTTGAGAGCCGCCACCTACTGAAAGGTCGATATACTGGTTTTGCGTAGTTGGATTACGGTAACCGGTTTGATAAGAAACCCTGATGTTATTGTTTTTAGCAACAGTGAACACACCCGTTACCCTGGGAGTAAACCTGCCTTCAAAATTCTGGCTTTTATCATAACGGCCCGCAAAGGTAAATTTAACTTTATCGTTAAAAAGTTTTTTACCAATCTGTGCAAAAGCACCGTATTCTTTAATATCAATAGATTCGTTTAAATCGTTAAAAATGGTTCCTGCTGAATTTAAATCATATAAACGATAAGAAGCACCTATCTGAAACTCAACTACTTTATTAAAAAGGTTGGTAAAATTGTACATGCCTTCGTAATGGTACAGGTTCGATTTATCATCAAATTTAGCGCCGTAAACACTTTTAGAAGGATCAACCGAGTTAATATTGGTTGCACTGATGGTGGTATTTAAAATTTTATCTTTTGCCACCTCATACTGTGCACTGCCCGGCACAAAACGCCCCTGATCGGCAACACTTCTGGCAAAAGCCTGTGCCTGTGCATCTGTTTGTCCCGCAGCTCTTGCACCAACATAATTACCAATATACTGCGGAAACCAGGTAGTTGATGGTTTAGAAACCTCGTTGATGTAACTTCCCAAAATAGAAGAAATATAAGAATCGCCTGAACGTTCCTGGGTAGTATAAGCCTTTAAGAAAAAGTCTTCTCCTTTTAACTCCAGTTTATACTGGCCGATATTAAAATTACGGAGCGAATAACGGTCAGAACCGGTATAAACCGAAGTTCCGGTGCCCCAATTGGCCTGACCAACTACCTGAACCGTATTACTGATGTTGTAATATAAAGCGCCTGATGCTTTTAACGATTTGGTATCATAATCAACCAGGTTTTCTTCGTTGTAGCCCGTTCTCGAAATATTTTGATCAGGAATTAAACCTGCTTTTAAGCCAACATAAAAAGGCAGATAATTTTGTACAGTAGGACGTAACGCCGCAGGTAAAGTAGCTAAAAAACCTGCCTGCTGTGCAGCATTTGGAATGGCAGCACCAAAAGCACCATCTAATGTTGATTTAATATTAGGGATTAAACCTCCTGTAGCGGCATTTATCCCGGCTATGGTTCCGTTTTGAACGCTTAAAGCCACATTCCTCATATTCTGGCTTACTTCATCACCATACACATTAATACCGTCGTAATTAGGGTCGCTGTTTCTGTCTCCTGATTTTGCTGTTCTCGAAACCCGGTCAAAGTTCGAATAATTATTTCCAAACCAATCCTTAGCCTGTAAAAATGAGAATGCCGCCTTTACGCCAAACTTATTGTTCCACGATCTTGCCACACGTACATCTAATTGTTTAAACGGCTGTACCTTACTGTTATCATCGTTAACATGGTTGATACCGGTTTTAAACTGAAAACTATTCCCAGGATATTTAAAAGGATCTTTTGAAGTCATTAACAAAGTACCGTTAATACCACCGGCACCATAAAGTGCAGAAGATGCACCTGGCAATAACTCTACATTATCTACATCGAGTTCCGTTATGCCCACAATATTACCTACCGAGAAATTCAATCCAGGCGCCTGGTTATCCATTCCGTCAATATATTGATTAAAACGGGTGTTTCCGTTAGAATTAAATCCACGGGTATTGATTGATTTAAACGTTAAACTCTGTGTACTGCTTTCTACACCTTTCATATTATTTAAGGCATCGTAGAATGATGGAGCAGCTATTTCCCTGATCGAAGCCGCACTCATGCGCTCGATGGAAACCGGCGATTCCAGAATACGTTCTGGCGTACGTGAAGCCGAAACCACCACATCGCCACCCAATACTACAGCTGTTTCCATTTCGAGATTGATGCCCGAAGTACTTCCGGTAACCTGTTGCTCTACCGTACCATAACCCACATATGAGGCTACCAAAATAAATGGCACTTTTGCTGTTGTGGTGAAACTGAAACTGCCATTGCTTGTAGAGGCTGTACCGCCCGATTGGCCCTTGATGGTTAAACTTACGCCTGCAAGGCCTTCTTTCGATTGCTTATCTTTCACGGTTCCGCTCACCGTAATGCTTTGTGCCTGTGCAGCAACATTTATTGTGCACATCAATAATAACACATAGAAGATCTGTGTAAAAATTCTGCTCATAAAAGATTGTTAATTTGGTTATTGGGTGATTAGTTAATTCGGTTATTTGTATTATTAGTTATATAAACTTAAACTCTTTTTTTGAATTAAACAAATTATGTAAGCATAATAATATCAATACAAATTATAATTTTGATTGATATACAGTTTGTTGTATTTTGCATTCAACATAAACCGTCATTTTGCGCTATCTTAGTAAAAGACATGTTAGCTAACCATTATGAATAAAATTAAGGCCTTATTCTGCATCATCATTCCGATAGCACTAGCTTTTTTATTTAATACCAAATTAGGCAGTACGCCTCCTTTGTTAAAATTCCTTAATCCTTTTATGGGTTTCTGGCAAAATGCAGAGAATAATCACTTTATGTTTAACCATAAAGCAAAAATTAAAGGGGCGATAGATAAAATTGAAATCGTTTTTGATGACCGCATGATCCCACATATTTTTGCGCAGAACGATCACGATCTTTACCTGGCGCAGGGTTATGTAACCGCCATGCACCGCCTCTGGCAGATGGATTTCCAGACACGTTTTGCTGCAGGAAGAATTAGTGAAGTAGTAGGCAGTAAAGCCATTGAGGTTGACCGTTACCAACGCCGCATGGGTATGGTGTATGGAGCAGAAAACTCTTTAAAAGGCATGATGGCAGATCCGAAAGCTAAAGAAATGATTTTGGCTTATACCGAAGGGATTAATGCCTATATCAAAACACTTTCGCACGCCAATTATCCGCTGGAATATAAAATACTGGATTTTAAACCGGAAAACTGGACACCTGTAAAATGTGCCTTATTACTGAAGCAGATGTCGGCCGTTTTGGCAATGGGATCAGACGAGTTTTACATGACCAACATCCTGAAAAAATTCGGTCCGGAGGTGACCAAAAATCTTTTCCCTGATTATCCCTTCCGTGAAGATCCGATTATCCCGGTAGGCACCAAATGGAATTTCTCGCCGCTACCGATTCCAAAAACACCAGAAAGCTTCACACAGGCCCAAACCGGCAAAGTAAAAACAAAAGAAAAGGTTGAAGGTATCGGCAGCAATAACTGGGCATTATCTGGTGCTAAAACGGCTTCGGGCTATCCCATTTTGGCAAACGATCCGCATTTAGATTTAACGTTACCGTCTATCTGGTATCAGATTCAATTACATGCACCCGGCGTAAATACGTATGGTGTTTCCCTGCCCGGTGCACCTGGGGTAATTATCGGCTTCAACCAGAAAATTGCCTGGGGCGTAACCAATGTGGCGGCTGATGTACTGGATTTTTATCAGATCAAATTTAAAGATTCATCACATAACGAATATTGGTACAATAACCAATGGAAAGCAACAAAAAAACGCCTGGAAACGATCAAAATCCGCGGTGGAAAAGATGAAATTGATACCGTTTATTATACCCACCATGGTCCCGTGGTTTATTTTCAGAAACCAAAATATGGCAGGGCCGATAATGTGCCGGTTGGTGATGCTTTAAGGTGGATTGCCCATGAAGAATCGAATGAGCTGATGACTTTTTATTACCTCAACCGGGGGAAAAATTATAACGATTACCGCAAAGCCTTAACTTTTTATACCGCACCTGCCCAGAATTTTGTTTTCGCGAGTGTAGATAACGATATCGCCATCACTCCAAATGGGAAATTCCCATTGAAATGGAAAGATCAGGGTAAATTTATTCTTGATGGTACCGATCCGGCTTACGATTGGCAGGGCTGGATCCCAAATGCGCAGAACCCTACGGTAAAAAATCCGCCGCGTGGTTTTGTAAGCTCGGCCAATCAATCTTCTACAGATACTACTTATCCGTATTATATTAACTGGGAATTTTCGCCTTACGAACGCGGCAAGAGAATTAACGACCGTTTATCGGCCATGAACAAGGCCACTATGGATAGTATCCGTTTAATGCAGACTGATAATTATAGTATTTTGGCCCAAAACCTGGTTCCGGCATTATTGCCTTTATTAAATAATGAACAGTTAAACGCCACGCAAAAGGAAGCATTATCTTATGTGAACAAATGGAACAAACGTTATGACGCGCACGAGATTGCAGCCAGCGTATTCGAAATATGGACTAAACGTTTAACTTACGATATCTGGGCGGATGAATTTGAGGTAAAAGGAATTCCGATGCGTTACCCATCCCGCGACCGTACGGTAGAAATGATTTTGAAAGAGCCGAATGCTACCTGGTACGATAACATCAACACCCCTAAAAAGGAAACACTTGCCGATTTGGTAAATGAATCATTTAAATATAGCTGCGATAGTTTGGAAAGGCGTTTTGGTCCGATCAACAAAGATTGGGATTGGGCAAATGTAAAACAGAGCAATGTACCCCATCTGGCTAAAATACCCGGTTTTGGATCTAAAATTTTACAGATTGGCGGTGCAAAATCGACCATTAATGCACTGGGCGAAAGCAACGGACCATCATGGAGAATGGTGATTGAGCTTGGTAAAACACCAAAAGGACACGGCGTTTATCCTGGGGGACAATCAGGCAATCCCGGAAGTAAATTCTATGATAATATGATCGATACCTGGGCAAATGGTAAACTATACGATCTGTTTTATATGCAAAGTCCTGATGATAAATCGGGCACAGTTATCTCTCGTTTAAAAATTTCTAAATAGGTAAAATGGTTTTCATAGTTATCGTAATAATCTGTTTTTTCTTACAAATGATCGCTCCCTGGTGGACCATCATCGTAATTTCTTTCGCTACCTGTGGCATTATTGGCAAAACAGGAAAAATCGCTTTTTGGCAATCATTCCTTGCTATTTTTCTGCTTTGGATCGGTTATGCACTTTTTAAAAGTCTGCCTAATGATAATGTACTGGCCGGCCGCGTAGCGGTAATGACGGGCATAAAACTTTGGTGGGCATTGTTATTGGTTACCGGTATTTTAAGCGGTTTGGTTGCCGGAATCAGCGGTTATTGCGGCTATCAATTCCGCATGGCGATGCTGGCAAAAAAAACTGACGAGAAAATAGCATAATGCTTTGTACTTTTGCAGCGTGGATTTAACAGCTGAGGATATATTTTCTATAAAAAATGCGGAAGAGTTTGATACTCTTGCCCTGAATATTTTTAAGTTACAGGCGCAAAACTGTAATGTTTACCGCGAATATATTTTCCACCTGGGGGTTGATGCTGATGAGATAACCGAAGTTTCGCAAATTCCATTTCTGCCCATCAGCTTTTTTAAAAGCCATTCGGTTTTAAGTAGTACCGATCCGGTTGAAGTTACTTTTAGCAGCTCGGGCACTACCGGTATGGTGCAGAGCAGTCATCATGTAACCGATGTAAAACTGTATGAACAAAGTTATTTGCAGGCCTTTACCGAGTTTTATGGAGAGGTTACAGAATATTGTTTTTTAGCATTGCTTCCATCCTACCAACAGCGCTCCGGTTCATCATTGATTTACATGGTGAACGATCTGATCGAAAAAAGCACACATCCGCAAAGCGGATATTTTTTATACAACCACGATGAATTGCTGCAAACGTTACTCGATCTGAAATCCAAAAAACAGAAAACCGTCTTAATCGGGGTTACCTATGCCCTGCTCGATTTTATCGAAAATTTCGATATCGATTTTCCTGAACTGATTGTAATGGAAACCGGCGGAATGAAGGGTAAACGTAAGGAAATGGTCCGCGAAGAACTACATGAGCAATTAACCAAAGGTTTTGGTGTAAAAGCCATCCACAGCGAATATGGGATGACAGAATTACTTTCTCAGGCTTATTCTTTAGGTGAAGGCATTTTCAACTGCCCCAACTGGATGAAAGTGCTGATCCGCGATACCAACGATCCGTTGAGTTTAATCCAAAATGGCAGAACAGGTGGCATTAATGTAATCGATCTGGCCAATATCAATTCTTGCTCATTTATCGCTACGCAGGATCTGGGCCGGATCAACCCTGATCAAAGTTTTGAAGTTTTGGGCAGGTTCGATAATGCCGATATCAGGGGCTGTAACCTTTTGGTGCAGTAATTAATTTACCTTATCAGCACAATTTGCGCAAACGCCGGTAGCTATCAGGTTTAAATGTTCTACTTTAAAACCTGCAGGAACTTTTAGCGCCGGGATTTTAACGGCATCTAAACAATAAATTTTATGGCAGTTATCGCAGTTAAAATGTACATGTTCATCATGATGCTCGTGCGCACTGCACCCATCCGAACAAATGGCATAATTGGCTGTTCCCTGCTGATCTAAAACCTTATGAATAATACCCTTTTCTTCAAAAGCCTGCAACACGCGGTATAAAGTAACGCGATCTGCATCTTTACCCATTACCTGTTCTAAATAAGGTTGCGAAGTTGCAGAATCTCTCCCACTCAAAATTTCCAGCACCTGTAAACGTGGCGCGGTCCTTTTTAAACCGTTTTTAACTAAAAGTTTTTCGAAACGCTCTGTCTTGTTTTCCATAGCAATACAAAAATAAGCAATTAATTAATGAGTTTGGCATTTTTGATCGTGATTGGCGGTGCATAGCTCGCATCTTTCTGCTCCAGTTTCAAAATTCCCTTTACGTGGATCGGTTTTTCACTGTAGGCGGTGGCACTTTCCATTTCGATCATAATCATTACGGGAACACCGTTTTGTCCGCAAAAATAACACTGGTTGATGGGTAGCGTGGCCAGCAAAAATTTCTGCTGTTTCTGTCCGCTTTTTATCGGAATCAGGTAACCTGTGAGGTCAAATTCGCGGTTATCAAACCGTTTAATCGTTTCAGAAAACAGCGGAAAAAGTTCATTTTTCTCGGTCAGTTCAAATTTTACTGAACCAATAACATCCCAGTTTAGCGAACGTAACTGATCGTTGGGATTATGCTTTTGTGTTTGCGCCAGCGCAACATTTCCCCATAACAAAAGAAACAGGAGATATATTTTTTTCATTTTTTTACAGCATCTAATAAAAAGAAGGTAGAACGGCTATCACCCGAATCATTGATTACGAACTTCCCTTTTAGGGTAATCGGTTCTTCTGTCCAGTTGACCGGTTTTAACGTTTTAACTTCAATCATCGACGGAATATCTCCTGTACCACAATACGGACAGGAAGCAACAGGCACAATTGAAAACATAAATTCAGTAAAGTTATTGCCAACTTTTGTAGGGATAATAAAACCAGGCAGTTCAATGATCTTATTATTAATAGCTTTTAATGCAGGAGGAAAAACAGCCTGCCAAACCAGCGGCTTTACCTGTTTATCGTACTTCAGGCCTATCAGGTTCCAGGTTGGGGTACGCATATCGGTATGGACGCTTACCTGTGCAGCCGCCGCAAAAGAGATCAGGATTAATAAAACCGTTATATATTTTTTCATTACAGCTGTTTTGCATTTAAGAGAAAAAATTCACTGCGGTCATCACCCGAATCATTGATGATAAATATCCCTTTAAGTTTGATTGGTTTTTCGGTAATCGCAATAGCGGTTAACATTTTTACCTGGATCATTGCAGGAATATCGCCCGAGCCACAATAAGGGCAGGAAGCGATGGGTACGATAGAAAACATAAATTCGCTGAATTTCGAACCTACTTTGGTAGGGATAATGTAGCCCGGCAATTCGATTACTTTGTTATTTAAAGCTTTTAAAGCAGGCGGAAAAACACTTCCCCATTTACCTGGTGCAATTTCGGCATCGTACCTTAAACCGATCAAATTCCAGGTGGGCGTGCGCATGTCGGTATGTACCCGAACCTGCGCCGCCAATACCCGGACAGCTAAACATAAAAAAACTAACAAACCTAATTTCTTCATCACTTAACGGTCTTTCGTTAAAGTTTGAGCAATATCAACCTTGTATATCTGCATGGCTGGAATAAGCGAGGCTAAAGCTCCGATAAACAGTCCGATCCAGATTAAATAAACTTCCTGAGGTACTGCAGTCAGTCCCGTTAGCTTAGCCTGTGAGGATTCCTGATAGGTTCCGATTACTTCGAGCGCAATATGCCCGATCACCAGGCCAAAACAGGCACCGATCAGCGTAACCAAAATACCTTCGAACATCACCAGAAAAAACAGTTTCGGTTTTGATGCACCCAGGCAGCGCATCACCGCCAGGTCGTATTTCCGCTCTTTCATGGCATTGTAAAGGCTGATGAAAATACTGAGTGCTGCAATGGCCATAATTAATACGGCGAACCATTGTAAAGTATCGATTCCAACCCCGATCAATGAGAATAGCCTGGCGCTCTCCATCGCTGGTGAAGCTGCCTGCATATTGGTACTCTGGTTTACCATTCTTGGGAATAGAATGACTGACATGGGTGATTTATACTGGATCAATAACGCTGTAATCTGTTTATCGTTAATTTCTTTGGCTTCGGTTGGGGATGAATGATGGGTTTCCTCGTGCTTTTCTTCGTGCATTTTATACACGCTGCCAATATTGGTGAGGATTAAATTATCGGTGATATTTCCCTGCGGCTTTAAAATTCCTTTTACCACATAAGCATGTTGTTTATGGATATCTCCATTGCCCGTTAATCCGTGCGCACCGAAAAATGAATCGCCGATTTTTAATTTCGATCCAAAAGCTACCGTGCTGCCGATGGTAACCTCTAAATCTTTCTGCCAGAAATTTCCTTTCTCAACAGACAAACCATAAAGATGGTTAAACGTGCTATCGGTGCCTACAATACGGTAACCATTGTAATTATCGCCCAGGGCTAATGGAACAGCCCTTTTAACCATCGGGTTATGAGCTAATTGATAAGCATCTCTGGCCGGAATATTGCCTGTTGGATAATCGATGTGGTAAATGCTGCTCAATATCAACTGTAACGGACTTCCCTTGGCACCCACCACAAGATCAATATCTTTTGCGTTTTTTTCGAGCTTATTGCCAATCTGGTTCGAAGCGAGAAAAAGAATAGACAGGATGCCCACCCCAAAGGCCACCAGAATAATATTAAGGATGGTTGTCAGTTTATTCCTGACGAGGTTTTTACTGCTGATTTTAAAAATATTCATTAGAGTAGATAGGTTTTGGCAATGTGATCACGAACCCTTTGATCATGCGTCGCGATAATCAGTGCTGCACCATTATCCTTCGCCTGGCTGGTAAGCATCCGGATCACTTGTGCTGCATTTTCATCATCAAGGCTCGAGGTAGGTTCATCGGCAATCAGCAGATCAGGCTTGTTAACCAATGCACGCGCAACTGAAACACGCTGTAGTTGTCCCTGGCTCAGTTCATCAGGATATCTTTTGGCCAGCGCGGCAATATCAAGGTCGTTTAAAAGTAAAAGATTACGTTCCTCATCAATCGGTAAACCAGCCATTACCGCAGCAAGTTCAAGATTATCAAGTACATTAAGCGAGCGAATGAGATGAGGTCTTTGAAAAATGATGCCGATATGCCTTCCCCTGAAACGATCCATATTCCTGGCGGTTAAATCATACAGATTGGTATCGTTGATCACAATCTCACCATACGTTGGCTTTAATAAACCAGAAATAATATTCAGTAAGGTACTCTTGCCACAGCCCGATGCACCAAGCAAAAGCCATTGGTCCATATCTGCAATTTCCCAATCTGGAAATTTTATCCTTCTTCCCTGCCCATAAACATGAGATAATGATTTAATGTTAATCATGCCGCACCGCCTTTTGCATTTTTTTGACCACAATATTTTTGATGGCATAACGCCTGTAAATTTCTATACCATCATTTGTGCCGTGCTTACAGGCCGGATTCAGCATCGTGATGAACAGCAAGGCAGGGATAAACAGGATTTTATAATTCTTGGACATAAGGATATTTTTTTAGTGTGGATGATCTAACGGGCAAGATTTAAGCATCTTCAGGTTGATAAAATGCGCAGCGGCAATGGTAAAGCCGCCTAAAGGGACCAAAACAGGCTCCAGCAGTTCAATCCCCGAAAGATGCCCTGTTGCAATACAGGCAAAACCTGCAATAAGCACTAAAATTGGTGTAATGCGGCGGTGCTGTTTCCGGTAAGCAGAACTTAAGCTCCATATACCAAGGATTAATGAAACTGCGATCATTGCAATTTCAACCGCTTCATTGGCCAGAAAACCCATCCCCCACATTGGCAATACAGTAATTAAAAATGGTAAGGCCGCACAGTGTATGGCACAAAGTGTTGAGGCGGTAATGCCGATCCGGTCGAGGTTAATTTTGTAGCTCCGTAATTTCATTGAATAATTTTTGTCTACAAATATAAAAGCAATACAGTTGCATTTAAAATATTCAACGCTATATTTGCAACATAATTGCATTAACATGATAAAGAAATTACCGGTAACCGTATTAAGCGGTTTCCTGGGCAGTGGCAAAACCACTTTACTAAACGCTGTTTTAAAGAATAAACGGGATTTAAAAGTAGCCGTAATTGTGAACGATATGAGTGAGGTAAACATAGATGCCTCCCTGGTTAAAAACCAAAACACCTTATCCAAAACGGAAGAGCGGCTGGTAGAAATGAGTAATGGCTGTATTTGCTGCACTTTACGGGAAGACCTGATGATCGAAGTAGAAAAACTGGCAAAAGAAAACCGTTTTGATTATTTATTGATCGAAAGTACCGGCATATCGGAGCCGATCCCTGTGGCGCAGACGTTTTCGTTTATTGATGAAACATCGGGCATTGACCTTAGCCGGTTTAGCCAGCTGGACACCATGGTAACGGTAGTAGATGCCTATAATTTTTACAAAGATTTTGGCTCAGCCGAAAAACTTGCCGACCGCAATATGGCAGATGATGCTGCAGACAGGCGCACGATTGTAAACCTGCTTACCGACCAGATTGAATTTGCCAACGTGATTTTATTAAACAAAACTGATCTGGTAAGCGATAACGATATCAAAGTATTAAAGGCACTGATCGGCAAATTAAATCCCGGCGCTAAAATTTACGAAACACTCTTTGGAGAAATAGATCCTGCACTGATTTTAAATACGGGATTATTTGATTTCGAAACAGCATCAGAAGGTGCAGGCTGGAAAAAGGAACTGGAAGAAATTCATCAGCCCGAAACAGAAGAATATGGTATCAGTTCGACGGTATTTCGCTCTAAAATACCCTTTAATCCTGAAAGGCTGTGGAATTACATTACTAAAGAATTTCCACAGAATATTATCCGTTCAAAAGGCATATTTTATCTTGCGGCAATGCCAGAACAAGCCATTAACTTTTCGCAGGCCGGTGGCTCGTTACGCATTGATCCGGCAGGGGTATGGTGGGCCAGTATGAGTACGCAGGAAAGGGAACTATACAGTGATTATGTAGAAAACAGAACTGAAATACATACCAGCTGGGACAATGATTTTGGCGACCGTAAGAATGAACTGGTTTTTATCGGTCAGGAAATGGGTTGTGAGGAACTCAAAAAATCACTAACTACATGTTTATTAACTACTAACGAAATTACAGATTTTAAAGCAGGAAAAGCCTTTAATAACCCCTTTGAGCATATAATATCATAAAAAAGTCGACGAAACGAACAAAATGGTAGTTTTTATACTACATTATTTAAGTTTATTTTGTTTAGATTTGATTGTCCCAAACAACTATACTTATTATGATATCCCCAAAGGAATTAACTGTGGTTTCAACCTGTCCTACCTGTCCGAAATGTAAGAATTTTGAGACTTACAGGGTACCGAGAGGTTTTATATTTAAAACACTAATGCCATGGGTATCGATCAAGCGATACAAATGCTATAAATGTTTTAATAAATTTTACGTTTTTAAATAGTTTCCTGTATAGATTAACACCTCATTTAAGCTGCTCAAAAAGTGGCTTTTTTTGGCTCATAAATTCAGCTGAGTAATCGGTTTGACTATTTAGTTTTACCAACCTTTATATTAAAAGCTTGTTAAATAAATAATGACTTGTTTTTAATAAGCATTAACTATTTCATCAATATTTATTAATTTTGACATAGGATTAATTTTAAACAATGATGCCGGGTTTAGGTCTAATATCGAAGCGATTAAAACATTTGTCTGAAATTCCGGATAAAAAGGAAACAATTTTTCTGGATGACATTCGTAAAGAATTTCGAAAGGATCTTCAGCATTTTATTCTTGGAGAAACTTTAACAGTTAAAAATGGAAGACCTAGTATAGGAAAAAACCTCTACAGAAATTGGCTTTTTAAAATAAAAACCAAAGGCTTTGATTACGATATAAAGTTTCTTTAATGGATATTACTGCCAAGTTAAAAAAGATTGACCGCTTAAAGAAAAAACTAGATACCCTTGGCACTGGTAAAGATTGGGACCAGGATTTTCTTGAAAAGATTAAAATCGATTTTACTTACAACTCCAATAAGATCGAAGGCAATGCACTAACCTACGGCCAGACAATCCAGTTATTAAAGGAATTTGTAACGCCAAAAAACACTTCTACAGCAGACTGCCTCGATATTTTAAATCACCAACAGGTATTGGATGAGGTTTTTGAACAATATCAGGCAACGCAAGTTACCGAAGCGAATATAAAACGGCTTCACAAAGCATTAATGAAAAGTCCAGACCAATGGTCTGATTCGATTCATTATGATCCCGGAAAATACAAAATCCTTGAAAACGTAACAACACGTTTATCAGGTAAAATTCATCACTACAAACAGCCTTCAGAGGTATCAGCGGCAATTTCATATCTGATAAAAAATACCAACAGCCGCTTATCAGATTTGATTATTCCTGGCAATGATGACCATATCTTAAAAATTGTAACAGACTTTCATTACGAATTCTTAAACATTATTCATCCTTTTGGCGATGGAAATGGAAGAATTGCAAGAATTATGATGAATATTATTCTCCTAAAGTCTAAATATCCTCCAATTTTTATAAAACCAGTTAATAAATTAGCATACATGAATAGTTTTGAGGAGGAAGAGAACAACCCAGGATCTATGCTTGATTTTATGGCTGATCGATTAATAGAAAGTCTTAAACTGAAAGAAAAATTCTTAAAACGTAATTGAGAATTATATAGTCCCCCAATAGGTTTGCCACAGATTCACAGATTATCACGGAGAATGATATGCAAAATTCCACCGCTCTGTTATATAGCCACCCTGCCAATGTCGCTATTTCGATCGAAGTGCAACGCAGTCGAGAACCACGAAGTATTCAGCGAAGCTAAATCTGCCTAGGTAGATCTCTCCGTTTCAGTCGAGATGACGGGAACTCAAAAAAAATCATCAAAAATGATAACTTTCCGTTCTATCTTAAATTCAAGCCCAATGAAAAACTTTTTACATTTATTTTCATTGGGCTTGTAAATGTTATTCAGCGATTAAAAGAAAATAGTTCTTCTTTCCTTTTTGTACCACAATGAATTTATCGTTGATCAGGTGATCTGCATTAAAAACCTGGGCCATTTCAGCTACTTTTTCCTTATTTACAGAAACGCCACCACCCTGGATGGTTTTCTTAGCCTCTCCCTTTGAGGGGAAAATAGCAGATTTTTCTGCCAGTAAACTTGCGGCATCAATTCCGGCTCCAAGTTCTTCAATTAAGATCTTATATTGTGGTATCCCGTCAAATATATCTAATACTGCTGCATCAGATAAGCCCCTCAAAAAATCTAAAGATCCGTTTCCGAACAAAAATTCAGATGTTTTTATCGCTGTTTCTAAAGCTTCTACCGAATGGGTTTTTATGGTAATATCTTCAGCCAAAGCTTTCTGTAAGATACGCAGGTGTGGTGCAGCATCATGCTCTTTTTCTAAAGCTTCAATCTCTTCTTTATTTTTCAGCGTAAAAATGCGGATCCATTTTTTTACATCATCATCTGATGCATTTAACCAAAACTGGTAAAATTTATATGGAGAAGTTTTTTCAGGATCCAACCAAACCGCACCACTTTCTGTTTTACCAAATTTAGTGCCATCCGCTTTTTTAATCAATTGTGTGGTGATGGCATAAGCCGTTCCGGCATCTTTTCTTCTGATCAGCTCCGTACCGGTAACAATGTTTCCCCATTGATCGGACCCGCCCATCTGCACCAAACAGTTTTCATTCTTCCATAAATGGTAAAAATCGTAACCCTGAATCAGCTGGTAACAGAATTCGGTAAATGATAAACCAGAATCGCCTTCCAAACGTCTTTTAACACTGTCTTTCGCCATCATGTAGTTAACGGTAATGTGTTTACCCACGTCTCTGATGAAAGTAAAAAGGTTCATATCTTTAAACCAATCGGCATTATTTACCATAACGGCTCCATTTCCACCCTCTTCAAATTTCAGGAATTTAGCGAGTTGCTTTTTCATTCCTTTTAGGTTATGCTCAATCATTTCGGGCGTTTGAAGGTTACGTTCATCAGATTTCCCTGACGGATCGCCCACCATACCTGTAGCACCACCTACCAAAGCAAATGGTTTGTGCCCGGCATTTTGAAAATGGATCAGTGTCATGATCTGCGTTAAATGCCCAACATGCAACGAATCTGCAGTCGGGTCGAAACCGATATAACCCGAGGTCATACCTTCGTTTAACTTTTCTTCAGTATTCGGCATAATATCATGCAGCATGCCACGCCATCTTAACTCTTCAACAAAATTCGTCATTGTACAAATACTTTAATAATGTGCGTGCAAAGATAAAATTTTAGCTTAGTTTAAAGCAAATTAGTTGGTTTTGTAAAACAGGTTTTAACGGCGTTAATATTTTACCGTACAAACTTTACAACCATAACAGAAAATATTACCTTGCAGCATGAACTTTTTATCACATTATTATTTCGACAGAGCAAGTGAAAACGCCAATGTGGTAATGGGAACAGTATTGCCAGATCTGATTAAAAATGCGTCGAAAGAAGCCAATTTATACCCTCAGAAAAACGAGTTCCTGTTTAAGGGAAACCCGGATGAAGAAAATTTATTGGCCGGCTGGAAAAGACATCTTGCTGTAGACTTGTTTTTTCATTCTTCTAATTTCTTCCTGGAAAAAACCACCGAACTTAAACATCTGATTAAACCGATTGTAGAAAACACCCCTGTAAGACCTTCTTTTCTTGCCCATATCGGCTTAGAACTTTTATTGGATCATTTACTGGTTGAGCGTAATTTAATTCAGGTGAACCATTTTTATGATAAACTTGATGCTGTAAACAAAGATTCGTTAAGCGATTTCCTCGAACATTGTAAACTAAAAGAACCGAAAGTTTTTTTTAACTTTCTTGAGAAATTTATCAGCAGCAAATATTTGTTGAGTTATCAGCAACTCGAAAACATCAGCTATGCGCTTAACAGAATCTGTATGCGTTTATGGCCTGAAACATTGAACGAAATACAGCTGCAACAACTCACTTTTGAACTTGGAATTTTTAAAGAAGTTTTACAAAAGGATTTTATGGATATTTTTAAGGAGATTGAAGGGAAATTGGCTTAATACACTTTCTATCAGGGCAAAAAAAAGAATTTGTTTACCTATTGGCCGCATTTCTTAGAATAAAGAAAAAAATCTTCATTTGAAAATATGTACAAAATAACGTACATTTGAAAGTACATAAATTTGAATAATGAAAGCTGTAACGATTTCCAATCTCAGAACAAATATGAAAACTTACTTTGATGAGGTAAGCGCTACAGAAGATGTTCTGATTATTCCTCGTAACAATAATGATGACGATGCAGTAGTGGTAATTTCAATCAAAGAGTATAATGCTCTTAATGAAACTTCTCACCTAATGTCAACTTTCGCTAACCGCCAACGTCTGGAAAAGTCAATCGATCATCTAAATCAAAACAAGACTAAATTATTTAAACTCGAGGAGTAAATTGCAGTTATGAATTTTGTTTTTACGCCTGAGGCCTGGGAAGATTTTGAATATTGGATGGATAATGATGAGGAAGCAGTAAACAAGATAAGGGAATTATTGAAAGAAATCAAAAGAACTCCATTCCATGGATTGGGTAAACCAGAATCATTAAGACACAATTTAAAAGGGTTCTGGTCGAGACGTATCACAGGAGAACATCGCCTGGTTTACCAAATATCAGGAACCAAAGGCAAGGATCAACAATGTGCAATTATACAATGTCGCTTTCATTATGGAGATAAATAGACAATTTTAGTAATTCCTAAACTCCAGATACTCTTACTTTCGGAAAAACTGATCATATTGAACTAAAACTGTACTTTTTAAATCTCAATCTATAAAACCCTTTCATCCTTTTTTTATATTTGTAGATGCCCCTATCTGCAACACAACAAGAAATGGATGCCCTTGTGGCCGAATTAAACCAGCATAATTACAACTATTATGTGCTGGCTATGCCCACCATTGGCGATTACGAGTTTGACAAAAAACTAAAGCATCTGGCCGAACTGGAAAAAGCAAATCCTGATTTTGCCGACCCGAACTCGCCAACACAACGCGTGGGTGGCGATATTACCAAAAATTTTATCACCGTAAACCATAAATACCCCATGCTATCGCTGGGGAATACCTATAACGAGCAGGATCTCCGCGATTTTGATGAAAGGATCCGTAAAGCCATTGGTGATAATTTCCAATACGTTTGTGAATTGAAATTTGATGGTTTATCCATCAGCCTGACTTACCAAAACGGTAAACTTTTACGTGCCGTTACCCGTGGCGATGGTACCAAAGGTGATGATGTAACCAGTAATGTTAAAACCATCCACACCATTCCCCATCAGATTAAATCGACTGTTGCACCTGAGCATTTCGAAATCCGTGGAGAAATTTTTATGCACAAAGCGGCTTTCTTACGTTTAAATGCAGCGCGCGAAGAACTGGGCGAAATTCCATATGCCAATCCGCGTAACTTTGCTTCGGGCACTATTAAAATGCAGGATAGTAAAGAAGTAGCCAAAAGACCTTTAGATGGTTTTATCTACTTTTTATATACCGATAAAAATGAATTTAAAACCCATTGGGATAGCTTAAATGCTGTAAAAGAATGGGGTTTCCATGTTTGTGAGCATACAAAATTGGTTTCGGGCATAGATGCCGTTCTCGAATTTATTCACTATTGGGAAGATGAGCGTTTTAAATTAAGCTACGATATTGATGGAATTGTAATCAAAGTAAACAGTTATGCACAGCAACAGGAGCTTGGTTTTACTTCTAAATCGCCACGCTGGGCAATTTCTTATAAATACAAAGCGGCAGAAGTAGAAACCGTTTTAGAAAAAGTAACTTACCAGGTTGGCCGAACCGGCGCAGTTACCCCTGTTGCCAATTTAAAGCCTGTTTTACTGGCCGGAACTACTGTTAAACGTGCTACATTGCATAATGCCAACGAAATTGAGCGTTTAGACCTTCATGAAGGCGATATTGTTTATGTAGAAAAAGGCGGCGAGATCATCCCGAAAATTATTAAGGTAAATCTTGATAAACGTTTAGCAGGGGCTGCAAAAGTACATTACCTGCATAATTGCCCTGAATGTGGCACCGAACTAATCAGGAAAGAAGGTGAAGCGGTACATTACTGCCCTAACGATGAAGGTTGTCCACCACAGATTGTGGGAAAAATACAGCATTTTATTTCCCGTAAGGCAATGAATATCGACGGGCTTGGTGACGAAACCATCGAAACCTTTTATAAACAGGGTTTAGTAAGACACATCAGCGATTTATATACTTTGCACCAAAAATCTGATCAGCTTAAAACTTTAGATCGTTTTGGCGAGCGCTCGATCGAAAATATGCTAACCGGGATTGAAAAATCGAAGGAAATGCCTTTCGAAAAAGTACTTTTCGGCTTGGGTATCCGCTATGTTGGCGAAACCGTTGCTAAAAAAACAGCTGCCGGTGTAAAAAATATCGACAACCTTTCTAAAGCTACCGTAGAAGAATTAATTGCCATTGATGAAATCGGGCAGCGCATTGCAGAGAGCATTGTTGAGTATTTTGGAAAACCGGAGCATTTAAAGCAGGTAGAATTATTAAAATTAGCAGGATTGCAGTTCGAAATTGAAGAAAAAGTAATTACGCTTGACAGTGATAGACTTATTGGAAAAACATTCGTAATTTCGGGCGTTTTTGAGAACTATAGCCGCGATGAACTAAAAGATATGATTGAGGCCAACGGAGGCAAAATGCTAAGTGGTATTTCGGGTAAACTGAACTACCTCGTTGCAGGCGATAACATGGGTCCGTCGAAACTTGAAAAAGCAAACAAGTTAAATGTGCCGATTATCAGCGATGTTGAGTTATTGGAAATGATAAAGTAAAAATGATAGAATGATTGAGTTTGATGATTAAATGCGGTAAGTACTCATTTAGTGATTTATTCAAAATTCAATTAGAAAATAAAATGAGACCATGATTGAATGATAAAATGCACCATTCGATCTCTCATTCAAAATTCAATAATTATAAGTTAAAAATGAACAAATTTCAGGGTACTGGTGTAGCATTGGTTACGCCTTTCAACACAGATGGATCAGTTGATTATAATGGCTTAAAAAACCTGATTAATCATTTGGTAGACGGAGGGATAGATTACCTCGTTTCTTTAGGTACAACCGGCGAAACCGCTACAATGACCAAGGACGAGAAGAAGAAGGTGTGGGCCTATACTGCTGAAATTAACAACAACAGATTACCATTGGTTGCCGGAATTGGCGGCAACAATACACTTGCTGTTGCTGTAGACATTAAATCATTCGATACTACAGGTTATAGCGCAATTTTATCGGTTAGTCCGTATTACAATAAACCCACACAGGAAGGAATTTACCAGCACTATAAATATTTAGCTGAAATTTCTCCTTTAGATCTGATTTTATACAATGTACCAGGCCGAACCGGTAGCAACATGAGTCCGGAAACAACCTGCAGACTGGCGCATGATTTTAAAAATATCATTGCAACAAAAGAGGCTTCAGGAAGTTTTGATCAGTTTAACCAGATTATGAGGGATAAACCGGCAGAATTTCTTCTAATCTCTGGCGATGACCCGGTTACTTTGCCCATGATCGCTTTAGGCGCTGCCGGCATTATATCGGTAATCGGAAACGCCTTGCCTAAACAGTTTACAGATATGGTAAACCTGTGCCTGGCCGGCGATTATAAAGCAGCTTTACCTGCACATTTAAGCTTAATCGAATTTACCCGTTTAGCATTTGCAGAAGGCAATCCTGCCGGCGTTAAAGCTGCCCTGAAACACCTCGGTATTTGTGGAGATACCGTGCGTTTGCCATTGGTTAAAGCTTCCTCAGCTTTAGAACAATTAATTATAGCAGAGGTAGAAAAATTAAGTGTAGTAGCTTAATTCTTATAAAAATTATATTCTGAAACAGACTGTTTGATTTTGCTAAAAAGCAGAAGAAAGCAGTCTGTTTTTTTTGTGTGTAAATAAAAAATTACCAAAAGAAATTAATTCATAATCAACACATTAGAACTATAAACCAAAATTTTAGTTTGAAGGGAATTTTAGTGAGAATCAGGGCATTATTATTGTTTTGCGCTCTATACACACAAATAAACACACACAATGAAAAATTTAATTTTAATTGGCCTGGTGGCAATAATGGCCATGGGCTGCAAAAGCAGGGCATACCAGGAATCTTCAATCACTATTGGCATGCCAGAAAATGAATTTAAACGGGTTAACCGGTCTGCTGAACTGATGTTGGCTAATGATGATGGTACAAAGATCTACCGCATTATCTCTACAACCTTTATTCCTAAGCCAGAACCATACACCTTCTTTTATTTTTATCAGGGAAAACTGATCCGGTTTATTAAATCAGATCGAATTGATGATTATAAATTTATCAGGTAAAAAAAGGAACTTATTGGAAATAGATTGTCATTCTGAGCTTGCCGAAGGACTTGCTTAATGTGTTTCGACAGGCTCAACATGACAGCTTCTAAAGAAAAATCTCGATAATGAAACCTTCTTATTTATCAGATCAGGCAATTAATTTATTTCTTCTTTCCATTAACAGGTTATCCTGCCACACGCCTTTGGCTTTACCTATTTTTTCCCTGTACCCTACTACTCTAAAGCCAGCCTTTTCATGGATTTTTAACAAAGCAGAATTCTGAAGAAAAATACCCGCCTGAAGCATCCAGATACCTTTGTTTTCGCTCTCTGCAATCAGAGCATTTAATAAGGATGATCCGATCCCCTGCCCTTTGTAACCCGGTTTAACGTACACCTCAATTTCTCCAACACCACCGACATCATAATTGGCTACCACAGGCAAAAGCGCACTCCAGCCAATAATTTCTTTATTTTTTAAGGCCACAAACCTGCAGGCTTTAAGGTGTGATAAATCCCAGTCTTTCCATGAAATATCCGGGCTTCTGAAACTTGCAGTACCTGTTTCTATTCCTTCACGATAGATAGCACTGACTTCGTCCCAATCTGATGAGCGCATAATTCTAATCATAGTTTAATCAATTTTAGCAATTTTATTAACCTATAAATTCTATAGTTTATGTTTGATATACTAAAATAATTAAACAAAATGCTTATTACATATAAAGCTGAAACAAGTTTGTCCTATATTATAATTCAACACAATTATATCAAAAAAAGCACCTCAAAAAAGTGTTTGCGTAACAAAAACGTTAAACTAACGTTTTTCGTCAGAGATATTTTTTAAGTATGCAACCGGACTCATCCCTACAAGCTTTTTAAAAGCATTATAAAAGGCACTCCGGGAAGAAAAACCAGCACTATAGGCCAATGCCTCCAGGGTAAAGTTTTGCATGATTTGAGGATTTCTGATGCTCTCTTTAATCCAGTTAATTCGGTATTGATTAATGTAATCGATAAAACTCTTATTAAAATAGTTGTTTAGTACCACCGACAACCTGTGACTGCTAATCCCTATTTCAAGGGCAAGAGCATGGATCCTGATATTTTTATTACGGAATGACTGGTGCTGATTAACATACAACTCTAACTTTTGTCCACAGTGCTGTAGTTCTTTTTGCTGATCATGAGGAAGTGAAAAACTTTTTTTTATAGATAAAAGCGTTGATGGTTTAACATTCAGCAGAGAAGCGATAAGTTCTAAAGGCAAGCGGTCTAAATAGCCGGGGTTTGTTTTTGCGTAATATAAATATCTTTCTTTGGCATTTCCAACGCGTATGATATGTGCACGTTGCTGGGCATCTTTATAATATTTTTCCAAAACTACCCTAAAAATATAATTCAGCTCAAAATGATGCGAAAAGAGCCGGTTTAACACATCATTGTGTATGGCCAGCAGTTCGGTGTCTTCTACTGCTACTACATATTCCTTTGAATAATCAGATCCATGAAGGCCGGATATGGAACTGACAAAATCGTATTCTACAGATATATAAGTGGTAATTTTTCGCTTATTGTGTGTGGTACAACCCATTAATGCACCTTTAACGATAAAATACACATACTCACAAACCTCATCTTCTCTGAAAAGAATTTGCCCTTTTTTTATTTTTAAACTTAAAAGGTGTTCCTCAAATGCCTGAGTCAATTTAATATCTACGGGATGTACAGCGCGCATCACGTCGAGGATAAGCCCGACATCTTCGCTATTTGCACGATTGTAATGTAAATATTCTGACACTGAAGACCGTTAAAAATGTAAATTATTTATACATGTTTATCTGCATGCCAGATAAACCGGATATCTTTTTGAGAGCGGTATGGTATTCGTATTATCTTTTACATTTAATGGCCAGGCATTAATAATGCTTAAGTAGTAAAATTAGTATTTTGGATGCTTAGGCGGATTAACCTGAAATGAATATACGCTTTGTAAAAGAAGAAAGCTAATAAATTACGCAGACAAGGATAAATTGTCTTATATATTTTACAGTATGAATATGTTTATGCTTTTAAGTTCTTTAAAAACATGTTGAACAAAAAAAGCCTCAGGAAATATCCTAAGGCTCAGATAAAATATTTTGATTGTTTAAGCTTTGTTTTTAGTGTCTTGTACTTCCAAACGGATTACCTGAGCTAAATTTTTAAGATCCTGCATACCTTTACGTACTCGGGTACCAGCAGCGCTGTTACCTTTGTTATAAAATTTGTCTGCATCAGCTTCCAAAGCTGCCACTAAACTCTTTACTTCTTCGAATTTTTTCATTTTTAATTAATTTATGGTTCTTTTAAGGTTTGATTTTTAATTATGTACTCTAATTTAAAGGGTTTGATGAAATAAAAAAATTTTTAGAAGAATAAAAAACAGGCTTATTTACCGTTTTTTTCCACACTTATCGTGTTTATACACATATCGGACTTGAAAAACATAATTAAACGCTTGATAAACAGAACATTACAAAATATTACAAAATAAAAAAGCCCTTTAAACTGGTTTAAAGGGCTTTGTAAAATTTTAATAGATCTTAAACGGTTGCGAAAAGATTCTCTTTATAATATCCGTTTTCTAATTTTTCGGCTACTTCGCTGAAAGCGTCTAAAGTACGCTGTACATCTTCTAGTGTATGAACTGCAGTAGGAATTAAACGTAGCTCGATCATTCCTTTCGGAATTACGGGATATACAACAATTGAACAGAAAATGCTGTAGTTTTCGCGTAGATCGTAGGTAATTGCAGTGGCATCAGAAAGTTCTCCTTTTAAGAAAACCGGGGTAACTACCGAATCGGTAACCCCTAAATCAAATCCACGTTCGCGTAAACCTTTTTGTAAAGTCATGGCAATTTCCCAAAGTTTATCTTTTAACTCAGGCTGGCTTTTCAGCAATTCTAAGCGCTTTAATAAACCGATTACCATTGGCATTGGCAATGCTTTGGCAAATGTCTGAGAACGCATGTTATACCTTAAAAAATTGGTGATCTGCTCGGTTGATGCTACAAAAGCACCGATACCCGCCATAGATTTGGCAAAAGTACCAAAATAAACATCAATCCCATCTATACAATCCTGCGCTTCGTGCGTACCCGCACCTGTTTTACCCATTGTACCGAAACCGTGTGCATCATCAACCAGGATACGGAAATTGAATTCTTTTTTAAGCTCAACAATTTCTTTTAATTTCCCCTGGGCACCGCTCATCCCGAAAACGCCTTCGGTAATTAAAAGAATACCGCCACCTGTTTCTTCAACAAGTTTTGTAGCACGTTCTAATTGTTTACGTGCACTTTCTATATCATTATGTTTATAAACAAAGCGTTTACCCATGTGCAAACGTAAACCATCTACAATACAAGCATGAGATTCTGCATCATACACCACCACATCATTGCGGTCGACCAAGGTATCGATAATGGATACCATGCCCTGATAACCATAGTTTAATAAAAATGCATCAGGCTTACCAACAAATGCTGCAAGTTCTTGCTCTAACTGCTCATGGTAGTTAGAGTTACCGCTCATCATACGGGCACCCATCGGGTAAGCCATACCAAATTTAGCTGCAGCTTCTTCATCTGCCTTTCTAACTTCCGGGTGATTGGCTAAACCTAAGTAGTTGTTTAAGCTCCAAACCAAATGCTCTTTTCCGCGAAACTGCATGTGAGGTGCAATTTCTCCCTCTAATTTTGGAAAAGAGAAATACCCATGAGACCATTTCTGGTGTTGCCCAAGCGGCCCCATGTGTTTTGCTATTTTATCAAATATATCCAATGTATTATCTGTTTTTTTATAATAAGAATTTTGCAAATTTAAGCTTTATTCGTCTTAAAATCAACCTAATGATCTTTTAGATGTCAATTAAGATAGTAACACGCTAATTTTATGCCAAAAAAGCCCCGGTTTTACATCGGGGCTTTAAAATTATATTTGGTTTGATCTAATCAACGTTATCGTGCAAGAAAGAATTGTTCGGTCTGATTTCTGTACCGCCATCCTGATCGTTGCTTAAAGTAAAGCGGCTCACCTGCGATTCAGATGAATGCTGTACCTGTTGCAACTGCATTTGTTTGCGTTTGTAAGCAGGTTCGTTTTCAAGCTCCTGTAAACCGTTGGTGGTACGCAATTTCATGCTTAAATCTTTTAAACGTAAGATACGTTCTTTAGATTTTTTCAACTGCTCTTCCATCGATTCGTCGTTTTTATCGTCGTCTAAACCAACAACCGGCATTTCGATTTCTGGCTCAGGCTCCGGCATTGGCGGCATCTGGGCTACTGGTGTTTCGAACACAAAATTGGTTTCGGCCAGTTTTACCTCAAATTCAAATCCGGTTTCCTGTGCTTCTTCAACATGCGGCTCTTCTTCTATTAAGGTATGGCGAACTACATTATTTTCAGGCTCCTGATTTTTCTGAGCTTCTGATTTATTGAACATTCCACCAAAAAGATCTGCCTGCGATACTTCTTCTTTAGCTTTTAAAACAGGTTCGTATGAGTGAACTTCTTTTGGCTGCATGAAAGAGTTTACGGGCTCAACAGGGCGAACCAACGGTGCTTCTTCCGGTGTTAAAAGTGATATTTTCTTTTTATTTTTTTCTTCTTTTACACGTTCTTCTGAAGTCTGGAATCCGGTAGCAATAATGGTTACTGAAAGTTTATCGCTCAGAGATTCGTCCGTACAGTTACCCCAGATTAAATCGGCTGATAAGCCTGCTTTTTCCTGGATGTAATCGGTAATGATCGAAACTTCATCCATGGTTACTTCACGTAAACCAGAACTTATGTTTAATAAAATGTAACGGGCACCTTCGATTTCGTTATCTTTTAAAAGCGGAGAAGCCAAAGCGCCTTCTACAGCCTGTAAAGCACGGTCTTCACCTTCGGCAGCAAAACTACCCATGATGGCCACACCACTATCTTTCATTACGGTACGCACATCTTTAAAATCCACGTTGATATAACCCGGAACAGTAATGATTTCTGCGATCCCTTTAGCAGCGGTTGTTAAAATATCATCGGCCTGACCGAACGCAGAACCAAGAGTTAAGTTTCCGAAGATTTCGCGCAGACGGTCGTTAGAGATCACCAGGTAAGAATCTACGTATTTCTTTAACTCTTCCATTCCTTCATCAGCCTGCAACCTACGTCTTTTTCCTTCGAAAGAAAACGGGGTTGTGATGATGGCAACAGTTAAAATATCAAGTTCTTTAGCGGCTTTGGCAATAATCGGAGAGGCGCCTGTACCGGTACCACCACCCATTCCTGCTGTAATAAACAGCATTTTGGTGGTATTGCCTAACATTGCCTTGATATCATCTATATTTTCTATCGCCGAGTTTTTACCCACCTCAGGAATAGAGCCAGCCCCCATACCTTCGGTTAAACTAGCGCCTAATTGTACCTTGTTAGGTATAGGACTAGATTCCAAAGCCTGGGCATCTGTATTACAAATAATAAAATCCACACCAGTGATACCTGAAAGGTACATATGGTTCACTGCGTTGCCGCCACCGCCTCCAACACCAATTACCTTGATGATTGAAGACTTATCTTTTAACATTTCGAACTGCATATCTTTATGAATCAGTTGTTTAAAAATTTTTAAATTCTGTTCATTACTCAATGTAATATTAACACTTTTTCAACAGACGTTTTCCACAAGTGTTAATAATGTGGAAAACTCTTTCTTTGTGGAAAAATAATTAACTTTTTAAGTAATCTTCATCACTTACATTCATATCATCTTGAATGAAAGTTCTTGTTTTTGCAAGTAATTTATCGAACAAACCTGGTCCGCGTTTTTCTTTTTCCTTTGCTGTTTTGGGCTTTTCTACAAAAACACCCGGTTGTTTCATCTCTTCAATCAGTTCTTCTGCCTTTTGGATTCCTTTGATCAGCAAACCAACACTGGTTGCATACATCGGGCTTTTTAAATCATCATAAATGGCTTTAGGCATATCTTCGTATTTAGATAAATGCTCGTTCGGATAACCGATGCGGCAATCTAAACCGGTTACATATTCTACAGCCTGCGATAAGTGTTTCAGCAAAGCACCACCACCGGTTATTACGATACCACCGATTAATTTTTTCTCGTAACCTGAAGATTTGATCTCGTAATACACGTGCTCAATAATTTCTTCCATACGGGCCTGAATAACGTAAGCCAGGTTTTTAACTGAAATTTCTTTTGGTTCGCGGCCACGTAAGCCAGGAACGCAGATGATTTCGTTTTCTTTGTTCTCCTCAGCAAGTGCAGAACCGAAACGTGTTTTTAATAACTCAGCCTGGTTGCGCATTACTGAACAACCTTCTCTGATATCTTCGGTAACACTGTTGCCACCAAAGGGGATCACTGCGGTGTGGCGGATAATACCTTCGTGGAAAATGGCAATATCTGTAGTACCACCACCAATATCAACCAATGCAATACCAGCTTCTTTTTCTTCCTCGCTCAACACCGATTCGGAAGAAGCCAATGGCTCCAGGATTAAATCCTGAGTTTGTAAGCCTGCATTGTTTACACATTTGATAATGTTTTTTACGGCAGTAACCTGACCAGAAATGATATGGAAGTTGGCTTCAAGGCGTACTCCTGCCATACCGATAGGATCTTTGATTCCCGGTTCGTTATCGATGGTAAATTCTTGCGGCAATACATGGATGATCTCCTCACCCGGTGGCATTACCAGTTTAAACATATCATCAATCAGCTTATCGATGTCTCTTTTACCGATTTCGTTGTTTAATTCTCTTCTTGTTAAAATTCCTCTGTGCTGTAAGCTTTTAATGTGCTGACCCGCAATACCCACATTTACCACCTGTATTTCTACATTGGATTGTCCGCTTGCTACTTCAACTGCTTGAGCAATGCCCTGTACGGTTTTTTGAATGTTAGAAACCACTCCACGTGTTACCCCCGCTGATTCTGCCTTGCCTATTCCTAAGATTTCTATCTTACCGTGTTGTGTTCTACGACCAACGATAACACAAATTTTTGTAGTACCGATATCCAATCCTACTACAATGGGCGACTGACTGGTAAATTTTGCCTTGTCCATATTCGTTAATTTTGCTGAGTTTTATACTGTTTTTCCAGGGCTTTGATTTCTTTTTCTCTTGCTTCTTTCTCTTTTTTCAATTGCGCCTCAGATTTTGCCGGCTTTGGCTGTGTTGTTCCCGTTTGTTTCGGTTTTTCTTTTTTATCCGCTGGTTTGGTTTCCTTTGGTTTGGCCGGCACAACTACCGGTTTTTTTGTTTCTGTTTTAACCGGTTCGGCTTTTTTAGGTTCAACCTTCTTTTGCTCTACCTTTTGCTCTACCCTTTTTATTTCTACTTTTTTTGGCTCGTTTTTTTTAAGTTCGGGCTTTTTAGGTTCTATGGCTTTTGGCTGATCGGCTTCAGGGCGATCGTCCATTACCGAACTAATGGTATTTCTGATTAGTGAATCAGTTACATTCCGTTGTATCCTCAAACTATCAGCTGCCGAAAATGTTTTTGCTTTTTTTCCTAAACCTGTTGAATCTCTTTTTTCGCAAACAATCTGGTTGGTATATTTTATATTGATGGTTTTATACGTATCCCAGCCTACCTGCGGCATTGCTTTTTTATAAAACAATAAAAGGTTTTTCATTTTCTTTTCTAATGAATCTGCATCACCCAAAATGATGCGCTGATTGCCAACTCTCGGAATCAGTTCGATATCATTTTTCTGATCAACCACAATTTGTTCGATCTGTGAATCCCAAAGCGTATCTTTTTTAATGTATTGAGCGGTTTTATACAAATCTCTTGCCAATTGCGTATGCAAAGTATCTACACGACTACCAAAAACCTCGCTAATGTGGCCTGTTGCCACCAATACGTTAGCCGTAAAGTTTGATGAAATAGGCATTTTCAGTCCATCGTTATCAATGTAAAAATCCTGTCCGTTTTCATTCAAAATGCGGAGGATAGGTTGTCTTTGTTTTACTTCGATATGCAATATACCGTCCATATCTACATAAACCTTTGCAAAGCCGATGTAGGGGTTAGACTGCAGTTTTTTCTCTATTTTATGGATATTGATATTTTCGAGGTTGCGACCTAACAATACCCCCTGATCTTCTTTAAGGATGGCATCAATTTCTTCGCGCTCGATAAAATTATCGGCACCCGGGATCAGGATTTTAACATCGGTACATTTAACCGTCTGCTTTTTCACGTTGATGAAACTCAAAAGCACCACCACCCCTGCCAGGCTGATCAGCCAGGCAAAGCCGGTAAAAATTGCGCTCCAGTTTATCCTTTTAAGCATTGTTTAATGTATTTTTAAGGGGCTCTATAATGGTATCGATATCGCCCGCACCTACTGTTAAAATTAATTCAGGTTTTGTATCCTTAATGTGCTGAACCACATAATCTTTTCCACATATTTTTTTATCCGACAACGTGATTTTATCGAGTAAAAACTGTGCATTTATGCCTTCAATGGGCAATTCTCTTGCAGGATAAATTTCCAACAGCAACAGTTCATCGGCCGTGCTTAAAACTTTTGCAAATTCATCTGCAAAATCTCTTGTGCGTGTAAACAGGTGCGGCTGAAAAATCACTGTTAATTTTTTATCCGGATACAATTGACGTACGGCATCAAAACAGGCTTTCAGTTCTTCAGGGTGATGCGCATAGTCATCAATGTAAATCTGACTGCCATTGTTAACAATATATTCGAAACGGCGTTTCACTCCTTTGAAGTTAGCAACGGCTTGTTTTACTTTTTCTGCATCAATACCCAATTGTAAAGCGATGGCGATGGCAACAGTTGTATTTTCTACGTTGTGTTTTCCCGGAAGCATCAAACTGATATCCTTTATGCTTTGCGTGGCATCGGTATAATCGAATACAAATTTCGATCCTTCTACACGTAAATTTTCAGCCTTTGCTGTTGCTGTAGGGCTTGCCGCGTAACTGATGCTATTTTCTAAGGGCAATCCTTCATGTGCATACAATGTACCCTCGGCCTTAAGCTGACCTGCAAACAACCTGAACGATTCTTCGAGGTGGCTTTTATCTCCGTAAATATCCAAATGATCGGCATCCATCGAGGTCACCACAGCTACATCGGGGTGCAGGGTAAGGAAAGAGCGATCATATTCATCAGCCTCTACCACCACCACATTATTATCGCCAAAAAGTACATTGCTATTGTAGTTACTGGTTATGCCACCCAAAAAGGCTGTACAATCGTAACCGGTATCTTTTAAAATATGAGCCACAATGGATGACGTAGTGGTTTTACCATGTGTACCGGCAACTGCGATGCAGAACATGCCTTTGCTGATGATACCCAAAACTTCTGAACGTTTTTTAAGCGAAAAACCTTTATCAATAAAATGATTTAAAATTTTCGAATCTTTCGGAATTGCTGGCGTATATACCACCAGGGTATCTTCATGATGATCTAAAAATGCACAGGGCAAGGAAGCATCGTCATCAAGATAGGTAATCAAAATTCCCTCCTGTTCTAATGTTTCGGTGAGCCTGGTGCGGGTTTTATCGTAACCACAAACCACTTGTCCGCGTTTAGCAAAATAACGGGCAAGCGCACTCATGCCGATACCACCGATACCTACAAAGAAAACCCTGTTTATTTTACTTAATTCCATTTTTTTTAGATTTGAGATGGGAGATTTGAGATGTGAGACCTGAGAATGCGCCATGACGCCTATCTCAAATCTAGTTTCTCATATATCACATCTTTATTTTCATATCTCTTATTTAATCAACTTTAATACTTCGCCTGCAATAATTTCGTCGGCTTCGGGCAGGGCCATTTTACCTATGTTTTCTGCAAGCTTGTCGCTTTGTTCTTTATTGTTTAACAGTGCCAGTGCTTCATTAACCAAGGTATCTTCAGCAGAACGGTCGTTAATTAAAAGTGCCGCTCCGTTTTTTACCAAAGCCATCGCATTTTTGGTTTGATGGTCTTCTGCCACATTAGGCGAAGGCACCAGGATTACCGGTTTCTTAATTAAACAAAGTTCAGCAATGGTTCCTGCTCCGGCACGGCTAATGATTACATCGGCAGCGGCGTAAGCCAGATCCATTTTATTTAAAAACTCGAGGATGCGAACGTTAGGGTGATATTCAAGTCCTAACCTTTCGATAATCCCCTGGTAATAATATTTTCCTGTTTGCCAGATCACCTGCACATCTTGTGCGAGGATTTCGGGCAAATGTTTTTCAATTGCTTTATTTAGTGTTCCGGCACCTAAACTTCCTCCGGTAACCATAATGGTCTTTTTTAAAGGATCGAGTTTTAACAACTCAGCACCAGCATGGTGTTTACCTTTAATATCAACCACTTCTTTGCGTACAGGATTTCCGGTTTTTAAAATCCGGTCTGCAGGAAAAAACTGATCCATTTCATCAAAAGCCACGCATATTTTTGATGCTTTTTTGCCCAGCCATTTATTCGTTACACCCGCATAAGAATTCTGTTCCTGGATGAGGTACGGAATCCCTTTTAAAGAGGCTGCATACAATAAAGGTCCGGAGGCATAACCGCCCACGCCCACCACTGCATCGGGTTTAAAATCATTTATGATCTGTATTGCCCGGCGCACACTGCCGATTACCTTAAAGGGAAGCGACAGGTTTTTAACGATGGAGCCGCGCTGCATCCCACTGATATTTAAACCGATTATTTTATATCCGGCTGCAGGAACTTTTTCCATTTCCATACGGCCATTGGCGCCCACAAATAAAATTTCACAAGCGGGCACCAAGCGCTTTAGCGCATTGGCTATGGCTACGGCAGGAAAAATGTGCCCGCCGGTGCCACCACCTGATATGATAATTTTTGGGGAATTATTCATTTTAATATTTATTTATTGAATGATAGAATTTTGAGTGAGTGAATGGTTATAACAATCTTTCATTTCCAGTTCTATCATTAGTTATTTTTATCTATAATATTGAATGATAGAATTTTGAATGAGTGAATGGTTATAAACAATCTTTCATTTCGAGTTCTGTCATTAGTTATTTTTATCTCTAATATTGAATGATAGAATTTTGAGTGAGTGAATGGTTATAACAATCTTTCATTTCGAGTTCTGTCATTAGTTATTTTTATCTCTAATATTGAATGATAGAATTTTGAGTGAGTGAATGGTTATAACAATCTTTCATTTCCAGTTCTGTCATTAGTTATTTTTATCTCTAATATTGAATGATAGAATTTTGAATGAGTGAATGGTTATAAATAATCTTTCATTTCGAGTTCTGTCATTACTTATTTTTATCTCTAATATTGAATGATAGAATTTTGAATGAGTGAATGGTTACTCGTACATTTCCTACTCTCTAATTCAATAATTTTCTCATTTAATCATTTATTATTGCTTACTGTTTTTCTTGCTTTAGCAACAATTGCCAAAATCTCATTTGCTTCTTTTAATAATGGTTGCGCTTCTACCGAATCTGTAATTTTAGACTCTGTTAAAATTTCAATCCAAAAAGCTGTTTCATCAGCCTCTTCAACTACTATGCTCAGCTTTGCATAAAACTCAGCTTTTGATCTACTTCTACAGGCTGCTCTGTAATTTGCTCCAACTGAAGATGCAGACCTAATAAATTGCCTACCTAATATTCTTGCTTCTTCGGTTTTTGGAAGAAATTGATAAAATTTAATTGAATCTAAAACAAACTTTTTTGTCCTGGCTTTTATCGCTGTTACAAAATCCACTTTGCTTACATTTTCCATCGTTTATTAATTTAAATTTTAACTTTAAAAACTTTGGGATGTTTTATTCAACTATTCTATCACTCTCTGACTCAAAATTCAATCATTAATTATGCTATCGCCGGAATCTCTCCAACGATTATTTTATTATTTGTTTTTTCTTCTTTCGTAGTCAGTTTTGCATTTTCTTCTACATCGCGGCTTACGCTCAAAATGATACCGAAGGCCACACTGGTAAAAATCATTGATGTACCGCCCATACTTACCAGCGGAAGCGGCACCCCTGTTACCGGGCCCAAACCTACAGCTACGGCCATGTTTGCAAAGGCTTGTATGGTGAGGCTGAAACTCAATCCTGCAGCCAGCAACGCCCCGAAAGCCTTGGGTGCCCGGGTTACGATCTTGATACATCGGTATAAAAGCACCAGGTATAGTATCATGATTACAATTCCTCCCACCGTTCCCCATTCTTCAATAATAATGGCGAAAATAAAATCGGAATACGGGTGTGGCAGGAAATTGCGCTGTGTACTATTACCTGGTCCTTTACCAAAAACACCACCAGTAGCTAAGGCAATTTTTGCCTGATCTGCCTGGAAAGTTTTGTCTGAATGCTGCATTTCGGGATGCATAAATGTATTAATACGCGACATGTATGTTTTTCTCCTTGGGCCCAAAAAGAAAACGAACAATAGCAGCACGAAGCCGCCCGCACAAACAATGGCGATCTGTTTAATACTGATCCTGCCGATAATTAACAGCAAAATACTTACACCAAACAGCATTAAGGCTGTAGATAAGTTGGCCAGTGCGATTAAAACAAACACCACACAAACCGACCCCATAATTGGTATAAATGATTCTTTTACGTTTTTAATATTTTCCTGCTTTTTGGTAAGCATGCGCGCCAAAAAGGTAATTAATGCCAGTTTCGCTAAATCGGAAGTTTGAAATGTTAATCCGATTACGGGAATTTTAACCCACCTCGAAGCATCATTTAAATTGGTACCGAATATAAGCGTATAAAAGAGCAAGGGAATGGTTACAATCATTAAAACCTTCGAAATACCGGCATAATAGCGGTAATCGAGCAGGTGGGCAATGTAAATCATCCCGATACCCATCAGCACAAAAATAAGGTGCTTGGTAAGCAGAAGTTTTTCTACGGCTTCTCCTTTTTTATAGGCCAGGGTACCTGTTGCACTATATACAGCCATTACTGATATAAGCGAAAGCAGGATGATGATCAACCAGATCCACCTGTCGCCTTTTGTTTTATTAAGTAACGCCTGAAACATATTTAAGCCTCCTATTATAATTCTCTAACTGCCGCTTTAAACTGGTTACCGCGGTCTTCATAATTTTTAAATAAATCGAAACTTGCACAGGCCGGCGATAATAATACCGCATCGCCCCGTTTGGCCAAATGGAAAGCAATCTGTGCGGCTTCATCTGCAGAAAAGGTGTTTACGATTACGTCAACATCATCTTCAAAAGCATCATGGATCCGTTTATTATCCTTACCCAAACATACAATGGCCTTTACCTTACTTTTTACCAGATCCTTAAGCATGTTGTAATCGTTTCCTTTATCAACACCGCCCATAATCAGCACCACGTCGCTGGTCATACTCTCCAAAGCATACCAGGTAGAATTTACGTTGGTTGCTTTACTGTCGTTGATGAAATCGATTCCAGAAATTTTGGCCACATGCTCTAACCTGTGCTCAATATTTTTGAAATTGCCCATGCTTTCGCGAATGGTTTCATTTCTTAATTCTAAAACTTTCGACACGATGCCTGATGCCATAGAATTATAAATGTTGTGCTTGCCCTGTAAGGCTAAATCTGAAATAGACATGGTTAGTTTGTTATTTGGTTCTGTAAGGATATGTATTGTAGTTTCTTCTAAATAAGCACCAGTTTCAACTTTTTTTACAATTGAAAATGGATAGGTTTTGGCCAGAGGTTTGGTTAATGCAATGGCTTTTAAACTCTCTTCGTCATCGGCACAGTAAATGAAAACATCTGCTGCTGTCTGGTTTTGAACAATGCGCATTTTTGATGCGGCATAATTTTCCAGTTTATATTCGTAACGGTCTAAATGATCTGGCGTGATGTTCAGCAAAACCGCGATATCGGCCTTAAACTTGAACATATCATCGAGCATGAAACTCGAGATTTCCAAAACGTAGTATTCGTAATCTTCTGTAGCCACCTGCGCGGCAAAGCTCTGACCAATGTTGCCGGCCAAACCCACATTTAAACCTGCATTTTTTAAAATGTGATAGGTTAATAAACTGGTGGTCGATTTTCCGTTCGAACCGGTAATACAAATGGTTTTGGCATCGGTGTATCTTTTGGCGAACTCAATTTCTGAAATCACCGGAATTCCTTTCGATACCAATTTTTTAATGATCGGTGCGGTTGGCGGAATCCCCGGACTTTTAATTACTTCCGTAGCATTTAAAATGAGTTCTTCGGTATGTTGTTCAGATTCAAAAGGAACGCCTAGTTTTTCTAAAGCAGATTTATATTTATCGGTAATTACACCATAATCGGATACAAAAACATCAAAACCTTTCGCCTGAGCGAGTTTTGCGGCGCCCACTCCACTTTCGCCGGCACCAAGAATTACCACACGGCCATGCCCTGCCATTGCTGACGTAGTATTGACTGATGTAGTATTATTTGTGCTCATTTTTTTTAGTATTGAGTGGTGAGTATCAAGTATCAAGACAGCAATACCACCACGTTTATTTTTTTATTATTTTCTTTTTTGCTTTTTAGCTTTAGTTTTTTTCAACATTTAAACCTTCAACTTTTCAACCTTCATCCTTTAACCTTTCAACCTACCTTAATTTCAACGTCACTATTGTCATAATTGCGAGCATGATTCCGATGATCCAGAAACGTGTTACAATTTTGGCTTCGTGATAACCTTTCTTTTGGTAATGGTGGTGCAAAGGCGACATCAGGAAGATCCTTCTTCCTTCGCCGAATTTCTTTTTGGTATATTTAAAATAAGATACCTGCATAATTACCGACACCAGTTCGACCAGGAATATTCCACATAAAATCGGGATCAACAGTTCTTTACGGATCATGAGCGCAAATGCGGCAATGATACCACCAATGGCTAAACTTCCGGTATCGCCCATAAAAATCTGAGCGGGGTAAGAGTTGTACCAAAGGAAACCAACACATGCCCCCACAAATGCACCTGCAAAAATCATCAGCTCTGCAGAATTAGGGATATACATGATATTGAGGTAATCGGCCATTATCGTATTGCCCGATACATATGCCAGAATACCAAGTGTTATCCCTATTACGGCCGAGGTTCCGGTGGCGAGGCCATCAATACCATCGGTAATATTTGCCCCGTTGGATACCGCTGTAATAATGAATACCGTAAATGCCAGGAATATGATAAAAGCATATTTTTGATAATCGCCACCCAAAAATTTTAACACTTTGGCGTAATCGAACTCATTGTTCTTATAAAAAGGCATATTGGTTTTGGTCGATTTTACGTCCTGGGTATAATAAAAAGTTTCACCTTTCTGGCGCAATACCATTGGCACAGAAGAAGTATTTTTCACATTATCCTGAACAGTTTCCCTCACCACAATATTCGGGTGGAAATACATGGTTGTACCAACAATCAATCCTAAGCCAACCTGACCAACCACTTTAAAACGACCTGCTAAACCTTCTTTATTTTTTTTGAAAACTTTTATATAATCATCTAAAAAGCCAATTGCCCCCATCCAGATCGTGGTGATGATCATCAAAATCACATAGATATTAGAAATATTGGCAAATAGTAAGGTAGGAATCAAAATGCCCAACAGGATAATAATACCACCCATTGTAGGGGTACCCTGTTTTTGCATCTGGCCTTCAAGGCCCAAATTCCTTACTGTTTCGCCAACCTGTTTTTTATGCAAAAAATCGATTAGTCTGCGACCATAAACCGTGGTAATGATCAGCGATAAAATAATAGAAATGGAAGCACGGAACGTGATGTACTGGAACAACCTCAACCCGGGGATATCGTAATGCTTATGCAGGTATTCGAATAATAAATATAACATTAGCTGATTGGTTTTAATTGTTCAAGTAAAATTTCTTTATCATCAAAATGGTTCCTTACGCCATTAATTTCCTGGTATTTCTCATGTCCTTTACCTGCCACCAAAATAATATCTCCTGGTTTTGCCAAATGGCATGCAGTTTTTATGGCTTCTTTTCTATCTAATATGGATAAGGTTTTACGCTTATTGGTTGGTGAAACACCTTCTTCCATTTCGCTGATGATCGTTTGCGGATCTTCGGTACGCGGATTATCAGATGTTAAAATCACTTTATCGCTCCAATCGCAGGCCACCTGGGCCATAATCGGCCGTTTGGCTTTATCACGATCTCCTCCGCATCCGATTACCGTAATCACCTGCTCGGTTCCTTTGCGGATATTGGCAATGGTACTCAACACATTCTGAACCGCATCCGGCGTATGGGCATAATCAACAATACCTATAATTTTATCAGCCGAAGTGATATAATCGAACCTTCCTTCTGCACCCGATAAACGGCTTAACAAGGTCAATACCTTTAATTTATCCTGCTCCAGCAAAACTGCTGTTCCATAAACTGCCAAAAGGTTGTAGGCATTAAAAGAACCCACCAGTTTGAAATAAACATCTTCGTTATCGATATCTAAATGCAGACCACTGAACTGATTTTCGATAATTTTCGCTTTAAAATCCGCTAGTTGCTTTAGCGCATAAGTTTTTTTATACGCTTTGGTATTCTGCAGCATCACCATACCGTTTTTATCGTCGATATTGGTTAATGCAAATGCAGATTTAGGTAAACCATCAAAAAAGGCTTTTTTAGCTTTCAGATACGCATCAAAGGTTTTATGAAAATCCAGGTGATCATGTGTGATATTTGAAAATACCCCGCCTGCAAATGTCAATCCCTCAATACGGTGCTGTGATACCGCATGAGAACTCACTTCCATAAAACAATAATCGCAACCTGCATCAACCATCTGCCTTAACAGTTCGTTCAATGCAATCGGATTTGGCGTGGTATGCGTTGCGGTAACTACGGTATCATTGATGTAATTTTCTACCGTTGATAGCAGTCCGGTTTTATAACCTAAATCTTTAAATAATTTAAAAAGAATTGTGGCGATGGTGGTTTTTCCGTTTGTCCCGGTAATGCCGATCAGTTTTAAATCTGCAGATGGATTCCCGAAATAATTGCCGGCCATAATGCCCAGCGCCACCGAAGTATTTTCTACTTTAACATAGGTTACGGTAAAATCGTCAATCTCTGGCAAATTCTCACAAATAATAACCCCGGCACCCTGTTTTACGGTTTGATCAATAAACTGGTGACCATCTGCAACCGTGCCAACTACAGCGAAGAAAACATCATCTTTTCCTACTTTACGCGAATCGAAATTAAGCACATTGATTTCCCTATCGGTTTTTCCAACCAATTCTTTAATCGTTACGCCGTAAAGTAAATCCTGTAATTGCATTTTGTTATTTATTGAATGATTGAATTTTGAATGATTTGAATGCTTAATTGCTACCATGTCATTCTATAATTCTATCATTTATTCATTTAATCACTTATTTTATTGAATGATTGAATTAGAGAATGATAGAATGTGGCTATAGCCTGTAAAACATTCACTCATTCAAAACTCCCCCATTCTATCATTTAATTTAACTCTATCTGTACGCCAACTCCTTTACCCACCTTTGTTCCGGCGATAATGGATTGGCTGACTACTTTTCCTGATCCCAGAACCCTGGTTTTTAAACCTGCATTTCCTAAAAGGTA
Source organism: Pedobacter jeongneungensis (assembly GCF_039538295.1). Classification (NCBI taxonomy): domain Bacteria; kingdom Pseudomonadati; phylum Bacteroidota; class Sphingobacteriia; order Sphingobacteriales; family Sphingobacteriaceae; genus Pedobacter; species Pedobacter jeongneungensis. The sequence continues at coordinate 478,319 of NZ_BAABBY010000001.1, read as the reverse complement.
TAATGCATCTTTTAAGCCCATACCTGCAACATTTGGCATTACACCTTTACGCTCGTTGTTTTCCTGAAAAATTGTTCCGGCACTGGTATCTATAATATTGTAATATTCTGATTTTGAGGCAAAAAGTGGTTTAAAACCAAATGCTTTATACACTTTCTGAGTCGCTTTGCTCTGTCCTGCTTTTGTTGGCGGATTACCAGTATTCCCCACCAAACGCGTTGGCATATCGTTGTACATCTGCATATCGCTGGCGTAAATGCGGTCGGCAATTTCCCTGAACACAGGCCCTGACACTGATCCACCGTAATAATCCCCTTTTGGATCATTAACCACCACTATCATTGAATATTTTGGTCTATTAGCAGGAAAATAACCTACAAAAGAAGCCTGATACTGCTTATTTGCCCTATATCCTTTATTTGCATCAGCTACCTGGGCCGTACCTGTTTTACCTGCGATTGGATATAGCGAATTGTAAACGTACCGCTTTCCGCTACCTTCTGTTACCACGCCTTCAAGCATTTTTTTGATCTTACTCAACGTTACATCAGAACAGATTTTATCGTTAATTACCCTGGCCTTAAACTGCTCGATCGGATTGCCCAACCTCCTGATCTCTTTTACAAAAATTGGCGCTACCATTTTGCCGTTGTTTGCCACCGCATTATACATGGTAAGCATCTTTAACGGCGTAAGCTGCATTTCATAACCGTAAGCCATTTGAGGCAGGGTCATATTTTTGTTCCAGCTTTTGTTAGATTTTGGATTCTTTACCGCCGGCATCGCTTCCCCAGGAATCTGCAAACCCATTTTTTCATTCAAATGCCAATCATATAAATGATCAGTAAACTTTATAGGGTTAGCACCATATTTACTGTTAATCAAATATGCAATTGCTGCATTTGAGGATTGTTCAAATGCTTTTTTAACAGTTACCACACCGATGCTTCCGTGAGAATCTTTAATTGTATGACCAGGGATTTTATAGGTACCCGTTCCAACCATAGTATTGGTATCCACCAATTCATCTTCCAGCAAAGCCATATATGAAGCCAGTTTAAAAGTTGAGCCCGGATCCTGGTTACCCGCAATGGCGTAGTTAAACTTTTCCTTGTACACTCCCTCTTCTACTTTGGAGAAATTGGCTACCGCACGGATTTCGCCTGTAGCCACTTCCATCACAATCACCGCACCATGGTCTGCCTGCGATTTGATCAGTTGTTTTTCCAGGGCACTTTGTGCTAAATCCTGCATGTTCACATCAATGGTGGAGATGATATCAGCACCATCTTTTGGCGCTACTTCAGCCTCTTCGTTAACCGGTATATAAACACCACCTGCAATACGCTGCATCAATCTTTTTCCGGTTTCACCGTTAATATATTCTTTATAAGCACCTTCTAAACCTACGCCATTTTTAACATTTTCATTTTTGTAACCAATGGTACGGGCAGCCAGAGCCTGAAAAGGAAGAATACGCTTGTTTTGCTGAACGGCGATTAAGCCCCCGCTAAATTTACCGATGTTGTATAACGGAAAAGACCTGATGGTTTTAAGGTCAGCATAACCCACTTTACGGTGAATCAATAAATAACGGGCACTATCCTGACGGCCCAAACGCAGGTATCGGGCATATTCTTTAGGGGTTTTATCTTTAAAAAGTTCCGAAAGTTTATAACCCAGCGAATCTACTTTCTCGTTAAATAACTTATCATCGGCAATACCACCGGCAAACATATCCATGCGCAGTTCGTATTCAGGTATAGAGGTAGCCAATAAACTGCCATCATTAGAATAGATATTTCCGCGGGTAGCCTCTACATTAACGTAGCGTGTAGAAAGGCTATCTGCCATAGCTTTCCATTTTTTTCCCTGTACAAACTGCACCTGACCGAGGCGTAAAAACACCGCGAAAGCAAAAAGCACAATTAAGCCAAATGCCAGATATACACGAAGCAAGATGTTTGCTCTAATATTCATCGCTTTTAACAATTATTTTTTTTGGTGGTTCAATCAGTTCTTTTATTCCAAGGGTATCAACCTTTTTGGCAACCTCTGTTAATTTGCTTTTAAACATCAGGTCGGCCTTTAGCGATTTATACTCCCATCGTAATTCTTTTACTTCTTTATTTAATTTATCAATACGGCGAACATTGTTTACCGCGAAATGACTGTTGGCAATGTACACCATTCCCAAAAGGGCTAAAAAACACAAATAAGGCAGCGCATCAGTTGCCGCCTCTTTACTTACTAATCCATCATTAAAAAGCTTGCTGATAAATGAATTACTGTCCATTTTTTCTTCAGCAGTTTTTGGCCGCTTGGGCTCAGCCTTAAGCTCTGGTTCGGGCCCAATCTCTTCTTCCTCTATCTCTTCCCTAAACCTGTTCATATCTTTTCTGCAATTCTAAGTTTCGCACTGCGGGCCCTGTTATTCTGAGCAATCTCCTCATCAGTGGCAATAATCGCTTTGCGTGTAATTACATTAAATGGCTTTTGCTGATTTCCGAAGAAGTCTTTTTCTACCTCGCCCTGAAATTTACCTTTAGCCATAAAGTTTTTTACCGGCCTGTCTTCCAATGAATGGTACGACATCACCACCAAATGACCGCCGGGCTTTAACACCTCAGCCGCTTGTTGTAAAAAATCTTCAAGCACCTGTATTTCAGCATTCACCTCAATACGCAGCGCCTGAAAAACCTGCGCCAAATATTTATTTTCTTTTCCTTTCGGGATATAAGATGCAATAGCCGATTTTAAACTGTCGATATCAGTAAAAGGTTGCTCCAAACGCGAAGTAACAATGGCACGAGCTAATGATTTTGCATTTTTCACCTCACCATAAATCCCGAAAATTTTATGCAGTTTATCTTCCGTATAGGTATTTAATATTTCTGCAGCAGTTAAATCGCGGTGCTGATCCATACGCATATCGAGATCAGCGTTATGACGGATAGAAAAACCACGTTGCGGCACATCAAACTGATGCGAGGAAACACCAAGATCGGCCAGGATACCATCTACCTGCCTGAAACCTTTTAAACGGAGGTTATTTTTTAAGAAACCAAAATTCTGATCGATAAAAATAAAACGGTCATCCTGAGGAATATTAGCCTGCGCATCAGGATCCTGATCAAAAGCTATCAGTTTACCTTTTGGGCCGAGATGTTTTAAAATTTCTTTCGAATGACCGCCGCCACCGAAGGTAACATCCACATACACCCCATCAGGTTTAATATTTAAACCATCAATACAAGGCTGCAACATTACAGGAACATGGTAATTATTCGCCATCTGCGCCTCCTTTCTTATCGCCCATTACTTTTTGAGCAAGGCTTGCAAAATTGGCCGGAACATCATCAAAAATATCTTCGTATGATTTTTTGTCCCACACCTCGATACGATCCAACTGGCAGGCCAGCACCAGATCGCTACCAATACCAGCATACTCTACCAAAGATTTTGGCAAAAGCACACGGCCGGCAGCATCAAGCGAAAGCTCGGTTGCCCCACGGGTGAAAGCCCTCACAAAAGCACGGTTTTCCTGATCGTAAATATTAAGCTTGGCCAGATCGGCCACAACAGCATCCCAAACTTGCTTAGGGTAGATCACCAGGTTTTTCTCAAAACCACGGTTAATAATGAGCCCATCATTCTCGGCATTAGGCAATTGTTTCTTAAGCGCAGCAGGTACCATAAGGCGGCCCTTTGCGTCAAGTTTACAATCGAATTCTCCTAAAAGTTGGGTCATAGTGGTATCTACACTTTTTATCTAGTGTAAAAGTAAAGAGTTCTACCACTTTTTACCACTTTTTACCACAAAAAAGTTTTCCACATCCTTTTTGTTACATTAAGGGCGTCACAATATACTCAGAATAAACCAATCAGCACACCTTAAAACCCATTAAACACTGATAACTAGCCGATTAAAAAATTTTATTATAAAGTGTCACGCCTGCCCATTTTCGCCCATATTTTTCGGATTCTGACAGAAATGCACTCATTTATAGCATTTAAAAGGTGGGAGATCTGCCCATTTTTCGTTCAAATCTGATCTCTTTTTAAAAAAAGCAGTATGCTTTAATCATCGTGTAAATTCAGAACGATTACGCAAACGTTTGACCGGTATTTTGTCTTTTTTTATTAATTGTTTATCTCTAATTTGGATAAATAACCAATACAAAACCTTACAAATGATAACCAAAATTCTAAAAATCTCACTCCTATTAAGTATCAGTTTTTCAGTCTGCTTCTCGCAGGAAGTAAAGCCAGGCAACCTTTCTTTAAATCATATTATCCCAAAACCACTATCGGTAATTGCAGCTCAGGGCAAATTTGAGCTCAAACCCGGTACCACATTTTATTATAGTAAGGATGCATGGGCACCTACAGGTGTATTTACCGCATTATTAAAAAAGAGCACCGGATTAAATTTTAGAACAGCAGCCTTAATAGAGGAAAAACAGGGTGTATTTTTTATCACGTCAGACACTTTAAAGAGTTTGGGAGAAGAAGGTTATCGGTTAAAAATTAGTCCGCAATCTATTAAGGTTTATGCCAAAACAGGCGCCGGTATTTTTAATGCGACGCAAACTTTAAGGCAGTTATTGCCTGTAGCTATTGAAGGCAAAAAGACCAATAAAGCAAACTGGACTATCCCCTGTGGTGAGATTACTGATAAACCACGCTACAGCTGGCGCGGATACATGCAGGATGTGAGCCGCACTTTTTATGGCGTAGATGTAATGAAAAAATATATGGATGTGATGGCGCTTTACAAATTAAATGTGCTCCATTTGCATTTAACCGACGATCAGGGCTGGAGGATCGAAATCAAAAAATATCCTAAGCTTACTTCAGCAAAAACAACGGTTTTCGATGCAAGCTCAGATCAACCTGCAGAAAGAAGTGGTTTTTACACCCAGGATCAGATCCGCGAACTGGTTAAGTATGCCGCAACTCGAAATATCAGGATCATTCCGGAAATTGATGTTCCGGGACATTCGTGGCCAACGGTGCTCGCCTACCCTGAATTGGGCGTAAACCAAAACCACAAGCCGGATTATATCTTTCCGTTTTTAGATTCCTGGTCGCACTGGGGCAATCAATTCACGCCAAATACTCTGGATCCGACCAATGAAAAGGTTTACGAATTTTTAGACGGTGTTTTTACTGAACTTGCTCAATTATTTCCTGCAGAATACATTCACTTTGGTGGTGATGAAGTACGCCATGTGCTTTGGGAAAAGGAACCACATGTGCAGGCTTTTATGAAAGAGAAATCGTTAAAAAACACCAATGAGCTTCAAAGTTATTTTGCAAGCCGTGTTTCGGCCATTATCAAAGCAAAGGGTAAAAAACCGATTGGCTGGAACGACATTTTAAGCGATAAGAAAAACCTGACGAAAGAAACCGCAATCATGTCGTGGCTGGGCGATGAGGCGATTGCCGATGCAGCTAAAAATGGTTTTTATGCGGTGGCTACGCCTACTGATCCGTTTTATTTTGATATTACCCAGGCCGACCGCAATGACGGTACCATGACTGATCTGGCTTATGGCAATATCAATTCGATAGAAAAAGTATATAATTATGAACCAGAAACGGGGTTAAACGATGAAGAATCAAAATTTGTTCTGGGTGTGCAGGCCAACCAATGGACAGCGATAACCCAGGAGCTGAAAGATATGAATGTACAAAATTTCCCTAGGCTTTTGGCGCTGGCTGAAATTGGCTGGATCCCTAAGGTAAATCGTGACCTGAACCTATTTAAAGATCGTCTTAATTTAAACCTGAGCCGTTTAGATGCGCTAAAAATTGACTATTATAAACCTGGCGGATATATTACGGGCAAATGGAAACCTGAGGAGCTGACCAATGATTATCAGAACATAGAATGGGATGTAACTAAAAAAACATATGCCAACGGGCGGATTATTGCAGGCTTTTATTATACCAGTGGGGCTAATTTTATGGAAATTAAAAAAGTGGAGTTGCTGGAAAACGGAAAGGTTGTAGTTCAGGATGAACATATAGGAATTGCTGATAAATTTAGGGGAACACATAAAACAAAGAGCTTCTTGTACCATTTACAACTGAATAACTATAACCCTAAAGCAAAATACACGTTACGGGCAAGTGTAAAAGGCATTAACGGCACAGATAGCAAAGGAAATTTCACTTATAATTTAAGCCCGTTTGATCGGTTGAATGTGATAGAGCCGAGGTAGAATTCACATCATTAAGGGCGAAATGCAACGTAGTAGAGAAATATCTCGAGGTAGATCTCTCCGTTGCGCTACGCTTCAGTCGAGATGACAACCCTTTGAGACATTATCACTTCACAGCGATCCATAAACTTAACCCAAATAAACATCAACTTATTTAGACTGATTAAATATAATTTGCATCAATGCATATAAAACGATTTCTTTGTAATGTAATACCTTACAAATTAATACAGCGGTTAACTGCGCTCTAAAATGAAATCGGAAACTAATTCTAAAAGTTTAAACTGGGCAAAACATCAGAAAAGATGGTTTGGCAAATGGCATTTATATATTGGCATTATTGCCGGGGCAATTGTTGCTTTTATTGGTCTTACAGGTAGTATTCTTGTTTTTCAGGATGAAATTGACCGGGCCCTGAATCCGGAACTTTTCGAAGTAGTGGCCCAGAAACAAAAAATGCCTGTTGAGGAAATCGTGCCCTTAATCAAAAAGAATAACCCTACATTAAAAATAGATTACCTGTTCCTTGGCGAAGTAAAAAATCTCAACGAGGCCTATAGCATTACCAACTTAAAAACTAATGAACAAACCTTTATCAATCCATACAATGGAAAAATAAGTGGGAAAAGAATCTATACCAGTTCTTTTATCCGCATAGTGACCGAACTGCACAGAACGCTCCTTATTCCTGTCGCAGGCCGGTATATCTGCGGTTTGGCATCACTTTGCCTGTTAATTTTAACCATTTCGGGCCTGCGTTTATGGATTCCAAAGAAATGGAAACAACTAAAAGCAGTACTTACCGTAAGGTTTAGTGGTTCGTTTAAAAGACAGAATTACGATTGGCATAACTCATTGGGTTTTTATTCCTCTCCTATTGTAGCCATATTAAGTTTAACCGGGTTTTCCATTACTTTTTCTACTTTGGTAATCCCGTTATTGTTTTTATTGAGTGGTAAATCGCCGCAGGGTGTTGCCAAATTGCTGGGCGCAAAATCGGCATGGCATGCTCAGGCGGTTCCGCTTCCGCTTAAAGATATTGTTGCCGCAGCAAAAGAAAAAATGCCAAACGGCTACATAGGCGGTATGGCTTTTCCGGCAGATAAAACGGGTACCTATCGCATCGATGTTGTAAGCGGCAATTTGCCCAGGGTTGGAAAAAGGGAAATGTTAATTGTTGATCAATATACCGGAAAAACTTTATTAAATAGCCGCAAGGATTTTCCAAATGTGGGTAATGCCTATCTGAGTTGGTTAACCCCGATCCATTACGGTAGCTTTGGAGGAAGGCCAACGCAGGTAATCGCTATTGTTGCGGGTTTAATGCCGCTTGCACTTTTTATTACGGGATTTATTATCTGGTGGCCGCGTTATAAAAAACAAAAGAAGGGAAAGAAAAAGCAATTGGTACTGGATGGGCAACCGGAAACTCCTGTAGCTGAAAAAGAACTAAAACCCGCGAAAATTAGATTACCATTGCCCAAACTGGGAAGGTATTTTATTATCCAGTTTAAATCGGGTTTTAAGTATGCCGGGATAATTCTTGCAGTCAGTTTTATAATGGGTGCATTATACGGACTTCCATCAGGTATTATTATACAGCCGGCCATTTTTGTGGTGGCATTTAGCTGTGTAATGGTTTGCCTGAATTTTATATGTGCTTTATTATCTGAAATATTTAATATTCTTTTTTTACTTCCTTTTAGAAAAGGTAGCCATAAAGTGACCAGGTATTTTGCATTATCAACCGCTTTTTTAGTTTGCTATTTAGCTGTTTATATGCTGCTGCTGAATACAGGATTTGAAGTTTTTTAGTGTAATTCTGGTGTCAGATGGTAATATCTGACACCATGATTCAATTCGATTATTTCGCGGGAGTAATCACAATTTTTCTGAATTCGACAGGCGCGTGATCCCCCTGAAGATAAATCGGGCCAGGTTCGCCTTCTTTACTATCCAATGCCCCTCCGGTAATTCCGGGAATTTCCTGGTTACTGATAATGGTTTTGCCATTGGCTACTACGGTTACCAAACGGCCAATCAGGGTGATATCATAAGTTTGCCATTCATCCGGACCTAAAGTTACCATTTCGTTTGGAGCCAGAAACCCATAAACGCCACCGAATAATACGCTGTTGGGGTGTGCATCTTTTGGACTGTCTTCAATCTGCACTTCATAACGGCCTCTTAAATAGATCCCGCTGTTTCCTCCTTTTGCATATTTAAATTCAACATGAAGTTTAAAATCACTATACTTTTGTTCTGTAATCAGGTTTGATCCGGATTTTGGGCTGGTTAAAATACCATTTTTCACAATCCATTGATTTTGTCCGCTGGCTTTCCAACCAGAAAGATCTTTGCCATTAAAAAGATTGACCGGCTTGCCCCATGTTGTCGCTGTTGTTCTTTTTAGATAAGGTGCCTTAATACCTTTCCAGCTGTATTGTTTACCATTGCATTCGGTCATGGTGCCCTTAATACCATCATCTGTTAAACTTCCCTCCATAATTAGGTTGGCTGTACCGCTTTCCCATTGAGGCGGAATTTCGAATTTAAACTTATCGCCGGTAAATTTTACTTCGGCAACCGGACGTGCACTTCCTGCAGTAGATACAAAATAACCCACCAGTGTTTTTACGCCAGAGAGTTTAACTTCGAGCCAGGCCGGTGCCGGTTTTCCATTTATATCGACGGTGATGTCCCATCGGCCAATCAGTTCCTTAGGCTCAGCAAGCATCTGGATGTGAGCAGGTTTCACTCTTTTTGCTGCAAATGTTTTTTCAGTTATGCCGGCCATCAGCAAACAGCTCAGGCATAACAAAAAGGCTTTCTTTCTCATAGGTTTAATATTTATTGGGTAGTTTATTATTTCTTAAGCCATCTCATTATTAATTTGATGCCTGGTAATGTTAAGAAAGGTAAAACTTATTTTGATCAGCTGCAAGTATCTGGCAAAATGGGTGAACTGAAATTTAACCAACAAAAAAGCCCTTACAGAATTTTATCTGCAAGGGCTCTTTATATCAGGATTTCCGTTTAGCCGTTAATGGCTTTAACACCAGGTAATTCTTTACCTTCCATATATTCAAGCAAAGCGCCACCACCTGTAGAAACGTAGCTTACTTCATCTTCTAAACCGAATTTAGCAATCGCTGCAGCAGAATCGCCACCACCGATTAATGAAAATGCACCATTATCTTTAGTAGCTGCCACAACTGCGTCTGCAACTGCTTTTGTACCTACCTGGAAGCTTTCCATTTCGAAAACACCCATCGGACCGTTCCACAATAAAGTTTTAGAGTTTTTAATTACATCCTGGAACAATTCAACTGATTTTGGGCCGATATCCAGTCCCATCCAATCTGCCGGAATCTGACCTGATGTTACGTCTTTTTTATCTGCATCATTTGCAAAACGATCTGCAATTACGGTATCAACAGGCAAAATCAGGTTTACCCCTTTGGCTTTTGCTTTTTCGATCAGTTCTAAAGAAAGTTCCTGTTTATCAGCTTCTAATAATGAAGTACCGATTTCGCCACCCTGTGCTTTGGCAAAAGTATAAGCCATACCACCACCGATGATCAGGTTATCTACTTTATCTAATAATTTTTCGATCAGAAGAATTTTATCTGATACTTTGGCACCACCCATAATGGCAGTAAAAGGTCTTTCAGCATGGTTCAGGATTTTTTCGGCATTTTCTACTTCCGATGCCATTAAATAACCGAAGTATTTTGCATCAGGGAAAAACTGCGCAATAATTGAGGTTGACGCATGTGCACGGTGTGCTGTACCGAATGCATCGTTTACATAAACATCACCTAATTTTGATAATTTCTCTGCAAAAGCAACATCACCTTTTTCTTCTTCTTTATAGAAACGAAGGTTTTCTAATAATAAAACTTCACCTGGTTTTAAATCAGCAGCTTGTTTTACGGCACTTTCGCCAATACAATCATCCGCAAATTTAACTTCAACACCGGTTAAAGCAGATAAATCAGTTAGGATGTGCTTTAAAGAATATTTATCGGTTGGTCCATCTTTCGGACGGCCTAAGTGCGACATTAAGATCACTGAGCCACCATCTTTTAAAATTTTAGAAATGGTTGGCAAAGCAGCCTTGATTCTTTTATCATCGGTGATTTTAAATTCATCATCCAAAGGCACATTAAAATCTACCCTGATTAAGGCTTTTTTATCTTTAAAGTCGAACTGGTCAATTGTATTCATGTTAATTATTTTGATTTAAGTTTAATTTCATTTCGTAATGGAAACCGATACCCGGGATATCAAATTCTGGCGATTCGGTAGTAAAACCGATCTTTTTGTAAAAGGCGGCGGCGGTTGAACGGGCATTGCACCATAAATAATCGGTATTGTATTCTTTCAGGTATTCGATGGCAAAAGTAACCAAGGCAGCGCCATAGCCTTTCCCCCCGGCATCGGGATGCGTTGCCATGCCACGAAGCTGGTAGCCTTCGCCCTCTTCCGGAAAAAAATCATTCCGCATAAAAGTAGCGATCGATTTGATCTCTCCGTCTTTTAAAAAACCAAGGTGAAAGGTATCGTAGGCGGTATCGCCATCAAAAACACACTGTTCTAATGGTTTACCATTGCGTAAAACCAGGCTTCTTAGAGGTAGAACTTCTTCGGGAAGAATAAATTTAACCATATTTTCTTTATCAATCAGCTTATACCTGAACTCAGGATAGTGCTATAGAGTGCGCCGCAAACGTTTGCAAAGTTAATAAAGCAATTGAAACCCAATAATAATAATGGACAGAAAGTGTTAACATTTTGGATAGATAAGCCATCTGACAAACATGTAATGGTAGCAGAAACAACTAAAATTAAGATGATGGCAAACAGACCTCCAGTGTACTTTGTTGATAACTACAGTATATGTAATGTATTATCTAAACAGGATTAAAGTGAAAGAAGAAAACATCAAAACAACAGCCAGAATACTACTTGGGGCAGGTTTAATTGCCGCCGGAATTGGTCATTTAACTTTTGCCCGTAAACCTTTCCGGGCACAGGTACCAGATTGGGTACCGCTAAAAAAGGACGATACGGTAGTTTATTCAGGTTTAGTCGAAATTGCATTAGGCACCGCCTTAGTAGTTACTCCTAAAAAATATGAAGATACGGCAGGCAAAATTGCTGCTGGCTTATTTGTTGGTGTGTTTCCGGGGAATATTTCTCAATACACCCATAAACGCAGTGCTTTTGGGCTCAATACTGACGGTAAACGTTTTTTACGCTTGTTTTTTCAGCCGGTATTGGTTTACTGGGCATTAAAATCTACAGAAAAATCTAAAATCAGGCTTTAGAAAGCATATCGATTTTTTTCACTACATCGATTAAACGGCTGCTGTAACCATACTCATTATCATACCAGCCAACCACCTTAACCAGATCGCCAACAATAGAGGTTAACAGGGAATCGAATATGCACGAATGAGGGTTATCGATAATATCGACAGATACAATTGGATCTTCGGTGTATTCGAGCAGGTTTTTCAGTTCATTATCTGCAGCTGATTTAAAGGCTGCATTAATTTCTCCGATGGTTGTTTTCTTTTTTAAAAGACAGGTAAAATCGGTTAAAGATCCGTTTAAAACCGGAACCCTGATGCCTGCACCGCCTAATCGGCCGTCAAGCTCCGGAAAAATGTGCGTAATGGCTTTTGCGGCTCCCGTTGTAGTTGGAATAATGGAAGAAGATGCTGCCCTTGCCCTGCGGAGGTCTTTATGGTTGGCATCGTGCAGGTTCTGATCGCCCGTCATCGAATGGATGGTAGTGATATAGCCTTCTTCTACCCCCCAGTTATCGTTCAGGATTTTGATCATTGGTGCAATGTTATTGGTTGTACAACTTGCATTGGATAATATAGGGCTTTTCAGATCAATCTGATCATCATTAACCCCCAACACCACCATCGGAATATCATCTGCAGCCGGTGCTGAAATGAGAACCTGCTTAGCTCCTGCTGTAATGTGCTTTTCGGCCGCCTGTCTGGTTAAATTTTTACCGGTACAATCGATCACCACATCCACCCTCAATGCCGACCAGGGTAATTCACCGGCCTCTTTTATGGCAAATACGGGGATAGAAAGCTCACCGATCACCAGTGCATCTGGTTTAGCCGAAACTTTATCAGCAAATACACCATGCACCGAATCGTACTTAAATAAATGGGCCATTGTTTTTGCATCTGCCAGATCGTTAATTGCCACCACTTCGAATCCCTCAGCCAATGCCAAACGTAAAAATGTTCTTCCTATTCTACCAAAACCATTTATTGCCAGCCTCATTTATCTTAAAAATTAGAGCGCAAAATTAATATTTATTTATGAAAGCAAAGCCCTTATAATGTAAGATGGAAAAGACATGATAAAAGTGTTTAAAAGGGTGCAAATTTGAGGTAACGGCTGAATTATTTCTTTGCCTTTTGTAATAAACTTAGTGTGAGCACGCTATTAAAAACCATACAAATACCGATAATCATCAGGATTAAAACAAAGTTTCCCAAATCCTGTAGTGCAATGGTTGCAGCAAGAATAATAATGTTAAACCCTACAGTGGAAACAACAATCAAACTTGGCTTTAAGCCCAGTTTTTCTAAACGGTGGTGAATATGATTACGGTCGCCCCTGAACGGCGATTTACCTTTTAATATCCTGATGGTGAACACCCTTAACGAATCGAATATAGGTACAATCAGTATCGATACTGCAATTGCAGGTGCAGAATAAAAGGCCGGGTGATTTTTGCCTGTAAACTTATTAAGTTCTATAAATTTAATAGCCAATGCGGCAGAAATAAGACCAATAATAAGTGCTCCGGTATCTCCCATAAAAATCTTCGCCGGGAACCAGTTGTATTTTAAGAAACCACCGATGGCCCCTGCCAGTGCAAAGGCAATGAATGCGTAAGGAATCTGTCCCATTAACAGAAACAGCACCCCAAAAGTTAAACTGGTAAAAATGCCTATTCCACTTGCCAGGCCGTCTATACCATCAATCAGGTTAAATGCATTGTTTAGAAAAATAATCAAAGCAATGGAAAACACGCCTCCCCAGATGGGTGCCATATCTCCAATACCTAGTACACCGTACAAGCTGGTTAAACGAAACGCGCCAAAAAACACAAGTATAAAGGCCACCACAATTTGCAGAACAAATTTAGTACTGGTATTGGTTCCGTAAACATCATCTTTTAACCCGAGGGCGGAGAGAATAATGCTGGATGCAATTAAAAAGTTAGCTTCTTTAAAGTTAATGATGGAGGAAAAAAGAAGAATACTGATGGTAAAACTTCCTACAATGGCCAAACCACCCAAACGGGAAATATTACGCTTATGGGTTTTTCGGTGAAGATCGTTTTTATCGAAAAGCCCATATTTTAATGAGGTATAAATTACACTCGGAATACTTAAAATTACAATGGAAAAAGCCAGTATAAAAATGGCAAGATAGAAATAACTGGGATGGGTATTTAGTACACGCTCTAACAAAACTTGTGGGACTTAAAGCAAATATAACTATAGTAGTGTTAACTAAATGAAAGCAATAAAGGTTTTACATGATAAATATCAAATTTCAGAACGCCCTATACTACTAAAACTGGCTGATTTTAATTAGTTTCTTTTTAAGCAAAACTAAGAGTGCATTTGATAAGTTATTCCTTCTTAGTGCCTTGTAATCATTTATAAACGCATAAAATCTGCTTTTTAAAGATTGATTACTTACCCCTCCCATCCGCATATTGACCATTAATACCGGCAGGTGTACCGCTTTAATTTTATGGGTATAAAAATAACGTAATATAAGTTCGTAATCTGCTGCTGTGCCTAAATCGAGGGCGTAATCTCCATACTTTTCAAACAAAGTTCTTTTTAAATATAAAGTGGGGTGGGCAGGCATCCATCCTTTTTTAATTTCTTCAGCTGTTGTTTGTCCTGATCGCCATTTCCTTACTATTTTGTTTGTTATGGGGTGAATGTAATCCAGATCGCCATATACTCCATCTATTGCCGGATTAGTTATAAATGTTTCTGCTACTGAAGCGAGTATATTGGAGTCTGCAAACATATCGTCTGCATTTAATATTCCGATAATATCACCAGTAGATTTTTGAATCCCTTTGTTAATGGCATCGTAAAGTCCCTTATCTTGCTCTGAAACAAAATAATCGATATCAGACCGGTTCCGTTGAATGATGCTGAGTGTCTGGTCCGTCGATCCCCCGTCGATGACAATATATTCTATATCAGAATACGTTTGTGCAATCACCGACTTAAAACATTCTTCTAAAAATGTTTCACCATTATAAACTACAGTGATCAGGGATATTTTCATGTTACCAAATGGGATTCTTTGGCTTTCTTGTTGGGATGAAGGCAAAAAACTGAGGTAAATATAAGAAAATACAATATCAACCCGGATGATATTCAATCAAAATTGCTACGGTTTATTTCTTCTTCTGATTACGAATATACCGAATATGCTTGCAGCGGCGCCAAAGGTCCAGGAGTAATCGTCGAGGTTGCATTGAAGAGTTGGTGTATAGGTAACCAAATCACCATACACACAATTTGTGCATACAGCAGCTAAACCCGGCAAAGACACAGATGGACTTCCATAAACGCAACCACCACTAGATTGAACACTGACATTACTTGCCCAACTTACTGTACAAGAAACATTCGTGCTAATATTTGGATTTAAATTATATACATACGACCCTAAAGCCAAACTTAATCCACCACCTAAATCAACTCCTAACAAATATTGTGTAGAACTGGTATATATCAAGTTTCCACCTGATACCTTACACCCGGTAACAGTTCCTTGAGCAAACGCCACTGTTGAAGCTAGAAAGATAAAAACCAAAAAGGCAAGACTTTTCATGTATCATTTTAATAGTGATACACGAAGTTACTGTGGTTATGAACTACAAACTACGTTCGTTTTGTTCAATAATTTGAAACATAAAGACTTATCTCCAGATGTTATCCTTTCTGTCTTACTTTCCAAAAGCCAAAAAAGCCCAATGGTAAAAGCATAAATATCATACTCTGATCCAGTGGAAGATTGTTAGCAGGGGGATTACAAGGAATAAGCTTAGCTGAAAAGATATCATTTAGGCCAGAATATGTTCCTCCAGAAGAGATAACTTTACATTTACCAGCATAACCATACGGATCCTCTACTGTACAGGAAACATGACCAATTGCCGGATTATTATAATCATAATTGATTGGGTAGCTTTGGGAGTAAGAATAGAAATAAACTATATTATAGGGATCGCTATTATCTTGACCTGCAGGGATATCGTAAAGTCTGCCACTGATAACACACCCGGTAACATCAGCAAATGAAAACTTCGGAAGGATAGCGAAAAAGGACAAAAATAAGATTGTCCAATTAAAAAATTTCATAAAGAGAAAGACGAATTAATGGTATTTTTTCAAACCAAATTGTTTTAATTCCTGTCAACTCTAAATGAATGCTCTGAATCTAAATGTCCTTTAGTTAAGAGAAACAACAAACTAACAAAAAGTAAAATATCTGTATTATTTATTTTACAAAAATAGATTAATATGCAATTTTATAAAATGAACAATTTGAATAACAAATCCGTTTTTACAATAAAATGAAAAATTGAATAAAGATTAAATAAGGTTAAAAACCTGCTTTAAATCATTTAAAATAGATAATTTGAAATTATTGATTCAATAATTTATAAAAAGAAGGAGTCAAAATATTGGTTACACCCTTGACATTAATCAAACTAAAAAGTTTGAAGACAATTATAGTTGACTATTAGATGACTTTTGTACAATCAACTAACAATTATGAAAAGTTAAAGTTTCTTTTAAAATAAAGATTTAAAGAGGATCAAGGGTTTATTCCTTAACATTACAGCACCCATAATTGCTGCAAAAACAAGTAATAAAACATCATAATCATCAAGAGGAAGGCCACAAGGAGCTTGAAAAGTTTGAGACACGGTATAAATCTGACCAGTATGCATCGAATCGCCTAATAAGGTACAGGTTCCTTGTGAAGATCCGGATATTGATACGTATGTATGTGGTCCGCAAACCCCTTCGTATAAAACAAAATTCACACCATTACCAGTTTTATAAACAGTACCAGAACTAACCGCATTAAAAACTTTACTATAGTCAGGACTATCATAGTTTAAAACTAAACAGCCGGTTTGAGCTGAAGCACAAATAGAAATAAACAGTAAAATAAAAGCAAAACACAGGATCTTCAACATCTTCCGCAGATTTTACGTAAAGATTAAAAAAAGGCTTTTAAAAATACCAAAATGTAAAGAAAATCATACGAAAAATATTTTTTCGATCATTATATATGAGTACCCGATATTTAATATTTTCTTAATATTATGGTTTAAAGATTATAACAAAATCTAAACAGGCTGCACAAAGGCTAAAAAACCTGTTAACTGTAGTTTTCGTTTAAAATCTTATATTTGCAAGCATAGTCGTTTATTTCCAGAAGATGAATAAATTTATCGGTATAGCCGTTACAATAATTTGTATGGGTTTGTTGTGGAGTTTAAGCTGTTCAGCATCAATCCCTATCAGTTCAGTCCCTCCTCCACCTAATGGTTGCCTTGTTGGTGGCAGAATGTACACCCGATATATCAGGACAGTATATGAATATGATCCAAATGATGCATCAAGAGTTAATGAGTATCGCTATATATTTAGTGATGATACTTCTGCCCCTGAAAGCTGTGTAAATGGCGGAAGTGATTTTTATGGCCCAAGTCCTGGTGGTTCTGGCACAGTTGCAATTGGTTGTGACATTAATAAGCTCGATTACGCATCAACGGTACATAATCCATCAAAATCCGGCTTTACAATTGTATGCCCATTGGATACAAATATTTATCTATTACTATTATCTTCCTCAGTGCTTGTTTTTTTTCATTTCAAAAGAAATAATATGAAAAACGTTAGCTTGGGATAAAAAGTTTTAAAATATTAATAAACTTTTAGTGAACTAAGCTGCCCATCTTACATGGCTTTGCGTCTTAAATGATAAAACGAATAAATAACCGGGAACAATCCAAATAAAAAAATGTAATCATCAAGTGGTAATAGTAAATAGCTGAACGTTCGTTTTCCTCCAATTCCTCCATCACCATTATCAATATAATAATGTGAATTATCGGCACATACAAGTAAGGTTAACCCTAAATCCTTATATATACATCCATTACTGATGTAGCAGGGCGAAGCGCCGAGTACATTATTATCTGGGCATTGATAGGTCTGTCCAAAAGCAGGCCCTAAAAACCATAAAAAGAATAAAATGAATAATGTATAAGCCCGCATAATGTATAATGTCTTCATCAAATACAACCGTAAGTTGTAAACATGCTAACTCAATTTTTCTGATTAGATCAAAAGAACCGTTGTAATCATGTATTCCTACATTATAAGCGGGATAGTACATCAATATAAGCATTAAATACTTAAATTAATCAGCCCGATGGAGGGACATAATATCGGATAAGCCCGAAATCATTTTCCCATTAATTTTTTTTTGAGCATCTTTAACCCATATTTTGCGTGTATTGCCATGGGCAGTTACTGTATAACATCCCGATTCTTGAATATGATCCCAATAAAAGCAATTATCAAATTTCTTTGCATCTTATCTGTTTGCGCAATGTTTGTAAGCTGTGCTTCGAGGAAAGAACATAGTCTGTTTAATGCGCCAAGTGATATTGTTACCGACACTATTAAACAGGTATATGTGGTAAATGATCAGGGTATTAGTGATGCTTACTATAAAATAAAGGTGAATGATCAGTTGGCCATCCGAAATTTACAAAATAAAGAATTTGGTGCCACAGCCTCTACTAACAGCGGTACAAGCGGTAATCAGACAGCGGGTGGAACCATCAATAATACCCTTTCTTATTTAGTTGATATTGATGGCAAAGTAAACCTCCCCGCTATCGGAAAAGTAGAGGTAATAGGCCTGAGCAGAAGGGATGCTGCTATAAAAATACAGGACTTATATTCGAAACAATTGCTACGCGACCCAATTATAGAACTCAGTGTGGTAAATTTAAAGGTTACTTTATTAGGTGAATTTAGCAAGCAGGGAAATTTTTTACTAGAAAGGGAAAACACCACCCTTATTGACATTATTGGTGAAGCAGGTGGGATAACTAAAACAGCCGATCCTAAAACGCTTAAAATTATTCGTGGTGATAGAAGTCATCCGGAAATTATTTATGTCAACCTGAACGACATTAACAGTTTGGCAAGCAAAAAGCTTGTGCTTCAAAATAACGACATCATTGTACTTCAACAGACCAAAAGTGCTGCGCTTAGCGAGAAACTAACCAGTGTAAACAATATTGTACAACCCTTTCTTGTAGTAGTCAATTTAGCAGTATTAATCTTTACCCTTACCCGCTAATGGATAATACAACAACAACCGAAAACAGGAAACTAGCCAGCCAAACCATTAATTATTGGAAAATTACCTTAATTTTCCTGAGCAGATGGTATTGGGTTGCCGGAACGGTACTGATCAGTTTTATCCTGGCCTGGCTGTACGTGCGTAGCATTACCCCTATTTACATTACTTCTGCTTCGCTAAAATTAGATGGCGATCAGCAGCAACAAATGGCTTCACTTCCAGGTTCACCAGTAAACTATCGTCCTTTTAATCAGAATCAGATACAGACTGAAGGGATTATTATGCGCTCGGAAGATGTGATTTTAAATGCCTTAAAAAACCTCGATTATAAAATCAGTTATTATCTTGAAGGACGTGTACGGGTAACAGAACTTTATCCTAAACAGCCTTTTCAGGTTGATATTTTAACTCAGGATTCTGTTAATTTCAGCAGGGCTACCTATTCTGTTAAACCCGTTGATAGCAAAACTTTTGAATTATCGAGCAGCGATGACAATAATAAGGTTTTCAAAAAATATCATTACGGCCAAGCCATCAATGCCGGGAATATGGTGTTTACTGTTAAAAGCGAAATTCCATCTGCCGGGAATTATAGTTTCAAATTCAATGGACTTAGAGATTTGTATGGCAGAGCTGCAGGAGGATTAAATGTATTTGAACAGGAGAAAAACACCAATATTATGGGCGTTACGCACACTGATAGTAACCCGGTTTTCTCTGCGAATGTACTTAATGAAATTATAAAACAATATGTAAAAAATGATGCGACACTTAAGAAAAGGTCGGCCAAACAAACCATTGATTATTTAGACAGCCAGATTGCCTTTTTAGATGCACAAGTAAATAAATCGGGGAATAAACTTTCTAGCTTTCAAAGCAATAACAAACTCATAGATCCAAATAGCGACAAGCAAATTAGCAGTTCTAAACTTGGTAATTTACAAAACCAGATTGCTGAGCTACAGCTGCAGGAACTTGGCATTCAACAACTAGAAACTCAGGTAAAAAATAATAAAGATCGGATTCAACTCAACCTTAATTTAGAAGGCACCAACAGCACGCTGTTAACAGGCCTGATAACCCAACTTAACGGGCTTATTATAAACCGGGAAAACAAGTTACAAAACTTCAATCCCGATGCTCAGCCCATCCAGGATATTAACAGGCAGATTAATGAAGTAAAGCAGGCCATTGTAACCAATATCCGGTTGTTGCATGAGCGCAACCAAAAAACCATCAGTTATATTAACGGACAGATTGGGCAAGCCAATCAGGCACTTAGCAGCATACCAGCCAAACAAAACGATTTCGCCAAGTTACAGAGCAACTTTGATATCAATCAGAGGATGTTCTCCATGTTGTTTGAAAGAAAACTTTCAGCACAGATCAGCTCTGCGGCAGTAATATCCGGCGCAACCATTATCAGCGTGGCACAGCCTTCTTTTTATCCTATTTCCCCAGTCCCTAAAAAAATCTATTCTTCTTACCTCTTTATGGGTTTATTTTCGGGCCTTGGCTTAATTTTACTGGTCAGGATTTTAAATCCTTACCTCTACGATATAGAAACCATTGAAGGCTTAACAACAACACCGATTATCGGGGTAATTTTAAAATATCCCAAAAAAGTTCAGCCGGGCGAAAGTGTTTTATCAATAGAACGTCCAAAGTCAATATTTGCTGAATCGGTTAGGTCTGTGAGAACCAACCTAAGCTTTATGGCAAGCGATAAAGATACCAAGGTAATCGCTATTACTTCTGAAGTTTCGGGTGAAGGAAAATCATTTGTAAGTTTAAATCTTGCCGGAACACTTTCTATTATTGAGAAAAAAGTAATCATCATAGCTGCCGATTTACGTAAATCAAAACTTCATCATGCTTTTGGTTCCGATAACAGGATTGGCCTGAGCAGTTATTTGTCTAAACAGGCCGGTTTGTCCGATATTATCTTTACCGACGAAAGGCACAACATTGATTACATTACCTCCGGGCCTGTACCGCCAAACCCTTCGGAGCTTTTGCACCACAAAGCAATGGAAACATTACTCGAAAAACTTAGGGAAACTTATGAGTATATCATTATAGATACAGCACCTGTTGGTTTGGTATCAGATTCAATCCCATTGATTAGAAAAGCAGATGTTAATCTCTTTATTATCCGTTCGGGTGTTTCTAAATTCAGGGCGGCAACCATCCCTGATCGTTTATCAAAAGAATACGGGCTTAACAACATTGCCATTATATTAAATTCTTTTGGTGATGAGAAATTACATGCCAATATCTATACCACTAACTACGCCCATAGCAATACCGGAACATATTATTATTCGAATTATACCGGTTATGGAAAAAGTGGCTATTACGATGATGAGAAGAGCTGGTGGGAATTTTGGAAAAAGAAATAAGATTGAAAAGGTAAGAAGGATGATGAGAGATCGAAATAAGATTAAGTTTAATGATTGATCAAAATTACAGGTGGTATCCGGTTTATACGCGGTCGAGAGCAGAAAAAAAGGCTCATGAAGAATTAAACAGAAAAGGGATTTTAAGTTACTTACCTCTAAAAAAGACAGTTAAACAATGGAGCGATCGTAAAAAAATCGTAGAGGAACCCTTGATTAAATCGTATCTGTTTGCGTATATTTCGGCTAAAGAATATGCAGAAGTTTTGATGACCAATGGTGTAGCCAGGTTTATTTATTTCTCCAGCCAAATCGCCCCTATTCCTGACCAACAAATTAATGATCTTAAACTCTTACTTGCTACAGATACCGATCTTGAGCTGATCGATTATGATATAAAACCAGGAGAAAGGGTTTTGATTAAAGCCGGGCCTTTTAAAGGAATAATTGCCGAATTGGTATCTATACAAAATAAACAGCGTATTATTTTACGTTTACAAAATATGGGCTATTCAATTAACATCAACACATCCGTAGCTTTTGTAGAACCGCTATAGAAATGTAAAAGATTGGATAGTGATGTGGAGATAGGTTGAGGAGGAGTTAATTTAGCAAATACTGATGCTTTAGCATCAACATTATTCATAAAATGAATCGGTTCATTTTTAAAAATAAAATGTGACTGAAAGGGCGAAGCTGTATCCAGCGCGATCTAATCGTATCAAAATTCGTCGGGATTAAAATACAATGTGCCGTATAGGAGGTATTATAAATAGCAAGAATTCGTTAGAAAAAGTTAACCACCAGGTAAAAACCATGTGCGATAGTATGCAGCACGGTGGACCAGATGACCATGGCATTTATATGGCTGAAGATGCATCTGTTTGTTTGGGAAACAGAAGACTGGCAATCCTCGATCTTACCACCAATGGTCATCAACCCATGGTAAGCCATAAAGAAGATATTGCCATTACCTACAATGGCGAAATTTACAATTATCAAAAAATCAGGACTGTATTAATTAATCTGGGTTACATATTCAAAACCCAAACTGATACGGAAGTAATACTTTATGCCTACCAGCACTGGGGAGAAAATGCTTTCGAAAAACTGGATGGTATTTTTGCGTTCAGCATTTATGATAAAAGGCATCAATGTGTGTACCTGGTACGCGATCAGAATGGCATAAAGCCCTTATATTACCATTTTAATAATGAAACCTTAACTTTTGCTTCTGAAGTAAAGGCATTTAAACATGCCGGAATTTCACAGGAAAATGAAAACTGGCGGATTTATTATCTTGCATTCGGACATATACCTGAGCCTTATACCACACTAAAAAATGTGTGCAGCCTGGGTAAGGGCTGCTTTTTAAAATATCATGTTAGAAGTGCAGAATACGATGTGCAATCCTATCATGAATTTGAAAACACTTCTTATATCAGAAACGAGAGTTACGCCATTGAGCTAATTCGCGAACAATTGAGGGACTCCATTAAACAGCAGATGATATCAGACGTTGATGTTGGCGTACTGTTTAGCGGCGGCCTTGATTCGAGTATTCTCACCATTTTGGCCAATCAACATAGCGGAAGAAAACTATCATGCATTTCTGCCAACTTTAATGAAATAGATTTTTCCGAAAAAAAACAGCGCAATAGCCTGCTTCAAAAAATTGAAGTACAAAAGATAGAAAAACTTATTACCTATCGTGATTTTGTACAGAATTTTGAAACCGTATTAAGCAACATGGATCAACCTACAAATGATGGAATTAATACCTGGTTTGTATGTAAAACAGCAAAAGAGCAAGGAATAAAAGTGGTACTATCTGGCCTGGGGGCTGACGAACTTTTTGGCGGTTACCCTTCTTTTGACAGGATCCATAAAATACAAAACTTAAACTGGTTAAGTAAAAGCGTATTACGAACCATGCGTTTCTCCAACAATACAAAATTTAAAAGATTATATTATCTCAGTTTAAATTCTCCCATTGGCGAGTATTTATGTTTGAGAGGGGTGTATTCTCCCGATGTTATAGCAGAATTACTAGATATCGATATGAGAACGGTGATCGATTGCCTGGAAGAAATTCCGTTGCAGCCCGGCATCAAAAAAACCAGTAACGAAACCCGGGCAAGCTGGTTCGAGTTTAACATGTACATGCAAAACCAGCTGTTAAAAGATACCGATTTTATGAGCATGAGCCATGGTGTTGAGGTTAGGGTGCCCTTTCTCGACCGTAACTTTGTTGACCTAGTGCTTTCTATTTCAACAGAGATCAAATTCAGCTACGAACAAAAAAAGAAACTTCTGGTAGAAGCATATAAGGAGGATTTGCCGGTAGAAACATGGAAAAGATCAAAAATGGGCTTCACCTTTCCTTTTCAGGAGTGGATGAGGAAAAACAGTGATATTGCCGATCCCTCACGTTACCACAATAAACGCGCAAAATCGCTCATCAAAAGCTTCGGAGAAAACAAATTACACTGGAGCTCGGCCTTGGCTTTATATAGAACTTACCATGCCAGTTAAAGTATTATTTTTAACGCTTAAAACTTTTAGCTTAACCGGCGGCATTGAAAAAGTGTGCAGAAGTATATCCCGTGTTCTATACGATCTGAGCGAAGAAGAAATTGTTCAATCTACCGTGTATTCGATGTATGATAAAAATACAGACCGCGATTCTAGGTATTTGAGTAAACAACAATTTAAAGGCTTTGGAGGAAAAAAAGAGCAGTTCGTTGTTCAATCTTTTTTAAGTGGGTTAAAGGCAGATGTTATTTTATTGAGCCATATTCATTTAATCAATATTGTTTATTTCATCAAGAAAGTTTATCCCCATAAAAAGATTTACCTGATGGCGCATGGAATTGAAATCTGGAAAAAGTTATCAGATTCCAAACTCAAGATTTTAAACCAGTTAGATAAAATCATCTGTGTCAGTCATTTTACAGCTCAAAAGATTATGGATATGCACCATATACCGGCTGAAAAAATCGAAATATTAAATAATTGCCTCGACCCATTTTACCACCTCTCTACGCAGTTTGAAAAACCAAAGGATTTATTGAATAGGTACCGTTTAAATGATGAAAATATAATTTTGTTCTCACTATCGCGTTTATCCTCTTCTGAAAAATATAAAGGATACGATCATACCATTGAACTTTTACCAAAACTACTGGAGAAATACCCAACGCTAACTTATTTGTTAGGCGGCAAATGGGATGCGATAGAAAAGAAAAGATTAGATGAGTTAATTATAAAAAACAATCTTCAGGATTACATTAGAATGATCGGTTTTATTGATGAGACGGAAATTACCGAACATTTTTTATTATCCGACATCTTTATTTTGCCAAGTAAAAAAGAAGGATTTGGCATCGTATTTATCGAAGCATTAGCCAGCGGTTTAAGGGTAATTGCAGGCAATAAAGACGGAAGTGTAGATGCACTTCAGGGAGGAACCCTGGGGGTACTTGTTGATCCTGATGATCAGGAAGGCATTTTAATTAGTATTTGTAATTTATTGGAGCACAAACAAAACGAAAGCGATAAAAAAAATCTTCAGGAAAAATGTATGGAGGCATTTGGATATGCACCTTATCTTCAATCCGTAAAAAGCTTGCTTTTAAACGGGATGATTAATCACACCGAAAAAATGGATCAAACACAATATTCAGGATTGGTTAACCCCAAAATTTATGGTTAAAGAGGAACAACTATGGACCATCGAGGCAAAATCATCCTTACTCGATTTAAAGCTGAATGAGGTTTGGGCATACCGGGATCTGTTGGTATTATTAGTGAGAAGAGATTTCGTTTCTTTTTATAAACAGACCATTTTAGGCCCGCTCTGGTTTTTTATTCAACCCCTGTTTACCACCATCATTTTTACCTTTATTTTTGGCAACCTCGCAGGCATCTCAACTGATAGCCTACCGAAGCCCTTATTTTATATGGCCGGCATTACGGCCTGGAATTACTTTGCTGATTGTTTAACCAAAACATCATCTGTTTTTAGGGATAATGCTAGTATTTTCGGCAAAGTATATTTCCCAAGGTTAATTATGCCATTAAGTATTGTGGTAAGTAATCTGGTGCGCTTTGGCGTACAGATGTTGTTATTTCTCATATTAATGGCCTATTATTATTTTTCAGGCGCAAATTTCAACATCAGCTGGGCAATTTGTCTGTTCCCGGTAATTGTAATATTAATGGCTTTATTGGGTTTGGGTGCAGGGATGATTATCTCAGCCATGACCACGAAATATAGGGATCTGGCTTTTCTCATCGGTTTTGGTGTGCAGTTATTAATGTACGCTACTACTGTAATCTATCCTCTATCTGAGGCTATTAAGAAATATCCGGCATATGCCTGGATTATTGAGTATAATCCGATGACGCCAATTATTGAAACTTTTAGATATGGATTTTTAGGACAAGGGAGCTTTAGCTGGTTTAGTTTAGGTTGTGCTACAATTGTTACTATAGTTTTACTATTGGTTGGTACTGTGGTTTTTAATAAGGTAGAACGGAATTTTGTTGACACCGTATAAATGGGAAATGGAGATG
Organism: Pedobacter jeongneungensis; assembly: GCF_039538295.1. Lineage (NCBI taxonomy): Bacteria > Pseudomonadati > Bacteroidota > Sphingobacteriia > Sphingobacteriales > Sphingobacteriaceae > Pedobacter > Pedobacter jeongneungensis. Next base: position 452,629 of record NZ_BAABBY010000001.1, on the reverse strand, counting down.
GATAACGGAAAGCACAACTTTAAGCATATTTTAAATGTCTAACATTGCAATAAAAGTAGAAAACCTAAGTAAGGCTTATCAATTGGGCCAAATTGGTACAGGAACGATCAGTCGCGATTTAGAACGTTGGTATGCGCGCATCCGAGGTAAAGAAGATCCATTTCTGCGGATCGGGGAAAGTAATGACCAAAATACCAAAAGTGAAAGCGATGTAGTATGGAGCTTAAAAGATATTAATTTCGAAATTGAGCAAGGAGATGCAGTAGGTATTATTGGGCGAAATGGTGCCGGGAAAAGCACCCTGCTTAAAATATTGAGTAAGGTAACTGCTCCAACAACTGGAAAAATATCTGGCAAGGGGCGAATTGCCAGTTTATTAGAAGTGGGTACCGGTTTCCATCCAGAGCTCAGCGGTAGGGAAAATATTTTTTTAAATGGTGCTATTTTAGGTATGCGTAAAAAAGAAATCCAACGCAAACTGGATGAAATTGTAGATTTTGCAGGAATTGAACGTTATTTGGATACACCTGTAAAAAGATATAGTTCAGGCATGTATGTGCGTCTGGCCTTTGCCGTTGCTGCGCATTTAGAAAGCGAAATATTAATTGTAGATGAAGTATTAGCTGTTGGCGATGCAGAATTTCAGAAAAAATGTTTAGGCAAGATGGGAGAAGTGAGCAAGGGAGAAGGAAGGACTGTACTTTTTGTGAGCCATAATATGGGCGCGGTAAAGCAACTTTGCAACAGTGGAATAGTACTTAAAAATGGTCTTGTGAGTTACAAGTCGGATGCTATGTCTGAAGTTATTAATAAATATCTTACTACAGAAAATAAAGAATTGTCAAACAGCCTTAATATTGATGGCAAAAAATACAAAAATCAATATTTCATCCCCTTGATGATAAATACTAAAAAAACTTCATATAGCCTGAAAGAAGAGGTTGAAATTTCTATTTTGGGAGAAGTTTTGGAACCTAACAGCTCGTTGCAAATAGGATTTTCCTTATTTGATGCTGATGGCAATAATCTATTATGGTCATTTCACACAGACACAATTACTCAAAATAGCTTTCCAACAGGCAAAATCAAACTCACAACTTCCATTACTCCTTACTTGTTGAATGAGGGAAAATACTACATTTCCCTAGGTGTTGCAATATTCAACCAGTTTTGGATTATAGATCCCGATAATAACAATGATAGAATATATTTTGAAATTAATGGTGGTTTTGATTTTTCAAACTTTTGGACGGAAAAGAGGCCAGGGATTCTCGCAAACAAATTTAACTGGAAATTAGAAAAATAAAATGGGATCAATGACAATGGGGCCTGATAAAAGGCTTGTTGAATTTATAAAAGAAAAATATCAAATTACCAACTTTATAGAAACCGGCACCTACCAAGGTGGTACTACTGAATGGTCAGCTGATGTTTTCAAAAATGTATATTCGATTGAATTTTCGGAACATTGGTATAACCATACTAAAGAAAGACTAAAATCAAGGAAAAATGTAAATCTTTTATTTGGCGATACAAAAAGTATACTTCCAGACATCCTTCCAGAAGTAAATAACGCCATTTTATGGCTCGATGCACATTGGTGCGGTGACTATTCTTTCGGAGAAAAAGACCAATGCCCCTTATTGGTTGAGTTGGAAATCATTAATAGGTTTAAACATCTGTTCGACAAATTGTTTATCATGATTGATGATGCTCGTTTATTTTTATCCCCACCACCTCATCCCCATTCCTTAACAGATTATCCTGATTTTTCTGAAATCATGCAAGCACTTACACCAGAACGTCAAATTTATGTATTTAATGATATTATACTGGCTGTTCCAAAATCCTACCGGCAGGAATTTAATATTCTGCTTCAAAACCTGGCTACAGAAGATTTAAAAGTTGATGTAGTGCCAATGCCTTCAATCAAAAACCAAATTGTTAGAAAATTCAGGTATAAAATATCTACAATAATGACTCGGAAAAAATAAACTATTTCCTAAAAATCAAAGAAAAAAGTTGTTAAGAAAAATTAAAAATAAACTTCGTTACACTGCAGTAGGAAAGCTGTATGGTTATTTCACTTTAAGAAAATTGTTTAGAAAAAAAGTTGAAACTTTTAACGCAGACTTAGCTAATTTCCGATTAAGTGAAGGAAATACGAATCTCAGATTCGGTCAAGATTACGATCATTACCCATTATTAGATGACCGAACATCTATTACCGAAATTGAACCTCACTATACTTATCATCCCGCATGGGCAGCGAGAATTTTAGCGAAAACCCAACCCAAAAAACACGTCGATATTTCTTCAATTTTACATTTCAGCACCATAGTATCAGCATTTATACCCGTAGAATTTTATGATTACAGGCCTGCGAAAATTAAACTGGAGGGACTAGACACCAAACATGCCGATTTGACACAATTACCTTTCAGAAGTAATACGATTGACTCTTTATCATGCCTGCATACACTTGAGCATATTGGATTGGGAAGATATGGAGACGAAATTGATTATGATGGCGACCTCAAGGCAATTAACGAATTGATTAGGGTATTGGCGGTTAATGGAAACTTACTTATAGTTACTCCGATTGGCAAAGCTAAAATAGCATTTAACGCACACAGGATTTACGCATACGATCAGATTATTTCTTACTTTTCAAAACTAGAACTTATTGAGTTTTCCTTGATTCCTGATAGGTTTGAAAATATTGGTATGATTAGAAATGCCAGTAAAAAACAAGCAGATGAGCAAAATTGGGGCTGTGGCTGTTTTTGGTTTAAAAAATCTTTAAATGATCAGTATTGAATTACAAGGTAGATTGGGAAATCAGTTGTTCCAATATGCATTTGCTTACGCTACCGCTAAAAAACTAAATTCGAGATTTTATTTTGATAGGAGATTGCAATCTTTATTTATTCCCAAATATTTTGCGCAAACAAAAGATATCTTCTATTACTTAGACCAAACGATATTTTCTTTAAAGGGGTTTGATGATTTTTTTTCAGTTTATCTCAAACAAAAATTTTATGCGTTGTTAAGAAAAACCCTAAATTATGAAAAAGTATATATATCAGATCAGTTGGAGCCGCAGCTGGAGAGCTTAAAACTGAACGATCAGAAATTATTTACCGGATTTTTCCAATCGGAGTATTATTTCGCTGCCTATAAAGAAGAAATAAAAGCCAAATTAGTTATTAAAGAAAAATATCAGACAGATTTTAGAAATATATTTAACGATCTTCCCCAAGGATACAAATATGTGGTTATACATGTTAGGCGATCGGATTATTTTCACTATGACATACAATTACCAGCAGAATATTATCACAATGCAATTTCGTCCATTGAAAGCGAAAACAATTACTACATATTAATTAGCGACGATACAGATTTTTTAGAGTCTGAATTTGGGTACCTTAATAAAAAATATATTTCCCGATCAACGGAAATTATCGATTTTCAGTTTTTAATGCAGGCAGATATTTGTATCATTTCGAATAGTACTTTTAGTTGGTGGGGGGCTTATTTAAATGTTAAAAACGCACCTGTGTATGTACCAAACAAATGGTTTCCAGATTATGGAAAAATAGAATCTCCTTGCAATATTTTATTAGATAACTGGAATCTCATCCAGATTTAATGGTTTACATATTACAAATTAAAAAATGAAAACTGTTTCAGTTATTATTCCTACCTATAATAGAGATTTCTTCATAAGAAGAACCTTGGAAAGCTTTATAATACAAAACTACCCCAATATGCTCGAAATTATTGTAATTGATAATAACTCAACAGACAATACATTAGCGGTAGTAAAAGAATTGTCTAAAAAATACCCAATAATAAAATATTTCGAGGAACCAAGGCAAGGCGTCCACTATGCACGCAATTCTGCAATAAAATATGCAAAAGGTGAGGTATTATATTATACAGATGACGATATGATTGCGGAACCTGATTTGTTAACGAACCTGGTTCAAACTTTCGAACTGAATGATAAAATTGCGGTGGTAAGTGGGCGGGTACTGCCTAAATGGGATATTCAGCCTCCAGACTGGGTACTAAAATATTGCCTAAATGCTCACTTAAGCCTCAATCTAGACGAAACTCCTTTAATCATCTCCGATCAAATGATTAATATTTTTAGCTGTCATGAAGCAGTTTTAAAAGAAGCAATAATAAAGGCCGGGGGCTTTAATCCAGAAAATACAAGAGGCGAATGGATAGGAGATGGAGAAACAGGACTATCCATAAAACTTCTTGATCTGGGTTATCTTCAAGCCTACAATGGTTTATCTGTTATTAACCATATTATTCCAAAAAGCAGAATGACGCAAAGTTATTTAAATAAAAGGTTTGCAAACCAGGCTAACTGCGATAGTTTTACAATTTACAAGGCCGCCAATGGTTTGAGCAATTCAAAACTGTTCAGCAACATTCTTAATAATTTTATTGCTGTTTTATATAAATCGTTAGCTACACCCTGGCACTTCATAAGAGCTAAAGATAATTGGAGAATTACAATGGCCCAGGTTTTTTACCACAGCAACCGCATTGCTTACGACATCAAGTTGATAACCAGACATCATATGAGGAATCTTGTACTGAAAGATAACTGGATTGAACAAAAACAACTAAATGAAAGATAGCATAACGCAAAAGTCCATTACGTTCTTTATGTTGGTAACCAACCGAGACTGCATGTTTGGAGATTATGGTGTTAAAAGTTTTAAAAAAATATATTCTAGACTTAATCATTCTGAAAAACAACATTTTAAATTATTCATTTATTTAAATGCGCTCACCCCAGAAAATCTTAACGAATATGCAGTAAAATGGGCGGCATATCCTTATGTTCAGATATTTGACAATACAGAAAAAATAAGGAATAAAAACTTTGTTGCTGGTGAGACGATTACCTCTCCCGAAGGAATTGATAGAGTGAGAGATGACATTAACGAAAATTATGATGAACTCTGGACCTCAGAACTTCCCAAATTTGACACAGATTACATTGCAACTGTTGATGCAGATTTTGAAGTATTAAACGCAGAATTTTATTTTCATCTACTGATGGCTTTACAAAATCCGGATTGTTTATTCGCCAGTACCTGTTATAATGAAAGCGCATATTGTTTTGATAGTTATTCTAATAGAAACATGCACTTGTACGAACGAAACCACACCTGGTTTTGTATTTATAAGAAGGAAGCATTTGAGCTATCCAAAAGATCTCACTTTTATTACGAGGAAATCCGTGATGGTGAGGTGCACGCATTCGATTCCGCCGCTTATTTTCAAAACGAATTAAGGACAATACCAGGCAAAAAATTTTACCACCTCTCCAATAAATACCAGTCAAATTTTATTCATTATGGGGCCGGGTCAAAAAACATATCTATAAATAAGTCTAGCATTTCCTTTTACCGTAAGTTGATGATCACTTGTAAAATTGGTCCGATACATAAATGGACAAACATAAAAGTTGTTGATTTACTTAACAAAATAGCACGAAAAGTGATCTCAAAAATCTTCAGAAAAAAAATCAATTCATTAAGTGCTGAAAGAAGCAAATTTATTTTTAATCAAGCTTAACTATGATAGAAAGCATTACTGTGCATGGACTATTACTCGCACTAATCATAAGGTCAAATTTTCATAAGGAAGGCATAACTTTCTTCACCCCACAAGATTATTCGCAACAGTTGGGGTACATGAACCGGCCTAAAGGTTATATTATACCGCCGCATGTGCACAAGCTTGTAGAACGAAAAGTAACCCTTACACAAGAAGTGCTATACGTTAAATCAGGCAAAGTACGTGTAGATTTTTACAATGATGACCAGGTTTATCTCGAGAGCAGAATGGTGGAAACGGGAGATGTAATTTTACTTGCTGCAGGTGGGCACGGCTTTGAAATGTTAGAGTCATCAGAGCTCATAGAAATTAAACAAGGTCCCTATTGTGGAGAGGAAGACAAGGTTCGTTTCGATCATATTCCTAAAAATATCAAATAATGAGCGCAAACTTTAGACTTTATAGTCAATATTACGACCTTCTATATAGAGACAAAAGCTATGAAGCAGAAGTTGATTATTTGGACGCCCTGATCAAACAATACGATTCTGAAAGTAAAAAAATCATAGAATTAGGTTCAGGAACAGGCAAACATGCAAACTTGCTATCAGCAAGGGGATACCAAATTCTTGGTTTAGAGCGTAGTCCGGAAATGGTTGATATTGCCAATCGCTCAAAAGCAATTAATGTTGACTTTAAAGTAGCAGATATTACCAATTTCGAAATTGGCCAATTCTTTGATATTGCTTTGTCGCTCTTTCACGTTATCAGTTATTTAATCAACAGTCAAAGCTTAATCGATACATTTAGAAATGTACATCGTCATTTAAATTCGGGCGGCCTGTTTATTTTTGATGTTTGGCATAGCTTAGCAGTAAATTTTCAAGTTCCAGAAAAGCGAACCAAAATATTTCAGGATCAAAATATTGAAGTTACTAGAAATGCAAATCCAGTGATACGTCAAGAATTAAATGTTGTTGAAGTCAATTATGATATTACAGTAAAAGACCTTCGTGACGGTTCGACCCATTTCTTTGAAGAGCAGCATCCAATGCGGCACTTCAGCAGACCAGAAATAGAACTACTAGCTTGTGCAACAGGATTTGAACTAATCCACAGTGAAGAATTTATAAGCAAGAACACACCCACAAGCGAAACCTGGGGCGTGTGTTATATTTTAAAAAAATTATAATGCATCCGATTCCAGTTAACACTCCCCTACTTAATGGCAATGAATTAAAATACCTAACTGAGTGTATTGAAACAGGCTGGATCAGTAGCGAAGGGCCTTTTATTAGTAAATTTGAGGAACAGTTTAGTAGATATATTGGTAGTTCGTACGGAATTGCAGTTAATAACGGTTCTGCAGCCTTAGATATTGCAGTTAAAGTTTTAAATATTGGCCCTGGAGACGAAGTAATCATGCCTACTTTCACTATTATCTCTCCAGCGCAATCTGTTATTACGGCTGGTGCATTGCCTGTATTGGTAGACAGTGATCCTTTGACCTGGAATATGGATGTTACCCAAATTGAAGCAAAGATAACAACCAGAACAAAAGCCATTTTAGTGGTCCACATTTATGGACTACCAGTAGATATGGATCCTATAATTGAATTAGCCAAAAAATATAAGCTGAAAATAATCGAAGATGCAGCAGAAATGCACGGCCAAACCTATAAAGGTAAAATGTGTGGTAGTTTCGGCGATATTAGCATTTTTAGTTTTTATCCAAATAAACACATTACTACCGGTGAAGGTGGCATGCTTCTCACTAACAGCAGAAAGCTGGCAGATAGATGTAAAAAACTCCGGAACCTCTGCTTTGAACCTGATGGTCCCCGCTTTGTCCACCACGAAATAGGCTGGAACTACCGGATGACAAACCTACAGGCAGCACTAGGTGTAGCACAATTGGAACAACTTGAAGGTTTTATAATCAAGAAAAGAGAAATAGGTGCAAATTATCAACAAAGGCTTTCTTTCTTACAAGAAAAAGGGTACCAACTGCCTCTTGCAAAAACAGATTTTAGCAAGAATATTTATTGGATATTCGGTTTGATTGCACCAACCTTAGCCGAAAAAGAAAACATAATAGCTCATCTCACCAAAAACAAAATCGGTACCCGGCCTTTCTTTTGGTGCATGCATGAACAACCTGTATTTCAAAAGATGGGGTTGTTTAAAAACGAAAATTATCCCATTGCAGAAAGGCTAGCCAGAAATGGTTTTTATCTACCCAGCGGATTAGGTTTAACAATTGATGAACTTACAGCAATAACAACCTGCATTCATGAAAAAATTGTTTAAAATAGGTATCTGGCATTACCATGGCGGGAGCTATGCAAATGGTGGTGCATTTGCATACACGCAAGCATTGCAAGAAATCTTAACTAAAACCTCGTTTTCAGGCACTGAAATTGTTCATATTGGATACAACATTGATAAAATCTTTAAATCAGCGTCAAACGTGTTGTCGCTCACCCCTATTTACAGAACTAGATGGCCGAAACTACTCAACTCCATATGTATTCGGCTACCATTTTTCGGAATTAAATTAAGCAATAGAATCAAAAAAAAGTACAATAATAAGTTAATTGATAATTTAAAGCATGCTGGAATTGAAGTAATTTACTACATCAATCCGGGAATTGAGATTGACAATTTTCCGCACGTATCAACCCTTTGGGATCTTGGCCATATTTCTATGTTTGCTTTCCCTGAAGTAAGTATGCACGGAAAGCTGGAAAGCAGAATTGAAAATCTAAACCGGGATATCAATAAAGCACTAATTATTTGTGCAGAATCTGAGGCGGGAAAGAAAGAACTGATCCGGTATTGTCCTGTTAATCCCGACAGAATTCACGTGATACCGATGATTCCTGGCCTGATCGTAAAAGATCAGATTGCGACCGAGCAGGTAGATATCTTAGCAAATCACAAGTTTTTCATTTACCCTGCCAGGTATTGGCCACATAAAAACCATTACAATCTGCTACTTGCCTTCCAACAATTTATATTTTTTTTTCCAAAGGTAAAACTTGTATTTACAGGAGCAAATCAAAATAATATTGATTACATTACTAGTGTCATCCAAAGCTTAGGCCTCGAAAAAAATGTTATCCAACTCGGTCTGGTCAGTCTACCACAACTGAAATGGTTATACAAAAATGCCATTTCACTGGTAATGCCAACTTTCCTTGGGCCAACGAATATGCCACTAGTTGAAGCCTATTATTTGGGCTGTAAAGTAATTTGTAGCCGATTAGACGGACATGTTGAACAACTGGGCGAAGCAGCCCGATATTTTGATCCGCTAGATCCGAACGAAATTTTTGTTCAAATGAAAAGCCTCTACGAAGAGTCAATTGGAGATCAAAAAAAGGCTGTCGAAATCTCATATAACGAAACAGAAACAATTGCTGCTCTAAATTCTCTTTTTACGAAGGTAAAACATATCAAAAGAACCTGGGGAGCCGTAGACGAAATTTCATAATTTTTGGAAAAAAGGATTTTTTTTATTTCAAGTTCACTTTATCCGGTAAATAACGCTGCTGGCGGAAGTATTGTACTATACCGACATTTAAAACGGTTTGAACAGGAAGGTTATCAGGTTACCTTTATTAATTGCAGTCCGGTTAATAAGGGAAATACCAGCTTCAGGCAAATTAACCTTGAAAAAAAATTCTGGCACCCGCCCTTAAGAAAAGCGACTCCGTTTTTAACCAGCATGAGAACGCGGTTACAAGCAAGATCTCTGACCAAAGCGCTTCATTTTACCAAAGGCGATATCTTAATCGGGTTATTAGAAGATTATGTAAGTTACCTGGTCCATTTCCTTGCAAAACAAGCTAATATTCCATTTTATCTCTTTTTCCACGATGATAATATTTTCAACCGATATTTTAAAGAGAATATTCTCACAAGAAAACAAATCACTAGAATAATTGAAAATTGCAGGCATTTTTTTGTGGTTTCAGAACAGATGAAAGAGATTATTTCTTTGCATGGCGGGAAAAATGTATCTGTTGTTTACCCAATACCTGATGGTACCTTTATAGCTCATGGCAGAAGAATAAAATCCGAAAAATTCAATTTTGCCATTTCAGGGATGCTATTACCATATTTTTTTGAAAAAACGGTCGAAAAAATTAATGATGCGGTTGAAGAAACTGATACAAACATAATCATGATTGGTTCTTTTAATCAGGATTACAAAGATTCTTTACAGAATTCGAGCAAAATTTCTTTCTACAAAAAATTTGAAGAACTCTATGATCTGTTCAACTTCATGGTGGAAGAAACTGATGTGATCATTGTTTTTTATTCTTCAGATACAAATGAAGAAATCAGATCGAGATACAGCTTTCCAAGTAGATTTGTCGAATTCTGCCATTTAGGTATACCAGTACTTATTATAGCTCCCCAATCTTCAGCAATAGGCAAATGGGCCGTTAAAAACGCTTGGTTAAGCTATGTTGATAATGAAACAAAAACAGATTTGGTAAGTATTATAAATAAACTCAAAAATCCGGATTTCAGATTAGCATGTGTTAAACAATGTAGGTATTTTGCTGAAATGGATTTTAACCCGATAAAGATCCATAACAGGCTAAAATTATTAATAGAAAATAACTGAGCCCATTGAGCAGTACGTTAAAGCCAATACAATTAAAATGACAACCGATGTTTTCAAATCTTTAACCCCACTTTTTGAGCAAAAGTCCAATCTGGATTCGATAAAAGATTTTCATGAAAAGGTTAACCTTACCTTTCATAATATTGAAGCAAAATATTATGATAAAATCCATGCTGAAATGTGGATTAATCTTCCCGAACAGATTGACCGCATTATTAATCATCTTTGTGCCTGGCTAGACGAGCAAAAAATACAAAAAATTAAAGTTTTGGATCTGGGTTGCGGAACAGGTTTGGCTGCTCAACTTTTAATAGATTCATTAGTTGGCAGAAAAATAGCATCCATGTTTCTGCTAGATCCCTCTCATGCTATGTTAGAGAGAGCAAAAAAACGCTCATTGAAATGGAATATACCTATAAATTCGAGATGTGGATATATTGAAGATGTAGACGAAAAATTCGATCTCATTATTACTTCTTCCGTTTTGCATCATATTCCAAATATTCCACAATTCATCTCGGGCATAGAAAACAGGTTAAACACAAACGGTGTCTTTATAAGCCTGCATGATCCCCTTGCTGAAGCAATCACTTCTGAAACATACCAAAACAGAACAGCACGCCTAATTCAAACCACAAGAGCTAATTTTCAAAACAGGACACTTAAACAAAGGATTATTGGGAAAATTATACGCATACTGAAGGGGAATATTAAACTAGAAACCTATATCGCAGAGGTAAATCAAGAACTGATACAATTAAATGTTATCAATACTCATCTTACTCCGGCAGAGATATGGAGTATTACAGATATCCATGTAGAAGGGCTACCTTATTCTGCCAACAATGGCATTTCTTTAAAAAATCTGGAGGAATCGGTAAAGGGACTTTCCCTGGCATATTTTAATACCTATTGTTTTTTTGGCACGCTAAAATCTGACCTACCAGAAGAGTATAAGGCGGAGGAAAATAACTTGACTTTAGCCGATGATAAATTCGGCAGAAATTTTAACAGCATGTGGATCAGGAAATAAACAATTTAAACGTTCTTTTTATTCTACCCGAATATTACCCTCATTCAGGAGGAGGAATTTCGACATATTATCTGCAATACATTGATTTTGTGAGATCTCATGTTGCAAAAATAAAAGTTGTGGTAGGCAGTGCTTATACCCAATCTTTAGATAGCTTTCTGCATCATGATATAGAAGTCGAATACCTCAAACCCGACCTTTTCCATAAATACCTCGATAGGTTCAAAAAATTCGATTTCATACCACAATATAAGAAAGCGATTGCCTCTGCATGGGCCATGTGGGAACAGGTTAACGCAGGTGCAGGGTTTGATCTGGTAGAATGTACCGATTTTGGACTTGGTTTTATTCCCTGGCTAATTCACCACAATATCCCCGTTGTAACCCGTTTGCATGGAAGTTCAGGTCAAATTGAACTATATGAACGGGAACTTCAGGGGATTTTATTTGGAGACCAGTGTAGACAGACAGAACTTTCCTTACTAGAAAAAGCAGATGCGCTAGTTACTCATAGTCAGTCTAATTATACATTTTGGCAAGATATTTTTCCTCATAAACAAATTAATCTTATCTCACCGTTATTTAAAACGAACTCTACCCCTGCTAAATTTATTCAAAAGGAGAATTTTGCTATCGTATGCAGCCGAATCCAGGAATGGAAAGGTCCGGATATTTTATGCCGGGCAGTTAAAACAATAGCTAAACCAGTATTAATCAAATGGTATGGGCGCAACACCATGTTTACCGAAAGTTTATCCAAATCAGACCAACTTCTCGAAAAATTCCCCGAAATATGGAATCGCACAATAGTACCTCAGGGGCAAGTTTCTCACCATCAGTTGAAAGACATTCAAAAAAAAGCAAAATTTGCCATCATTCCATCCACATGGGACATATACAATTTCACCTGTCTAGAATACATGAGCATTGGCACGCCAGTAATTTGTTCAGATGGTGCAGGTGTTTCATCACTCATTAAAAATGGAATAAATGGTTTTAAATATGCTTCCAATGATCATATTGCGCTTGCGTCGTGTATTGAAGCAGTTAACAACATGGATCAAATTGCTTATGAAAAGATGACAAGCGAAGCATTAAAAACTGTTAAAAGCCTGATGTATACCAATATTATTAATGACAACATTAAGTTAATGACTCAGGTTATTCAAAAATTTGATGTGATTGCTCCCAATCTATTTAACCAGGCATTATATCTCCCATCAGATAAAAAATACGCCATTGATATCGTTCTGAACCAACAGCCATTGAGTAAGCTTTTAAAATATATTACCAAAAGATTGAAGAATAAAATTTTGGGGCGGATAGACAAATGAAAAACTTAGTTTACAACCATTTGCATCAATGAAATCTTTAGCACTTTGTATACCTGCCTACAATGCAGCCTGGTGTTTACCAAGATTGTTAACATCGGCCCAAAACCAATATATAAAGTTTGATGAAATTTTGGTATATAATGATTGTAGTTCAGACAATACCCACGAGATAGCCCTAAAATATGGTGCAGTTGTTATCGACGGCGATGTGAACCGTGGTTGCTCTTTCGGAAAAAATAAACTTGCAGAAATGGTAAAATCTGAGTGGATCCATTTTCACGATGCAGACGATGAATTACTTCCAAATTTCACGAGCCTGGCCCACAAATGGATGGATAGGGAAGAGTGTCCGGAAGTGGTTCTTTTCAATTATGAATATCGGGACCATATCACCAATGAATTCATCAGTTTAAGAAAATTCGATAAACATAAGCTCGAAACCGATCCAATTAAATATGCAATTGCAGAACAGATCAATCCTTTTTGCGGTCTTTATAATAAAACGGCATTTTTAAATGCGGGCGGTTATGATTTAGATCCAAAAGTATTGTACAATGAAGATTGCGCGTTGCATATCTCTCTCGCCCTTCATCACCTCCGCTTTTCTTGTGAAGATGAAATAAGTATTATTAATTACAGAATAAATAATTCAATGTCTCAAACCAATAAGGAAAAATGTTTTCTTGCACAGTTTTATTTAATGGAAAAAACAGCTTTGAATGCGCCTTCAATTTATAATCATGAGATTGCCGTAAGATTTGGAGAGATTGCAACTAGTCTTGCTTCAATAAATAATTGGGAGAAAACAAAGGCTTCCTTATTGTTTGCAAAAAAATTAGGCTTAAATTCTATAAGTGCAAACAACAATATTCTGTTTAATGTAGTTAGCAAATTTAGTCCTCTCGCCGCTTTTTGGATCAGAGAAAAAATGATTAGATTGTTAAAGCCAGCATTAAGAAGATGAAAAAACCATTGGTTTCGATTATTATTCCTGCTTATAATGCAGCAAAACATATTGCAGCAAGTATACAATCGGCAATTAGTCAAAGCTGGGCTAACAAAGAAGTTATTGTAATTGATGATGGCTCGACAGATGAAACGCTCGACATCATAAAGTCATTCGATAACCAGGTGATAAAGGTTTTTCAGCAAGCCAATAAAGGTGCTGCCGCCACTAGAAACAAAGGACTATTAGAAGCAAAAGGCGATTTTATACAATTTTTAGATGCAGACGACATTCTTTCAACAGATAAAATAGAAAAACAGGTGTTAGCCATTGCAAACCATACTAATACTTTGGCTGTCTGCAGTACCGTTCATTTCGATGAACACCAGGCACATGCTTTATTTACACCTTCTCTCTACGAAGAGGAATTTCTGAAAACAAGTGATGAGCCTATTAAGTTTCTAATCAAACTTTGGGGAGGATTTGATGGAAAAGGATCGATGATCCAACCGAATGCATGGCTGATACCTATGCCGCTGATCAGAAAATCAGGACTATGGAACGAAGAGCTAAGCTTAGATGACGATGGCGAATTCTTTGCAAGAATTATTTTGAATTCAACAAAAATTGTAAAAGTAAGCGATGTCTTCAATTACTATCGAAAATATAAGAAAGAAGGAAACTTGTCTAGTCAAAGGACCTATAAAGATCTATCAAGTCTTTTGGCATCAATCTTATCTAAAAAAAAAGAACTTTTATCAAAAGAGGATTCATTAGCAGCCCGTTTTGCGATTTACCGTCTTCTATATGATGTGGCCATCAGAAGCTACCCCCAGTTTAAAGATATTTCAAAAAAAGCAATACACGAATTGCCATTGATAACTCCCTTAACCTATAAATTAGATTTTGGCAGAAAGGTTTTAAGCAAGCTGGCTTCTGTTTTAGGATGGAAATCCATCCGTTTAATACAATATAGTTATCAAAACTTGGCGAATAGAATAAGATGATAAAGAAAGCAGTAGTAACAATTGCGGTTGGAAGAATTTATTATCTTCAGCTAGCAAAAAACCTAATAAAATCTTTCCTTATTTGGAATGGAGAATCGGCAATCAAGTTGCTAGTGCTAACGGATAATACTACATATTTTGAAGAGTTCAGGAACAATCCAAAGGTTATTGTCAAATTACTGGCATTGGAAGAATCTCAGAAATCATTTACTTCAAAATTCTTATTAATTGACCATATTGTTGCTGAGGAAAATCTTTTTATAGATTGTGATTGTCTGATCTATAAACCTTTAGATTCCATTTTCGATACCATGTCTGCCTATGATTTTACAGCGATTGGCGAGGAACAAACGTCTGGTGATTTTTTTTGCGACATAAAGGAGATGATTAATAAATTCAACGTTATTGCCATGCCGGTTTTTGTAGGATCTGTTTACTACTTTAAGAACAATCACATTAGCAAATCGGTCTTTGCAAAAGCATTAGAACTCAAGGAGAGATATGATGAACTAGATTTTATTAGGCTTAGAGGAAAGGAGAACGAAGAGCCTCTATTTGCACTATCAATGGCTTTATATAATCAACACCCTATTCCAGATAATGAAACTATAAAAGCTGATAGAATGTTCTACAATACCTCTAATACCAATGTTTTAAAAGGAAAAACTAAACTGAAAAGAGTAAATCAGGCTGATCAATCAACGATAGTGTGTGAACCCGCAATAGTGCATTTTAATGATAGTTATAGCGAAAGTGCAAATTATTTGATGGAAGAAGCACGATTAAAAATTGCAGGCAGGAACAGCACTTTAGCTGAGATTGACATTATGTTTAGGTATTACTTTAAAGAAAGGGCAACCTCGATATTCAAATTTGTATTTAGGCCTATTTATCATTTCCTTCTTGGACCTTCAAAGGTTCATAGCAATAAAAGAGTCCAATGAAAATATTTCTTTCGTTTTTACAATCTACCACCAAACATCCTATAGCTGCTTATAGCTTTTGGGAACACTACATCAAAAATGGCATTGAAGAGGCAAAATGTAACTGGACAGAGTGTAAGGAAGTAGATTGGGCAAGAGGTTTAATACCACAATCAAAAAATCAGCTGGATGAGTGGAAGAGTTTTACTTGGGAAAAAACTGTAAAATTTATTAAACAAAATAAACCCGACTTATTTTTAAGCTATTTATATCCCGAACAAATAGACATCCAGGCAATTTCCGAAATAAAAAAAATGGGTATTCCTTGTGTTAATTTCTTTTGCGATAACATCAGGATGTTTAAACAGGCACCAAAAGAGTATGCTATATTTGATTTAAATTGGGTACCTGAATACATGGCAACAACGCTTTATCAAAATGCTGGATACCCATATATTAACCTCCCAATGCCGATGTGGGTCGATTATCAATATCGTAGGCAACGTGTTATTGAAAAAAAAGAAATTTCATTTATAGGTTCAAAAGATGTTCAAAGACATTTATTGTTCGAAAAACTATTCAAGGAATATCCAAATCTTGATCTGAATATACGTGGCACAGGATGGCTAGAGCAGAATGACAGCGCTAAAGAACTATATAACCCTATCTGGAGAAAAGCGAAAAATCAAATTGATTTTATTTCCAGATTCGGGATTAAGCCCTATTTAAATAAAATTAAAGATGGCAGAATTAGTCCAGTATTATCGAGCGCACTGAAAAGCAATCTAAAAGCCAAGCCAGATTTTAACGACTACATTAAAATAACGCGAGAAAGCCTGATTACCCTTGGCATAAATCGGTACCAAAGCTTTGATTATCCAATCAATGCCCCAAATACCTACTCGCGGTTAAGAGATATTGAAGCCCCCATGTATGGTGCATGTTATTTAACCGAATTAGCTCCAGGCCTAGATCAAATTTATGAAATCGGAAAAGACATCGAAGTTTTTTCAAATCATGCAGAACTTTATGAAAAAATTAAAGAACTAGAGAGGGACACTAAAAAGAGAAAAATGATGAGAGTAAACGGCCAGGAGAAGGCTTTGCATACCTTATCCATACCAAATTCAATAGCAAAAATAAGCACTTATTTCAATTTAAATCAATTCCACACCTTATGATCTGGTTTAACCGTTCAGTAAGTGGTGAAGGAGTAATTACTAAAATTCCAGAAAATAAATCACTTTAAATTGAAAGGTAGGCTTATCATATACTTTAAAAAACCACATCTAAAAGACCGATGGTTTTGGGGAGATCGTTATCTGAGGTCATTACTTCATTTTTTCAGAAAAAAAAACATCAGCAGCTTAGAGCGGGTTTTCATAAATCTTTGTAAAGCGCTTAAAGAAAAAAAAATATCATACATTAAAAATCTACCCTTTAGTAAAATTAAGGAAGAAGATAAAATTATTGTGCTTGGAATCGGCAAAAATGTATTAAAAGGCTATAATAAAAAGAATAAGATTGTAGCTGGAATAGGTTTAATGACACATCCAAATGAATGGCGAACTATATTCGAAGATTACCCCTTAGCGACATATCTGCAGCATTCTACCTGGACAGCAACAATATACAACAGATGGTACGGAGAAAACACCTCTAAAATATGGCCGGTTGGCATTGATACTTATTATTGGAAAGCCGAAGAAACAGCTGCCAGAAAAGATATTTTGGTTTATGTTAAGTTTTTATGGGATAAAGAAAAAAACACCACCGAAATTTTGCAACCAATTCTTAATCTACTTGATGATCATCAAATAGATTATAAACTCATAGCTTACGGATCTTATACCATTAAGGAATACAAAAAAATATTAACAAACAGTATTGGGATGATTTTCCTCTGCGAGCATGAAAGCCAAGGGCTTGCTTATCAAGAAGCGTTGGCTATGGATGTTCCTATATTTGCTTGGGATCAAGGATTTTGGTTAGATACCAATCGCTTTACTTGGGGAGAAAAAAATCCTGTACCCGCTAGCTCTATTCCTTATTTTGATGCTACTTGTGGGGAAAAATTCAAGGATTTAGAAGAGTTCAATAGTAAACTACCTAGATTTATAGAGTCTATAAAAAAAGGAAGATATGAACCTAGAAATTACATATTGAAAAATCTATCATTAGAAAAAAGTGCCGAAAGAATGCTAATGATTTTAAACGAAGCTTACGGATGAAGATTTTATTAATCATGGATCCAGGAATTTCGGTTCCACCGCCAAAATATGGTGGTCATGAGCGGTTAGTTTATATGTTTGCCGAAGAATATACTGCTTTGGGGCATGAAGTTGAACTTTTGGCTGGTCCAAATTCAAAGATTTCTGGCAAAAATTACAGTTTTGGGATCAACGATCTAAAGCGGGGAAAATGGCAGCGGTTAAAAGAAACGCTCTTTGCCTGGAAATTTCTGTTGCAGAAAAGCAAACAATATAACCTCATCCACAATTTTGGAAGGTTAGCCTACCTTTTACCGATATTAAATCAACCAGTAAACAAAATCATGACTTACGGTAGGCAAGTCGATGCAAAAAATATCTATTGGACTAATCGATTTCCTCACCAGAATTTAAAATTTACTGCTCCAAGTTACGATTGTATCAGCACCGCACAGCACATTGGAGATTGGACAAGGGTTTACAACGCTATCGATTTTTCAAAATACGATTTAACGACCAATCTACCCAATGATGCACCACTTATTTTTCTATCGAGATTAGACAAAGTGAAGGGTTGCCATATCGCAATTGATGTTGCCCTAGCTACCAATCAGAAGCTGATTATTGCAGGCAACATTTCAAATATTGAACATGAACAAGCCTATTTTGAAAAGACGTTAAAGCCAAAAATTGATGGTAAACAAATTAAATATGTTGGCGAAGTTAATGATGAACAGAAAAACCATTATCTCGGCATGGCAAAAGCTATGCTTTTCCCTATTGATGTGAGGGAGGCTTTTGGAATGGTCATGACGGAGAGCATGGCATGTGGAACGCCGGTAATTGCATTTCCAATGGGAGCTGTACCAGAAGTTGTTGATGAAGGAGTTACTGGTTTTGTGGTAAAAAACAGAGAAGAAATGATAGATGCGGTGGATAAAATTGCTAAAATTGACAGAACGCTTTGCAGAGCGCAGGCAAAAGAACGTTTTGATACACCGATCATTGCAGCTAAGTATTTAGGTCTTTTCAGATAATGGATAAAGTTTTATCATTTTTAGCTGCGCCGACAAAAATACCTGATCAACTAAACACTAAGTATTATCATTTCTTTAAATGGGTTTAGAGGAAATTATGAAATATTTCATTAAGTTAAAGTCGAAGTTTAGTCCAAAAACGACAATGCATCCGAGTACGGTTAAATGAAATCCTCATATCACATCGTATTAATTTCTTCAGGTCAGCCCTCGCTCAACCCCCGATTGGTAAAAGAAGCGGATAGTTTAAAAGAAGCCGGATATACTGTTACTGTAATTTACCAGTATTGGAACGAGTGGGGAACTGCATTGGACATGCAATTATTGCAAACAAAAAAATGGAAATCAATTAGAGTTGGCGGCGACCCGAGTGCAGCAAAATTTGTTTATTTGAAATCGCGCATTCGTCAAAAATTAGCTATGAAGTTGTCCAATATTCTCGGTTTTGGGTTTGGTTTCGCAGAAACCGCTATAACCAGATGCCTTACTGAACAAACAAACTTTGCGCAATCAATCAAAGCAGATTTATATATTGCACATAATTTAGGCGCATTGCCAGCAGCTGTTTCGGCATCGAAAAAGAACAAGGCGAAATGCGGATTCGATGCCGAAGACTTTCACAGATATGAAGTAACAAATAACAAAACATCACTTGATTACAAGATCAAAAAGTATATTGAAGACAAGTATCTTGCTCAGGTTGATTACCTAACAACGTCAAGTCCACTTATCAGTGCTGCTTATCAGGAGTGTTACCCGCAACTAAAGCCAATCACACTATTAAATGTTTTTCCACAACAACATATTTCAATGGTTGATCATACGGATAAGCCATTACAGCTATTTTGGTTTTCGCAAACTATTGGCTCAGCAAGGGGATTGGAAACTGTAATTGACGTGATAAACCACCTGGACGAATTGGCGTTTGAGCTGCATTTGCTAGGTAACCATGATGTGGAAATTATAGAAACTTTTAACAGTAGGTTAAAATCTGCCAAAAAAAGTAAAATCTTTTATCATCGTCCAATTCCAGCGGATGAGATTTTTAAATTTGCCTCACAATTTGACATCGGCTTAGCAACTGAGCTTAGTTATCCCGAAAATAGGGATATTTGCCTTACTAATAAAATTTTCACCTACGTGCAAGCAGGTTTGGCAATTATCGCAACTGATACGAGCGCTCAAAGCCAATTACTTGAAAACTACCCACATATGGGAGATACTTACGAAAATGGTAATATTGAAGCGCTTAAAAAATTACTTACTTTGTACGCAAATCATCGGGAAAAACTAGCAGCCAGAAAAAAACAAGCGTTAACCTATGGAAACGAAAAGTTGAATTGGAACCTGGAACAGCAGACATTTTTAGAACTTGTAGCCAATACTTTAGCCAATTGAAACGGGTTTTAATCATATCGCCACACTTTCCGCCCATTAACGCTGCCGACATGCAACGGGTGCGAATGAGCTTGCCTTATTTCGAAAGTTTTGGATGGACTGCAGAAGTAGCAGTTGTAAATCAAAAATACTCAGATTTGGCAAAGGACGAGCTTTTGTTACAAACGGTACCAGCAAACACAGTCATCCACAAGGTGAAAGCGTTGGCTAAAAAATGGACTAGTAAAATTGGAATAGGTGGTTTAGCCTTGCGCTCAATTTATCATTATAGAGAACAAATTAGTCGATTGCTAGCATCGCAAAAATTCGATTTAATTTATTTCTCTACAACACAGTTTCCGGTATGTATTTTGGGTAGTTATTGGAAGAAAAAATTTGGTATTCCGTACGTCATTGATATGCAAGATCCTTGGCATTCTACCTATTATCTAGATAAACCGAAATCGCAACGACCTCCAAAGTATTGGTTTTCTTATCGGTTAAATAAATATTTGGAACCAATCGCGATGAAAAATGTTGATGGCATCGTCAGCGTATCTGGCGCATATATCGAAACTTTGGAAAGTAGATACGCTTGGTTAAAAAATAAACCTTCCAGGATAATTACATTTGGCGCTTTGGAACAGGATTTTGTGATTGCTGAGAAAAACAAATCGAAACTTAAATTGGTGTATCAGACAGGTCCGAATCAAATTAACCTGATTTATATTGGCAGAGGAGGGTATGATATTCACCCTGCAATTAAATTATTATTTGAAGAAATCTTAGCTTATAAAGAAACCAATCCGGCTATCTTTTCTCGACTACATTTACATTTTATTGGTACGAGTTATTCTGCAAATGGGACCGGCGTTCCAACAGTAGCTCCTACCGCAAAAGAAATGGGTTTAAGCAAGAAAGTAACAGAATATACAGATCGCATAGGTTTTTACCAAAGCATTCGAAATTTGCAAGAAGCAGATGGTTTGCTCATTGTCGGCTCAAATGATGCATCATATACGGCATCCAAACTTTATCCTTACATCATGGCGAAAAAACCATTACTCGCGTTATTTCATCAACAAAGTGAAGCAGCAACCGTAATTAAAGATTGTAATGCCGGAAATTTAATCACACTTGATCATTCTTATCCGGCAGTAAAGCGTATTTTTGAAGCATATTTGGAACAGGTAATCGAGAAAAAATCTCCCAACACAAATTGGAAAGAATTTGAAAAATATACCGCAAAATCTTTAACCAAAAAACAGGTAGATCTGTTTGATGAAGTACTGGATTTGAAACACAGCAAACACCTAAAAAGTAAATTTTAAATATGCCGTTATACGTACAATATGGCTGCGGTTTTAGCGCTCCAAATACCTGGAAAAATTATGATGCCTCTCCTACTTTAAGATTTGAGAGAACTTGGCTAATTGGCAAATTTTACAAAAAAAACATTCAACCCTTTCCTGAAAATGTGCTGTACGGAGATATTGTAAAAGGTTTGCCCGAGCAAGAAAATACCTGCGACGGGATTTACTGTTCGCATGTTCTTGAACATTTGTCTTACCAAGACTTTCAGTCGGCATTGAAAAATACCTATCACATTTTAAAACCAGGTAGAATTTTTAGGTGCGTGGTGCCAGATTTGAAATTTGCCATAGCAAAGTATTTAGAAGATTATAATTCGGTAGAAAATCCAGCATCTGAGTTTATGAGGAGAACCTTACTAGGCAAAGAAAAAAGAAGCAAAGGTTTAACAGGTGTAATTAAAGATTATGCGGGCAACTCCAAACATTTATGGATGTGGGACGAAAAATCGCTGGTGTCCGAACTGGAAAAAAGTGGGTTTAAAAACTGTAGAATTTGCTTTTTTAACGATAGCAAAGATGAACATTTTAAATTTGTTGAAGAAGCCAACCGCTTTAATGAGGCCGTAGCAATAGAATGCACAAAATAGAAAAGCTAGCAATTATCATCAGTCATCCGATACAGTATTACACCCCAGTATTTCAATTACTGGCTAAACAGTTAGCACTAAAAGTATTTTATACCTGGGGTGAACAATCAATAGCTAAATATGACCAAGGTTTTGGCCGACAAATTGAATGGGACATCCCCTTATTAGAGGGCTATGATTATATATATTTAGAAAATATTTCAAAAGATCCTGGTACCCACCATCTAAATGGTATAATTAATCCCAGATTGATTGAAGAAGTAGAGGAATTTGAACCAGATGCAATTTTGATTTATGGCTGGGCATCGAAAAGTCACTTAAAGATATTGCGATTTTTTAAAGGAAAGGTACCAACTTACTTCAGGGGCGATTCCACCTTATTAGATCAACAAAAAAGCTTTAAGAGCGTATTAAGAAAATACTTTCTTAAATGGGTTTATAGCCATATTGATAAAGCATTTTATGTCGGAGAGGCAAATAAAAATTACTTCGAGAAATATGGATTAAAAGATCAGCAATTGCATTTTGCTTGTCATGCTGTTGATAATGAAAGATTTTCACAGGGGAGAAAAGTAGAGGCGGATCGTTTAAGACAAAAATTTGGCGTTGCTGATCAAGAAATATTAATTTTATTCGCCGGTAAATTTGAAGTAAAAAAAAATCCATCGTTACTATTGGAAGCTTTTAATGCATTGAATTTGGCCAATGCCCATTTACTATTTGTCGGCAATGGAGTGTTAGAGGGGAGTTTGAAAAGGAATGTTGACGGATTAGGAGCGAAGAAATCCTTTGACTACACTCAGGATGACAGTATAAAAAAGAGAATTCATTTTATGGATTTTCAGAATCAAAGAGAAATGCCTGTTGTGTATCAGGCCTGCGATCTCTTTTGTTTACCATCAAAGGGGCCAGGAGAAACATGGGGCTTAGCTGTCAATGAAGCCATGGCAGCAGGTAAAGCGGTTTTGGTTTCCACAAAAGTTGGCTGTGCCGTAGATCTTGTTAAGCCAGGAATTAATGGAGAAGTATTTAAATCGAATGACTTAGATGATCTTGTGAAAAAACTAGGAGAACTAACAGATAGAAAAGAAAAATTAACAGAAATGGGCATCCAATCCCAACAGATCATTCAAAACTGGTCATTCGAAAAACAAGTGAAAGCAATTGTAGATACTATTTACAGCGATGCAAAATAATAATCCTACAAGACTTATTTTAACTTTGTACTTTCCTGTTCTGGTTTGTTATTTACTAATCAATAGCCCGATCATATCTTATTTTGTGGCTTGGTTTGGCTCGCTATTTATTTTTTATACTTCCATACTATCACCAGCAGCAATTATTAAGCAGGATTTACCTATCCATAAGCAAATTATGCGACCCATATTTCTTACACAGCTCATTTTTGCAGGATTTATGTGTACCACTTCCATTTTTTACTTTATGGATCATTTGGGCTACCGGTATTTAACAGAAGTTAATTATGGCGCACAATTTAAAGAAAGTGAACAAACTGCACTGATTGCCAGTTGCCAACGAATGAGTTTATTGGCTCATGCAGCCTTGGTTACAGGTATGCTTATAGTTCAAAAGAATCGTATTACCATTAAAAGTGTAAAAACCTTTGAAGGTGATGATTTTTTAATCTGGCTGGGCATTATTGTTTTCGGGATTGGTTCATTAGCACAACGTTTTTCTGGGCTTAGCCAAATTGCCCTTCCACTCACCTTAGTCGGAATCTCTTGTGCAGCCGTATTATTTGTTAAAGGTTTCAACACTAAAAATATCAAATACCTAGGTATAGGCGCTACTATTTTCATCATTAATTTTATACATGCCTCGCTATCTGGATACAAAGAACCGATCATTATCAATGTGATCGTTATAGCTTGTGTATTTTTTCCCTATTATAAAAAGGCCATACTTTATTTGAGCATTCCTGTCGCTTACATATTACTCTATTTCCTACCAACGTATAATAACACTGTAAGACAAAGCTGGAGCGGTGAAGTAAGTGCAGAAGAAGCACAAAACCAGGCGTTTGAGAATTTGGGTTCAAAAAACGAAGAACAAATTGAAGATACCAACTGGGGGTTCCTTACCAGAAGACTAAGCGAAATAGAAATGTTCACCCAATTTGTAGACTATGTACCCAGTCATCATCCTTATTATGATTGGGAAATTGTAGAAAATTCTTTAGAAGGACTCGTTCCCAGAATTTTCTGGTCAGGAAAACCCAACATGGAAACCGTATCCATGCAGCGGGTTTATGATGCAGGTGTAGCACATCAAATGTCTACAGTATCTGCAAAAACACGCCCCGTTGTAGATGCCTATCTAAGCTGGGGTGTTGCTGGTGTATTTTTCTTTATGCTTTTATATGGCATGCTGGTCCAACATTTTTCTGATCTGGCAGAAAGTTTATTCGGCGGCTACGAACTCGGCTGTGTAATTATGTTCAATAGTATTTTTCAGGGACTCTGGAGAGGGAATAACTTTGAATTTATGTTCAATAATATTTTTTGGGGTTATGTAATTATGTGGTTTCTGTTTTACCTGCTTAGAACCATAAAAGTATTAAAACCGACATTTGACTAATACGGTAAAAAATTGAAGATTATCCACATCACTGCTTCTTATAAACCCGCATATATTTACGGTGGACCAATACAGAGTGTAGCAAGTTTATGTGAAGCATTACTAAAGGTTGGTGATGGTGAGGAAATACAGGTATTAACAACCACTGCAAATGGCACCGAAGAATTAGAGGTACAACCGGGTAAAGTTAATTTAATTGATGGTGTTCCAGTTACCTATTTTAAACGTCTCACAAAAGATCACAGTCATTTTTCTCCTAAACTATTAATTGCGTTGAGGAGAGCGATACGCCAAACTCCAGACTCGAAACTCATTATCCACATCCATGCCTGGTGGAATTTAGTTTCGGTACTAAGCTGCTTAATTGCTAAATGGTACGAAATACCTGTAATGTTATCGCCGCGTGGCATGCTTACCTCCTATTCTTTCAACAACCGAAAATCAATTTCAAAAAATTTAATCCACAAACTTCTGGGCAAAAAACTATTAAAATATTGTCATATCCATGCTACCAGCGAACAGGAGAAGCAAGATATTCTGAAAATTATTGAACCAAAAAGCATTACAGTCATCCCCAATTTAGTTAGTTTTCCGTTAACGGCTTCTGGTTTGCAGGCATCAACTGATGATCCTTTTCGTTTACTTTTCCTCTCCCGTATAGAAGAAAAAAAAGGCCTGGAATTACTTTTTGAAGCCCTGGCAAGTATAAAGATTCCCTGGCGTTTAACCATAGGTGGCTCAGGAAATGCAAAATATATAGAAAGTCTGAAACTTAAAGCTGAAAACCTGAAACTTAGCGACCGGATTAACTGGCTTGGGCTGGTGAATAAAGAAGATAAATTTAATTTAATGGCTGATCATGATTTAACCGTACTCACTTCATACAATGAAAATTTTGCCAACGTGGTGATAGAAAGTTTAAGTGTAGGCACACCTGTTCTGATAAGCGGGCACGTTGGTTTGGCCGATTATGTAGCAGATAAAGAATTGGGCTGGATTACAAGTCTTAATATTAATGAAATTAAAACAGAATTGGTTTCTTCTTACCGTGATACTGTTAACAGAAAAAAGATAAGAATAGTAGCTCCGCGAATAATTAAAGACGATTTTAACGATATTACTTTAGCAAACAAATACATTGAACTTTATAATAGAATCTGATTTAAGCTGATATGAATAAAAATTTTAGTTTCATCATATTAACTTTCAATGAAGAAATTCATTTGCCAAGGTTATTAAATTCTATCAAAAACCTGAATGCTAAAACATTCATTCTGGATAGCGGAAGTACCGATGAAACCTTGAAAATCGCTGAGCAATATGGCGCTGAGGTAAAACAAAATCCTTTTATAAACCACCCAAAACAATGGGATTTCGCCTTAAAGAATTTCAAAGTAGAAACCCCATGGACCATTGGACTCGATGCCGATCAAACCGTTACACCTGAATTGTTCGAAATGCTTGCCAACTTTAAAGAGGATGATAATAAAGATATCAATGGCATTTACTTTAACCGTAAAAATTTCTTTCAGGGCCGTTGGATCAGGTTTGGTACATTTTACCCCTTTTACCTTTTAAAAATGTTTAGGACAGGGTTAGGCTTCTCTGATTTGAATGAAAACATGGACCACAGGTTTATTGCGCCAGGTAAAGCTAAAATCTGGAAGAAAGGCTGGATACTGGAAGAAAACCTGAAAGAAAATGATATTGCCTTCTGGAAATCCAAACACGAACGTTATAGTGATCTGGTAGCACAGGAAGAAATAGAACGGATACTAAAATTAAGAAACCAGAGCTTAAAGCCTAATTTACTGGGCAGTCCTGACGAAAAACGTGCTTGGCTAAAACGCTTGTGGTGGAAGCTTCCACTGGGTTTAAGACCCTATCTTTATTTTAGTTACCGGATGTTTTTTAAACTCGGTATATTTGAAGGCCGCACCGGTATTAAATTTCATTATCTCCAGGGCTTTTGGTTTAGGCGACTGGTGGATAGAAAAATTAAGGCCCTACAGAAAACATACCGTTAAATTTATAAGTGCCGATAATATATGACCCCAGAAGAAGCAAAAAAACAGGCCAATAAAAAAGCAATCAAATTTGTGGTTGCCCTTTTTATACTTTATATTCTGTTTAGCCAGGGCAACCTGTTTATGAACAGCGTGATGACACCAGGCTCCAGATTCTACAATCCGTTTATTTCTGAGCATTTAAACTATATTCAGGGCTTAAAGTCCGCTTTGATTGTACCTGCAGTATGGATTATAAAGGCATTTGGGTTTTATGCCATTTACAATGAAATGGATGTGATGGTTGTATCAGGCCCATACCTTCGTGTTAATTATTCTTGCCTGGGATTAGGCGTGATGAGCTTTTTGGCTGCTTTTGTATTAGCATTTCCCGCATCATGGAAATCAACTCTTAAAATGCTGGTAATCGGTTTAATAACCGTTTATGTGTTAAATGTGCTCCGTATTGCGGGCCTGGGCGTTTTACTCGGATTCTTTAAATCGCAACGCAATAATTTTACTTATCACCACGAGGTATTCAATATTATTGTATATATATGCGTTTTTACGATGTTATACTTCTGGATCAAAAAAAGCAATAAATTAGTGAAGGTTTAAGCCATTACCACCTACAGAATAATAAATTTGTTAAAAACACAGTTACATAAAAATTTTGACACGGGGGATTTTAAGATAGGTGCTTCTGTAATTAAACAGTTTCTGTGGTATTTTACAGATGTATTCTTTTTTAAAAGCAGGATGATGCCTGTTAGCGCTGTACTTGTTTTTTTCCTAAGATTATTTGGAGCTAAGATAGGAAAAGAGGTACGTATAAAACCAGGCATCCATATTAAATATCCCTGGAAACTGGAGGTGGGTGATTACAGCTGGCTGGCCGATTGTTATATAGACAATCTTGATCATGTTAAAATCGGCAAAAACTGTTGTATCTCTCAACAGGCCATTTTAATTACGGGCAACCACAACTATAAAAGTACAGGGTTTGATCTGATAACCTCCTCCATCATTCTGGAAGATGGTGCGTGGATCGGAGCCGCAGCCAAAGTTGGCCCCGGTGTAATACTTCAAAGTCACTCGGTACTTACATTGGGTAGCGTTACAACAAAAAATTTGATGCCATATTCTATTTATCAGGGCAATCCGGCTGTAAAAATCAAAGAAAGGTCAATAAAGGAATAAATTCAAATTCAATATAAGATACCTAAAGCCGCTTTACAGCGGCTTTTGTTTTTAACTTCTTATTTGATAAAAAACACAATGACAATTATCAAAGCTTTACAGTTCTTTTACCATGTAAGTTACCTGATATTAAAAATTATTTTGACCTTTGTACTGTCTATCGTCCTAAAAGTATAAGTTGGTGAATTTTAAACTAGTGCAGAACAAGTATTCCTTGTCCTCAAAACTTATTTTAATTACTTTTTTAATCGGAATCGTAAATCTTTTCTTATACGATTACGAGAGTACGCAAGAAACTATCATTTTTATATCAATATTAACCCTTCGCTACCTGTTATTTATCCTCATCAAACGCAGGTTCGAATGGAGCAAATATCTATTGATATTCATCATTATAAGAAGTATGTACCGCTTATATATTGTAATGGGCGATATGGATGTGAACCCTGTAACCAAGGTAAACCTCACACTACAACTGATTATATCCATATTGGCATTTGTGATTTTGATCGTTTTCCCAAAGCTAAAAGAATGGATCAGCGATAAAAGGAAATATATCACTACACCTAGAATATCCAATCCACAGCATTAATTTCTTGAAATTTCCTGTCAGGTATTTTACCTTACTTTTTTTTTGTATTAAAAATACCCCAACGTTATTTCGCCAGTTATCTGGGTAAGCGCTTAGAAATTTTGAGCAGAATATAGTACAGAACTGTTGAGCTTGACTTAAAGATGTTAGCATAATTTCCTGTCAAATTAAATTTATAACGCATCTTTGGCAATCCAAAATGCTATCCGTTTTTTAACTTTGTAGCAAAAGAATTTTACTAAAATGAATGTTATACTGGCCTCTACTTCTACCCTTTTCGGTGGAAATTACCTGGAATATTTAACAAATGAACTTGTTACCCTTTTTAAAGGAACAGATGAAATCATTTTTATACCCTTTGCCAGGCCAGGTGGCATTTCGCATGAAGAATATACCAAAAAAGCCAGCGATTTTTTCGAAACATTAAACATTAAGGTAAAAGGTTTGCATGAATTTCAAAATCCTGTTGAGGCCATAAATCATGCTAAGGGTTATTTTACCGGTGGAGGGAATACTTTCCTTTTGGTAAAAACATTGCACGAACTTGGGCTGATGGAGGTACTGAGTAATAACATTAAACAGGGAAAAGCTTATTTAGGCTGTAGCGCAGGCAGTAATATTGGCGGCATTAACATGAAAACCACTAATGATATGCCGATTGTTTATCCTTCTTCCTTCGATTGTATGGGATTGGTACCCTTTAACCTTAATCCACATTATCTCGACCCAAATCCTGATCTAAAACATAACGGGGAAACAAGGGAAACCAGAATCAATGAATTTTTAACCCAGAACAACATCAAAGTGGTTGGCTTACGTGAAGGAAACTGGATCAGAATATCGGGTAATAACATTACCACTGAAGGAAGTGAAGAAACCAGAATTTTCGAACCCGGCAAAGCCCCTTACGAACTCCAACCGGGTGCATCATTGGTATAATCTTTATTGATGCAATCCTTTATCCTTCAGGTAAATCAACAGGTCAGCCGGACGATCAGTTTGCAGAATTGCAGGGTGATAAGCAACCAGCCAGCCCCAGCTTTCTTCTTTTTCTCCTCTTTCAACGGCGCGGTCATCATCATGGCCTCCGTTCAATGAGGGCCACAAACTGTTCAGCCAGATTAATGGTTTACCGTTCAGTTTCTTTACCGTTTTTAGATTGCTTAAAGTATCGGTATCGAAAATGGGCTGAATAATCGTTTTTTGGTTAGGCAGGTAAGACTTGATGACATCCTGCATTTCCTTCTTTTTCGCATTAACCACCACCATTAAATAAGCGTCTTCCGGGATAACGTTTTTGG
This sequence comes from Pedobacter jeongneungensis, assembly GCF_039538295.1. Classification (NCBI taxonomy): domain Bacteria; kingdom Pseudomonadati; phylum Bacteroidota; class Sphingobacteriia; order Sphingobacteriales; family Sphingobacteriaceae; genus Pedobacter; species Pedobacter jeongneungensis. Next base: position 422,874 of record NZ_BAABBY010000001.1, on the reverse strand, counting down.
TTTTCAGTTCTCCATAAGGTACATCATCGCCCACATTCACAATGGCCTGATCAATGGTGGAAGTTTCGCGCAGCACCTTAAATACCAGATCAAGATGATCATTTCCTTTATCTACATTAATGATGATTTTACCTTTTGCAGCCAGCATCATTTCGCGCATGGTTGGGATCTGGTTTTCCGTAACACGGCCCAGGCCATTTTTTAACCTGAACTTTTTAAGTTCCTCAAGGGTAAAATCACCCACTTTTCCTTTCGCATTGGTGGTGCGGTCGATGGTATTATCATGCATCACCACCATCTGGCTATCCTTGCTCATCTTCACATCAAGCTCCATGATGTCGAATCCTTTTTTGATACTGTTGTAAAGTGCATTTAAAGAGTTTTCAGGTGCATTTCTCCAGTCGCCCCGATGTGCTGCCACTAAAATCTGCTTGTTATTAGCCCTAAAAACCGTCTTTAATTTTTCAGCAGGACTTTGCGCTTGCGAAGCAATTGCAATACTGGATAATAACAAAATAAGAATACTACAGGAGATTTTCATACGATACTACAAAAGTGATTGATGCGCAAAAATATTAACAGGCCGTTAAGCAGGTGTTTTGCGAATGTTAATTCTAACGCATTTAAGCAACAGATCTAAAATTTCTATTAAAAATGAACTGTTTTTCGCCCGATTTTAACACCCGTTCGTCGAGAATATAGCTGTGTTGGTATAATACGGCTAAACCGGCTGAAACGTTTCCCAATTCCTTGCGTCTCATTATCAAACAATCACAAATTATTAATTAAAAATATAAATAAAAGCATTATGAAAACTTTATTCTCAACCTCAGCAAAATCTTTAATGGCAGCTTTAGTATTAAGCGCTTCAATCTTCAGTGCCAGTGTAATGGCTGGCGAAAAACAACCCGTAAAAATGTCGGCACCAAAAAACTTCGATAAAGTAGTGGTAAGCGGAAAGGTAGAAGTTACGCTGATCCAGAATGGTACCGAAGGTGTAAGCTATGCCGATGAAAATACCGGAAATGTAAAAGTGATCCAGGATGGATCGGCACTAAAAATTACTTCGACTGATAACAGTCCGGCAAAAATTACGGTATATGTGAAAAACATTTACAGGGTACAGGCCTCTGATGATGCCAGCGTAAAAACAGAGGGTAAACTTGATGTTAAATATCTTCAGGTATTCTTAACCGGAAATGCTGTTGCCAAAATCAACTCGAAAACAGAAAGTTTATATACTGTTATGGAAGGTTATGCTGATCTAAAATTAAGCGGAGCTACACAAAACCATAACGTAGTAATGGGCAGCACACCAAAATTAAACCTGGATAAATTTGCGGCTTCAAATACAGAAATGACTTCGCCAGCCACTATCCAAATTGCAGCGCTGTCTAAATAAGCAATACAAAAAAATTAAAAAGAGCGATGGACACCCACCGCTCTTTTTTTTGCGTTTTAGCCCCGTGGATAAAAGGAAAGGCTGGATTTAAAGGCAAACCTAAAGTTTCTTTGCATGGATGATATCCCCCTGGATGAAAATAAGTTCTTTAACCACACCGGCCTGATCTTTTACGAATTCCATTGTTGCCTGTATATCCTTAAAAACAAACTTCGAACTGGTTTCTGCGAAAGCTTCAATTCGTGATTGTCCGGTGGCCTGGGCATATAGTTTTTTCCCTTCCCTGCTGATAGTTAACACCAGATCGGGTGTAAGCTGGTATTTGCCCAGATAACTGTTTAGATCATGGTCTGAAACCGATGCTATAGTAATGGTCCTGGATTTGCTCAATCCTTTAAAACTATATACCGTAGAAATGCTATTGATGAGTTCCTGGATAATTTCTCCATTGTCTGAATTGACCATAATTACCAGACCGTTGCCGCCTTCCATACTTCCGTAATAGCCGCACCTGAATCCTTCATTGGCTCCCCCGTGCCCAAAATATTTTATCCCGTTATAATCTTCAATAAAAACACCTAAAGCAGCTCCGTCAACATTCATATAAGGACTGAGACGTAGTTTAGTGTTTTGCTGATCGAGCACTTTTGAAGATCTTCCAGCCAGAGAGAGCTGCGTTTCAATAATATATTTAGAGAGATCTGTCGGATTTGTCCATAACCCGGCGGCGGCCTGTTCTGGATAAATGTGGTATTTTCCAGTAATCGGTTTTCCTTCTGAATTATATCCGGTTGCCAACAAGCCTTTTGCTACATTTACCGCTGGCTGGGCGAAAGTACTCGAGAGCATCCCCAGGGGCCTGAGTACCTGTTCAGCTAAATATTTTTCGTAAGGCTGACCAGAAATATCCGTCAACAGTAATTGGCTGATGGTTATCCCACCGCCAGAGTACTGATCGCGCAGACCCGGTGCAAATATGGAGCGTATTGGCGCTGAATTTGCAGGTGGGGTTCCGTTTAAAATCTGGATAAGGGAAGGAAGAGGCTTACCCTTTTCGTATCCTGCAAAACCATGCACATTCAGGCCTGCGGTGTGACTGAGCAGATTCGCGGTACTGATTTTCTTTCCCTTAGAAAGCGAATCATAAGGGAACTTCCAGCTTTTAAGATATTGATTGATATCAGCATATAAATCGAGCTTTTTAGATTCGAAAAGTTTTATGATCGCCAGCCCGTTCAGCGATTTACTGATGGATGCGGCCTGAAAGAGCGTTTTATCGTTAATCGGAATACCTGACTCAGCATCAGCCATTCCATAAGCTTTTACGAAATCGATCTTATAATTTTTGATTACTGCAATGCTCAATCCGGGCACTTTATAGAATTTCATTCTGTCCTTTATATTCATCGGCTTTGAACCACTGAAGCGGATTCTTTCAGTAAGGCTATTCTCCACCTGGATTATCCGGCTCTGTAAGGAAGATTGTGCAATAGCCTTTTGAAAAATAAAAAAAGGAAAAAACATCAACAGGATTTGCACCAGATTTATGTGCCAGTGAAACAAATCCGCTCTTTTATGTGAAACTAAAGCATGCATGTCATTAATATTGGTTTTTAAAGGTAACGATTCAAACAGGAAACCTGTAACAAGATAAATAACGCCAGATGCAATCTTTTTCGCCCGATTTTAACACCCGTTCGTCGAGAATATAGCAGCGTTGGTATAATACGGCTAAACCGGCTGAAACGTTTCCCAATTCCTTGCGTCTCAATATCAAACAATCACAAATTATTAATTAAAAATATAAATAAAAGCATTATGAAAACTTTATTCTCAACCTCAGCAAAATCTTTAATGGCAGCTTTAGTATTAAGCGCTTCGATCTTCAGTACCAGTGTAATGGCTGGCGAAAAACAACCCGTAAAAATGTCGGCACCAAAAAACTTCGATAAAGTAGTAGTAAGCGGAAAGGTAGAAGTTACGCTGATCCAGAATGGTACCGAAGGTGTAAGCTATGCCGATGAAAATACCGGAAATGTAAAAGTAATCCAGGATGGATCGGCACTAAAAATTACTTCGACTGATAACAGTCCGGCAAAAATTACGGTATATATGAAAAACATTTACAGGGTACAGGCTTCTGATGATGCCAGCGTAAAAACAGAAGGTAAACTTGATGTTAAATATCTTCAGGTATTCTTAACCGGAAATGCTGTTGCCAAAATCAACTCGAAAACAGAAAGTTTATATACTGTTATGGAAGGTTATGCTGATCTAAAATTAAGCGGAGCTACACAAAACCATAACGTAGTAATGGGCAGCACACCAAAATTAAACCTGGATAAATTTGCGGCTTCAAAAACAGAAATGACTTCGCCAGCCACTATCCAAACTGCTTCATTAAGCAAATAATTAAACACAAATAATCATACAAAGCGACAATTGATTTGTCGCTTTTTTTTTGCTCAAATTTTTCAGCTACAAAACATATATTTACGGTTCATCCTAAAAAATAATGCTACTCAACAAATGAAGGTTCAACTGAGCAACGTATGGAAGATTTTAGTGATCTGCACCATAATTTCGTGTCATGCTGATTCAAAGAAAAAGAATAAGCTTACGGTTGCAGACACAAACAAAAAAACAATCGAAGTAAAAAAGACAGTTGAAAATAATCCTCATAAAACGGATACCATGGAATTTGTGGGCTACAATGATGACGGAGATTATTTTTTACTTACAGCCCGCAGAAAGGATAAAAAATTTTCATTTGTTAATGATGGTAGCGACGACAGAAGCTTGTTAAAAGGTGATACTATAGCTGTTACATGGACTACCGACACCATTTATATTGCAGGCGATGGCGATACGTCACAAAAGGCAGATAAGCTTGTTTCTGTAGCAAAGCTGAAAGATGGAAACGTTTCAAAATTCAGAAAAGCATACCGCAAACCACTAAAATACCATTGGCCACAAGAAGAAAATTATTCAAAACCATACCTGGATCAACTTTATACAATGGTTGAATATTACGTAGCCAACTCGAAAAATGAACTTTTACAACAACTGGTAAAAAATAAGGAAGAAATAAATTATTCCATTGAAAAACAAACCCGTAACAATAAGGAATATGTGCTGATCGGTATTGCTTCAAGTGCAGAACATCGCATAAATACTATACAATGGCTGTATTTCGACAATGAGGCAGATAAACTGTATGAATATGACTTACCAAACGACAAGCTAATAACATTTGACCGTTAAAAACGCAACATTATGACTATTTTTTTCCTTTTTTGCATTTTCGCCATATTGCTGCTTGCAAACCTTTTATTTTTTAGAAAAAAGTCTTTAAAAGTTAAAATTATTGGCACCGTCGGGTTGTTGGCAGGCATAATTGTTCTCTTTGTTGCCATTGCTACCATCCTTTTTCTTACTTCAACCGATCCCCGGGAAAGAAATGCTGAGGAAGCGGCACGGTATAAATGGTTAGATGTGAAAAACCGCTCCCAATCCAGTCGCAGCATAATTATTTCTTATGCATATAAAAAGGAAAATAAAATTAAAAAAGTAAGTGATACCTTAAATTTAACTACAGGTCCATACCATTCCTCGCAACACATGCTACCTGTAGAGGTGGGCGACAGTACCTATTTCCCAAATGACTTTAAAATCCAGGTTAAAGATTCGCTGAATAAATTGGTAGCAGCATATGATAAAGAGGAGTTCCTGAAGAAAGTCAAATCGGACGATTCTACCTACAGGCCAAAAAATAAAATGACGATGAATTTTTACGTGCTGGAAATCAACCGTTAATAAATCTTCCCCCCGGGCATCATTCTAATGCTTACTGTAGTTCAGGCATTCAGCCAATAATTACAATCTCCGGAAAAATAATTTCATCTTTTCACCTGTTGATATAGGGCGTTCGTCGACGAATACGCTGTGTTGGTATAATACCCTGTTTTCTGGTGCAACGTTTTGCCCTTAACGGCGTCTTATCTACAAAAACAGAAACAAAATATTATTTAAAAATATAAAAAACAGCATTATGAAAACCTCAATCAAAACCCTGACAAAATCGCTTTTAGCAGCAATCGTTTTAACATCATCTATTTTTACCACCAGCGTAATGGCTGATGAAAAACAACCAGTCAAAGTTTCGGCTCCACACAACTTCAGTAAAGTTGTTGTAAGCGGAAATGTAGAAGTTACACTGGTGCAGTGCCAAAAAGAAGGCGTAAGTTATAATGACGACAATGCCGGAAGTGTTAAAGTGATTCAGGATGGGGATGCGCTAAAAATTACTTCTGCAAGTACAGATGTTGCGAAAATTACTGTTTATGTAAAAAACATTTACAGGGTACAGGCTTCTGAAAATGCAGTGGTAAAAACAGAAGGTAAATTAGACACCAAATATCTTCAGTTATTCTTAAAAGAAAACGCTGTTGCCGAAATCAACTCGAAAACAGAGAGTTTATATACTGTGATTGAAGGTAAAGCCGATTTAAAACTGAAAGGCGCTACTCAAAACCACATTCTGGTAATGGGAAAAACACAAAAGTTAAATTTCGATCGCTTTGCAGCTTTAAAAACCGAAATGAACAATCAGCAAACACTTCAAATTGCATCACTGGCTAAATAAGTCATCAGCATATATATAAAAGGGCGGCAAAATATAATTTTGCCGCCTTTTTTTTAATTTAATTCATTTAATTAAAAATTTGCCCTTCCCGGTAATCGTGGTCCATTCGCTCTAACCTGCCTGCGCTAAAATGTAATTTTACAGTTGATGATCCGATTACGTTCGAACTTATAAAATCAGAAAATACAAACTGCCAGTCAGTATAATTATTCAGATCAGGATCATACGCTTTGTTTAAAGGTTTGTCAGAAAGCACAAATCCATAAGCAGCATAGGCCGGCAATTGATGAATTTTCAGCAGTTTTGCCCCCATTTCATTAACAGGATCATCTATTTTAATTGCCGTATCATCAGCAGCTCCATCTGGCCATTTCGTAACATCAGAGGTAAGTCCGCCACCTGTTGCAATTTGTTGTACTTTATCCCCGCTAAATAAAAATACAGCGCGATCTAAAGTTCCGGTATTATTATACACCGTTAGTGCATAGTAAAATGGAAGAATCCCGGCAAGTTTTTCCGGAGAACTATAGGGCTTACGGCCGTAAATTGCTACATTCTGAAAATCAAGTGTTTTGCCGGCCTGCTGCAACTGGGCAAATACCTCAGCTGGTGTACTGCCAATCTGAATGCCCCATTTTTCGCCTTTGGTAATTGTTTCAGAATAATCTCCCTGTTTCTCTTTTTTACATGCTGAAATCACGATCAGCAATAACATTATCGGTAATAATCTTTTCATTATTTTGGTTGGGTGTTTGATTTTACAGTTATAAACGAATAATAAACCCCTGCCGCTACAATTAAAAAAATTGATTCTCAATATATTTACTCTGAGAAAACACTTACCGGATCCACTTCTTTAAAGAGATATGGCTTATGCGGAGGCAGTTTTCCGTAACTGAGCTTTGCGGGCATGTCTTCTTTCATGGTATTAATATCCTCAACTGTTATTTTTCGGGCCAGTACATCATATTTTGCAATGGTTTGCTGGCCTGCCCCGGCATTATATGTTTCCATGTAAGTAAGAACAAGTTCACCGTTTTTAAAACTATATCTGGTTTCGCGGTTACCAACCGGACCACTACCGTAAGTTGATATGATTAAGGTTTTATTTTTATCTATTGTAATATCCTCACTATCATACTGTTGATAATCGCCATTAATATATGCTGCACCAATAGCCTGCCAAGAGGTTGCGTACAAACGATAGCCACCCGTAGCCTGTTTTAACAACACCAAAACCGGCCTGAGATCAGTGCTGTCTGTTTTGTTCTGAAGTACCAGAACCACATCTTCCAGATCGTCGTCATCTAACAAACCTTTAGCATCCATCGCAATAATATAGGGGCTGGTTACAAAGTCATCAATGGTATTACCGCTTTCCGGAAATTCGGCACCGCCTGTTTCTTTTTGTTCTTCTGTTTTTTTTGAGATAGTTACCAACGTTTCTTTCGCAGCAACGTGTACAGGGGCATTGGCCACGCTATCTGTTATTTGCTGAGGTGATTTATCAGCATTAAGCCAATGAAGTTTATAACCCAATACAATGGCCAACAAAAGTACAAATGCTAAAAGGGCAATAATTTTGCTTTGTTTTTTCATAAAGTTGCCGGAATAATTCAGGTGCTAAAACTTTTGCAGTATTAGTATAAAGTTAATTCAATTTTCTTTACAGGATAAATTTCTCATTTCATCAGGACAAGAAAATTTGAAAAAAAGTTATAATATCTTCAAATACGATCAGGCCATTCAATCTTAAACTGAACGCGGTTTTTCTTATTATACATTACTATCACCTCATAATGTATTACAACTCAACAGTCAGAATAGTAGTTTCGTGTAAAAAAAAGTATTAAAATACCTACATAGCAAAATATTAAGGCCTTTCACTCAGGATTCGTGTAAAATTCTGATAAAGAATTTTGAGGTAGTTAATATGTTCCTAGCTTTGAGTATTATTCCTCAAATAAATTTCATCACATCCTTTTTTGTTAAAACACCTGGGTAACTATCTGCCTGTAGTCGCGATCTGCAAGCGGAGAACTAACTATTTTTTAACCACTTATTTTAACTAAAAATGAAAAACTTAAAAAAAACAAAGCAGTTGGGTTTGATGATATGCTCATTTGCTGTATTTCTGATTATGGCCCTGCCATCTTGTAAAAAAAATGGAGGTGATGAATTATCTGATACAAAAGCGCCAAACCAATCGAAGTTAACGGAGGCAGAAGAAATCCTTATCATGAAAGCTGGATTTTCTACTACTGACGCAGAAAAAATAGGAGATTCTTATCTTGTTGAGGGAGATATTTTAATGTCTGCCAAAGATCTTACGCACCAAAAAGAGCTAAGAGAGCAACTAACGGCAAAAACCGGACCCAGTACTGAGCAGTATAAATCGGGTTATACTTTAGCTGCTAAATATATTAACAACGGACAAATAAAAATTAAGGTTGATGGTGGTAATTTACAAAAACTTGTAACGGATGCCACTACGATAGCCATTAAGAGATACAATGACCTAAAACTGAAAACTACTTTTGTTTTGGAGACAAGTTCGACCGGAACATCAGATATAGTAGTTACCATGAAAGATCTTGGTGGCAGAAATGCTAACGGCCAGATTATTTTAGGACAGGCAGGCGGATTTCCAACTGCAGATGGTAAGCCTGGTCCGGGATTTGCGCTAAATAATCAATATTACAATGCAACAGATTTTACTGCTACTGAGCTTGCAGCGGTGGTTGCCCATGAACTCGGACATTGCGTTGGATTCAGACATACAGATTATGTGGACAGAAGATCTTGCGGTATCGGATCAACAGGTGAACCAACGATTGTTTATCTGACCAATCCGGAAGGAACCAAATATTTGCTTGATGCGAATGGCAAAAAAATTCCTGATTTAACATTAACTGCCAGTTTAATCCCTGGAACGCCAAAAACTGATGCTAATTCATGGATGCGTTCATGCAATGCGCCAGGCGCTTTTACTGCTAACGATAAAGTAGCAATTTATTACCTTTTAGGAAAGCAATAATTAGTTAACATGATCAATCCGGATCAGGTTTCTTAACCGGATTAAAATTAAAGAACCGGGGAATAAATTCCCTGGTTCTTTATTCTTTCAGATTTCGAATACTATTTATTTTCTGCCTGGTACTGATTATAAAGGGCCACACATTTTTCTTCATAATCGAAGTTAATATCATCACTAAAATTTTCAAGGTAGGTTTTAGGGAAAATCATTATACGATTGATTACAGGTAATTCGACAATCTTTTTATTACGTACTACCCTAAAATGAGCGGTATATTTATTGGTCAGCAAATCTACAACTGAGGTCCCGCCGTTTTCTCCTGAATAGGTGCCGCTTATTTCATAATCTGTCTGCTTCATCTTCACCAGCTGCATTTTTTTCTCTTTTTTATTATAGGCAAATGTGCTTATAAAGCCCGACCTGCCGTAATCGTTCCAAAATTCGAAACCATCCTTAAGGGCAACGAGCGTATTTAAACCGCAAATACAGGTAAATGTTAGTATAAATCGGTTAATATCTGTTAAGAAAGGCATTAATTTTGATTCATTTAAGCTTAATGGTCTACAATTGCCGTAATCGACTTGTAAACCATGCATAAAACCAATTCTAATCCCTATTTTTGAACAATAAGTTTCTATTGAGGTACTTAATCCATACTTTTCAAATCAATGATTATCAGAAAACCATTTCCTATAACCATCATTTATACTTCTCTAATTTTCTTTACCCTTTTTTTTTCAGCGAATACATTTGCTCAGAAAAAGAACCAGGGAGATAAAGGTCAGGATGTATCGATTCTTGCCGACTCTGCTACCTTAACAAAAGGCGATTATCTTGCACATCTGGAAAAAGTATTTGAAACGGTGAACAAAGTGCCGGTTACGGTAGCTTCTTTTAAGAAATTAAAGCCTATTGGGGCACATTTAACACAAGATGAAGCTGCATTGGCCCTTTTAAAAAGCAGGTTAACGCAAAGCGATCGCACCTTGAACCTGCAGAACCTGCAAATGGACCAGACTTTACTGGAAGAACTCCGGAGCAATAATAAAGATTGTTTAGCTGATCTTGATGAATATGAAAAGGAATTGCGGGCACTGAAAACGGAAATCCTGAACCTGCGGAAAGATACAGTGCTGATTAAATTATTTACCTCGCCTACCGTGCGCATTTTGTTTAAGGATCAGTTTACCGAACTGGGCAAGAAACGGGTGGTGATGGATAGCCTTCTTAAAAATACGACCTTAACAATCAATAATTTTCAGGCTAGAACTTCGGCCAATCTGATCAACATTAAGGAATTGATGTACCTTACTGATAATCAACTTGAAGCGGTAAGCATTAAAGCTTTTGGCAAGGAGCGCCGTTACCTTTGGGAATCGGTAAATAAACCAGCCAATAAAAGTGTAGGGTTCCGCAGGTTCATTCAGGGCGAACAGGAAATATCGGGCTATTATTTTGTTTATACACGGAGCAGCCGGTTGCTTTTACTATTTACCTGCGCTGTATTTTTCTTCTGGGTATTTTTTAATTTCAGAAGTGTGAAACAACGTGGCCGATTAGAAACGCTTGATGGTTTTTCGCTGATTAGTCCTCAGCCTTACCTGATTACTTTTATCACGCTTTTTACCCTGGCCCCAATTTTCGACCTTAGGGCACCGGCACTTTACATAGAAGCTGTACAGGTGATACTCGCCATACTGCTTACGGTATTTTTCCGTAAAAAACTGGGCAAAAAGTTATTTTACTACTGGTGCATTTTTGTGGTACTGCTGCTTGCACCGGTTTTTCTTCGTCTTTTAGGCATGCCACCTAGGTACCAGCGCTGGCTCTTGCTTTTCTTAACAGTGAGTTCGGTAGCTTACGGCATTATGGTTTGGAAAATGCTGGATGAAAAAACAAAAAGATACCGGATGATCCTCTTTACCGGATTTATTTACACGGGATTTGCCATTATAGCCGCTTTTTGCAATTTATTTGGCCGTTTTACCCTTACACAGATTTTTTATTCTACAGGGGTAAGTTCGCTGTTAAATGCGATATCGCTCACCATTTTGGCAAAAGTGCTGGTGGAGGCGTTTTTATTGCAAATGAAAAGCAGCAGGATCCGCAAGGGTTTTCCTGAATATTTTGACTGGCAACCGGTAATTGCAGGACTGAAAAGGCTTACAGGTATAGGTGCCACCATTATCTGGTTTGTGATTTTTACCACCAACCTGAATATTTTTAACGGCCTGTACGAATCGGTGATGGAAATCCTGAATGAAAAAAGAATTATCGGCAGTTTCTCTTTTACTTTTGGCGGGGTGGTGCTCTTTCTGGGCATTATCTGGATTGCCAATTTCTTACAAAAATACATTGCTTATTTCTTTGGCGATACAGGCGACGACAGCTTTGATGATAATAAGGGTGAACGATCGAAATTACTGGTTACCCGCTTGGTTTTACTAATCGGGGGCTTTTTAATTGCTGTTGCGGCCTCAGGTTTGCCTATTGATAAAATCACGGTGATATTGGGTGCTTTAGGTGTGGGTATCGGACTTGGTTTACAGAATATTGTAAGCAATTTTGTTTCGGGTATCATCCTTATTTTTGATAAAACAATTCGTATCGGCGACATTGTAGAACTGAGCGATAAAAAAGGCCGTGTAAAAGAAATCGGCGTCCGGGCGAGTACGCTGCTTAGCGATGAAGGTGCCGAAATCATCATTCCAAATGGCGCTATTCTGTCAAACAACATTATCAACTGGACGCTGAGCAACAACCAGATGCGGGTAAATATTACTTTATCCGTTGCCAAACCATTTAATACGACAGACGTGGTAAACCTGATCAGGGAAATTATCACCGAAAACAACAATGTTTTTATCAGCAAAGAACCGGTAATTATGATCAGTCCGGTGAGTAAACTGAACAGTAAGATCAATATTTACTTCTGGTGTAAGGATATTTCGAAGGCCGATCTGACTAAAAGCATGATTAATGCACAGATTTTTGAAGCATTTGAACAGAAAGGGATTGAAATACTTTAAATGATGGATGACATGGACAGTTTTTTCCTCTCTGAGCTCCACATTTATCCCATCAAATCATTGGGAGGGATCAGTTTGGAGAAGGCCAGGCTGGAAGAAAAAGGCCTTCAATACGACAGGAGATGGATGCTTGTTGATGAAGAAGGAACATTTATTACCCAAAGAAAATATTTTGAACTGGCTTTACTTGCGGTATCAATCAGTGATAACCGGTTAATTATTTCGCATAAGATCCAAACCAACCAAAGTATTTCTTTTGATCTGGAGGAAGATAATGGAACGCAGATTCCCGTTGTAATCTGGAATGATACCACTGCCGGCGTTGAAGTAAATACAGAGGTAAGCAACTGGTTCTCCGATTTCCTGAAATTTAAGGTAAAACTCGTAAAAATGCCTGTGGCAGAGAAACGGATGGTTGATCCGAGGTATGCTTTAAATGATGAAGTGGTAAGTTTTGCCGATGGTTATCCCTGTTTGCTTATTGGCCAGTCTTCTTTGAACGGACTGAATGAAAAACTTCAAAAGCCAATCAGAATGGACCGTTTCAGGCCTAATTTTGTGTTTACGGGCGGAACACCACATATTGAAGACCAATTTGATACTTTTTCCATCGGCGGAACTTTATTTTCTGCCGTAAAACCCTGCGCCAGATGTGTACTGATTACCATTGATCAGCAAACAGGCGAAAAAGGACAGGAACCGCTCAGAACATTGGCCAGCTACCGCACCATCAACAAAAAAATCCTGTTCGGGCAAAATTTACTGCACCAGCACTCGGGAATCATTAGTATAGGCGATGAACTGAAAGTAATCAACTGGAAGATGGAAAACGGGTAACAGAATTGATTTTGCGAGAAAAAATTAACAATAAACAATTTATTATAAGCAACTTAGCCAACTGAGATCAGCTAAGTTTGTGGCACGATGCAAAATCAAAATATCAACACAAAATGTCTAAAAACTGCCTTAATTCGTAGAAACAGGCAACTATAATAATTAAATATTCATTGAATGAAAGAAGCCATAATTGAACCGGCGGGCAAAGAGGAGTACGAAAAACTGATTACCGTGTGGGAAAGTTCGGTTAGGGCAACACACCATTTTCTTTCTGAAAGTGATATTATTACGTACCGTTCGTTAATTTTAACTGAATATTTTGATCAGGTAAAATTGTACAGCATCAGGGTTGAAGGGAATATTATGGGCTTTATTGGCATTAATGGTGAATCAATCCAGATGCTTTTTATTCATCCGGAAACACGTGGAAAAGGATTGGGAAGAAAGTTGATCGATTTTGCAAAAATAGAACATGGTGCAACTTTGGTTGATGTAAATGAGCAGAACCATCAGGCGGTAGGTTTTTACGAAAAACTAGGTTTTGTAACCATCGAACGGAGTGAGTACGATGCTGCCGGCAAGCCCTTCCCGATATTATCGATGGAATTAAAATCCTGATTTTTTTGATGATGATCTCTAAAAAATTATTAAGCTAAATTATGCCCGGAAGTATCACCGAAAAATTATTCATGGCCATTGCAATAGGTGCTGCATTCGGGTTGTTTTACACGCTGCTGCTTAATATGCATGGCTTAACCAAAATAAAGTATAAACATGTTGCTCCTACTATTGGCGCCATCATATTTTTGCTGGGCCTGTTTAGTTTCGAAGCGGCAGGTATAGCCAGTTTAATTTTAGGCATCGGGATTTTTGTGCTGGCCATCGCATTAATGGCAAGGGGCACAGCAGATTCTCTTAAAGCGCTTTCCGCAAAATTTTCATCCGGTAACAAGCAACAAAATGATGAAGGTGAGCAATTAAGTAAACCAGGATTTAGCAGCTATACCGGCGTTATCTTTCACTTTGTGGTTATTGTGCTGATTTCGTTATCGATATTTACCTATTCAAATGATGCGATACTGAATCAGGAAAAGATGGACCGACTGATGAGTGATGCTGTTTTTCAGTTTAGCAGCACCATTATGCTTATACTATTGGGCATGTTTAACCCTTTCTTACCCCCATCGTTAAAGCTACTGAGAATTGCTGAGCAAATTGACAGGCTTAAATACCCAAAATTGTACCTCCTGCTTTCAGGTAAAAAATTCTGGATGATTGTTAAAATCATCATTTGCCTCGGCATTGTTGCTTATTTCGTTTCTAAAGGATATTTTAACCTGCTGTCGTGGGATAATGCAACGCCTTACATGAACATTTACGTGCTGCTCATCGGATTTTTCATCATGGTGAATCTGGTGCAGATGATCCGGAGTCCGGAATATTTCTTTAAGGCAAACCTGTTCAGGATTACCATGTTATTGCGTTCGGCCTTTATCAGCATCTTTTTAAGTGCGATTCTGGTTTTCGCTACTTTATTTATTTCCTCAACTTTGGGGGTTGACATCAATAAACTGAAAGTAAGTTCAGAGACCATCATTTTCCTCGGGTTTAATGTAATTATGTGTTACAATGAGTTTAGACTGGCGAGGGCTTAGTGGTAGAATTAATTGATTTCATAAATACCCGATTATTCTGGAATTTGTTGCGTTGTCGAAACGCCTTTTACGGTTTTAAGGCAGATCCTTCAACAAGCTCAGCATAGCAATCCTGTTTATGATGCAACCTCCAACAAATCAATACTTTAATTCAAAAGCAGAAAAATCAGCACCCTGATTAACACTGCCTTTAAAGAGAAGACCAATACGAGGGCTCCTGTCCCATTGTGGTAAGAAATTAACGGTAATTTTTTCATTAACCGGAACATTTTGCCACCCCTGATTTTCCTGCTTAAAAAAAGCCATAACACTCAAATCATCCTCAATTTTCATTTTAAGTTCTACCGGACTATTGAAGGGTATTTTTATTTTAGAAAGCACGGTTCTGATCTTATTTTCTACCTTCCAAAATTCTATTTCGTTTCCAATTATCCCTATTCCTAAAGCGGCACCGGCATCGCCATAATACACTAAACCTTTTAAGGCACTATTGGTATTGGTTACCGTTGTAGCTGCTTCAAAAACTGCTGATACAGGCCTTACGGTTAATGCGATCCCGCTAAGGTTATCTTTATTTATACTTCCGGATAAATGAAGCTGCCCGTTTTGCTGTTTAATTGCCGGCATTGAGTTTCTGAAATCCCATTGCCATCTTTTATCAATTTCAGGGCTGGTAAATGTTATTTTTAAATCCTGATTAAGCGTTGGGCCTGATTGTTCTTTAAGCACGGGCCATCCATTTTTTTCAGGCCAGCTTAATTGCGCAAGCATCCCCTGCCTGCCCGAAAAAACATTTGTCTTTTTGTTATAGGCGTGGTAGAGGTAATAATCTTTTCCATTTGCTGCCTTTACAAAAGTGCCGTGGCCTGAACATTTCCAGTATTCGTTTTCCATTAATAACGGATTGGCAGCATAAAGCTCGTATGGCCCCGCAAATGATTTCGATCGCGCCACCCTTACGTTATAATCGCATTGTGCCCCACAGCAGTTTCCGGCCGAATAAAAAAGATAATAATATCCATCTTTCTTCATGATACTCTGCCCTTCTAAACCTATCCGCTGATCGTCTTTAAGTAAGGAAAAAGGCTCTCCCGTTGTTTTAAGTCCGTTTTTAGCAAGTTTATACGCTAAAATCTCAATGGGGCGCTTATCCAAACCATAAGCTTTAAAGGTAATGTAACGCGTGGAACCATCGAGGTAAACAAATGCATCGATTGCTTCCCTTCCATAGTCAATAATAACGCCCTGATCAACAAAATCCCTGTCGGGATATTTTGAGGTAGCCACGCCAATGCACGAAACATTATCTTTTTTTCGCCTTGCGGTATAATAAATGAAATAGGTATTATCGTGATAATCATATTCTGGTGCCCAAAACGATCCCGAAGTCCACTCTGGTGCACGCTCAAAAATATAACCTGATTGTTTCCAGTTTAACAAATCCTTTGAAGTATAAACCGGGAAATGTGGCGCCCACTCGGAAGAAGTACCAACTGCATAATACTGATTATTAGCGCGAATAACTGATGGATCGGCAAAATCGCCGGCAATTACTGGTTCTATAACAGTTTGTGCATATAAAATATTCGCTATGAGGAGCAGATTAATAGTTATTGCCATTACGTAGCGCAAAAGAATACGGGTATTTGTTTTTATCATCATGCTATAGCCTTTAAGCTGGTGTTTAATTTGGTTAAATCGTTGCAGACTGCATGCCATTACAGGAAAATGCAAACTTTATTTTCCTGCAGTAATAACATAGGTAAGCATACCGGGAACGCCTTCATGTGTAGTTGAAAAATGATCTTGAGACAGTTCAAATCCCATTTTTTCGAGCAGTTTTACTGAGGGCAGGTTATCGCCGGACGGGCATGCAATTATTTTTTCAACTCCCATTTCGTCAAATGCATATTCAAGAACCGAAACCATGGCCTCTGCCATAATCCCTTTGCCCCGAAACGCCTCAAGCAATTCATACCCGAGTTCTACAGTTGCATTTGGTATATCGAAATTCCACAGGCAGATGGTTCCAATCATTGCTGGAGCGTTTTGATAAGAAATTGCCCAGAATATGGATTCATTTTTATTGATTACGCCATCAATCATATTGATATAGGAAACAGCCTGATCAATAGTTGTAAAAGGAGCTTTTCCTATTAGTTTAGCAACTGTAACATCTGAGCGCGATTGGTAAATTTCGTTGGCATCAGTTAAAGCCAGCCTGCGAAGTACTAACCGCTCTGTATTTAAAACCGGGAATTTTGAAAAATTTTGTTGCTGCATGGTTTATCTGATAAATCTTTCTTAAAGTTATTTAATTAAACCTGAACAAAAAATAAGGCCGGATCATTATTAAAATGATCCAGCTTTATTAAAATTTTGCAGTAATAAAACTCGTTTTACTTCTGCACCGGTACGTTTATCTGGTATAATTTATCGTGCAGTCCTTTCATTTGTATTTCAGAAAATTTGATGTCTTTTCTGTCGTAGGTCATCAAACCGTTCGTTTCTACTTCTACATCAGTGGTTTGGGTGTACACACCTGCCGAAAGCCCCAGCGGAATCAATTGTTCCAGGCGTTTAGTAAACTCGGCATATTTGTTAAATAAATCAGTTTTGTTTTTAAAGCTCTGATAGCCCCAGTTATTTTTCTGTTGCCATACATGGCCATCAATCGGGAGGCCAAGACCACCAAACTCACCCAATACCAGGGCATAATCTTTGCCAAAATAATCAGGGCTTGGCATTGCCGGATGTGGATAGTTGTGCAGATCGATAATATCGCCCACCGGATGAAAGTTACCTCCACTGGCCGTATTCACTAACCTCGAAGGATCTTTCTCTTTGGTCCATTTAGCAATTTCTACCGTTTTAAACTGTCCCCAGGCTTCGTTAAAAGGTGTCCAAACTACGATAGATGGTACATTGTAAAGTGCATCGATAATGGCATTCCACTCTTTTTTGTAATAACCTTCTGATTCTGCAGTTCTGTTTTGATCTGAGCCATGGTCTAAAATACCCGGACGGTTTTCCCAGCCGTTACCCAAATCGCCGCTTGGCATATCCTGCCAAACCAGCATTCCGGCTTTATCGCAATAGTAATACCAACGTGCAGGTTCTACTTTAATGTGTTTCCTGATCATATTGAAACCCATTTCTTTGGTTTTATCTACATCAAATTTCAAAGCAGCATCGGTTGGCGCGGTGTATAAACCATCCGGCCACCATCCCTGATCAAGCGGACCATACTGAAAAACAAATTCGTTGTTCAACAACATGCGCTGAATGCCATTCTGATCTTTTCCGACCGAACTTTTGCGCATGGCGAAATAACTTTTCACCTCGTCTACTTTTTTGTTTTTGGCAAGCAATTCTACTTTTAAATCATATAAAAACGGGCTTTTTGGGCTCCAAAGTTTTGGATTGGCAATTTTTAGGGTAATCGCATTGCTGCCATCACCAGTTTGTTCTGCTACTTTTGTTGTACCATCCCAGGCCGAAACTTTTACCTGATCGCCTGAAGCAGCGCCGGTTAAAAATGGGGTAACCGCTAACGATTGCTGATCGATATCAGGCGTTACCTTAATATGATCGATGTGTGTTTTATTTACGGCTTCAATCCACACCGTTTGCCAGATTCCGGTTACCGGGGTGTACCAGATTCCCTCAGGTTTTTTTACCTGTTTGCCTCTTGGCTGAGGACCTTCATCTGTTGGATCCCAAACTTCTACAGTTAACGTCTGGTTACCGCTTTTATTTAAAAATGGAGTGATATTAAAACTAAAAGGATCGAAACCGCCTTCGTGTTTACCCACTTCCTTACCATTAAGGCTTACTGTTGTCCTCCAGTCTACCGCACCAAAATGAAGCAAAATTTCTTTACCCTTCATATTCGATGGCACCGTAAATACAGTTTTGTACCAAAGCAGGCTATCTTTGCCAACTGTTTTACCAACACCCGAAAGTGCAGATTCTACAGCAAAAGGCACTAAAATTTTACCCTGGTTAATGGCCGGGCGTTGTGATTTACCGGAAATGGCATAATCCCAAAGGCCGTTCAGGTTTTTCCAGTTGCCTGTCCGTTCAAGCTGTGGGCGGGGATACTCCGGCAATACATTTTTAGGATTTACATCCAGCGCCCATGGTGAGGTAATTTTCCCTTTCACCATGCTCCACGATTTGTCTGGCTGCTGTGCGGACAGGGAAAGTGAGAGCCCCAGCAGCGATAAGAAAACAGATACTTTTTTATTCATTGGTTTAAAATTTGTGTGTTTAGGTTGGGTTTGGCAATATTATTAAATCAGCATTCATTCGACAGGCTACCATTGACATACTGTCGTCATCTCGACTGAAACGCAGTGGAATGCCCGCCTGCTTGGGGCAGGGAGAGATCTATCTGGGCAGATCTCTCCACTACGCGATGCTCCGGTCGAGATGACGATATCTTTATAATCTGACAATAATGTTTATTTGTTGTTGAGTTTTTTAATCAGGTTAACTTCATCCTGGCGGTATGGTGTTCCGTCGGGCTGAAAAATTTCGTGGAACCATTCAATCGGCTCCGATCCATCGGCTAACGGGGTATCCCAGGCATATTTTGTATTGGTTTTGCCCGCAGCAAAGCCCCAGTTAATGGCACCAACATTTTCATTTTTAAGCATAGGCAGAATATTAGAGAAACGGCTGTTGCGAGAGCGTGCCATGTATTCGGTACAAATCAATGGCCTGCCGCTGGCTTTTAACAAATCGATGGTTCTCTGGTGCCAATCTGGTGCCTCATAGTTATGATAAGTTACAATATCTGAATTGGCCAGCTGAATGGCATTCAGTTTTTCGAAACCCCAGCTCCACAAACCGATAGAAATCGGCTGATCGGGATTAACGGCACGCGCCCAACTGATGGTTTTGTTTAACAAAGGAATAGTTGCTTCCAGTTTGCCACTGTTTCCGGGTTCGTTGTATAAATCCCAAAGTAAAATTCTCTTATCGTGTGCAAAATGGGTAAGCACATCTTTTACATATTTTTCCAGTTCAGGGAAATTCGTTTCTTCTTTAAAAGCCGGATCGCCGGGATCCTGCAACCAGCCAGAATTATGGATACCTGTTTTGGGTTCAGGCTGTTTGCCAATTGCCGAAGTTTTATTCCAGCAATCGTCAAAGAACACAAACATGGGTTTTATACCGTGTTTTTGCGTAATGGTTAAAAACTGATCCATGCGTTTTTTAAAACCTGCAGGATCCTGACTCCAGGCTTTGCTGTACAGGAAAACACGCAGGGTATTAAAGCCGATGCCTTCGGCCCAGCCGAGTTCTTTATCAATCAGATCGGGCGAAAAAGTATCAGCCTGCCACATTTCCAATTGGTTAATGGCGTTAGATGGAATATAATTTGCGCCTGTTAGCCATTTATGCTCGCTATACCAGGCATTGGCTTTCTCTACCGACCAAACCTTTGCAGGTTCGGGGTTTTTCTTTGTTTTTTGTGCAAACCCTGTGCTGATGCTAAGGCTCATTGCAGCAAGGAAAACATAGTTTTTTAGGTTCATATCGGTTATATCTGATTTATTTTTTATTGTGGTTTGATGGGATGGCTAAACTTTCGCCAGGTTTTATGGGGGTGCCGAAATTTGGCGTACCATCGGCATTCCAGTCAAATCGTTGTGCCCTTGGCGAGCGGAAACCACCGCAGCCCTGCCCTGGTTTATCGTTGGCGTGATAAAGAATCCAGTCTTCTTTTCCATCGGGCGATTTGAAAAACGAATTATGACCAGGGGCATAAACGCCATCTTTTGGCGACTGCTGAAAAACAGGCTGACCGGCTTTTGTCCATGATTTAGGATCGAGCAGATTACTTTTTGCTGAGGCAGAAAGCGTACCCAGTGCGTAAAAATCTGTCCAGCAGCCACTAGCCGAGTAAATGATGAAAATTTTATCGTCATGCACCAAAAATTGCGGCCCTTCATTTACATCAACATGTGCACCACCGCCCAAATCACCTATTTTTTCCCAATCGAATTTTGGGGTAGAAATTTTAACACGGTTTCCATCTACCGTCCATGGGTTTTTAAGTTTAGCGATAAAAATTTCCTGCTTACCGTTCCGGTCTCCTTCCCAACCGGACCAGATCATGTATAACTGGCCTTTAAAATCAATTACATCGCCATCAATGGCCCATTTATCCGTCGGATCGGCAATTTTACCTTTAAATATCCACTCTCCTTTCATCGGATCGGCCGATGCGTTTTCCAGTACATACATCCGGTGGTGATCATTGTTGCCATCATCGGCAGCAAAATAAGCGTACCATTTCCCCCTTAAAAACATCACTTCGGGTGCCCAGATTTCTTTACTGTACATTGTTCCGGCAGGAGCTTTCCAGATGGTTTTCCGTTCTGCATTCTTAAGATCAGCCAAACTTTTGGTTTTCCATAAATCGACCCTGTTGCCTAAAGAATTTGTATAGTAATAATAACCATCTTTATAAAAGCTGTATGGATCGGCACCAGAGGGCAATAGCGGGTTGGTAAATGTTTGTGCATTTAATCTTCCCGTCATCAACAGGCATAAAGCAAAAAGCAGTTTTATTTTCCAGTTATTCATTACTAAGCCTTACTTTCTATTGGTCTGTTTGATGTGTTTCTTAAAATTTTAAAAAAAGCAATTTCTTTTCTTAAATCTGCTTCTATTTGTTTCAATATTTCTACAAAAGCAATCAATTTACACCTTGCCTTAAAAACCGGAAACTTTCGGGATCAATCTGCATCTGATTTATGCCGTTTTTATCTTTCACAAAAGTTGCTTTAATAATTGAAGTTGCCCTTGGCGATACTTTTTGGTTACTGTGGTGGGTGTGAAATACATACTGCAAGTGGCCATCTTTATCGGTAAAAAAGTCTCCATGACCGGTACCATTAAATTTTAAAATTTTTCTGCTAATGATCGGGTTTCCCGCATATTTCGTCCACGGCCCCGTTGCTGAGCCCGAAGTGGCATAACCCACCGCGTAATCAGGATTACGAAAATCGTTTGCAGAATAAAAAAGGTAATAAAGATTCCCCTTTTTCAAAACGGTTGGACCTTCAGTTACCGGCCAATCGGTTTTAGCCGTATTTTCCCACAATTCGGTTCCGGATAAACATTCTTTTGCAGTATTAGGGATTACATCGGAAAAATCAGCCTTCAGTTCGGATACATAAATGCGGTTGCCTCTGTCAAGTTTAACATGGTAGAGGTAATTTTTTCCATCAGCATCGGTAAATACAAACGGATCGATCTGTTTTCCTGTACCGGATATTGCTTTCAGTGTTTCCTGTTTAAATGGCCCCAGCGGACTTTCGCTCCGGGCAATGGCAATTTGCTCATCGGCAGTATAAGCCATAAAATAAGTATGGCCTCTCTTAAATACCTGAGGTGCCCAAAAGCCTTTCGTGCCAAAAGCATCGCCCTTTTTTAAGGCAAAACCATTATTTTCAGGCTTTTTGCCCCAGTTTTTAAGGTCTTTAGAAATATATACTAAAAAACCCTCATCGCTACTGGTTCCATATAAATAATAAGTGCCATTATCTACAAAAATGGTTGGATCAGCAAGGTAAAGGGTATCATTCAGCTGTTTAGAAAGAACTCTTTTGCTAATGAAACATAAAGAAAAGCATAAAAAAAGGGCAAAAACAGATTTCATTTAGTGATGATTAATTAAAGGTAAGATACTGATAATCAATAATATTAGATTGATCGTCATTCCCAACCTGCACGGGAATGACGAAACTTTAAAGTATAAATATATCATCTTAAGAGATCGTCATTTCGAGCGGAGTGCAACGTAGCCGAGAAATCTATTAGATCTCTCCCTGCCCGAAGCAGGCGGGCATTTCGCTGCGCTACAGTCGAGATGACGATTTTTTTCGTGGATAACTATCATTAACTAAAAGTTTATTTTAGTAACAGGCGTAAAAATAAGGTCGTCTACTCCCGCAATTTTAACACCAATCCTTGCGAAAACATAATTTTGGGTGGGCGTTATGGCCGGGATCGTTACACTCATATTCAGGTTATTTAGATCGGCGATGGCTGCACCACTAATCTGCTGGGTGGCAATGTTATTGCCACCATCTACAAACTGCGTTTTGTTGATGTACAGGGATACATTTTCGATATCCTTGCCATCGGCATTGGTAATGATTTTTTCGAGTTTGCAAAAAGCATTTACTTTACCTGCTGCAGCGGTAAGTGTTGCCCCGCGGATCATATAGTAAGGCATTACCTCTATATCCAGGGTTTTATTGCCATTAATGTTTACAGCAATGGTATCCTGCCTGCCGGCGGCATTCTTTTTCCATAAAAACGGTCCCTGGTTTGGCGAAAAAACCAGTTTATAATCTCCGTTAAACAATTTAGCAGAATAGGTTCCATCCTGGCTTACATTGACATTAAGCGCAGAGTAATTGCCAAAACCTGATTGCCAGAGTTCGAAATTAACTTGTCCGTATTGAACATTGATGGGTTCTCCTTTATAAACGATCCTTCCGGTAAAGTCGGCTTCGGGTGCATCGTAGTTATCTTTTTTACATGAAGCAAAAAGTACGGCAATAAGTGCCCCTATCATGAAATAAAATTTAATTTTCATATCTATATCTGCTTATTGGTTAGGGTTTCTTACAATTTTAGGGTTTCCGTTAAGCACATCCTGCCCGATTGAAGAGTAGTAATTACCGATGCGGAAACGGTGCGCAGCGGTTACGCGGCTTGGTTTAATCACTTTAAAAATATATTTCAAATGGTTGGCGTTGCCGGGGTTATAATATTTGTACGGCCACAAACCAAATACCTGCGTACTGGTACGTGTTGCACTGCCAATGTTGGTGGCATTGATAAATTCGGCAGCCGACATGTTATTGCCGTTCCACACTTTATCGGCCAGTCTCCAGCGTTTCATATCCCAAAGTTCATGTCCTTCAAAAGCAAATTCTACTTTACGTTCGTGTACAATGCGATCGAAAGTGATTTGCGCAGGAGTTAATGCGGTAGTTAATCCTGCACGGTCTCTTACCGGTTTGATGTAATTAGCGGCAGTAGCCGGATCACCCAGTTCGAAAGCTGCTTCGGCCGCATTTAACAATACTTCGGCATAACGGTAGCGGATCCACCAAACATCGCTCCGGGTACCAATCTGACCGGAGCCGGTTGCAGGATCTAAATACTTGCGGACATAAAAACCTGATTGTGCACTAAATTCGAGTCCGTCAACAGGGCCATCTTTACCCACTACCTGTACAGCAGCCTGGTTATCCGGCAAAACTTTGTCCTTTATCTGACCAAAATTATCGCCTGTAATAATCGAACCGTTTGCCAGCTGAATGCCCGCCCAGATATCGACGGTTTTACCTTTAAACTGTGTTCCGGGTAGGATGACGGTGCCGGCTAAACGTGCATCGCGATCTGCAAAAATATCGGTAATGTTAGCATAATAAACCGGGTTGCCATTTACATCAACTGAAGCAAGGGAAGCATAAGTATTATCCAGCTTTTCGAACGATTGAACCAGGTTAAGGGATGGGTTTAAACGCCCGCCCTGTGCTTCTTCGGCAGAAGAACGTGGCTGGTTATCGATGGTAAAACCATGTACTTTATTGGTTTTTAATTTAAAATCCTTTGCAAAAATCACCTCAGGATTATTGCCTTTATCGGTAAATAGTGCCGCAAAGTTTTCTGATAAATTTGGGTTCTTTTTATACAATGAATATTTACCACCATCAATAATCTCTTTGGCTGCAGCTAAGGCTTTGGTGAAATAGCCATTGGCCAGGGCTGATGGAATACCTACTTCGCCACCCGGCAAGGTTAACTGCGAGTTGCTGTATTTGGCAATCGATCCGGCATATAGTGCTGCCCTGGCTTCCATGGCAAGTGCCGCAGCTTTTGTAGCCCTGCTTTGAATGCCTGCATTATCGGGTAATATGGTTTTTACCGCTTCAAGTTCTGAAATCACGAAATCATAAATTTCGGTTTCTTTTGCCCTTGGAAACTGAAGGTAGCTTGGATCGCCACTATAATCGTAATCTAAAACGGTGGTGACCAACGGCACTCCGCCCATTCTTTTTACCATTTCGAAATAAACTCCTGCCCTGATAAAGCGCGCTTCGGCCAGGAAACGGTCGCGGTCTTCTGCCTTTAAAGCGGTAGATTCCTGTCCGCGTTTAATAAACATATTCAGGTCGCGGATGTAACCATAAACACCCATGTCCCAGTATCTCCAGGCATCATAACCATATTCTAAATTCTGGTGACGGAAATAATCGCCGCCTGCAGAGGCAAAGCCTTCGTCGAAATCGGTAAAGGCCCACCATGCCTCTATGGTTTGGTAATCGGGAAAACGGTCGTAAAGATCGCCAACAACGGTAAGTACCAGGTTCGGATCTTTCCATACCGCCTCAATTGGCAGGGTGCTGGTGGGTTGTTTATCTAAAAATTCTGAATCTTTTTTACACGACTGCGCAAAACTCAACACTGAGATGGCAGCAAATGCATATATAATTTTTTTCATCTGATTAGTCTTTTTCATGTTACAGCGTTAATTTAATACCGATATTAAAAAACTTGTTCTGCGGATATTGCAACCCGTTATCGTCTGCAATTTCAGGGTCTACGCCATAATCGCTCAGGTTATCAATAGAGAAGAGGTTATAACCGTTTACATATACCCTGGCATTCTGGATCTTGATTTTTTCGGCCCATCTTTTTGGTATGGTATAACCAATTTCAAGCGTACGGGCACGCAGGTACCTTACATTGTGCAGCCAGAAAGTAGAATTTTTGTTATAGTTGCTGTGGCCGCTATCATTAAAGCGGAGTGCAGGGTATTTACCGGGTATCCAGGTACTATTTAAGTCGTAAGGATCGGTACGGTGCCAGCTATCATCAGCAAAATTCTGAAGCAGGGCGCCCCCGTTCTGGAATGCCCAGCGCTGCTCCCAGTTCTGGTTCCAGGAGTACAACGCACCGCCTGAAAAATCGGCAGTAAAATCGAAGTTCTTGTAAGAACCACCAATGGTGAACCCGAAACCAACATTTGGCTGCCCGGTTGTGGTGTATCCGATGGGTCTTTGATCCAATCCATCAATGATGCCGTCACCATTCTGATCTTTATAAATTAAATCACCTGGCAAGAGAGAACGGTTTCCCTGACCATCAATGTTCACCTTGTAATTGTTGATTTCATCAATGCTCTGAAATTGTCCGGTTACTTCATACCCCCAGAAAATATCAGTATAACGCTGGTTTCTGCTGTTTCTGTAATTGTCCCACGAGTTGCCGTAACGTGGTTTATACTCATCCAGAAGTTTTTTCCTGCTAATGGAAATGTTTCCGCCAACGTTATAATTAAACTCACCTATTTTATCGCGGTAGTTCAGGGCAAACTCTCCACCATACTGGGCATCACTTTCCAGGTTCTCTTCTGTTAAAGAGTAACCCAGTTCTATCGGAACCACCACATCTTTTTTAACTGCAGGTAAACCGCTACGTTTTCTATAGAAATAATCTGCTGTTCCGCTAAGTTTATTGTTGAACATGGTAAAATCCAAGCCGATATCTGTAATCTTACTTTTTAACCAGGTTAAATTGTTAATAATCGGCCCTTTATCTCTTGAGGTGGTAATGGTTTTCCCATCCAGAATTACTGTACCCTGATTGTAACGGTACCCGGGAATATAAGCAAACGGATCGAGGGGAACGCTACCGCCTAATATGCGAAGATCATCATCACCCAATACCCCATAAGAAGCACGCAATTTCAAATCGTTTAAGATGGTGCTTTCTCCAAGAAGAGACTTCATAAATTTTTCCTGGGTAATTCTCCATCCTATTGAAGCTGAAGGGAAGTAACCTACGCGTCTGTCGGGTGCAAATTTCCATGAGGCATCTCTACGACCGGAAAGTTCCAGGTAATATTTGTTATCGTAGTTATAGTTTAACCTGGCTACATAACCAACGCGGGCCTCCTCTTCCTGAATATCGGCAAAATCCTGCCCGTCCATATCAGCGAACTGCAATACAGGCAGAATATTGGTTTGTGGTACCGCATGCTGGAAAGTGTAAGTTCTAAAACGGTCTAAACGCTCCGCTACCAAAACGCCACCAACGGTATGTTTACCAAAAGTACGGTTGTAGTTGGCCTGTAACTGATAGGTATTGGTATAAATTTGTTCGTTTCTACGCTCCCTGTAGGGATTAGAGCTTCCTATTTTTTCTTCATAAATACCAGTTTCAGGGTGGTAGGTATATACATTGTAAGTGTACTCATGACCATTAATTACATTATCGGCAATGTAATAAGAGTATAAACCTTTTATCTCCAAACCTTTTATAGGCGTATCGTAACTTGCAGATAAATTGGTTTGCAAAACCCTCCAGTCTGATTTCCAGTAACCGGTTAAGGCTTTGCTCTGTACGGCAAACTGTTCGGTATTGTGGCCGATATCATTCGGATAATTTGGATTTCCATTGGCATAAGCCTGTTCAGTGGGCCTGTTACGCAACAGGGCAAAACGGGCTGCAAAATAATCGTCGCCGCCCGGTACTCCCGGCTGATCGCGGCTTTCGATACGGCCGTTAATCAACATACCAACTTTAAAACGGTCGGTTATTTTGGCTTCGATATTACTCTGGATATTGGTCCGGTTAAAATCGAACTCACGTGCTGTTCCGTAAACACCTTTCTGATCTAAGCGGGTAGCTGAAAAATAGTAGTTCACTTTATCGGTACCACCAGAGGCACTTAAATTTACCGAGCTCTGTGGTGCATTTGGCGCGATGATGATATCCTTCCAGTTCTGGCTTTGATAGCCATATTCTGTTCCGGCCTTCCATTTATCGAGTTCTGCCTGTGTAACATTGGTAGCCCCGTTCTGATTCATTTCGGCAGTAGCTTGTCCAAGTTTCCACTGGTAAGCATCTGTAGTTTCGGGGAAACGTACCCAGTTTTGCCAGCCGGTGTAGGCATCAACACTAAACGTATTGCGCGTACTGTTTTTACCCCTTTTGGTGGTGACCAAAATTACGCCGTTAGCGGCCCTGCTGCCATAAATTGCAGCCGAAGCATCTTTAAGTACGGTAATGGTTTCGATATCGTTGGGTGAAATGTTATTAAACTGCCCTGCATCCTGCTGGATCCCGTCGATAACATATAAAGGATTACCCATATTACGGATCTGGATGTTGGCGCTCGAACCCGGCCTGCCATCAGGCATCCTGAACGAAACACCCGGCAGTTTCCCTGCAAGGCCGGTACTAACGGTAGAACCGCCATGTACTTTTTCGAGGTCTTTACTGCTGATGGAAGAGATGGCTCCGGTAATGGCTTCCTTTTTCTGGGTGTTATAACCCACCACTACAACTTCGCTCAGGTCGTTATCGGAAGGTTTAAGTTTAACGTTAACCTGTGTACGACCGGCAAGTGCCACTTCCTGATTGGCATAGCCTACGTAAATAAAAATCAGCGTTGCATTTTTATCGGCCACCTGAATTTTAAATTTTCCATCGGCATCAGTGGTAGCTCCGGTGCTGGTACCTTTTACTTTAATGCTCGCACCCACAACAGTTTCGCCCTTTTCGTCGGTAACGGTTCCGGTAACGGTATTTTGTTCCTGCGCGCTGAGTTGAAATGAAAGTAAGAGTAAGGTAATTGAAGTAAGAATAACGGAAAGGATTTTGCGTTTCAAAAACACTTTTTGAAGCAGGTACCAATCCATGCGTACAAAGCCGCCATAGGAGAATAAACTTCTTTTCATATTAGGTTAGGGATTTGGTTAGTTACTAGAAGTAAATGGTTTTAGTTCGATTTATTTCTTTCCAAAGATTCGCTTTTTAGCATTAGAGCGGGATACACATTTGTATCAATATTTCTTCATTTTGTCTCGATTTGTATAGATGGGTTTTGTAAGGGATTCATTGAACATAAAATTTACATCAGGGATTTTTTTGTCATCCTGAGCGCAGCGAAGGATCTTTAAAACGAGACTTCCCACCCTGAGCGGAGTTTACAGGGCGTTCGTTATTTTTTGCCTCGGAAACACAGAGATTTTGCTTGTCATCCTGAGCGCAGCGAAGGATCTTTAAAATGCGCAAATCGCTCCATTTAACGGATACATTCAAAAGTTTCAATAAAACCTTCCCGCCGTGCGCAGTACCAAATCATTGTGGCAATGAAACCTTCCTGCCATGCGCAGCACCAAATCATTGTGGCAATGAAGCCTCCCGCCGTGCGCAGCGCCAAATCATTGTGGCAATAAAACCTTCCCGCCATGCGCGGCAACAAATCATTGGAAATTAAGGCCCCAGGTAAAAATCGAAAGGTTTATCGCGGTCGCAAACCAGCGTACCGTTTTTAAATTCGAGCTCCGCAACATGGATTGAGGTACGTTTATTGGCATAAGAAAAAGTAAAATCCTGATCCAGCGTTCCTTCAAAATGCGTTTTACGACCGGGATGGGTAAAATAAAAAATGTAAGCCCTGCCACCAATTACCTGAACATCGGCATGGGCGCCTGTTGGCGTATCTTCTGGCCTGTGGCCGGGCACATCCAGTACCATCCCTTGTTTCTCCCAGCTTTTGCCATCTTTAGATCGGTACACCCTTTGCCCGTGCCATTCGTCGGTAATCATCCAGTACCAGTTATTAAAGAAAAATGCCTTGGCGCCTTCGTGCGGCGCACCACCAATGGCAGGCTCAGGCTGTGCCGTAAAATGTTGCAGATCCTTACTCTCCGCTGTCATTGTAATGCTGCCTTTCGAGCTGTCTTTATACCACATGTGCCATTTCCCATCAGGCATTTTCAGCAAGGTAGGATCAATTACATGTTCTGAGTTTAAAGAGATAAAGCCTTTGTATTTCCATTTCCAGAGGTTTTTGCTGGTATAATGTGCAATTTTAGCGATGCCGCCCCAATGGTTGCGCACGCCCTGAATGTAGGCAAGGTACATGTGGTAAGTGCCGTTTTCGTAAATTACATCAGGCGCCCAAAAGGTATTTACACCCGGTTCAAAATTAAGGTCAAGTGCTCCTTTGTACACAAAAGTCTGTCCGTGATCGGTTGAAGTGGCTACACCGATATTAGTTCCATAACAATAAGCCACATCGTTGGTTTGTGCATTCGCCCTCCGCTGGGTATAAAGCATCCACCAGCTTTTTTCGGCATGGTTATATACCAGTACCGGATCGGCAGCGCCATCATAAACCGGATCGCGATACAAAGGGGAGGGCGCAATGCGCATTTGTTGTGCGGTTACAGCCAGCAACAAAAACAGCAATATCAATAAAAAAGAGGCTTTAAAAATTTTCACTTGTGGGAAGATTTGGTTAGCAGAGAACAAATAACAGCATTTGCCCCGTAGCACAAAACCTCTCCGTCTCAATCTTTCTACTTATCCTCTCAAATTTTATTTAGGCCAAAAGCCAGACATTTCTTTAATATATTTGAAGCTGCTGACCAAAACATCTTGAAAAAAATTATCATCCTTTTCTGTCTGTTGTTCTCTGCCAAACTGCTTTCGGCACAGCCTTACTATTTCAGGCATTACCAGGTAGAAAACGGACTTTCGAACAACACGGCTTTTTGCAGTGTACAGGATAGGAATGGTTTTATGTGGTTTGGCACAAAAGACGGCTTGAACCGGTTTGATGGTTATTCTTTTAAAACCTATCGCCACGACCCTGATAAGGCAGGGAGTTTAGGCAACGACCTCATTTATGCGCTGCATTACGACCAGGAGCAAACCCTATGGGTAGGTACCAACGAAGGTGTTTATGCTTATAGCCCCTCAAAAGAGCGTTTTTCCCTCATTAAAGAAACCAAAGGCATGCGCATTATCGACCTGGGTAGCGACCAAAACGGAAACCTGTGGATCTTATCTTCCTTTAAAATATACCTCTATCATAAACAGAGCAAAAAAATAACGCTTTTTACAACCAATGCCCCTTTCGATGCCTCTCTGGTTACCGTGTTAAAAAACGGCAGTGTCTGGATCAGTACCGGCAGGGGAACGCTTGAAAAATACAACGCGAAACAAAATAATTTTGAAAGCTTTAATGTAAACGGCAAAAACCAAAAGCCTGAATATGGCTGGGTATCGCGCATTGCAGAAACCGAAAGTGGTCAGCTGCTGATTGGTACCACCAACCAGGGAGTAAAATTATTTAACCCGACTACCTTACAGTCGAAGAATATCATCAGGCTAAATGATGATCAAACCCCGATTTTTGTAAGGGACATTAAAAAAACCGGGCTTCATGAATTCTGGATTGCCACCGAATCGGGCATTTACATCTATAACGACGAGACGGAAAAGATTACACACATCCAAAAACAGTACAATAACGATTATTCGTTAAGTGATAATGCGGTTTATACCATTTGTCAGGACCGTGAAGGAGGCGTTTGGACGGGCACTTATTTTGGCGGGCTAAATTATTATTCGAGCCATACCTCGCTGTTCACCAAATATTTTCCGCAAAAAGGCAGCAACTCCATCAGTGGAAGCGATGTAAGGGAAATTACGAAAGACCAGGCCGGAAATTTCTGGATCGGGACGGAAGATGCCGGACTGAACAAGCTCGACCTTAAAACCGGAACATTTAAACATTTTCTTCCGGATGGAAAACCGGGGAGCATTGCTTATTCCAATATTCATGGCTTGCTGGTAGATGGCGATAAACTCTGGGTAGGTACTTTTGAGCACGGGCTGGATGTGATCAGCCTGAAAACCGAAAAGGTAATTAAACATTATCAGGCCGGCATTGGTAATGCTTTACGCACCAATTTTATTGTTACCTTTTGTAAAACACGTGCTGGCGAAATATTAGTAGGCACCATTAATGGCATTTACCGCTATAACCGCAAACGCGACGATTTTGAACCCATTGCGCGCCTTCCATTTCTTTTTTACGATTCGGTAATTGAAGATCATGATGGCAATATCTGGGCAGGCACCTTTAATGATGGCGTTTTTCAGTTTAATTTATCCAAACCCGGGGCCGTAAACTACCGTAATAAAGCGAATGACTTAAAAAGCCTGAGCCACAACACCATTAACAGTGTTTTTGAAGACAGCAAACACAACATCTGGATCACAACAGATGGCGGCGGACTTTCCAGATTTGATAAAAAAACACGCCGGTTTAAACGTTATGGTGTAAAGAACGGCTTCCCCAGTAATTATCTGTTTCGCATTGAAGAAGATAGTTTGCATAAGTTCTGGATCAGCAGCACCAGGGGACTTATTCATTTTGACCCGGCTACGGGCCTGAGCAAAACCTATACAAAATCGAACGGTTTGCTTACCGATCAGTTTAACTACAATTCGGCTTATCAGGACAAGGACGGGAGGATTTACTTTGGGAGCGTAAAGGGATTAATCAGCTTTGATCCTGCCGACCTCAAACCAACGGTTTACCAAACACCAGTGTTTTTGACCGGATTTCAGATCAACAGCACCGGAACAGGTTTAAATGGTGCCGATTCGATATCCAATAAATCGATCGTATATACCGATACCATCGAGCTGAACCACAACCAATCTTCATTCAGCATTGATTTTGCCGCTTTAAGTTACCGCTCGCCCGAAATGACGGAATACGCCTACAAAATGACCGGGCTTTATAAAGACTGGGAATATTTAAAAACCAACCGGAAGGTGTATTTTACCAAACTGGCACCTGGCACTTACGTGTTCGAAGTGAAGGCCATGGTAGAGGGCAGCAATACCTGGAGTAGCAAAAATGTAAAATTGCTCATCAAAATCCTTCCTCCTTTTTACCTTAGTCCGTTGGCTTATTTTATTTATGTAGTGGCTGCCGGAGCCCTTATTTTCTTTTTAGTGCGGCGGTACCATCAAAAAATTGCACTGAAAAACAGCAGGCGCATGGAAGTTTTCGAACATGAAAAGCAAAAGGAAGTGTATCAGGCAAAGATCGAATTCTTCACCAATGTTGCCCACGAAATCAGAACACCATTAACCCTGATTATCGGCCCGATGGAAAAACTGATTAAACAGGCTGATGCCGTGCCCGCGATTGAAAAGAATTTGAGGATTATGGGGCGCAATACCGACCGCCTGCTCAAACTTACCAATCAGTTACTCGATTTCAGGAAAACCGAAACCAGCGATTTCTCTCTCAATTTTGTAAAGGCCGATATTAAGGAGATATTAAAGGATGTTTTTCTCCAGTTTCAGCCCGCAGCCGAACAGCGCAATATTAATTATACCATCAACCTGCCCGAAAAAGCATTTCAGGCTTATATCGATGTTGAAGCTTTTTATAAAATCATCAGTAACCTGGCCGATAATGCCATTAAATACGGAAAAACGACAGCCGAAATCAGTTTATCGAGATCAGCTGAACAGGATAAATTTAAGGTATGCGTAAAAAGCGACGGTCATAAAATACCTTTCGAAATTAAGGAGAAGATTTTTGAACCCTTTTTCAGGGCGAAAGAAACTCAGATTGCCACCGGAACCGGCATTGGCCTTTCCATTTCCAAATCGCTCGCACAGCTACATAGCGGCGAATTGTACCTGGATATTAATGACCACGATTTTAATATATTTGTATTAGAACTGCCCATCCATCAACTTATAGAATTTAACCTGAACGGAAAATGGAAGAAATTGTAGGTACGCTCACCATGAAAGATCACCAGGAAGTAGAGAAAAACGTAGTGTTATTGGTCGATGATAATGAAGACATCCTCGATTTTATATCTGATGACCTGGAAGAAAAATACCAGGTATTGCAGGCCCGAAACGGTGTGGAAGCTTTGGAAATTTTAAAGCATGAAATTGTTCAGCTCATTATCAGCGATGTGATGATGCCCGAAATGGATGGCTTTGAATTTTGCGCGAAAGTAAAATCAACCCTGGAGTTTAGCCATATCCCCGTGATCCTGCTGACAGCAAAAAATTCTTTGCAATCGAAAATAGAAGGTCTGGAACTGGGTGCTGATGCCTATGTAGAAAAACCCTTTTCGCCAGAATTTCTCCAGGTACAGATTTCCAGCCTGATTAAAAACAGGAACAAAATAAAAGAATATTTCTCCAGTTCTCCCCTGTTGCATATTAAAAGTATTGCCTATTCTAAAGCAGATGAGATTTTTCTGGAGAAACTGCAGGATACCATTAATAAAAACATCAGCAACCCCGACCTTGATGTAGAACACCTGGCCGAGAAGATGAATATGAGCCGCCCTACCTTGTACCGCAAAATCAAATCTATTTCTAACCTGAGTCCTAATGAGCTGATCAATTTAGCAAGATTGAAAAAAGCTGCTGAATTTTTGAATGAAGGTATGCTGAAAATATATGAAATATCAGAAATGGTAGGCTACAGCTCACAATCGCACTTTGGCAGAAACTTTGCCAAACAATTTGGTATGTCGCCCACTGATTATTTAAACAGCAGGCTTGCGGAGAAGAAAAAAGGATAATTTATGGTTATAAAATTAATATGAACAACAGGAGAATTTACTTAAAACAGTACCGTCATTTTGACTGAAGCTCAACCGATTTTCATCGGTAGCGTAATGGAGAAATCTTTTAAATCTGATTAAATAATCTGGTAAGAGATCGATCCCCGAATGTATGGGCAGGCACTTAATGTCGTTCCTCCCCGCAATAACGAAATTTCTTCTCATCTACCAGTTGCTTCCATCTACATCCTCAAAATCAAACCATTAAGCAGCCATTGTTATTCTCCTTTATTATGCGTAAATTGTATTAACCAAAATATAGAAGTTATGAACATGCTTAAGAAAATCGAAAACTGGGGCGATCATCACCACCCAAAATGGTTAGACTATTTTAGAATCATATTAGGCCTTGTTTTAATCTGGAAGGGCATTGATTTTTACATCAATATGCAAGCCTTTAGCAATTTAATGAGGGGCGCTTTCTTAGGTACGGCAATAAGCATTAGTTTACTGGCACATTTTATTATCGTATTACACATTGTAGGGGGCATAGCCATTACCCTGGGCACCTACACGCGTACATTCTGCCTTATTAATTTACCCATACTTATTGGTGCCGTATTTTTTATCAATAGCTCAGGTGGCATTTTTAAGCCTTATTCAGAATTTTGGTTTTCGGTATCGGTATTAGTTGGTTTAATCTGTTTTGCCATCGAAGGAAATGGAATTTTATCGGTAGAATATCAGAAAATTTATCCGAAACAGGCCGTTTAGTGTAAAATACAAATGCCAAACTATAATATAAACGGCTTAAACGAGCTGTATATCGATGGTTTTTGATTTTTTTATGCCCTCTAACTAAATGATTAGCAAGGCTTAAAACATTAATTAAAATATTTGACTGGAAAAGGTTTGCAGATTTGCTCCAAATTCCTACTTTTGCAGCGGAGAGCTGGCAGAGTGGTCGAATGCGGCAGTCTTGAAAACTGTTGACTGTAACAGGTCCGGGGGTTCGAATCCCTCGCTCTCCGCCCGAAAAAATTAAAGCCTGAAATCTTTTGATTTCAGGCTTTTTTCGTTTGCACTATTTAAAAAATGCGCTCTGCGGAACAGATTGCCGGTTAAATGAAGCGGCAGACCATTCCAGATTAACAGCTGCTTCCCCTTTTGCAGGTTTTCGATAATAAAGTTTAATGGGATGTAAACCTGCTTTTAACCTGATTGTACTTTGTTTTACACTTTTTGGAGCATAACCAAAATCAGCATCAATCAGCACTGCATCATGGATCCTCAGCAATGCCTTAACTTCTGCACTCAGGTAAAAGGTATAATCTCCGTCAGCAGGGATTTTGATAAATCCATCCATAGCAACCAGGTTGCCTGCATCGCTGGTTTTAGGGCTTAGGCCTGCACTTTTTCCACCGGCAATTGCCGTTAGTCCCTGTGTATTGGGCACCCATTCTACCGCAGTACGGTAAGTTTTCCATAACAATCCATTACTTACTACAGCATTATTTGCAATGGCGGGCACTGCTTCAGTATCGTAAGGTCTTTTAGCTTCTTCATCAACACGGCGCACCTGAAGCACTTTATTTTTCATTTTATCCTGAAGGGCAGTCATATTTTCACTTCCGGCCAGATTATGCTGCTGATGCGGATCTTTAAGTACATCAAAAATCTGAAATTGATCAGCATGCGATTTTATATCATACCTTAAGCCCACCAAATTACCCATTCTGATCATCTGCATCTGGTTCCTTACCCTCCCACGGTTTACGCTGGCATACTCCGGATAAGATGGTGTTTTACCGCCTTCAAAATATTCAGAATAAATCATACTTTCCTTTTGGCTGCCTTTTCCAGTTAGGGATGGTAACAAAGAAACCCCATCTGATACCGCCGGGGCAGGTAAGCTGGCCGCATCTAAAAAAGTTGGCATCCAGTCGTAAGAGATATTGGGTGAATTTACTATAGCGTGGGCTGGGATGTGCCCTGTCCACCTGGCAATAACCGGCATCCGCATGCCACCTTCCAGCACGTCTCTTTTTATTCCGTCAAACGGACCAAAACTATCAAAAAAGTTAGCACTGTATGGCACTTGAGGTTTCGGAAGGTACGATTCTATCGATGGCCCGTTATCGGAGCTGAAAACCACCAGCGTATTTGAATCAATTTTGAGGTCTTTAAGCAGCTGTAAAATGTCTCCAACCTCATCATCAATCCTTCTTGTTGAAGTAGCAAACCTTTTATAAGTATCGGGCCATGGTTTTTCAGGAGTGGCCGGGTTATGGTCATCATCGTAGGTGGCATTAATATAATCGGGATGTGTATAGCTATCGGGTGTGCCTGTGGCCGTATTAATCATTTTCCCGGCAGTTCCGAGCCATTGTAAACCACCGTTAAGCCCGCCACCCGCAGGATAGGCGGAAGCAGGAAGCTCTAAAACAGCATGCGGGGTATCGTAGGCTAAAAACATAAAAAACGGCTGACCGGGATGTTGGCTTTTGCTATGGTCTATGATCCATTTTTTGGCTCTCGCCGTCCATAAATCGCCTGTATAACATTTATCCAAACCTTCACTCACTTCGGTTTTATTTTCCCAAACCTCTTTCTTTCCCCTGTATAAACCCTCTTTAGGGTAGTGCTCGTGCCCATCGGAGTGTCGCATATACCCATAATAATAATCAAAACCCCTGTTTAAGGGATGGGCAGACCATTCTTTGGTGCCCTGCAAGCCCCATTTGCCAATGGCTACCGTAGCATAACCTGCTTTTTGCATTACATTACCTAAGGTATAATTATCGGCCAGCGCCTTATCAAACTGGTTATCCCTCACATTGGCATGTCCCTGGCTCTGCCCTAACAGAAGCGATGCCCTTGATGGCGCACAAACCGGAGCAGCGCAATAATGCTGTTGAAGTGTAGCCCCTGATGCGGCCATTTCATCGAGGTGTGGTGTTAGGGTAAATGGCTTGCTCCTATCCTGATCTGCGGCTCTTTTATTTTGGAAGAATACACCAACATCGCCATAACCCAAATCATCGGTGAGTATAAAAATGATATTAGGTTTCTTTTTATTTTTTTCCTGCGCAAGGCTACTGCCGGCAAGGAATATATTGGTTAAAATCAGAAGGTAAAAAATAGGTTTCATCTGGTAAATGTGGTAAATCTTTCGCTATATTTTATACTTAATTTTCGCCGCTTACCGTACCTTGAACAGGTTTATTGGTCGCTGTAATTTTAGTGGGCAGCGGGGCTTTGGTCTTTTCCATCCAGCTTAAAAGATCAGCCAGAAGTTCATCTCTTTTTGCTTCGCTGGTATTGGCCAGGTTAAGATGTTCCCCTTCGTCGGTTTTAATGTTGTATAGTTCTACAGCGTTGTTTTCGTTAATTCTGGTTTTACCGCCATCTAACATCCATTCTTCGAGGTAAAGCAGAAGTTTAAAATCTCCTTTTCTGATTACGGCAACCGGCCTGGTGCGGAATACCCTATCCCTTCCCCTGATTACAGGATTATCGAGGTAACCCGGAAAATACCAATATATCGATTTTCTGATGGTTTCGGTTTTTTGTCCTGATAAAAGCGGCATCAGGTCTTCACCGTCGCCCCTGAATTTCTTATTGCCAGCTAACGACATAAAAGTTGGGTATAAATCGAGGTTAATAATCGGCGCAGCATTTACTGAGCCTGCTTTAATATGACCCGGCCAATAAGCAATAAACGGCTCCCTGATGCCTCCCTCATAATACGATCCCTTGTTTCCCCTGAGCGGTTCCTGCGATGATTGTTGTGTGGCACCATTATCACTGGTAAAAATTACGAGGGTATTTTTTTCGAGTCCGGATTTTTTCAAAAACTCCATTACCACGCCAACACTGGCATCAAAATCGTAGGTGCAGGCTGCATAAACGGCCATTTTATCACTTAATCCCCTTTTCTTAAAGTTTGCTATTGTTTCTGTTTTTGCTTCGAGTTTCGAATGGATTGCATTGTGCGCCAGATAAGCGAAAAACGGCTTATCTTTTGTGTTTTGCATAAATTTAATGGCCGCATCGGTTAAATAAGACACGCCTTTTGGATCAGCAGTTTCATTACTCCCTTTAACCGATTGTTCTTTTGGCCCTTCTGTATATAAATCAAATCCCTGCGCCTGGGGCTGAGTATCTTTCGAAGCTGCCAAATGCCACTTACCAAAAATAGCAGTAGCGTATCCCTCGCCTTTCAATCCTTCGGCAATGGTTTTAAAAGATGGACTGAGCGAAACATTGTTGCGCACGGGAACGAGCCGCATCAGATCAACAGGGCCACGCGTTGTACTCCCTACTGCGTACACACCGGTACGTGGCGAATACTGCCCGCTAATTAACGCTGCCCGGCTGGGTGCACAGTTGCCTGCCCCTGCATAAGCATTGGTAAATACCATACCTTTTTTCGAAAGTGCATCAATGTTAGGAGTTTCCATCATCCTGCTTCCGGTAAAACCACAATCCATATAGCCAAGATCATCAGCAAAAATCAGCAGGATATTCGGTTTAACAGCAAGGTTTTGCTTTTGAGCATGCGCATTAAAGTATAGCGTAAATGCCAGTATAAATATTAAAAAGGGTTTAAAGAAATGGCTCATAAACAGCAACTAACGGGATAAATGCTACACGGGCATGCAGGCAATTATTGATCTTGAAAACAGGCAAACAAATTTAACAAATGCCAGGCATAATAGTGGTCGGCAATTAACGGATTGGCACCATATATTAACCAGATACTAAACGTAACCATAAGGTGATATCCCATTATGATGACTCCCGAATTTTTCTTAGGCAGGTATAAATACGGGGTGTGCGAAAAATACCTGTATGGTACCATTAGGCCCATAATGGTACATGCAAATGGTATAGGATTTGTTTCGGATGGTTATACGCTAAAACAAAAAGTTATGACACAGAAAGAATTCAGTGAGACCATCAGTTTTCACGCGTCGTCACTTAGATCGCACGCGCTTAATTTTACAAGAGATCCCGAAGATGCGAACGACCTGCTGCAGGAAACCTTGCTTAAGGCTACCCGCTTTGTATCTAAATTTGAAGATGGTACGAACATTAAAGGATGGCTCTTTGTGATCATGAAGAATACCTTTATCAACAATTACAAAAAAAACCTTAAAACCCGCGATCGTACTGTACAGGAAGACGATATTACTTCTGCCAATCTTTATCATAGTGCAACCACCAATGGCTCAGTAGGCAGTTTTGCTATGCAGGATATTAATCTGGCGCTGGCCATGTTGCCCGAAAAATATTCTGTTCCTTTTGTCCGCTACTTTGAAGGATACAAATACCATGAAATTGCTGATGAACTGCAACTGCCGCTGGGAACGGTTAAAACATACATCCATGAGGCCAGGATCCTGTTGAAAAAATACCTTAAACAATACCGCTAAGAAATTAAAAGAGGAAAGCAATGATTAAATTACTTTCCTCTTTTTTATACATTATGATAAAAACAACTTAGGGTGCCTCAAAAGCTTTACCTGTGGAAAATACGTTTTTATCTGCGCAAAATACCTGAAATACTATTTTTTGAGTCTCGCTTTAAAAGATAAATACCATTTATTTTTACCGTGGGACAGGCGTTTTATCAGTTTAGAATTCCTTTGGTATAGGCGAAACGCATTAATGCAGCTGTGTTTTTGGCTCCGGTTTTATCGATCAGGTTTTGACGGTGGCCCTCAACAGTCCGGCGTGAAATAAATAACTTATCGGCCATTTCTATATTGGTAAGTCCCTGGCCAATGAGCTGAAGAATTTCGATCTCTCTGGAAGAAAGTTCGGCTCCCTGCATAACGCCGCCAGGTAAAATGGTTGAATTAATAACCCGGTCAACTATCTTTACAGAAAGTCCTGAGCAGATATAGCGCTCTCCGTTAACAATTCTTGAAATAGCAAAAAACAATTCGTCTGAATCTACAGATTTGGTAAGAAACCCTTTAGCGCCTGCCCTTATGGCCTGATAAAGATGGGAGTCATCTTCCAGCATGGAAATAATCAGTACCGGAATCTGAATGCCTTGTTCTTTTAATGCGCTAACCATCGTAATTCCATCCATCACAGGCATACCAATGTCTGAAACGATCAGGTCTGCCTGTATGCCCCTACCGATTGCATCGATCACTTCCTGACCATTATTGGCATCAAAAACGATTTTATATTCGTTTGTAGATTCGAGGAGCATTTTAAGTCCGTTCCTGATGACCTTATGATCTTCTGCTAAAATGATATTTTTCATTATGGTTAAACCTTGATCAGGACAAGGCTTTCTTGGATTGTCGAAATTGTCAGGCTCTGAAATAACACTCCTCATTCCATAAAGTTTTAAATAATGCTGTTCATTTTAGCAAAGGAGTGAATCTTTAACTCAACAAAAAAAACCGAACGCCTTGATGCGTCCGGTTTTATCGGCCTTCACCGGGATTAAACTTCTTGTTTTCAACGTTTCTCTAATCCAACATTCCGCAAATTAAATACCTGTTCACGAACGACTTAAATCCTGTTCTTTCCATAACGGTGTTTCATTAAAAATAACTGTACCTGAAAAATTGTTTTGCGTTTTACCAGATAAATCAAAAACAGGTAACAAACTCGTGATGGGATAAATACGTATAAATCACCGTAAAATTACCTGTTTGTTTATTTCCCTAAACCATTTGTGCTGAGCGCAGTTCTTAAGTCAAACGAAAATTAATAATTAAGGATATGGCAACTACAACAAAAACAGCTACAGCCAAGGCTGCCAGCAAAACAACAACTAAAAAAGCTAGTGGCAATACCGCTGGTAAAATAGAACCTTCTGAATTCCACGAGTTTTTTGTGGATGAGTTAAAAGATATTTATTGGGCAGAAAAGCATCTGGTAAAAGCACTTCCGAAAATGAAAAAAGCTGCAACCAGTACTGAACTTGCTGCAGCTTTTGAGAAACACACACAGGAAACCCAAACCCACATTGATACTTTAGAACAGGTATTTGGTTTACTTGGCGAAAAACCTGCAGCAAAAAAATGTGATGCTATGGCCGGACTACTTGAAGAGGCAACAAGTATTATTGAAGACACGGATGCAGGTACAATGATCCGCGATGCAGGACTTATCCTTGCAGCACAGAAAGTAGAACATTATGAAATTGCTACTTATGGTACACTAAAAGTTTTTGCCGAAAACTTAGACCGCAGTGATGTGGCTGAGCTTTTAGGGCAAACACTGGAGAACGAAAAAGCAACAGATGTAGCACTTACTGAAATCGCCGTAAGCGCAATAAATGCCGAAGCAGCAGCTGAATAACAAAAGGATTTAAATAACCGGCCGTAGAAAGCCTGTTATTTTGAGAAATGAAGAAATGATCATGTAGGTTTAAGCATCCGCATGATCATTTTTTTTAATATTAGCGTTCACCTAACCATTATAGGCCTGTTGCAAAGCGGCAACATCAACTTTTTTCATGCTCATAAATATTTGCGTAACCCTTGCAACCTGCTCAGGGCTTCCATTTTTAAGCGCTTCAAACATTAAGGTTGAAGCTACCTGCCAGGATACACCGTATTTATCCTTCAGCCAGCCGCATTGTCCGGATTCGCCTCCGGCTGTTAATGCCGACCAATAATAATCAACCTCTTCCTGTGTATCGCAAACAATCAGCAGCGACACGGCATCGTTAAAACCGAAGCCATGCGGATGTGCACTATCCATTGCGGCCAGCCAGCTACCGTTGATGTAAAAATCAGCATACATTAATGTTCCGGCCTTATCGGGGCCCATATCTTCGGTACGGGGTGCGGTGGTGCCACGTTTGCCATCTTTAAAAACCGAACAGTAAAAATCTATTGCTTCACTGGCTTTACCGGCAACATCGCCCGTATATAACAAGGAGGGAACAATTACCGGCCTTTCTTCTCCGGCAGGATTGGTGAGGATTAACTGCCATGAAATGCCATATTTATCACTTAGCCAGCCATAGCGTTCGCTAAAAGGATAGCGGTCTAACGGCATCATCACCTTTCCGCCAGAGAGTAACTTGTTCCAAACTTCATCGATATGTCTGGCAGCATCTGGATCGCGGGAAGGATCAAAATTGATCATGAAAGATATGGCAGGACTAACAG
Source organism: Pedobacter jeongneungensis (assembly GCF_039538295.1). Taxonomy (NCBI): domain Bacteria; kingdom Pseudomonadati; phylum Bacteroidota; class Sphingobacteriia; order Sphingobacteriales; family Sphingobacteriaceae; genus Pedobacter; species Pedobacter jeongneungensis. Next base: position 380,662 of record NZ_BAABBY010000001.1, on the reverse strand, counting down.
TTAAACCCGGCCCTGCGCTAATGCCCAGAAAAGGCTGTCCTGCAACAGTAAACTCGACAGTTTCGCACTGGCCGCCACCCGGCATGTCGAAATGGCTCACATAATTGAGGCTCGAACCGGGTAGTAGTGATGCATAAAATTCGGCGGCTTCTCTGGCTTTATCCTCAGCGAACCAGAGGTGTGGTTTAATAGGAAACATAGCTAAATGATTTAAGGTAAATATTTTAATCAAAAATAACACCTAAATACGGTATAAAGTCAGGCATGTTCCAGACATCTTAAGGGGGTAATTGCGACAACCAGCCATCAGAACGCTATGAAGCATTAAACAACACCTTTAAATGCTGTCTTTTTGGAGAAATTCATCTCCAAAAAGTTTACAGCCTGTTTATCCGGTTACTGAATCCCCTCTTCAGTTAATTTATTTGCTTTTAATGATGCCGCAGCACTTGCTTTAGGGGTAGGAATGTCATCAGGTTTATAGTAATTATTTAACCTCACCGGGAAATCACCGGCCGCATTCATTTCATTCTGTCTGGCCATAAATACGGGTACATTGCCCCTGTTGTTTTGAGGGTAAGTCATTGATGAACTATGATTGTAGCCCAGCACGTGCCCCATTTCGTGAAAAGGCGTGGTATAACTATTGGTCATAAAATTTAAAGTAACCCAGTCTGGCATACCAAAAGTGCTTCCGCCACCAAGGCCGTTAACTTTACGGGTATCGGTTAAACCGCAATTGATTTTGGTGCGTGTTTGCGCCTTAATCCAGTCAGCTTCCTTTTCGGCAGTGGTTAGTGGGGTTGTGCCATCGTTACCGATCACATATTCGTTAACAATACGGCTTTTCATGGTGGCATCGGTGTACATGTAGGCAAAGTTGATCATAAAGCCGGTAAACATCCTGAATTGTTTTGCTGGTGGTTCATCCAGCCAGTTATTGTCTAAATTCTGAGGATCAAAATCCTCCATTTTGGGCTGCCACTTTATAATGCTCAGCTTTTTAAGCTTCTCTATAAGCGGCGTGGTGCCTGTAAATTCGAAACTGATATCAGCGGGAGCAATCCCTTTGGTTTTATAAGCCGATAGGTCTACAGTTTTCTGATTAACATCCAGGTATTCGGTCTGTCCGGTAATAAACGGATAAGGTATCTGCTTAACCCGATGCCCTTTAATGGTTCCAATATGAAACAGCTGAATTTTTTGGGGCTGACCGGCAATGGTGGCCAGGATGGTGGCATCGGTAATATCTACGGGAGCGAAATTAGCCACCTCGATGGTGGTATTGTTTACGGCTGTTATCCGCAATACATTGCTTACATTAAACCGCCTGTTTTCGCTAATCATAGTTGCCATTGCCTCACCATCTTCAAACATGAGTTCGTCGGCAGTGGTACCCGTAAAAGAATAAGTTGGTGTGGTTGGTCCGGTTTCAACCGGCTTAGGATCCTTTTTACATCCGATGGCTAATAATAATAAACCAAGAACGATAAGGCCGTTTGATAGGGTAGTTTTTGTTTTCATAGGGGTTTTTACAGGTAAATAATAGAATATAGATCTTTGAATAGGTTGAATGTTAACCGCTTTTAAACCATATTGGGGATGTATTTGCGCTAAATGGTATGTTAAATTTTGATTTGGGATTTGGTTAGCGGTCATTCTTATATATAGAAATACTTGAAACGATGATAAAGTTAAGTTTAGTATATCTGTACAAAGTTTATAAAAAATAACTTTTCAAAAAATGTAAGTTTACTTAAAAACCAGGTATAAAAAATGGATCTTCTTAAAAAGAAGATCCATTTACAGAAATTGTACAAAGTGGTTTCAGCAAATTCTACTGAAGTGATCCTGAGAAAGTAAAAGTAGGGTTCTGAACACTTTTAAACTGTCCCAAAACTTCGCCTGTAGTTGGATGTACAAAGTAATCGATTGTAAAATCGTCAACATTTAAGCGCTGTGCCAGTAATGCAGCCAGATTTGGATAAATATCTGCCCCGTTACCATCAGCTGTTTGATATGTAAATTTAAATACCCCGGCATCGCTTTTTGTAAAGCTGTAAGTCATGTTGGCAATGAGTTCGCGTGTTGGATTACTTTGCTGGGGCTGACTAACGCTAACTACCACAGTTTTTGTAGTGAAATTGAAAATATACTTTATTTCAGATAAGATTAACTTAAATTTATTTACCACCAGCATTTCATTAGCCGCGGTTGCTCTTCTGGTTACATAATCGGCACCCCAACCCGGATAAGTTGTAGCATTTACCAATGAGAGACCGGTATAAACTTTTCCGAATAGCTGAGACAAGGGGAAAATGGGTATTGTACTATATTTAATGGCATACTCCTTTCCTGTATTATCATAAAGGACAATGGTTGTGGCATCTTTTAAAGCAAACTTAACAAACCTTATCCCCTGATAAACCAAACCATCATTTAAAATATTAATTCCATCAAGGATTGTGGAATATTTTCCGATAACAGATGTGGAAACACCATCGTCGCTCACATTTAAAAAGGTAACTCTTTTACCCGACAATACAGTATTTGAAGTATTTAAAGATATTGCCACCTTAATATTTTTACCTCCTACGGCAATTTCTATGTATGGATTTTTAGCTACAAAAAAGCTCTTAAAGTTATCTATAGCTGCCTTATAACCACCAGCTTCATAAATTGCTTTTTGTGCCGCTGTTGCCTTCACCATTGATAGTTTTTGCTTATATTTTTTTCCGATCATGATCAAACTATCAGCAGTGCTATGATCAAAAGTAAACTCTACATCACTTTTAAAGCCGGTAGCCCTATCGCCGCCAAATGCAGCCGGATTAGGATCCTGAAGCCAGTTAATATAATTGTAGGTATCAAAAATTAATGTAGCGCCCACATCGGCCTTCACCCTGTAGGTTGAGGTACCGATCCTGGTAGCAGTGTTATCATTCAAATCTCCGTACATTTTAACTTCCTGCTTGGTGCCGTCAAAAGTCATATAAAACGCATAACCACCTCCAGCCTGGGTAGCTAAATTAACCACCCAGCCGTTGCCCGCCCCGGTTAAAGCGGTATTTACTTTAACGAGTTCTTCCTGATACCTTGTTTCGGGCGATTGCTCGAAATTAGATTCAAAATCTGATTTTTTACAGCCTGCTAAACTCAACAGGCATATATATAGAAATAATAGTTTTTTCATTTATTTAATTTTTATCGTTGTTGATAAAATGCTGAATGACTGCCTTTATGTTAATAAGCAAACTGGCCGTAAAAATAATTTGCGGGGTTTCCCTTTACATAAAAACCGCCGAAAGTATTGAAATCGGTAAGTGATACATTTTTAGGGATCCAGTCTGCAACAAAAGTTTTGCCCGTGAGGTAAGGTTGTAAGGTGTTGGTGATTGCAGTAAGGAACTGGGTTGCGTTACCAAAGGTTGTACCTGTACCCTGTGCAATTTTAGTAAACACCAGTTCTCCGGTATTAGAGTTGGAAGTAAATGAGAAAGAAAAATCAGCCATATATTGTGTAGGACCAATATTTTGGGTTCCGGTAAAGGCTAATCTCACCACCATAGAGGTTGCACTTTCGAACCTCAGCTGGATGTTATCTACGTGATAAGCATAAAATGCCGGGCTGGCAGCCACCTGTGCTTTAAAATTGTTGTAGGCAGTTGCAAACTCTGTAGAAATACCATACTTAGTATATAATGCATCTTCTAAATTGATGGTGAGGGTCCGTAATACCGTTTTATCTGCGGTAGCGCCTAAATCCTGCCCAACAAAATAACCAAAACTGGTGGGAACATATTTGTATCCATCTCTCACAATTCCCTGAATTTCGCGCTGTAGGGCACGAAAATCAATACCTAAATTAACTGTAAAGTATTGCACCACACTGGCTTCTTTTGCTTTTAAGGCAGCTTTACCAACTGCGCCTGCACCTGCGGCCCTTAAATCGAACCAGGCCTGACCATTTACCAGTAAATACGCTGTTGTTTCTGCAAAATCTTCGAACGGCGATGATGATGCATAACTGGTTACATAACCGTTTGCCCTTGCGGTTGCATCGGGTGTGGTTGTCCAGGTGGCCAGGTAAGTAGATTTTGTAATGGTCTGAAAATCTGCGGGCATCGGCACAATCTGGTTTAAAGTATGTGTAAATTCGTGGTGGATAGTCCTTAGTTTATCAAAATTGACAGCTGCACTGTTTACATCAAAATTGTTCACATTATACATGGTAATGTTCCGGCCTGCAGATGCAGTAGCTGCAATTGCTGATCCGTCTGTATTATACGAAGGTGATCCGTAAAGCACAAATTGTTTGGGCACCAGCCTTTTAATAAAAGTTGCTCCTGCAATTTTACGATATGGTAAAATAAAACCCTGTAAAATGTTTTCCATTTGCGGCCTTACCTTATCTACGTTTACCGCAGCAATATCTTTATCGTTACCATGCAAAAACCTGTTGTAACGGTAAACCACATCAATGTTGTACTCATCTAAAAAGGTGGTCTTCAACCATTGGTCTAACTCGGTATTCGCAACTGGATTATCCAGGTTTATTGTACTGTTTTCAGCATTTAAAGGCGCTTCCTTTTTACATGAGAACATCATGATGACAAGGAACAGTGCTAAGAAAGTTTTGATTAAATTATTTTTCATGACTTTATTAATTTAATTATCTTGGATTTAATGGCACGCCTGAAAGCTTAGCCTCTTCTGGGATCTGGAAAACCCTGCGGTTATCACCGGCTTTTAATTCCACAAATGTTTGATCGTTATTGCTATCGTACTTGTTATGCACTACAGTTAGTCCCTTTCTGATGATATCCAGCCACCTGATTCCCTCCTGTAAAAATTCGAATTTCTTGGTTTCTAAAATGGTTTTGATCACGGCCTGTTTTTGATCAGGAAGATTATAAAAAGTAGATAATCTTGCCGCTGTGGCCGCATCAGTTGCGGGGCTGTAAGATAAAATTCTGGTGCTGTAAAAAGTATTGATATCCTTTACCGCATTATCCAATTGTCCTAATTCTGCATAAGCTTCTGCCCTGTTCATTAACGCTTCATCAGCAGTAAAAAGCGGCATCATAATATATGGTACACCGCTTGGTGCGTTAGGAGTTGTTCTGAAAAACAGCTCTTTATATTTATAGGTGGTATAATTGGGCACAGTATTGGACAGAATTTTATGCCCGGTTGCTTTGCCTGTAAAATTGTAGTTTACCCCAAACATTTTAACAAGATTTTGTCCATAGCCCTGCCTTGGGCTATTTTGTCTTTGAAAAAGAGAATAAGTTGTGGCCAGCAGCAGGTTGTATTTTTGATCGGAACGCGTAAAAGCCAAATTAAACTCAGTTGTGCCATAAGTTCTCAAAGTGGTATTGATGGGCCTGATGTTGCTTAGAAAATCGCCTGCCGGCACTGTAGCAGTAGCAAAATCGACAACTTTCTGCCATTCTCCTTTAAATAAATAGAAACGGGCAGCAAAAGCACTGGCAGCTGCAGGTGTAAAATGATATTTCGGAACATCGTAAGCCGTTCCGTTTAACAAAGCCATCCCTGCTTTTAAATCATCTTCTATTTTCTGATAGGTGGAAGCTACCGTTCCCCTGTCATAATTCTGGATTACCTTGGTTTCGGGCTGAGTTACATAAGGTACACCGGGCGAATTGTTGGCTCCGTTGATTTCGTACACTTTGGCAAAAAAGTTAACCAGCATAAAGTGTGCGTAAGCCCTGGCAACCAAAGCTTCGCCTTTGTATGGTAAGGCCGCATTTCCGAAATTATTTTTTTCTATTGATTCAAGTGCCTGGTTGGCAGCAGCAATAGCTTCGTAACAGGCATTCCAATAAGCGGTTGGAGAACCGGTATCATTCCCTATAAAATCCTGCCAGGCATAAGGGGTAGAAATCACATTGGTTAAATCGCCAATACCGTTTCCTTTATCCTCTGAATTATCTGAAGCTGCCTCTGTAAAATACAGGTAATCGCGGTCAGGATAGGCAGTAGTAACCAATTGAGACAATTTGTCAATTGTATTGATCTCAGTTCTGTTATCGGGTTCTGTATCTAAATATTTATTGCACGATTGTGTGATTAACAATGCTGTTAGTGCAAGAAATAAAGTTTTTGTATGATTCAATTTCATTGTTATGCTATTTAAAAACCAACTTTGAGTGATAAAGTGTATTGTTTTGGGATAGGCAAGGCTACGCCACCTGAGGCAAAAAACTCCGGATCTTGTCCGTTAAGTCTCTTATCTGAATATAACAGGGCGAGGTTGTTGCCTACAAACGAAATTTGTGCTGAGGCAATTTTCAGTTTACTTAAAAATTCTTTAGGAAGTTCGTAGCCCAGCGAAACTTGTTTAAACCTGATGAAATCGCCACTGGCTACCCGTTCTGAAGAGAAATTATATAAATTGTAAGGATATACTGCGGAAATGGTATTGCCATTAACATCTTTAACCTGTGTACCTGTCTGATACGAATCTAAAAGGGCCGGTACATTGGTAAACTGTTCGTCGCCAGGTTTGATCCAGCGGTTAAGCAAATCTTTAGACATGGCATAAAAATCAGGATAGGTTGCCGAATAAACATTTCCCAAGCGCACCTTATTACCGGTTGCAAAGGTAAACAGTGCAGAAAGTGTAAAGGCTTTATAGCGGAACTGGTTATAAAAACCACCTGTAAAAGTAGGATCAACAGGTCCTTCATATTTCAGGTATGCGGTTTTTGTACTTTGTAAATCGACATTTGAGTTTCTTTTACCATTTTGATCGATATAATACGGATAACCATTATTGTGGTCTAAGCCGGCAAATTGAAGGGAGAAAAGTCCTCTTTGTGCATACCCCATAAGCGCACCACCATCTGCATCAATCAAACTGAAAATATTCGGACTAACCTGAAGATTGGTGATTTCGTTTTTATTAAAAGCGAAATTAAATTGCGTACGCCATTTAAAATCAGTTCCGTTAACGGGATTGCCCGCAACGGTAAACTCCAAACCTTTAGCGCTCATATCAGCATAGTTGGCATTTTTTGTAAACTGCCCGCCAATACCTGATGTACGGATGCTGCCAATCAAATCATAAATATTTCTTTTGTATAAATCAACAGTAAGGTTAAGCCTGTCATTAAGCAAGGTTAAATCGGCACCTAAATTAAATTCCTTTAGTTTCTCCCAGGTAAGTTCAGAATTTTCCAGACTGGAAATGTAAGTTGCTGTTTCTTTTTCGTTTTCGTAAGGTCTTCTGGTAATCTGATTATAGAAAAGTGCAGATGAGTTATTGGCATTGCCCAGATTGGCCACTAAACCGTAGGTTGCCCTTACCCTGGCAGAACTAAGAATGTTATTTTTAGGCCAGAAAGATTCCTGATCTATGTTCCATGCACCCGAAACGTTCCATGTAGGTAACCACCTTGCCCGCCTGCTACTGCCTAATAAATTGGAACCATCGTAACGCGTGGTAGCATTAAAGCTATATTTATCTTTATAAGAGTAGGCAGCCCTTAGCGAAAATGCAGAAAAGCGATCTCTGTAGGTAGCCATTCCGTAGTAAGGGAAGCCTGATTCCTGTGCAAATTTGAAATATTTATAACTAGGGTTAACCACACCTCCGTTTTCGTACTGGTAACCTACCCCGTCAAAATTTTCGGCCTGGCGATCGATGTAACGAACTTCCATTGAGCTGAATACGTTAAGCCTGTGATTTGTATTAAAGGTTTTATCGAACTCCAGGTTCTGGCGGAAATAAAAGTTTTTAAGGTTATCGGTTTGGGTATTATAAAAACCACCGTCAGGCAATACTACTGTAGGATCTGCATAAGGCTGATCGGGATCGCTATAGAGATATTTGTTTGATCCGATTGTGGTTGCATCCTGATCTGCGCGATAGGCCAGGGCCAGGTTAGCGCCTTCGAGGATGTAGGTTTGGCGTTCGGTTTTGGCAAAACGGTAAGCGCCGTCAATTGAATATTTTAACGTTGGAATGATCTGATACTTAATTCCGCCCTGCACTTTTAAATCGATCTGACCTAATTTTAAATAGTTATTTTCCAGCTCTGTTAAAATATTAAAAGGGGCATAATTCTTTGTAAAATATTCTCTGTTGCCGTTCTGATCAAAAGCGGTTAACGCACGGCTTGTGTTTAAAGAGTAAGAATAAGGATTGATGTCAAAATCCCTGGAGTAGGTACCATAAACCGGGTCTGAATTCCGGTTTAATGTCCCCGGCGCTTTTTGATCACGGATTGAACCGTTTATCAGCACCTCAGCACTCAGTTTATCGCTCATTTTCACATTGGCCCTAAAATTACCGGTATATCGGTCAACACCATTACCTAATGTTTGCCCACTATCGTGCAGGTAAGATGTTGAAGCGTAAGTCTGAAATTTTTCAGTTCCGCCGTTAATACTTATTGAGTGTTCCTGTAACAAAGAGTTTTTAAACAAGAGATCAAACCAATCGGTATTGGCTTCAGCATATCTTTGTAAAAATGCCTTTCGCGTGGCAATATCATTCTTGGTTTTAAATGTTTGGGTAGCCTCATCGTAATCATATAATGAATTGTAATACTTCGAGAAAATACCCCCATCGGCACCTCTGGATGCTGATGCATGGTTAAAAAAACCTTTATTATCCAGTTCAGTTAATACCCCTACCTGCTCTGCAGAATTCATAATGTCGAAATTAGAATATTGTGGTTTTAAATAGGTGGTATAATTCCCTGTGTACGAAATTTTAGGAGCCCCCTCGCCTGCGCGTCCTTTTTTCGTGGTAATTACAATCACACCGTTCATGGCGCGTGCACCGTACTGAGCCGTAGCGGCAGCATCTTTTAAAATGCTGAAACTCTCGATATCATCGGGGTTTAAACCGGCAACAGATGAACCGATCAGAGTATTGGCATCGCCGGTTGAAAGGGCATCGTTAGAAATATTAACCACATCTTCCAGTATAATCCCGTCTACTACCCAAAGCGGCTTGTTATCACCTGAAAGTGATGTTGCACCACGTACACGTATTTTTGGAGCGGCTCCGAATGTACCCGAAACATTCTGTACACTTACCCCTGCAACCTGTCCTTCCAACATCCTGCTTACATCTGGTACACCATTGCGCTGTGCATCTGATGCCTTAACCAATGTTGCCGAACCGGTAAATAATTTACGGTCTAAAACCTGGTAACCGGTCGAAACTACATTTACCTCCTTAAGCTGTGCAGCATCTTCGGTTAAGGAAACATCTATCCGGCTTCTTCCTTCAACAGGTGTTTCCATCATTTTAAAACCTATAAATCTGAATACCAGGGTGCCGTTTTCGGGTGCTGAGATCTGGTACTGTCCGTTTGCATCTGTAGATACTGTGGTTGAAGTTCCTTTAACAGATACACTAACACCGGGCATGGTTGCTCCATTAACTTTTTCTTTTACTGTTCCTTTAACAATAATGATTTTCTGCTGATTTTTCAGCACTGTTGTAGAAAGGGGTAATTTTCCGTCCGCCGCCGAGCTGGCCCGGATGTTGCAAAAGATTATCGAGAGTAAAAGGATTGCAATTCTGCTGACATTCCTCTCTATTCTTCTTTTGTAGAGATTTAACTTCATAATGAATGATTTTTAATTTGTTTGTTGTATAGTGATTTTTTGCTGGTATGGAAACTTTGAGAGTTAGTATCCTTATCGAAGATTTAAATGCTATTCACTGTAATTAATATTTGTTTGTTATTTTGGCAAAACTTAAAGGAAATCAAACAGCGGCTATTCTTTGATAAACTAAAATCGAAATACAAATATTTCCTTTATAAATTCCTACTGTTTAATTGTTGTTAAGTACGAACCAAAGTAAATTATATTTAGTATTTGTAAACACTCGTTTCTTAACCAATGCTAACAAATTATTAACTTCATGATGTAGAAAGCTTTATCGAAGGGATATTTACAAACAAATGCCCGGAAACCTGAAAGGTGCATGTAAAGACTGGAGAAGAATCTACCAGCTTGAGGAGATGTTGATGATCAATTATTATTAAAGAACTGAAAATAAGAAACTTAATTCAGATAGTGATATTTTAAAATCTGCATTATAATCTGTATCATCTATCCGAAATGTCTTTATTATATCGTTCCTGCAGATTTAAAATTTTAAACGCCGATGGATTTAGTAAAGTGAGTTTAAAGCAGCTGATAATAAACGTCTTTTACACATGTTTATTAAAATGTTAATAATTTTTATAACTATTTTATTCACAGGCATTTCTTTTATAACTAAAAATTGATAATTTGGGATTAACAAACCAAAACAAATATGATCGAAAAATTTAATGTCATTGTGGGTGCCTTTACCATTCTTACGAGCTTCGGGATTTTGATCAAACTTTGTCGTCCTAACCGTAGAGAAAAACTGTAAAAAAATGGGTCGGACGTCATGATCTGGCCCATGCAACCTTATTTCAAAAATTTAGTTTTAAACCTGTAAGCGTTTTTAACACTTTATAGCTCTGCGCGCTAATTGTCATCCTGAGGCACGAAGGATTACTTACGTAATCTTTACGCTATTATAAATTAAAAAATACGCATCCACAGCATGTTTGCGCCAGCAAGGATATCTAATATTTTTATTATAAATTTGATTACACTACCGGTATATAAGAAAAATACCGCTACTCTATTAGCTTAAAATGCAATGGTTTTTCCAGAAAATGAATTTCAAGCCAAACAATCAGAACGGGCAGAAAAAGCAACGTTTTTTTCAAAATTAGTTGGCTACCTGCTTTATGCAATAACCGCTTTAGGTATAATTGCATTAACTGTAACCATTCTTTTCTCTAACAAAACAGATACTAGCTTAAAGATATTACCAGCCATATTTGCAACATGTCTACTATTTTTTCTATTCCGAACTTTCTTTAAGCAACTTGCTCAGGCTAAAGAAAATAAAATTACAGCGGTGCTTGTTGATCAGCAGGGCTTTCATCATGTTGAAGATTTTAAAACGGTTAAATCAATTACTTTTGATGCATTACGGCCCAACCCTGGCAAAAAGTACGATGTTGATCTATCGGATGGCGATGATGTAAGTATAGAATTACTTGTTTACCATCGGATTGATGTTGCGAATGAAATTGTATGTAAAGCCATTACTTTTGAAACACCTTTTTCGATTAAAAATGGTGAAGAATTAAAAAAACATTTTATTAAGGGTATTATGGTGTTCCGTCCGGATTTGAGGATAGCTCCGAGGGTTTTGGATTTTTTTGATATGAAGGATCAATGAGTTTAACAAAGCTGATTACTAACGCAAGGCTTATTGATTATGGCGAAAAATGTAAACGCGGCACGCGTGCATAAGCGAGGGACTATAATTGTATTTATAGGACAAAAGCCTGAAAAAATATTTCAGGCTTTTGCTCTTATTTCCTACCCCTCCACCATTTTATGATGGAACGGGCATTTACTAATATCTCCCTCCATTTTATCAACTGCTACCATTTCCGGTTTAGAAATCGGTCTTCTTCTGTGCTGATCCTGCGTAAGCGGGAACACCGAAGTAAAGAAATTAGACCAGCCACCTGTGCGTACACGCAACAGGTCAAACTGTTCTGGTGAGCTCACTGCCTGGCCATAAGTATCAGGACTGGCCACGGTTATGGTTAGGATATTCGAAGAATGACCTTCTGCAAATTGCTGCATCACCTTAACAATTTTATCTGCAGGGTAATTTTCGTCGATGTTATAATCAGTTGGCGCACCATCCGTCATCATATTGGTACCTTTTCCTTCAAATCCCGCAAGCGAAGTTTCAAAACCTGCATATTGGTGGTCGATCGGTAAATCCATCGGGCTTGGGGCCGAACTTAAATCGGAGGCTACTGCAGTGCCCAATCTACGTCCATCGGCACTGGCACCATTCCAGGCACCCATTTCTACATGGTTTTCAAAAGTACCCACACCCGGTTGGATCTGAATTCCGAAAGGATGTTCTTCGGTACCATAACGTGCCGCCAGGTTTTGCAAAGCACTGTACATCTGCGGCAGTGGCCTGGTAAAGGTTTCAACCGAAATCCTCGCAATGCCTTCTACAATTTTGTTTCCGAAGGTATCTATTTCCTGATGTCCTCGGCCATAGCGTGGCAAACTCAGGGCAATATCCCTTAAACGTTTAAAACGATCGGAACGGCTGGTAATGCGAGAATCTCCTGCCAAAGTGCTGATAAAAGGTTCCGTCATTTTATAACCCCAATCGCAGCATAAACATTCTAATAGTTCGGGTAGGGTGGTTACGGCATTTTTATCATCGAATACCATTGTTTTAATGGCATATAAAGAATTAATCGTTGAGCTTAACGAAATGTAGCAAGGGCCATAAATGTTGTATTTGGTACCTCCGCTGTAAAAGTCTAATCCGCGGGCCAGGCAATCATCCATTAGTACATTGAGTATCGGCGAAGGGCAGAATCTGGTATTGGCGCCAAACCCCATCAGCTGTCCGTTAAAGGCTTTACGGTTTAACAGTTCGAAATGCTGAAAATAGATTTTAACGAGCTCATCAAAACTTTTAATCTGATCGGCCGGTTTAGAATTAAGGGATACATTTTGTCCGAAAAGGTACGACTGACCAGCAGAAGAATAAGTTCTGCCCTGGTTCAAGGCACATTCTAAAGGTTGTAAAGTAGAAAATCCACCGAGCGAGAACCAGTTTTCTCCGGGGAACTGAGGTTCGTAACAACCATCGCAGGCATAATTCTGTGCCGATTGCATGCTTACGGCAGAATTCCAGCTTTTGTTGTCAGTGCCAAGGCTTCCCCCCACATCATCGCCACTGCGGTAAAGCCCTTCAATAATTTTTTCATCGTTAAGCAGTATCGGATGTGCACCGCCCGAAAGGATGGCGTGTGCAGCCTCTTCAAGGATTTCTTTTGGAATATCTTTGCGGGTGCGCAGGGATAAACAAGGTGCGTTTAAAGGCAATCTGCCCGAAGCGCGGATAAAAAGTTTGGTTACTTCATTATAGGCAGGTTTACTCAAGGCAAAATCTACCTCACCATTTGCAACAGTTCCGCCTACGGTAATCTGCTGGATCCATTGGCCCAAAGAGGCACCTTGCGGGTAAGGACCAGAGGCACCGCCCATGGCCAGGTTGCCAAAAGGCTGGTGATCTTCCATAAAGATCCGGTTCTGCTGTACTTTTTCATCCAGTTTGATGTAAAAAGCATCGATAATTTCCTGTGCTTCATCTTCCGATATCTCCCCTTTTTCGTAGAAGGGCTGCAACAGCTGGTCCATTCTTCCAATAGCAGTAGGTTCGCCGTTAAGGTGCAGGCAAGAATGCAGGGTAAAGATAAACTGCACGGCTTCTACAAAAGTTTCGGGTTTATCTCCCGACAGTTTTTTCATCCGTTCGGCAATAGCCAGTAAATTGGCTTTTTCCCAGGCCTGCCCTTCGGCCATTTTACCGGCCGTTTCCCTGGCTAATTTTTCGTAGTTCAGGAAGTATTCGGTAATGCCTTCTAAAGATAAATAAGAGGAACGGTAAAAATCTTTCAGTTCGGGTGTGGTGGCTTGTTGTTCGTAAGCCAATACCTCTTCTTTCATCTGTTTCAAACCTTTTTGTATGGCTTTTTCATAATGCGGAATAACGTGCCCTACGCCGGAAGCCTCACTCAGGTTGCTCAAAAAGCCATCCATGCGTTCGGTTTCAGAAAGGTATTTCATCACATAACGTCCTTCACCTAAAGAGAGGTTCGGCATGGCGCCCACAATAATTTCTTCGGGAGAAATCCGGTAGGTATCCGAGCCATATACACATTCTCCTTTCGATTCGATAAAGGCAGAATAGGCATGTAAACTTCCGTCAGGAAAGCGGATTTTACGCCCGCGGAAACCATATTCGGGCGAGCTGAACAACTGTAAACTCATGCGTACGGCCCATCCTTTCCTCACCATGATGGATTCTTTCATGATGTCGGCAGGTTTATCGGCGCCCTGGTAAGCATTGATATAATATTGCAGGTCTTCTTTAATTTCTTCCTGCTTGCGGTTAAAATACCAGTTATCCTGCCATAAAGAAAAAATGTTTTCCATTAGGCTCAGGATGCGGTTAGTGGGCACTTTAAAATACTGGTTGTGCCTGTTAATGCCCGTAGCCATGGTAAACAGGTAGTTTTGATGGTTATAATACATCAGCCCGTTTTTGGAAGCATCCTGGTAATGGCGGTCTAACCTCGACCAGTCTACCCCCGGAAACCTCGACCAGTCGCCATTTTCCATAAACGAGAAATTATTACGGTAATCGGGATGTTGATCCAGGCCCAGATCGTTAATGCTTGGGATATAGAAAAACCCGCCGAGATCAGATTTGAGGTGATTGAACAAACGGTCGTTCATAAAGCCTTTATCGCCACCAATCTGGTTGCTCATGATATTTTCGAGAATGGATGCTTCTTTGGCAAAACCTGCAAAATAAATGCCTTCTTCATCAGAAACAGTGACCGATTTTGGCGCCCTGAAACCGATTGAAGATTGTTTTGCACGGCCAAAAGGCAAACCTAAACGCAATATCGGTGTGGTATTGCCCTGCTCATCCTGCAACCTTGCCGATTTAATGTGGCTGCGCGAATCGCGGTCCGGGATAATGGTATCATCGGTTTTACGGCCAATCAGGTCTTCAATCTGATCTTCGGTCATCATATTGATCTGGTTCCAGTTGATCACAAAACGTTGTGCCAATACAAATGAACCCCCAAAATGGTCCATATCTTCGCCCCCGATCAGGGTATGTTTGGCAATGGTTATCGGATCGGAAGGATTGTTGAGGTTTTCAGAAAAACGACAGCCCAGCACTTTACCTTTATTGCCGTCTTTACTGTTTGATTTTGAAGCAGCATCCTGTGCAAAATAATGTTTGGTTACCTCTTTCAGGGTGTCTACAATCAGCTCCAACACCACTTCGCAGGCATTTTTACTGTCGCTTTTAATGTGAAACCAGATATCGCCTTCGGTATCATCGAACACACCTTTTGAGGCATCAAAAACATCAGAAGTATAATGGTCGGTTTCAGATGGGAAATTGAGGCGCATGCCTTTGGGTAAGGGCAACTTATCACTATTGCAGATTCCTGCCCAGTTTTTAAAGGAAACGCCCAATATTACCGAGGTATTTCTATCCTTAAGTTCGGCATTGGTATTGATTTCTTTCCTTACGGAAGCCATCAGATCGGCCAGTTGCGAACGTTGTACGCGTATTTTGGTCCAAAAAGTGGTAAAAATAGCGAAGGGTGAAGGATAAACTAATCCCCGCTGGCAGTGTTTCCATACTTCATCTAATCTTTCTTCCAGTTTGAGTGTTTTCATTTTTGAGCAGTTTATGTTTGTATTTGGTTAATATTACCTTTGGAGTGCACAGGCATATACTACCCTAAATAACTACATTTTTACGTATTAAAACACCGTATAATCACCCTATTTATAAAGTGGAATTTGTAAGAGAAGATTACATTAACAAGGGCAGCTGTTTTAACTTATGTGGTAAAACAAATTTTATTTCCTGCTGACAGACAAGTACAAAGGCAAAAAATATTCAGTTTTCAAAAAAAGAATACTAAATCCATCGTCTTTATAGTTTATATAAAATATATTTTTATATTTGTCAAAATAATGTTGTTAAACCCAACGATAAATAAAAGAACAATGCACCATTTACAATTTGTTACCATGCGAATGTGCCTTTCCTGTTGTTGCTAACCGGCAGCGCTCTTTTTCTCAAATTTTAATAAAAATAATTAATGGCTTAGGTTAACTGGAAGCGTATAACCTGTTAAAACAGCATAAGAAAATGAAATAGCGTCTATAAAAAAACAAAACCGACAGGGAAGCCCTGCCGGAGATTATTTGATAACCAGCGTAACGCCAATCACTTCTGGTTACCAAGTTTTACCAACAATTAAGATTATTAAATAAAACTGTATAAATATATGGAAAAATCTATCCATAGAAAAAAAATAGCTGTTAGGCTGATGGTATTTCTTGCAATTGCCATATTTACAAAAAATGCAAGCGCCCAGGATGAGCGTAACCCGATCATCAATTCTACTTTAATAGGAACGGTAAAAGATTCGGTAAGTAAACAGCCAATCGGTAATGTGGTATTATCCATTAAAGGAACCACACATGCGGTTACCACTGCTGCCGATGGCAGTTTCTCTTTTCGTACCGGCCAGAAGTTCCCTTATACCCTTATCATCAGCTTTATTGGTTATCAAACCAAACAAATTGTGGTTGATGGAAGTCCGGTTGCCATTTTACTTTCAGAAAAGGCAGGCAACCTGAACGATGTGGTGGTAATGGGTTATGGTACACAGAAAAAAAGTGATGTTACCGGCTCCGTGGCTTCGGTTTCTAAAACCTTACTGGCACAGCCATCGGCAAGTTTTGATAACCTGCTGCAGGGTGGTGTATCCGGCATTGGTGTAACGCAAAACTCAGGTCAGCCGGGCGGCACGGCAACGGTAAGAATCAGGGGCGGTAATTCCATTTCTTTCGGCAATGCCCCGCTTTATGTAGTTGATGGCTTTATCGTTTACAATAACAATGATAATGCAAACGTGGGATCGATCGGTACAAGTTCGAATGCGCTCTCTACCATTAATCCGAGCGACATTGAATCGGTAGAAGTATTAAAAGATGCCTCAGCAACAGCGATATATGGATCAAGAGGGGCCAATGGGGTGATCATCATTACCACAAAAAAAGGAAAAAAGGGGGTTAACAATATCAATTATAACGCTTATTACGGTACGCAGCGGGTAGCCCGGAAGCTGAATTTGCTAAACGGCAGCCAGTGGGCGGCACTGATCAATGATATTAACACGAGCGATGGAGTAGCAAAAACCTATACCGATGCGCAAATTGCAGCCTTCGGAACCGGTTCTGACTGGCAAGGTTCGGCATTAAGCAGTGCACCGATTTTTAACCAGGAGCTTTCGGTATCAGGCGGAGATGAAAAATCGAGGTACTTAATTTCGGGTAATTATTTTAAGCAGGATGGTGTAATTACCAATTCGGGTTATGAAAGGTACTCGGCCAGGATTAATTACGAAAAAGACATTTCTGAGAAATTTAAGGTTACAGCCAACTTTTTCGGAAGCAGGTCGATAGAAAATAAACTGGCGGGCAGCGCTTACAACAGCATCAACTTTAGCAATGCTTATGCAAATTTAATCCTCACGGCTCCTGTTGCCCAGATTAAAAATGCCGATGGCAGCTATAATACCAGCAATCCTTTAAATGCCACGCCAACCAATCCGCTACAGGATATTGCAACAACCACCAACCAGAATACCCTGAACAGGATTTTGGGCAATGCGGCTGCAGAATATAAAATTTTAAAAGACCTTACCTTAAAGGTAACTGCCGGGGTAGATATTTTAAATACGAACCAGCAATATTACGCACCGTCTTCTACGGCCTCACCCGCCGGGGGCTCTACAGGCTATGCCACCAAAGGTTATGCTGCACTGGGTTCGGGAAATGCATTGAGCTGGCTTAACGAAAATACCTTAACGTATAACCACACCTTCGCTGAAAAACATTTTTTTAATGCACTTGTGGGTTACAGTACGCAGTACGAAAACGGAAAATCTTTTACCACCTCTGCACAACAGTTCCCAAATGATTTAACCAGCTTTGATAATTTATCGTATGCGGGCATTGCCAACCTGCCCAGCTCGGCGGCACACAGCTCGAGCTTGAATTCTGTTTTGGCACGTATTAATTATTCATACCTCCACCGTTACAACATTACTTTATCTGAAAGGGCTGATGGCTCATCCAAACTGGGCAAAGAAAACAAATGGGGATTCTTTTCTTCTGTTGGGGTTTCGTGGAATGTAAATGATGAGGAATTTTTTAAGCCGCTGCAAAATGTAGTCAACAGTTTTAAAATCCGTTTAAGTGCGGGGCAAACAGGTAATTCGGAGATCCCGCCTTACAGCTCGCTTTCTGTGTTAGCACCCAGCAATTATTACCTGGGCAGCAAGCTGGTTACGGGAATATCTCCGATCCAGATTGCAAACCCCGACCTGAAATGGGAAACCACCACCCAGTATAACGCAGGCGTAGACCTGGGCTTTTTAAACAACCGCATCTCTGTTACTTTTGATGTTTACAGCAAAAAAACCACCGATTTATTGCTTAATGTGCCCTTGCCTTTATACACGGGTTATGCCAGTGCCTTAAAAAATATCGGAAGTGTATCCAATCGGGGCATTGAGTTCTCTGTGAATACGGAAAACATTAAAACGCAGGAATTTAACTGGAAAAGCACGATTATTTTTAGCGCAAACCGCAATAAAGTGCTCAATTTGGGCGAAAATGTTAAAAGTTTCTTCCCGGTAGCACCAACAGGGCAGGTATCACCGGTAATTGTGGAGGTTGGTTTACCAGTCGGTACTTTTTGGGGTTATAACACCAACGGACTTTTAACAAGCGCGGATCTTAGCAATGGCACACCATTATTGGGCGGGGTGCCGCAGCAGGCCGGCGACACGAAATATGTGGATAGCAACCGGGATGGAGTGATTACCACAGCCGATAAACATAGCCTGGGCAGCGCACAGCCAAAATTTACAGGCAGTTTAAACAATACATTTAATTACAAGGGGTTAGATCTATCTATATTTTTTCAGGGATCTTATGGCAATAAAGTATTTAATTTATTGCAGCAGAGTTTGGAGCGGCCAACGCTTACACAAAATGCTTCTGCCACGCTTTTAGACCGATGGACGCCACAGCACCAAAACACTACGGTTGCCCGGGTAACCAATTCGCCTGTACCGCAGGTAACTGACCGTTTAATTGAGGATGCCTCCTACTTAAAGCTTAAAAATGTATCGTTAGGCTACACCTTTAAAACGGATTGGGCAAATAAGATTAAGCTAAAAAGTTTAAGGTTTTATGTATCTGCCCAAAATTTATTTACGGTTACGCATTACACCGGCTTAGACCCTGAGGTTAATTTTTACGACAACGACAATACTAAGCAGGGCATCGATTTTGGAACCTATCCCGCCACCAGAACCTTTCTGGCTGGCCTATCTATCACTTTATAATATTGATATACAGATGAAAAAAACAATCACCCAACCCATAATCTGGTTATTAATCCTCATTATATTTACGGCCACAGCGTGCAAAAAGCTCGAAGAAAATCCGAGTTCGGTTATTGTGGGTTCGCAGTTTTTTAAAACACAGTCTGATGCCATTTCTTCGGTTAATGCGGTTTACAGTTCTTTAAACAGCGATCCGAACGGCGATTTCCCTTTATATGGCCGTCAGCTTAATTTACTGGTCGAAAATGCCAGCGATAACCAGATTTTTAGTCCCAGCAACACTAACCCCGATGTACGGGCACTGGGTGTATCTACTTATATCCCATCCAACAGCAGGATACAGAAGGTTTGGCAACAATTGTACTTCGGCATTAATAAGGCCAATATTGCCATTGATAATGTACCCAATGTTTCGGCAGATACCGTATTAAAAAACAGGCTGGTACGCGAAGCAAGATTTATAAGGGGCTTGCTTTATTTTAACCTGATACGGTTATATGGCGATGTGCCTTTGGTGCTGCACGAGCCTAAAAGCGTAAACATTGAAGATTTATTGGTTAAGAGAAGTGCTACTGCAACGGTTTACCAGCAAATTATTGCCGATTTAACAGAGGCCACCAGTTTACCTAAGAGTTATGGCAGTGCAGATTTGGGCAGGGCAACATCGGGTGCGGCGCATGCACTTCTGGCCAAGGTATATGTTACGCAAAAGTTATGGCCAAATGCACTGGTTCAGCTTAACACGGTCATTAATGGAGGTTATGGTTATGCCCTGTTTCCAAATTATAGGGATGTTTTTCAAAAAGCGACCAAAAATGGTATCGAACATATTTTTTCGGTACAGTTTGAAAGCAATTTAGGGGCTAAAAATGTGGTACAGAACCTGAGCCAGAGTTTTACCTCTTTTAATACAGGTACTTTCCCTATTGATGTGCCGGCAAACAAAAGTGTTTACGAACTTTTTTCTGCAGCTGATACAAGGCGCGAAACCACCTTTTACGATTCTGTTTATAATGCGGCTACGGGGAAATATGTGGTTTTCAAAAACGCCTACACCCCCTATTTTAACAAATTTGTTGATTATACTTTAACCCCTTTAAATACGCAGGCCCAAAGCGGGGTTAATTACCCGGTAATCAGGTATGCAGATATATTATTGCTTTATGCAGAAGTAATTAACAACATTAACGGTCCTGATGCTGAGGCTTATGATGCAATAAATAAGGTAAGAGCAAGGGCAAAAATTGCCGATTTAACCCCAGGCTTAAGCGCAGATGCTTTTCGGGATTCTGTATTTTTAGAGCGCAGAAAAGAGTTTATCCAGGAGGGGCACCGGTGGTTTGATCTGGTACGGCAAGGCGGAACTGTTTATGTAGATGCCCTGAAAAAAATCCCGGAGAAATCGGCTGTTTCCTCAAAGAATATCCTCTTCCCTATTCCGCAGACTGAAAGAGAACTAAATACGCTGCTTACCCAAAATCCGGGATATAATTAATTATTCATTTATAAAAACGAAAGAAAATATGACAGCATCAGACTTTAGCATTTTAGGTAAAAAGATATTGGTGGGCATCATTGTCACGCTGATCCCCTTTATCATCATTTTTGGTGGTCTTTACCTCACCCAGCGTTTATTGGGCGATAAGCCATCAACCCAGATCATTCACAAAAACTAAATCATGAACCATGAAACTCGAAGAAAAAACCCGACAAAAAATCATTAGAAATGCGGTATTAAGCCTATTCATCTATGTATTGCCGATTGCATTAATGTTTATAACCTTTTACATTACCGGCGAGCGGCCCTGGCTAAAACAACAGCATAAAGCTGAAAAAAGTAAATCTGTAAACCCTAAAAATTCATCAAACAATGGAACCAGTGATTAATTTTATCAGAAACATCATCGAAAACCTGAATGGTTTCGGTTTTCCTTTTTTAGTATTCTTTCTTGGGGTACTCGAATTCTCTTTTGGACTGTATAAAGGCAAGTGGCCAAAAAACGAGCGTTTTGTTGATATTGCCTGCTTTACGTTACCAAGATTGGTGATCAGGCCAGTTGTGGCTTATTATGGATTAAAATTTTTACCGGCCGTGCTTCCGGGGTTAAAAAACACCTTTGAGTGGGTTCCATTTTTTTGGGGCTGCATTATTATAGCCATTGCGGATGACCTTACGCAATACTGGTACCACAGGCTGCACCACGAAATTCCATGGTTATGGCGTTTTCACCGCACGCACCATTCGGCATCGTATATGGGCATGGCCATGGCCAGCAGGCAAAACGCCATTTATACGTTATTTTTCTCACAAACTTACCTCACCACGGCACTTGTATATCTGGGATTGGGCATACCGGCAATTGTTGTGCGGGGTATAAAGGGTACCATTACCACATTGGCACATTCGAGCATTCCGTGGGACAAACCTTTTTATAAATATAAAGTGCTGCATCCACTGGCCTGGGTATTGGAAAGAACAATTTCTACACCTGCTACCCACCATGCACACCATGCCGCCACCACCGATGATGGTGTAGGTTATTATAAAGGTAATTTTGGCAACATGTTTTTTTTATGGGATATAATTTTTGGCACGGCCTTAATTACGAGAAAATATCCGAAAGCATATGGCATTTCTCATTACGAAGGCGACCAATGGTATGCACAGTTATTGTGGCCAATATTTAAATCGAAAGTTGCAGGCAGCGAACTGGCAAAAGATGGCCCTGTGGTAAGGGTAGATGAGCCGGCACCGGTTGTTCCTGCTCAAAAAAACACAGCAGTTATAGCAGAAGACGAAGAGGAATTTTATTACCAGCCACGGCCAACACTGGTTAAAAATTAAATTTAAAAGCCGGGAAGTTAAATTCCCGGCTTTTTTTAAGTGAGGCTAACCCAACTGTTGCAGAAAAAGGTTTAAATCGTCTTCTTTACCTAATCCAAGTTTCTGTTTTAAACGATAACGGCTCATGCGCACACTTTTAGGTTCGATGCCCAAACGGATAGAAACTTCCTTATTGGAGAGGCCGAGGAGCATATACGAGCAATATTTTAAATCGAGGCGGGTAAGTGTGTAATTTGCCTTTTGCTGCAGGCGTTCGAAAAAGGCAGGATTGGTATCGAAAAAATCGGTTTTATGTTCTTCAAATTCCTTATCCATCTTTTTCTGCTGGTTTACAATTCTCTTAATCTGCGCATCAAGAGAAAGATGGCTTTCGGTGTTTACCTTGCCGGATATAATTTCCAGCAGTTCATTTTTTTCTTCAATCTGTAAATTACCGGCCAGTACTTCTTTCTCTAACCGCTCCTGGCGCTCTTTTAATAAAATCTGCTCGGTTTGGAGCTGCATCGTTTCTGCTTCCTTTAACTGTGCCCTTAACTCTGCCGCACCTTTTTCCTGGTCGATCAGCTCCTGTTTCCTGATGGAAGCTTTAAGTTTATAATTATAAGAGATTAGTAAAAAAAGCAGTGCTGCAATGCCTGTTAAGCCCGAAATGATGTAAAAAACATTCAGTTTTTTGGTATATCGCGTCTGCTGTTGCAAATAAGCAATTTCCTGTTCCTTTTTTTCTGATTGGTATTGTGCTTCAATCCTGATGGTGTTATTTATTTTTTCTTCATCAAATGCCTTTTTATAATGGGCAAGGTAAGCTTTTAAATAATTCAGTGCGGCTGCTTTATCTCCTTTTTTCTCTGCAATATTGGCAAGGCCCTGGTAAATCCTGGCCTGGGTAAGCGGCATTTTCACTACTCCACCCTCAATTTTGCCCAGCCCGGTAAGCAACAGTTTTTCTGCCGCATCGTAATTGCCATCACGCAGGGCATACTCGCTTCTTAAACCATAACAGTTGAGCAAAACTTCCATTAAATTCGTTTTTTCAGCTATTCCCATTGCAATAGCTACATACTTTTCGGCACTATCGCGGTAACTGGCAGGAAAATACTGAAAATAGGCATTTGCCGTATTTAAAGCTGCGGCAGCAGTATTACTGTATATAAGCATGCGGCCCTCTTGTTTTTTAGAGAGCTGAAGTGATTTTTTATAAGTAAGCAAGGCCGAATCGAGCAGGCTGCGTTTAAGGGTATCGAGTTTAAAACGATCAAAATAGGTTTGCCCGATGGTAAAATAGGCGTTATTCAATAAATCAACCTGTTTACTTTTTATCGCCGTTAAATAACACAAACGGGCATATTTCTGCTGTTTTGATGGATTGTTGCCATAGCCATAAAAGCTGGCGAGGTAATGGTATATGGTACTTTCATAATCAACGGCATTTTGCCCCTTAAAATAATCAAGTGCTTTTAAAAGCTTGGTTGTGGCCTTATCATTTTCATCATTGATGAGATCTAACCAGCCACTTCTAAACCATACAAAACCAAGGGCAACACGATCTTTTGTTTTTTGGGCATAATACTGTGCACTATCAAGGCTTTGGTAGGCATTTTTCAGGTCTTTTTTCCAAACATATAAATGTACCAGGGTAGCAAAAGCCATTGCCTTACTTTTCCCGTCTTTTAGTTCCGATCCGATTTTTAGTGCCTCATCGGCCTGTTTAAAAGAAAGTGAAAGGTTTTTCTCAAAATTAGCCCTGGCCATTTTGCACAATATAATTACCCGCGTTTCTTTAGTGGTGCCATTTTGCTCCAGTAAATGATTTAAGGAATCGAGATAGATTTTTTGTGCCCCTGCATTTTTCGAAAAAAGGATAATGCAAAATAAAATACTTAATAATGTTTTCAGTGGTAGCTGCATAATCAAAATTAGGAAAGAAATAATTACAGCAACAGAATTACAACAAATAATTGGGATATAGCGGTTTAAAACGGCTTTTGTAGTCTCCTTGTAGACGCTTTTTTCGAAACAGGTAGTTGTAGTGTAGTCTGTGTTTTCTTGGCTGATGGTTACCGTGCAGGTAATTTTGTGTTAATCAATTCATTAAAAAATTAAAATTATGAAACAGAAAACAATGGCCGTAATTGCCTATATCACGCTGATCGGATGGATCATTTCTTATCTGGAATTTAAAAAATCGACAGAGAAAAGCACTTTGGTTAATTATCATTTAGGGCAGTCGCTCGGCCTCATCATTACTTCTATCCTGTTAAGTATAGTGAGTAGCGTTATGCTGGCCATTATCCCCGCTCTTGGAACCATTTTTTACCTTATTTTGTTAATCCCGTTTGTGCTGTTGCTGCTGGGTATTGTAGCAGCCAATAATGAGCTGGAAAAACCTGTTCCCCTAATCGGAAAAATATTTGAAGGGAAATTCAATTTCACTTCTTAACCTCAATTTAAAACCACCTCCTATGAAAACGAAATGGTATAGCCGGACGATAATATTGTTGTTATTGTTTTGCGGATTTAATGCAGTTGCCCAAAGTGAAGCACAGGCAGAAGTAAAATTAAAATTAACAGACAAAACCACCAACACCAGCCACAGCTATAAGCTTTATGGCGCCAGTTACTCTTTAAACAATCCTTTTTACGAACCTAATGAAGGTAAATTAATAAGCGATGGCAGCTGCAGCATTTCGATGGAGCTGGGCCAGGCGCCCGACGAATATTTATTGAAATGGCTGGCTGGCGGACTGAAAAACACCTCGGGCGTGATTACGATGGCAAGCATTAACGACATTAAAAAATTGCGAAAGATTGCTTTTACCGATGCACAGGTTGCAGCTTCATCCGAAAGTTTTTACAGCACAAATGGCAGCAATACGTCGCCTCAGATCAGTTTTTATGTTAAAATGCTGGCAATTGACGGAACAACCATATTCTCGCTGCAAAAACAAGCGGCAAGCACCAGTAAAAATATGTTGTAATCGTATTTAAATATTAAAATGGCAAAATCTTTGAACAGCAATTAAAAACACATTTAATCAACCCTATGATGAACCCTGAAACCTATAAACAACAGTTTACCACCGATGATACCCCCGGATGGCAGGCGATAGATGATCAGCTGGAAAAAATTTATGGTACGACTGAAGCACGCCATTATCCACCTTTGTGCGGAATCCATTACATGGCCGGCGGAACGGACCCGATAGATGGTGCAAGTATTTACGACAGCAACCACCAGCACTTTCACCGGCACATCATTAGCTATGGCATGAGTGAACTTTATTACGACGAAGAAAAAGCAGGTGGCGAATTTAGCAAATGGGGCTTTGAATTTACCTTCAGGTTGGCGCCGTTTAAAGATGATGAAAGCGATCCCATCTGGGCTATCCAGGTAATGAATAATTTAGCGAGGTATGTATTTTCGAGTGGTAAATGGTTTGAAGAAAACCATTTCATTCCCGCTAACGGACCAATAAGGTTAAATACCGATACCCAGATAACGGGTTTTGTTTTTGCGTTGGATCCGGAACTGGGAAAAATTGAAACGCCACATGGCGAACTCAGTTTTCTGCAATTAGTGGGTATTACCGATACTGAGGTAGAAGAGCTGAAGAAAAACCCAACCGTTGGGGCAGTTGAAGAACTGATTAAAAACCTGAAAAAGGATAACCCTTTGTTAATTACCGACCTGAACCGTAAATAACCCGGGAAATTTAATCGGGTTTAAATAGCATCTGTAATTTTAGCAAAGCAATAATTGAAACTGTTATGCAACTAAGAAATATTCTTTTCATGATGCTGATTTTGAGTTTAATCTCCTGTCAGTCGAAAAAAGCTTCCGGTTTAAAAATAACCCTTGAAGAAAAAGGCCGGGCTGTATTTAATATTATGGTGGGCAAAAACGGTCCTAATGAGCGGAAACTAAAATGCCTGATTGATGGCGATTTCCATTGCGCCCAACAGGCCATTAACGAAGAAGAACAGGCTTTTAATAAAATTATTAAAGAAATAAACGCCTTGCAAACAGATCATATTAAGCATGGCGATGAGTTAAAAGCAGCAACAATTAATTATTATGAGTCGGTTAAAGCATTGGAAATTTCTGACCGGCTGGACATTGCGCAACAACAGATAAGTCAGGATAAAGCAAATACAAGGGAAGTACGCGATGCGGCAATACAAAAACATTCACAATTGCTTAAAAGTAGTGTGGAACTGCACAAAGTGATCCGCAAGAAAGAACAGCTATTGGCCGAAGCACAAAAACAGTATAATTTGAACAATCATTTGGATTAGTTACCCGGATTTTTGCACTTAACCCATATCCTGTAAAAATAATTTCAGGTCTTCATCTTTCCCCAGACCCAGCTTTTGCTTTATCCGGTATCGGCTCATGCGTACGCTTTTAGCTTCCACATGCATCAATTGGGCAATTTTTTTGGTATCCAGTTTTAAATGAAGATAAGCGCAGAGTTTTAAATCGAGCGGAGTAAGTTTTTGTTGCGCCCTTTGATTTAATAAAGAAAAAAATTCGGGATGAACCTGCTGGATCTGAAATTTGGCCTCTTCGAAATCATTATCCAGCAACAACTCTTCGTTCCAGATTTTATTGATGTTAAGCGGATGGTTATCACTAAGTTTTTCCTTAATCTGAAAAAGCATTTCCTTTTTGTGCTCCAGTTGTAACTGACTGGCCATTACTTCTTTCTGCAATTGTTGCTGCTGGCTTTCCAATAAAAGCTGCTCTGCTTTTAACCTGGCCTGCTCCTCTTTTTCGAGTTTCATTTGCAGTTCGGCATCCTGTTTTTCCAGATGCAACTGTTTCTCACGCTGTAGCGAATACCTTAACCTGAAATGGTAAGAGCGGAACATAAATATAAGGCCTAATATGGAGGCAATGGCAATTCCAATATAAAGGTATTTCTGCTGCCTGGCATACTGTTCGCTCTGTTTTAACAGCTTTACTTCATTGTTTTTTTTTTCGGCCTCGTATTGCACTTCCAGTTTCTGGGCATTTAGTGTACGCTTTTCATCGAAATACTTGTTATTAAACGCTGTTGCTTTTTTTTGGAAATCGAGTGCTTTTTCGTAGTTGCCGCGCTGCTCATAAAAGTTAGATAGCGCGGTTACCACATTAATTAAAGTATAATAATAAGGTACTTTTTTGTTTATCAATACGCTATAGGCTTCCTGCAAATAAGCTTCGGCCATTACAAAGTTTTTGTCCCTTTTGGCATATTCGCTTAAAATGCCCAGGCTACTTGCCCGTACTTCTTCACCATTAATTGCACCCTTCATCACCTCATTCGCCATGCTGGCATAACGGATCGCATTTGCCTTTGCAGTTTGATCGGTATCAGAGAAATACCTTAAATAATAATCGGCACTATTGATACAGGAAATGGCATAAGTTTTTCGGGCAACGTAATTGGGGTATTGCAGGTAAAGATTTTGTGCCTTGTTTAAATAGTAGATGATGCTATCGCGTAACGCTTCATTTTTAGTACTGGCATAGTTATAATCGGCCGCAACCGATAAAGCAGTATAACAATTGCTCAACAGGTTATAATCGGTTGTTTTTAAGGCATTTTCAGTAGCTGCAATGGCATATTTATTTACATTTTTAACATCATCCCTCCGCGAGTTTAGCATATATAACTGGTAATATATTTTGGCACTGAGGTACGGATCTGATGTTTCCCCCAACGACTTTAACGCGAGCTGGCAGTATCTGGTAATTTGCTCACTGTTATCAATGGCATTATAGAACAAGGCTTGTGCATAATAAGCATAGGCTAAAGCAATGGGCTTGCGCGACTGTTGGGCAAGAGACAAAGTAGTATCACTCGCCTTTTTCGATAACATAAATTCCTTAATAGTGGTATATATAGCCACTTTTACGGTATAGGCCTTTGTAGCTTCTGTATAGTTTTTAAACTTTAATGCCAATGCTACACTCTTTCCGGCTTTTGCAATACCCGCTTTATAATCGCCGTTAATCCTGCTCCGCTCCGCCAGCTGTGTAAGCAATGCCGGTTTATCTTTTTCGCTCAGGTTATCGAGCGCAGTACTATCCAGTAAAGTCTGCGCACCGGCTGCAAAACAACCTGAAAATATTCCGGCTAAGAGTAATATCTTTTTAAAAACAAGATGTTTCATATTGTAAAATTAACATAAAGATTGAAACCCCGATATGATTGTAGACGAAAAACAAAAACCGAAACGAATAACAAATCGCTGATTAACAGTATATTAAAAACACCTGTAGATGTATTGTAGACGTTTTTTAAAAAACCTGTAGATGCTCTGTAGGCGCCAAAAGCTTTAAAAACCTGCTGATTAGCGCCAACTTTGAATCAAATAATTATCACACTAAAAATCTAAAATTATGAACAACAAATCTCTTGCAATCATTTCTTACATCACCATTATTGGTTGGTTAATTGCCTATTTCATCGGGAAAGACAAAGCTGACACCTTACTTAAATACCATTTAAGGCAATCGTTAGGCCTCGCAATTGTAAGCATTATTTTTAACGTCGCATTTACCATTATCGCCAGTATAGTGCCTGCCTTGTCATTTTTAGGTCTTATTGGTTATGCTTTCATTATCCTGTGGATTTTGGGGATTATTAATGCAGCCAATGGCGCACTGAAACCTGTTCCGCTGATTGGTAAAATGTTCGAAGACAAGTCATCATTTGTGGGTAAATACTAAAAAGATGTTTATGCGCCTCAATTTCAAAAATGTCATGCTAATGGTGATGGTTTTAACCATCACCGCATGCGAATTTTCTTTAAACACACCCGAAGAATATTTTGACCGGGTAGCATTGAACACCAATTCCATATCGCGTTTTGGCGGGCAATATTTCAATACTTATCTAAGGTACATAAAGGGAGGTGCAAACACCCCGGATTTTAATACCTGTGAGAAATACCTTCGAAATAACTCAATCGCAACTGTAGAACGCAATGTAAAAAAGATAAAAGACCTGCAGCCTACAAAAAAAACAAAACCGATGATTGATGCGGCGCTGGATCTTTACGCCCTTGTGCTGGAAAGCTATAAAACCGATCACCTGAAGGTTGCAAAAATGATTGATAGCCATGCCCCCGAAAACGATATCAATGTGGCCATAACCGAAATGGATAACAAAAGTTATGATGCATTTGTACAGAAATACAATAAGCTTTGGCAAATTGCCGATGTATATGCAAAAGATAACGGAATCGAAGTAAAAAAGATGCCTTTTTAACAATTGCAATTTCATTCAATCATTCAATCATTCCCACATTCAATCATTCAATAAATCCACATTCAATCATTCATTAATTCCTACATTCAATCATTCATTAATTCTATAATTCACCTACCTATGATAAACATAACAGATTTTAAAGAAAATTTAGGTTTGAGGGAAATCCCTGTTGAACTTGAAAAACTAATTTATTTTCAGAACAATATTTCTGCCTTCGAAAATTACAGCCAGGGCTTTGGTGTGTTGATAGACGATAAATCAGGACTACGTAGCTGGAGCGATGATGAAGAATTTTTAAACCGGTTAATCCCTTTTGCACAGGCCAATGGTACCGGATCTTTTTACACGATATGGAACGATGGAAGTAACCAACCCTTGAACCAGATGCCTATTGTCGTTTTTGGAGATGAAGGTGGCGTTCATATTGTTGCTGAAAACATTTTGCAGCTTTTGCACCTGCTCACCTACGATTCCGAAATCTGGGTAGATTTTGACCAGGCCTATTTTTACAAGAATAAAAAGAGCTACGAAGAAAGTGAAGACTTTAGCCAGTACTTAAAATGGATGAAAGGCGATTACAACCTCACCCAGATTGAAGAGCCTAACGAATTAATTAAAACCGCACAGGAAAAACACAAAGAAAACTTTGATAAATGGTTTAGACAGTATTTTAATGAAGACTAAATATACACGATGATACAGGAAATTAAAAACCTGCATTTTACCCTGCCATGGACCAGAGTTTTGAACAATACAAAACATTAAATTAATAAGCATTAATGAACCACAACATCAGTAAAGGACTTTCGATATTCTGGAGCATCTATATGTTCTTTTTCGCTATCCCATTCCCCATGTTGTTATATTACAACATCAAAAGCGAAAACATGCCTAACCTGGTAGGCAGCAATCCGTGGTATTCGCTTGCCTTGCTTACCCTATCTATCCTGTTCTGGACCATATTGTTAATTGGTTATTACCGGAAATGGGTAGTCCGTCCCTTTTTGATCAAACGGAACATAGAAAAACTCAAAATAACCGGGGAACCGCGTGAGGCCAAAATATTAAAATCGACAAAAATCTCGAAACCAGGAGCAGCTTACGATAGCTACGAACTTACGCTTCAGTTTAAAAACCTGGTGGGCAGTACCGTTACTCAAATAACCACATTAAACGATGCCAAACCTTATGAGCGCCGTTACGAAGTTGGCAAAAGCGTAGGGATTTTGTTGGATAAAGAAGTAAAAAATGCTCCCTATTTTATTTTTGCAACTACAGAAGCAGGCATCAGAAAAGGGATTGTTATGCTTACCAACCTGGCCTGGCTAAGCTTTGCTGCTATTGTTGTTGCTTATTATGTTTATTCTTATTATTCGGAAAGCGGGGGCATGGGCTGGCGTTTTATGAGTATTGGCCATCCTCTATTAACCTGTGCATTTATGTTGCTGCTTTACCGTGCTTTTGGAACTTTTATCCTTCGAAAATTTATTGGCAAACCTGATAAATTGTTCCAGATTAAATTTAAAGGTACGCAAACAAACGCCCGATTGTTAAAAACCAGCCAAACCGGAACTTACATCAATGAGCAACCCATGATTAATTTTGAGCTCGAATTTACAGATCAGTTTTACCATAAGCACAGGGTGAACATCAAAAGGATTGTAAATCTGCTCGATCTGGATATGACCAAACAGGAATATGTTTCTATTTTTTATCTTAAGGAGGATCCTCAGCATGCTGCTTTTGAAAGAGATTTAAATGAAGTTGAAGGAGAATTCTGATGAAAAACCCAAAGCAATTTTATAGCCTGTTTATACTTTTCAGCTTGCTTACACTGAGTTGCAACCATATTACCAAAAGCATAGATGAAACCTTTCATCCAAACGATTCGCTGGTTAAAAAATATAATAAAGAAAATCACTTTGATACAAATGGCGAATATACCGGATCTACTAAAACCAGTACGGCCACTGCTGTACAGCGCCACCAGGAAAGAACAATAGTGATTAATGGCGATACTGTTAATACCCCCGAAATGGAACTTAAAGCAAAAGAAATGTTCCGGGATATGGAGTTATTAAAGCAAAAGAAGAATCCTTCAGCAGCCAAAGAAATTCAGAAAAGGGTAAATAAGTTTTTAAAAGAAATGAAACTCCCGCAAGGCGATCTTAAAAACACTGATGCAGATAAACCGGTAGCTAAGGCTAAAAAAGGAATATTAAGCGCCTCAGACCTGGAAAAAGCTGAAGATCAATTGAAAAATTTACCACAATACCGTAACAAAGAAATTATGGTGTACCAGTCGGTTCATTTTTACGATAATGGTTTCATAAACCTGATGCTGCAGCATCCTGTTAACCCTAAATATGTTGATGCTTATGAATACCGCGATGGTAAATGGTCTGCACCGAAGTCGGTACTGGCCAGTGATATCACTCGCAGAACATTCCCTTTAAGCGGAATGCATTTTAAAGATGCACATAAGGTAATACAGCTTTATAATGCTAAAGCCACCCAGGTTGAAGGGGCAGAGCCAACATCAGCTGCTTACATTACCATTTGGGATAAGGGTATGCGCTGGGCTCCCAGAACAATAAACGGCAGCCGCGAGCGCTACGATATCCAGTTTAACAATGATGGCACGCTTAAAAGTTTCAGACAGGAGTGAAATGGTTGCTAAATATTATTTGTTAAGGCTTTCTAAAAATATAATCAAATCTAACTTTATTAGTTCCCAATGCTTCCCTTTTAAACAAATTGGATCAGGATCTTCGTCTGCAGAACCAAAATTGGTCATATTTTTTTGAATAAGTAAGGGATTATGATTGTATGGATAACGTTTTTGATGAAGCGACAACATTTCTGGAAAAGAAAATGATTCCATCAGCTCATGAAGGTCCCAAAAATCTTTCTTTCTGCCACCCCGCTGAACTACATCTACTTTCATGGCCAGAATTTCTTCAGTTGTTGCCATACGAACCTCATCTACAATTAGCGGATCAAATATAAATTCGTCGGTATAGTAAAAATCCAGTTTAACAGTATCACTTTCATTACTTCCTACCCGATAGGATTTCCCCATTGCTACGGGCATATCCGAAATGCCAAAAACATATTCGAAATGCTCAATTAAAAAAGCATCAATGTTTTTAAAATCTATTGATCCGTAAAGCGAATCCGTAAAAAGATCGATATCAACTGAAATCCGGTTACCTAGCTGTAAACTTAATGCTGTACCGCCAACCAACCTAAACGGTTCGAATAATGGAGCACCCATCAGTAACAATAAGCAGCTCTTTAATTTATCTTTTACCGTATTCCAATAGATCATTATTAAATGATATTTATTCCATTAAGGCTTGAAGGGCGTTTATGTAAAGGTTTGGCTTCTAGCTTTTCGATCACATCCTTTCCATAAAAATTCAGGATCTCTTGCTTTTCTTTTTCGTTACCGTACTCCAAAACACGGCTTATAATAAATTTTTTATGAAGCTTCCAATCGATATTTTCAATCTTGGTATCCCAAAACAATGTGTGACTAAAAACAGAAAGATCAGGTTTTAATTTTTGCTTCTCCTTTTCTTTCTTAATATCATAAAATACCTGTAGCATCATCAAAAGTCCTTCTTCTAAACCTAATGCGGCCTCAATACGCAGAGAGAGGCTGGTATTCATATCCCTATTTCCTTTCGTAATTGCTCCAATAGTTTGCGGATGTTCTGAAAGGGATAGGGCAAAACGCCTTTTCGAGAGCTTCTTTTTCTTAAGCTCGTGCTCCAGAAAAAATCCCGGATGAAGTCCTTTCAATATAGATAGCTTTTCGAACATAAGCACAAATATAAACAAATTTGTTTACACTTTATAAATACTGCCATTGCCTAGCTGATGGACATCAACAACCTCATTAAGCATGGGGTTCCATCCCGCTCAGCGCGCTTTGTTACCTCTGTGGTAAAACTAAGAAAGCTTACAATAAGCCCTTCAATACCACCCAAACATTCTCGGCTAAAATTTTATCTCCTTCTGCAGTTGGATGGATGCCATCGGCCTGGTTTAATTTTGGCACCCCACCCACTTTATCCAATAAAAACGGAATCAGGGCCATCTGGTTCTTTTTGGCCAGGTCAGGAAAAATATTCTTAAAATCTGCTGCATATTTAGCCCCCATATTCGGCGGAACCTGCATGCCGGCAATCACCATTTTTGCGTCAGGGTATTTTGCCTTCACCCTATCTATAATGTCTTGCAGGTTTTTAATGGTTTGTGCCACAGGCAATCCGCGTAAACCATCATTTGCCCCAAGTTCAAGCACAAAAATATCAACAGGTTGTTTGAGCAGCCAATCGATTCTTCCTTTGCCACCTGCAGAAGTTTCGCCACTTAAACCACCGTTAATTACATTATAAGGCATTTTTAAAGAGTCGATCCGGTTTTGAATCAGGGCCGGGTAAGCTTCAGTTGGATCGAGCCCGTAACCAGCTGTTAAACTGGTACCAAAAAAGAGGATATTTTTCTTTTTAGCTGACGGAACTGCCGCTTTTTGGTCAGCCGAATCTAAAGTTTTACCAGTATTGCTTTTACTTTGCTGGTTTCCACAGCTTAGGAGCATGAGACTCAAAACAAATAGGCCCATTAATCGTTTTCGTAACATATTTAATAATACTATATCTAATTATCGTTAAACCATTAATAACAGGCATCGCCCGGTTATGTTTGGCCAAAAATCTATACGCAAACCTTAAAAATATAAGCTATTGGAAAGCATATTGAATATCCGAAATGTAAGCAAAATTTACCAAAGTGCCGGGCGGGAACTCACCGTTTTGGATAACATCAATTTTTCTATCGCAGCTGGGTCAACTGTGGCCATAACCGGTCCATCCGGAAGCGGTAAAACCACTCTGCTCGGTTTATGTGCAGGTTTAGACAGGGCCAGTAACGGAACCGTTGAGCTGAATGGAATTGCGCTGGAAAAACTCAGTGAAGATGAACGCGCCGCGGTGAGGAACCAGTATGTAGGTTTTATTTTTCAGAATTTCCAGCTGTTACCTACTTTAACTGCGCTCGAAAATGTAATGGTTCCTTTAGAATTAAGGGGTGCAAAAAATATAAAAGCCCATGCACTGGAGTTGCTGGATAAAGTTGGCCTTGCCGATCGTTCTCATCATTATCCCATTCAATTATCGGGTGGCGAGCAACAAAGGGTTTCGCTGGCAAGGGCGTTTTCTAACCAGCCGGCTATTCTTTTTGCCGATGAGCCTACAGGAAACCTGGATGCAGAAACAAGTGAGAAAGTAATTAAACTGCTTTTCGACTTAAATAAAGATGCCGGAACCACTTTAATCATTGTAACACACGATTTAGAACTTGCAGCCCGAACATCCAGAACGATCAAAATCAAAGGTGGCGTAATCATTTCAGACGAAAATCCTTCTTATGCCTAATAGCCTTCCAACGCAAAGCATTAAATTTTCCTGGCTGTTTAAAATGGCCTGGCGGGATAGCCGGAAAAACCGTGCACGCTTATTTCTTTTTCTATCATCCATCGTTTTAGGCATTGCAGCGCTTGTGGCCGTGTATTCTTTTAAAGATAACCTGCAAAAAGACATTGATGCACAGGCTAAAGAACTTACCGGTGCCGACCTGGTGCTGGATAGCCGCAAAGGGGTAAGCAAAGCGATGCAAAAAATGCTCGATACGCTGGGCGACGAACGCTCGCAGGAGAAAACATTTGCCTCGATGATTTATTTCCAGAAAAGCGGAGGCAGCCGATTGGTGCAGATGAAAGCCCTGGAAGGTAATTATCCTTATTATGGCACGATAGAAACCGTGCCGCTGGCCGCAGCAAAAAACTTTCAAACCGGAAGAAACGCCCTGGTTGATCAGACTTTGATGTTGCAGTTTAACGCAAAGGTAGGCGATTCAGTCAAAGTCGGCGATCTAAACTTTAAAATCCTGGGTACGCTTACGAAAGCCCCGGGACAAACCGGGATCGGCGCCAGCATTGCCCCAACAGTATATATCCCGCTGAAGCTTCTCGATAAAACCAACCTGATTAAAACGGGAAGCCGCATCAATAATAAATTCTATTTCAGGTATAACGATCCGTCTGGTATTGATGCCTGGGTAAAAAAACAGGATGCCCGGCTGGAAAAAGAGGGTTTTGATGCCGATACGGTTGAATCGCGGAAAGAGCAAACGGGCAGGTCGTTTAAAGATGTTAACCGTTTTCTGGCCTTATCAGGATTTATTGCCCTTTTACTGGGCTGCGTTGGTGTTGGCAGTGCCATTCATGTTTATATCCAGGAGAAATTAAGTGCCATTGCTACTTTGCGCTGTTTAGGGTTAAAATCGCGTCATGCCTTTTTAATCTACCTCATCCAGGTGTTTTTTATCGGGTTAATTGCCTCAGTTTTGGGCGCAATTTTGGGGACCGGGATTCAGTTTTTACTGCCTCTGGTGTTAAAAGATTTTCTGCCGGTAGAAATTACCATGCAGGTTTCGTGGCCGGCCGTTGGTCAGGGAATTTTATTAGGACTGATTATTTCGATCCTATTTGCACTCCCCTCGCTCCTATCGGTCAGAAAAATTTCGCCATTAAACGCCATCAGGATCTCTTTTGAAAAAGCAGGGGGCAGAAGAGACCCGCTCACCTGGCTTGTGTATTTGTTAATGGCGGCCTTTATTACCGGTTTTACCCATTTGCAGATGAAAACCTGGGTACAAACATTCGCCTTTACCCTGAGTATAGCCATTGCTTTTGTTCTGCTCATTGCCCTGTCTAAATTATTGATGTTCCTGGTGAGAAAACTCTTGCCCAACTCATCAAGCTATTTGTGGCGACAAGGCTTTGCCAATCTTTACCGTCCAAATAATCAAACATTGATGTTAACGGTTTCCATAGGCTTATCTACTGCATTCATCTGTACGCTGTTTTTTGTTCAGGGCATATTAATGAGCCGGGTTACGCTTTCATCAGGAGCCAGCCAGCCCAACATGGTGATGTTTGATATCCAGAATACGCAAAAGGAAGGATTGGACAGTTTAACCAAAGCTTTCAAATTACCATTAATGAACCAGGTACCGGTAATTACCATGCGGATAGAAGAAATTAACGGGAAGAAAGCCAGTGCCGATACGAATAACCGCAGGGCTTACCGTAACGAGATCAGGGCCACTTATCAGGATACTTTAACCGCAGCAGAGAAAATTACATCAGGTAAATGGATCGGAAAAATAAAACCAGATGAAACGGTTTATATTTCTTTAGATCAGCGTTATGCCCAATCTATTAATGTTGGTCTCAACGATAAAATCCTTTTCAATGTTCAGGGTATGATGATCCCTACCGTTGTGGGCAGTTTGAGGGAAGTAAACTGGAGCCGGATGCAGACCAATTTCAGGGTAGTTTTTCCTGCCGGAGTACTGGAAGAGGCGCCACAGTTCCATGTATTAATGACCAGAGTACCATCAGGCGAAGTTTCTGCCCGTTTCCAGGGCGAAGTGGTGCAAAAATTTCCCAATGTTTCAGTAATTGATTTAGACCTGGTATTAAAATTATTGGATGAATTACTGAGCAAAATTGGTTTCGTAATCCAGTTTATGGCGGGCTTTAGTATGGTTACCGGCTGGATTGTGCTTATTTCGTCAGTGTTAACCAGCAAAAACCAGCGGATAAAAGAGAGCATTTTACTGCGCACGATGGG
Source organism: Pedobacter jeongneungensis (assembly GCF_039538295.1). Taxonomy (NCBI): domain Bacteria; kingdom Pseudomonadati; phylum Bacteroidota; class Sphingobacteriia; order Sphingobacteriales; family Sphingobacteriaceae; genus Pedobacter; species Pedobacter jeongneungensis. The sequence continues at coordinate 343,740 of NZ_BAABBY010000001.1, read as the reverse complement.
CGCCAGCAGAAAACAGATTTTGGCGATCAATGCCATCGAATATTTCTTTTTAGGTGCGTTTGCAGCCGGCGCAGGGTTAATTTTAGCCATCAGCGGAAGCTGGGCACTGGCCAAATTTACATTTGATGCTGCATTTGTTCCACCCTTTATACCAACTGTGCTGTTATTTGGTTCAATTGTATTACTGGTCGTGATTACAGGTGTATTAAGTACAAGAAGTATATTAAACCAGCCGCCTTTAAAGATACTGAGAACGGAGGGGTAAAACAGGAATTGCCATGCGATTAGCGTGTGGTGTTTTGCGTTAACTTAATCACCGGGAAAGCAGATATAGGCATCGAGGACACAAAGCCGGGAATGGATTAATTTCACTTATTTTTTATGAATAAAAGTTAAGGTATTATATATCAAGTGATTACTATTAATGATTTTAATTCCATCAACCATTTTACATCTTACATTTTAATCTACCTTAAGTTTTACGAATAATCAATACTTTTACTTTTATGATCAGATTAAATAACGATACGCCCAACGATGTTCTTCAGGAAGTAAAAATCGGCGATATGGTAACCGATACCTTCAGCAAAACCGGCCTGGTAGAAAACATAGAGATTAGTGATGATGGCCTGTACCGTATTTACGAATTTAACCTCGTTACCGGAAGAACCATTACTGTAAAAAAGTAAACACGATGCATTAGAAATTAAGATCTGTGTTTATCTGTGTTCATCTGTGGTAAAAAAACATTAACCTAATCCCTAACCAAATGTCATTACTCATCCTACTTTTCGGCATCCTGCTGCTTTTCATTCTGATTTTGAAAAAGATCAACCCGATGATTGCTTTAATTGCAGTAGCAATTATTACAGGCCTTTTGTTGGGGATGCCTGCTACAAAGGTAATGACCTCCATTAGTAACGGAATAGGCAGTACGCTTGGCAGTATGGTGATGGTTTTGGCGCTTGGTGCCATGATGGGAAAACTGATTGAAGACAGTGGCTCGGCTAAAAAGATTGTTTTTATCCTGATCAGGGCCTTTGGTAAAAAAAACATCCAGTGGGCGGTACTGTTAACGGGCTTGCTGGTCGGAATACCCCTGTTTTATAACGCAGGTTTTGTAGTGCTCATTCCGCTGGTATTTGCCATTTCGGCCACCACCGGACTTTCGAAACTTTACATTGGCATCCCGATGGCTACAGCGCTTTCGGTAACACATGGTTTTTTGCCTCCTCATCCTGGTCCGGTGGCTCTAGCAGGAATTTTCCATGCCGATATTGGTAAAACATTGATTTATGGTTTAGGCTTAAGCATCCCGATTGCCATTATTGCTGGGATTTATTTTCCGAGACTGATTATTAAACGCGATCAGGCAGTTAACCTTCAGGATTTCAAAATTGATGAGGAAGAAAACCTGCCATCGGCCACCCGCAGTTTCATTACGGCACTTTTACCGGTATTTCTAATCATCGCCGGAACAATAGGCAGCAGTTTTAAAATGGATTATACCGGCAAACCCTTATTTGTTTTTCTGGCTGATCCTACCGCGGCACTTTTAATTTCGGTTATTATTGCCCTGGCTGTTCAAAAAACGAGTATTTCAAAAGCAATGGAATCATGTGCTGAAGGTGTTAAAAGTATCGCGATGATTATCTTAATTATTGCAGCTGGCGGCGCATTTAAGCAGATATTGATCGATAGCGGTATGGGCGAAACGGTAAAACAACTTACGGGAGGTTTAAATTTATCGCCGTTATTATTGGCCTGGTTAATTACGGCATCGCTCCGGGTAACCCTTGGCTCGGCAACGGTAGCGGCACTAACCGCATCCGGAATGGTACTGCCATTAATCGGCCCTGGCGCTCCACCAGAGTTAATGGTTTTATCGGTAGGCGCCGGAAGTTTAATGTTTTCGCACGTAAACGATACCGGTTTCTGGATGTTTAAAGAATATTTTAACCTGAGCCTGAAAGAAACCTTTCGCACCTGGACCATGATGGAAAGTTTGGTTTCTGTTTTAGGATTGGTTGGTGTGCTGGTGCTGAACCAGATTGTTTAAATAAGACCAACATTTCCAGCATTTTAGCGCATTTAAAATACTAAAAAATTTAGCTTTATTTTGCTATAGTTAGTTTTATTGTTTATTTTTGTATCATCTATACCTTAAATAGTATGATTTCATATCAGTTTGATAAAGAAAAAGCTAATGCAGCGCTTTTATATATTTCAAAAGAAATATCTGATGCTAATGGTGTGTCTGATAAATATGCAGCTCTTAAGATTCTTTATTTTGCTGAAAAAAAACATTTGGTTGAATTTGGTAGACTTATCACAAATGATCGATTTGCCGCACTGAAGTTTGGTCCAGTTCCATCTAGCAGTTATGATTTAATGGATTATGGAACTTCATTTACGCAAGTAGATAAAAAGAAAGTCATCCCCAATGAAGAACCAAACTTAAAAAAGCTTTCAAAAAGTGATATATTATGCTTAGATGAATCCATAAAGGAAAACAAAGCGCTGACATTCGGAGAATTAAAACAAAAATCGCATGACAAAGCTTATCATAAAGCTTTCGATAATGGCATTCAATGGCTTTCTATAGAAGATATTGCAGTTCAGGAAGGTGCTGCCCCAAGCTTGATTGGCTATATTAAAGAATATTATCAGGCAGTTAATTTTTCAAAATGCCTGACGAATTAATTGAACTTTTTTCTGAAGAATTTAGAAGAAAACACGCTTCAGCGCTAATTGTGGCTGACTCTATAATAATTCTGGAAATTCCAGAATTCAATATCAACCATGAGAAATTTATTGTTCTGCTTACCTCTTCGATTCAAGGTAACGAATTTTGCGCGGTTTGCATAAATAGTAACCCCTCACCGAGAAATAATCATGTAATTATCCATCCTCATGAGTATCATTTTCTTGATCATGTAAGTCACGTAGATTGTGGATCAATTATAGCATTTTCAAAAGAATATCTAAAGGAATTACTTTTTCGGGAACCACACAGATATAAAGGATCAATATCTGAAACAGCTTACATAGATATTATGTTAAAAGTAAGCCAATCTCTAACCATAACCGATGAACAGCGAGAAAAATTCAATCTATAATTTCTTCTCTGATTTTTAGCTTTTGGTATTTCTGTTTAATGCAGCGCTGATTTTTGCAGAAATGCTTCACATCTGTATGATGGAAAGTTCGGTTTCTGTTTTAGGACTTGTTGGTGTGCTGATGTTAAATCAGATTTTGTAAAACTGCAGCCAGGGTTCGTATCCCCACGAACCTTGCTTATTTTTGCCACGGAAACTCGGAGAACATGGAAATTGATTATCTCCGATTTTGTCTCATCTTTTCCAAATTAAACTTAGCTGTTCTCAGGTGGCTTAGGTGGTCAGAACATTAATGAGTTGGCTTAAAAATCTTTGCAGGCTCTCCGTTACGCTGCGCTCCAGTAGGGATGACTGCTAGTTAAAAACCAGTGGCAGACTAGCTTCCTAATTCTTTACCCTGTTTTTTTCTGCATCTGCTCCTGAAGATTCGTGTTTAGCCGGTGTAGAAAATGCCTTTCCAAAGCGGTAACTGTAACTCACCATTACCGATCTCGAATCCTGCCGGTTTACCCAGTTTGCTTCGGTAGCAGCCAGGTTATTGATTACGCCATTATAAACCCGGGTTCTGAAAATATCATTAGCCGTTAATTTCAACGTACTTTTTGCTGAAAGTTTTTTCTGCACTGCTGCGCCAAACTCATGTACTTCGCTTAGTAAAAACTGTACATTCGAAAATTTACTCTGATAACGCATGTTTACTTCAGCATTCCACGTTGGACTGATTTTAAACTGCAGGTTTGGATTAGCCCTTAAATAACTTCCTCGTGTTTCGAGAAAACCAGTATAAAAATCTGTTTTCGAAACTATTCTGGCATACTCAACATAGGCATTCAGTTTTATCCATTTCGTGATATCGATTTCTGCATTTACCGAAACATTTGCCACCGTTGTTTTACCTACATTGGCAGGGCGACTGTAATATGTACCATCTACAATTTCTATGGTCTCGTTCACCTCATCTCTCACCCAGCCATAGCCTAAGGTGGTGGTAATTTTATTTTTATAGGTATGCGACAATTCTATGCTTTGAGTAAACGATGGCTTTAAAAATGGATTCCCCACATAGTAAGTAAATTTATCTAGGGGAGAAAAAAACGGATTAAGATCCTGATAATAAGGGCGGTCGATCCTTCGCCCATAGTTTAAACCCAACTGGTTATTGCCGGCGGTATCCAGTTTATAAGAGAAATAAACGGTTGGGAACAAACTATTGTAGGTTCTTTTAAAACTCGAATCGGGTTTAATCAGGTTACCCAGCTGATGCCCGTTAGACACTGTATTTTCATACCTCAATCCTACCTGTAACGAAAACCTCTTTCCTTCCCTGCTCATGTTCAGGTAAGCCGCATTAATGTTTTCTTCATACAGAAAATGATTGCTCTTTTCGTAATCGGCGCTGGTTTTTCCTCCGGCAGTATTAAAATAACCGGCAATGTTATCTGTTTTGGTATAAGCAGTTTTAACGCCCGCATCCAGTTTCCACTTGTTTTCGAGCGGATGCGAATAATCCATTTTTGCCGTGTAAATATCAATATCAGAAGGCAGATTACCCGTTAATATATCCTGATATTTTAATGTTCCGCCGGGCAGGTAACTGAAATTGAAATACGTCTGATCCGTTTGGTCGCGGTAAAGCAAATAATCTGCATCAAAAGTAAGCTCCCTGCCGGCCTGTTTAAACTTATGCCTGTAATTTAAGTTTACGCCTGCATTCTGGTACTTAATCTGGTCGATATTTTCGGCCCTGATTACCGAATCGAGCTGCATCGATGCATTGGATAAGTTACTTGTATTGTTGTTTACCTGTTTCGAAATCCGGTTCATTCCTGTAAGCACTATACCCCAGGTGGTATTATCTGAAACATAATAATCAAGTCCTGTTTTCAGGTTAAGTGTATTGCCGTGCCTGCGGAAATAAGAGTTCTGATTAAAGTAGGATTTGGCACTACCATCATCATTCTTGTATTTCCGGTTCAGGTCAAGATCAGTAAAACTGTTGTTCAGGTTATAACTTAAATTCCCAAAAACATTGATTTTATCCTTACGGTAATTAAAATTAAAACTATTGTTTGATCGGGTTAATTCACCTTGATTTAAACTCAGATTAATTCCCCCGTTAAACCCTGCAGTTTTACTTTTCATCGTTTTAATGTTAATCACACCACCATTTCCTGCAGCATCATATTTGGCTGGCGGGTTCGTCATCAGTTCGATCTGATCAAGCGAAGAAGAAGGCAGCGAGCGCAAATAATTATCGAGGTCGGCACCCGACAGGTAAGTTGGTTTATCATCAATAAAAATGGCCACCCCGTTTTTGCCTTTTAGCGAAATAACCCCGTTCTGATCTACATTTACCCCCGGCGATTTGCTCAGCACATCCAAAGCCGTTGTTCCGGCGTTAGAAATTAGTGCATCAACATTTACCACAGTCCGGTCGATCTTCCGCTCCACAAAAGCCTTTTGCCCAGAAACATTCACTTCTTTTAAATTGGTTGCGCCCGTATTGATTTTGATTTCAGATAAAGCCATAACAGGGTGGCTGGTGTCTAAAACCAGGGTATCGGTTTTATAAATCGGAGCACCAACCACCGATATTTTAATCAGGTATTTTCCAAAAGCCAGTTTATCGAAACTGAACAGTCCATCTTTCTCAGTGAAGGTGGTTTTAAACAATACTGAATCTTTAAGCAAGGCTACCGTAGCAAATTCAATATTTTTTCCTTCGGCATCCAATACACGACCATAAATTCGGGATGGAGATTGTTGGGCTTGAGCAAAAGTAAGGGCAATATTCATCCATACGGCTAAAAAAGCCATGATTTTAAATTTCATGATGGTGAGATTGGATTAGCGCTTTTAGATTTTAGTTTTTATTGTTTTCGACCAGGAAATTGTACATCAAAGAGTGGCCATCATTCTTTAAAAACCTCTTTTTATATTTTTGCTGAACATCAGCATTTTGTTTTACACCGTTTACAATCAGCTCGTCTTTATTAAGTTTGTACGAGAGTTTATTGGTGCTGTTAATAATACCATCTTTCATCAGTTCCTGATTAATTTCGCTGGTATAATCATGTCCGTCGCCATTGGTTACCGTTTTTGAAGTAACTGTTCGCTGCGAACCCGTTTTTGTGCTGGTCTTTCCATTATAAACTGGTGGAGTTGGTGGAGTCGGAGGTGTTGGAGGTATTGGAGGAGTAGGTGGAGTTGCCGGCACGGCAGGTAAAGCTGGCATAGCAGGTACGGCTACAGGCGGTTTTGGTGCTCGAGGCGCTCTTGGTGCACTTGCCGGGCGTGGCGGACGAGGTGGTCTTGGTACCTGATGACTTTTACTGTTTTTATTATCCTGGGCCCATTTCTCATCCTCTTTTGCCCATTTTGCATCTTCCTGAGCCCATTTTGCGTCTTCAGCAGCTAATTTAGTATCTTCTTTCACCAACCTCTCATCTTCCTTTTTAAGCTTTTCATCTTCAATTCTTGCTTTAGCATCTTCTTCCCTCACCCTTGCATCTTCCCTTGCTTTTTTTGCATCATCCTTTATAGCTTTTTCATCTGCTTGTCTGGCTTTTAAATCTTCTTTTGTTTCCTGTTGCTTTTGTTGTTCATCCAGCTGTTTCAACTGGCGGTCCATTTTTGCGTTGATCTCTTTTTCCAGTTGATCTCCTGATTTTTTTTCGGCAGGTTTATTTTTCCTGGTGGTATCCTGTAAAGCTACAATTGAAGTGCTTATCTCTTTTTTGGTAACTGTTTTTGCACTGCCAATGCTTTTAAAGGCTGCAGTACAAACCACTACCGATACCAGGGCGATGGTTAATATTGTTTTTTCCATTTTGTTTAAAGTTGAATTGGTGTTGAATAACATCCTGCTTGCCCTGTGCAGCAGGCTACCTTTCTTACCGGTTATGGCCATGGCATAAGCAGGTGCACGCTGCTTAAATTCCTGGCACACAATAAGGGCCTGAACGTAGTTTTTGCGATCGTTTACACAGGCGATGGCCAAATCATCGCAGCAATGCTCGCGTTCTGTTTTTATTAATTGCGATACCCAAAGTACTGCCGGGTTAAAGAAAAATACGATTTCGATAAAACTTTGTAACAGGTTTACCAGGTAATCTTTACGTTTAATATGCGCCAGCTCATGAGAAAGAATGGCTTCTACTTCTGCATTCGACAAACCGTTGAGCAAACCCAGGGGGATCAGGATTAAAGGCTTAAAATGGCCGACCACCATAGGTACCTGTGCAATACCCGATTGCATAACCTTTACGTGTTGACTTAAACCCAGTTTTTGGGCCAGTTCATTTAATTTTTCATCCCATTTTTTACCGGCAGCATAGGTTTTATGCTTACGCAGGTGATATACACCGTTTAAACCTACCATTAACTGGATACTTTTTCCACAGATGATCAGGAACCACACCAATACAATCTGATAAGCATAAGCATTCCACAAGGAAAGGATTCTGTTAAGACCAGAATACATATCATAGCGCACGTTTGTAACTGCCTGCTGATTTGTAATAACATTGGGCAGGTTAACTCCAGTTTGATGAACGGCCTGAGATTGTGCGGCGTAAACCGGTTCCTGGAGTTCCTGATAAAAAGTGAAACCTATTGCGATTACAAACAAACCTAAACATCCCGTGAGCAGGTTATAACGCCATGTAGCGCTTGCCTTACGGGTGGTAAACATCACCAAACCGGCCAGCAAAGCTAAAATTACACCAAGCCACAACGAGTGGAACAGGGTGGCGCCCAGGGCATGAAGCCAGTTTTGAGGCAAAAGGTTAATTAATTTGAATTCCATTATCGTGGTTCTTTAGAATCTGGTGTTATTAATTAGTCCATGCTATCCAATAGCCGCTTAATCTCTTCGATTTCCTTTTTCGATGTTTTCTCATTTCCTAAAAGCTGCATCATTAACTGCGACGCTGAGCCTTTGTACAACGTATTTACGAAACGGTCTAACAACTGAACTTTGGTTTTTTCTTCTGCTTCTACCGGAATATAAATGTGTTTCATTTGGCTCTCATCACGTTTTAAAATTCCTTTTTCAGCTAAGATCTGCATCTGCTTTAAAGTTGAGGTATAATTAACCTCTCTTTGTTCATTCAGCTTATCATTTACAAACCGAACGGTTGACGGACCAAACTCCCATAATACCTGGAGAATTTCCAGTTCAGCTTTGGTAGGTTCGGGCAGGTTATTTTCAGGTTGTAAACTTTTCATATGCTAAAGGTACGATATTTTTCGTACGATGCAAATATTAGGATGCTTATTTTTGAAAAAATCATTTAAACAATTGATTTACAATAAAATACAATTACATCATCATAAACTAATATTGTGCTTTGGAAAAATCCATTCAGAAAAAGATTAAGCTGCAAGGGTTTCTTGCCAAATCTTTCAGTATCAAAAAAATGATTTTGATTACAATCATCAACCGTCTTAATGTTTATCAAAGGAGATGTAACAGCAGCTCAGCAAATTTGGATATAAAATCTATCCCATGTCGCCTGTTTCCGTTTACCCCTACCCTGCACAACCTAATTTATAATTATGATGGCAGATAAAACGAACAACATCTCAACCTTATTTATCAGTTACCTGATATTGACAACCGTTTTCCTTGTGCTGTTGACCGGCTTTGGAGAAAATTATTTTTTTGCAAGTTTTAACATCGAAATCCTAAGCCTTTACGATTTTGCCGACCTGGCATTCTCGCAAAGGGGATTAAGCTATCTGGAAAAATCAACGTTTATCGTCATTTTGCCTTTAATCATCACGATAGCCTTTGTTGTTCACTCCTGGATTTTTGATACAGCTACAGAACGGTGTACCAGAAATTCGGCTTTTTTAATCGGCCTGTTGCCCTTCGCATTTTTACTGGCACTAATCAGTTTTCAGGAAATTAAAATCTCGCTTCTATTTATCTGTATTTCACTCAGCCTGCTGCTTTGCCTCTGGATTGTTCTTTTTCACATCAGAATGTTCCAGTTTAGCTACCTGTCTTTCCATTTGTTTGCAAGCTGCTGCCTTTTAACGACATTCACTATAATTTTGCGGATAGATGAAGATATTCAGCATTGTTTAAACAGTACCAAAAACACTGATTCCGTTGAAAAACTAAATCCGGTTATGGTAAATAGTCCTATAGTTTTTGTTGGCAGCACCACCTCCTTTAACCTGTATTATTCCCCCACACAGCATAGAAGCATCATTTTACCTAAAACGAATTAAAAATTGTCATAACCAGCCAACACATCAGATACAGAAGATTTAAAACAATTTGCTTTTTTCATACCACCCGTTTACTTGTTTAATCAGGCGGTAAAATCAGAACTTATAACGCTAAACGCACCGTTATACCACATTCAAGAATACTAATTTTTACCTCTTTGATCACAATCAACAATTAAATTGACAATTATCAATCGATTTATGCATATTTATGCTCATTTTTATTGGATATTTGTCTATTAATCCCTATAAAAACCTAAAAGAAATGCTTTTCTTAGAACCTCATGTTAAAAAAATGTACTGTTTTTTTAACAGGTCAGCTAATATAATTTCCAGTGTAATCAATACGTTCTTCCCTGCCGGTGCTGTTTGGCGTGGTTCTGTTCCGGAAGATGTTTTATTAAACAACCATAAATGAAAATTCTCTGTTTATTAAACAATGATATACCTGTACTCGTCCATTCCGTTCCGGTTTATCCGGTAAGTGATGAGTTTAACCAAAAAAAGTTGCACTCAGTTTTCAACATAACCCGTACTGCCACCAATTGTCTTTTCTCTTTTTTAGTCATTCATATTTAATATCGGTGAGGAAGCTTTTAATCATGGAAATACAAGGTCCGGAAATAAGGTTTAATACCTTTTTTACTTATCTAAAAGGAACTTATTGCCTTTAGGATTAAATATAAAATTTAAATGGAGGGATCTAAAATCTTGGTTATACTAGAGGATTTTGATTTAAGAATAAAAATCACCGAAATACTTACAATCGGTAAATACAACGTAAAATCGACACACAGTGGCAAGCAGGCAATAGACATCATCAGGAAAAACCCTGTAGATGTGATTATTTCAGGAATAAATGTGTCAGAAATAGATGGATTTGGAGTACTACGCGTGGTTAACAAATTTATGGAAACCGCAGGCATCAGTTTTATTATGTTATTAACCAGTAAAGATTATGATCTTGCCCGCAGGGTAATGGAACTCGGTGCCGATGGTTACCTCATGGATCCTTTTGATGATGGGGAATTACTTAACCAGGTGGAGGTGAGGCTGAGAAAGAAAAGGCTGCAGCACGAATTGTTTTTGAAACAGCATACGCAGCTAAGAAATATACACAACAGCAGAGACGATATGTCGTGGCTGAGATCAAGGTTTGAAGGAAGTTTACCCAGAAAGTTTAAGAAAAACCAGGTGCTTTATTACAGGGGAGAAAGACGTGCATTGGGTCTCCACTATATTTTATCGGGAAAAATTAAAACTTATGTAGCCGATGCCGCAGGCAATGTACTTATTACCGGAGTGTATGGTCCGCACGAATATTTTGGATTACAGGGAACATTATTGGGCACAGAAAACAAAGAAATTGCCGAAGCCATTGACAGTACCGAAATACTAACCATTCCATTTGCAGAGGTGCAGCACCTGATTACCGACTATCCGGAAATATTCAGCGTTTTTGCTAAAGATCTTGCACAAACCTTAAGCGAACGCGACGAGAAGCTGCTGGATATTGCATATTATTCGGTACGTAAGCGGATTGCCAAGGCGATTATAGGACTAACCAAACTTGGCCATGATGCGGAAAATGGCAGATTTATACTCCCAAGGTATGACCTGGCCTGCCTGGTAGGCATTGCAACCGAAACTTTAAGCCGGGTATTAGGCGATTTTACAAAAGAAGGACTTATTGAAAAGGACGGCAATAATATTATTGTACTGGACATCAATTCCTTAATGATGATGAAAAATTAATATTGCCTGTTAATAACATCAGTTTTAAATGGCTACAAACTAAATTCAGGCTACAGATGAGAAAGATCAAGGTACGCATTGATTAAGATCAGATGAAAATTGATCTGAGTTATAGAATTTAGCAATTGCCGGTTTTAACCAGACCGGATAAATATTTAAACAGGAGCCATGTTAAGCTAAAACGTTTTAAATATGAATGCCAGCCCGGAATATGGCGTATGGGATTTAAGAATACCGTATTATCAACACCAAAACAAATGAAATATGTTACTCAACTCAATTAAACAACATGGAACTAGGCTACACTAAATATTTTTTAAAGGTATTTCTTTCATTGTTAGACAGGAAGAAAGATAGAGCGGCCATAAGGTTTTTATACAGGCATACGACTTTCCGAAATATAGATCAGGGAGAAACACTTTTTGAACCCAATAACCAGGCTGCAAATGGCAAAATTATATACGTGGCTGAAGGATTGGTAAACGGATATGTTACTGATGAAAACCAGGAACAGGCTAATATATGGCTGGGAAGCGCAGGCAGCACCTATATCTGTGACGATTTTAGCTATACCAGTCATACTTTTAACGTGCTGGCAATAGAGCGCTCAACCTTATTTATTATAGATCACTGCGAATTTGAGGAAGGCTGTGCATGGTACCCCGTGCTCGATTCTTTATTTCACTTTTATTTTCTGTATCACGCAATCACTGACGTTAACAACAGAAACATTTTATTCAGGTTGCAAAATATCGAAAACAGGACTTGCTTATTCAGGCGTATTTATCCGGACCTGTACAACCGGATCCCTCCGGATCTCTTGATCTCTTACCTTGATCCGGATTCTACTTTAAGATCAGAACAGAATTTGCAGTTAGATAGCTTGTACGGAGAAAGCCTGCTCAATAACCAATCGCCACAAAGATTTACAGAAAGCTATCTCGATTAAAATGAATTTATTATAAAGATTTTATGGTTTATTGATTAGCGAAAGATCGTCGAGAATAATATCTCCCGACCTGCTTTTATTAAAAATAAACTTTATGGCTTTAAGGTTGTTCATCTGAAATTCTGTATGGTTACCCATGAGCCTGGCAATATCGAAATAGAAAAAATCAGGTACGGCTTCCGAATTTGGATAATCGTTAAGCAGGGCAAACTTACTCAGGTTTTTAGCGATTTGAGGCTGCAATACGCTACAACTGCTCAAAGGAAAGGATAACTTGTGTTTGTTATTGTCTTCCAGTACGATGGTAAAATCAATCGGTTTGAGAAGGCCGGCAGTATTTTCCTTCCCGCCAGCGAGAGAAAAACTCAACATTTTTCCGGATAGAGAAAGCGGAGCAGTAAGGTTAAGCGAGAAAAAACCATTCTGGTGTTTTACACTGTCCCATCCTAAATAAACAGCCTTTGTAATGTGCATTCCCCACAAAAATTTATTCTGTTGTTCCTTCCACTCCCTTAAGCCACTGGTCGTAATCCGTCCGCCATTCACCGTTGCCGAATTCACATCTACATCTTCATCAAAATCAGCCAGTACCGTTTTGCCGGCCGGTTCAAACTGGTTCATGTAAATCTTTTTCGGTAGCCAGTTCCTTCCAAACCTGGCATCCATAAACAAGGGTTTGTAACCCGCTTCACCATTAATTGTCGTTTCCAGAAATGAGCTGATGTACACGCACAATATTTTTTGCTGCTCTTCCTCTTCCATCAGCTGTTTTAAGTTAAACCTGTTGATACCAGGCCCCGTATCATCTCTCCGCCCCCATACCGAATTAAACTGACCATGATTGGCTGCACTTAAGTAAAGACCTGCCTTAAAACCACTAAAACCTGGCGAAAACTGAATCCGTTTCAATGTAGCCAGTCCTCCATAAGTCTGCATATCCATATCAAGTGCGCCCTGAATCACAAAAAAACTGATATCCTTCGCAACTGTTAAAGTACCCCCGGGCTTGTACTGACCATCTACCGGAGCAATGGCTACAACCGCACCGATATTAAAATTAAAATTGAATTTCTCTCTGGCATCATCAGGGTAATGGCCAAGTTTATTAAATACTGCAGCATGGGTTACGGCTTCTCCCCCTCTGGAATGCCCGATGATGGCAATTTTATCCATATCCAACCGCTTATAAAAAGTGTTGCCAGGTGTTTTGTTCCAATTGCGCAAAAGTTCAAGATGTTTCAAAAGTAACCACGCTCTTGCAGCATTTTCGTTTTTTAATCCGCCCCCAAATACATCCAGATCGGTTATTGAAAGGTTTAAGAAATTTTCATCTACCGAAACCACCATATAACCGCGACTGGCCAACAACTCTCCTAAAAAAGTATAACCCGGATCGGAAGCCTGCTGGCCTACATGGTTTCCGTGGATGATCATGACCAAAGGTAAAGGTCCCTTTTTTTCACGGGGATACCATACCAATGCATTCATGGGTAAAGATTTTTGATCGAAACCAAAATACATGGTTCTCAGTTTTCCCGAAACGCCGGTCCAGGAAGTAAGCAACCGCGAACCATTAATGCTGCTTGTTTTTATATTTACACGGTCGCCAAATTCTCTCCGCCATTTATCTTTTCCACTTCCATAAGTGAGAAAAAATGGTTTGTAAGGCCCTTTTATTGACGGATCAGGGAGCGTGAGCACTGCAGGCAGGTTACCCTTCATTTTATAATTAACAACCGCTTGCGGCTTGCTCCCCTGCCCGAATAAAATAACTAGCCCGGCAACGAAAGCCGCAGAAGAAATAACCAGGATAAAGAACCAGAGCATCCGTTTCGGGCTCTTCAAAGGAAATAAACTGCCCTTTTTCCATTGGTAGAGCCCTGTTAGCACCAGTACCGGTAATATAATGATCAGCAGGATTAACAACCAGCCATAGGTGGTGGGAAGATGAAAAAAAGAAAAAGCCGCCAGGTAACTAAATACAATGGCAACCTGATATGTTGAAGGAATGCATTTGAGCAATTTTAGCAGCCAAACGCATAGGATGGATAAAACGATTCCACAGGCAATGTAAAATAACAGATAAGCAATAAGATATAAAGGGGGAATATGGTCGTAAAGGTATAAAAAGTGCATTACCGACAGGAATACAACCACAAAAGCAATGATCAATTTCCCGGCAGTGCCAGGTAAATGATCTGACGGGGAAAGGAAGTCGGTAATGCGTTTAAAGATGGATCTGATCTTCTTGATTATAGCCATAGTTTAATAGTATGTACATCAGGAACGATGGTACACATCGTTTTGTTAGTAACCAGTTGTTAACGAGTGCCGGATGAAGCACCGAAAAACAAATTAAGTAAAATTAGCAAGTATTCAAAATAGCGTTAGCAAGATGCCGGAAAACAAGACGAAGCCTGCAAATTCTATTCATGACAAAAATGATATAAAAAAGACATTAAACATCTGATGTTTAAATAAAACATCGTATGTTTGCAGTGTAATTTAAGAAAACATGAAACAGGAAAGTAAGCTTTTTGAACAAATAGCAATCAAAATCAGAAATGATATAAAGGAAGGCAAGTTTAAAACAGGGGAAAAAATCCCATCAGAACCAGCCTTGATGGAATTGTATCAGGTTGGCCGTTCTACCATCAGAGAGGCTATCAAATTGTTAACCTTATCCGGAATCCTTACCGTTCAGCAAGGTTTTGGAACCAAGGTTAATGCTGTTCCCGCCGAACCTATTGAGCAGCGTTTACGGAGTTCTGATTTTGATGAAATTAATCAGGTAAGGGCTTTGCTCGAACAAGAAATTGTGCGTTTGGCAACTCAAAACCGAAATGATACAGATATTAAAACCATTAGCGAAGCGCTTGAAAAACGAAAACTGGCCATTGAAAACGAATCGAAAACAGCCTGTACAAACGCCGATATTGAGTTTCACCTCGCTATTGCCCGCGCCTCAGGAAACCGTGTATTAAGTGATCTTTATGAAAGTTTTACCGTAATTATCCGCGATTTTTTTGCCAAACGTGCACCTTCAGGTATTGCCCATTTTGCCATGAGCCACCATTTGCACCAGGCATTATTTGATGCTATAAATGACAGGAACGCTGATGCAGCGCTCAAAATCATCACTACCATATTAAACAATAACCATTAAATATAAAATCATGTCAATTTTAACTTTTACCCTGATCTTAATACTCGGGGCATACCTTGCAGGCCTGGTGGGCTCGCTAACCGGACTCGGTGGAGGGGTAGTTGTAATTCCTTTGCTTACCCTCGTTTTTCATGTAGATATCCGCTATGCCATTGGTGCTGCCCTGCTGGCGTCTATTGCCAATTCATCAGGTGCGGCAAGTGCTTACATTAAAGAAGGGATTACCAACATCAGGCTGGGGATGTTTTTAGAAATTGCCACTACCGTTGGGGCGGTGATAGGCGCTTTACTTGCGATATATACCCCAACCAATACCATTGCCATTCTTTTTGGCGCAGTGCTTCTCTTTTCTGCCGCCATGACTTTAAGAAAAAAGAACCAGGAAGCTTTAACCGAAGGAAGTACACTTTCTGCCCTGTTGAAACTCAACGGCAGCTATCCCACAGAAACGGGAACCGTTGAATATAAACTTAAAAATGTTGGGGCAGGCTTTTCGATTATGACGGTAGCAGGCGTAATGTCGGGCTTGCTGGGTATAGGCTCAGGAGCACTTAAAGTATTGGCGATGGATACAGCCATGAAAATACCATTTAAAGTAAGTACAACTACCAGTAACTTTATGATCGGAGTTACTGCGGCTGCCAGTGCTGTAGTATATCTGCAACGGGGTTATATGGATCCGGGCATTGCTTTTCCGGTAGTGCTGGGCGTATTGGGCGGCGCTTTTACAGGAGCTAAATTATTAACCAGAATTAATCCTGCAACCTTGAGAATTATCTTTTGCGTTGCCATCACATTTGTTGCCCTGGAAATGATTTACAACGGTTATCATCACAAATTTTAAATTAAATACAAATGAAAAATATCATCTCAACACACTTAATACAAGACCGCGATGTTGAAAAGATTGTAGGCAAATTACTAAGGTTCGGCGTAATCGCTGCAAGTTTGGTGGTTTTATTGGGTGGCATACTTTTTTTAGTGCAAAGTGGCGCACAAGGTCGTCCTGATTATCACATTTTTAAAGGAAAAGAAAGTGATTTTATTACTTTCGATGGCATTTTTATGGGGCTTTTTACATTTAAACCCATGGCCATTATCCAGTTCGGGGTTTTGCTTTTAATTATCACCCCGATTATGCGGATTGTATTCTCACTGTTTGCATTTATACTCGAAAAGGATAAACTTTATGTAGTAATTACCTTAATAGTACTGGCTATTATTTTAGGAAGCACATTTGGAGGATTGAAAGTTTAAGAGGTATTGCAATAAAAAAGGAATCGTCATCTCGACCGAAACGCAGTCCCGAATATTCGGAAGAGAGAGATCTATCTCGAGATAGATTTCCACTCCGTTGCGCTCCGCTCGAAATGACGGTATTTTGAAGAGGGAACTTTCTATCCTTTTACCTGTTTAATTACTGCAATTAAATCTTCTTCTCCATACTTTGCAGTTGCTGCTTCAAAAGTATTTAATGCGGTTTTGGCCAAAGGAGAACCAAGGCCAATATTTTTTGCCAGATTTAAATCTTTTACAATATGTTTAAGGGCAAATGCAGGTTTATAATTATCTGCTACAATGGCATCGCCTTTAATTTTGGTAAAAACATTGGCAATAGCCCCATTATTGATCAGATTAAGCAGGGCCTCGGTTTCAATGCCTTGTTGGTTGGCAAATATCACCGTTTCAGCCAGGCCCTGAGTGTACAATGCCAGTAAAGAATTTATTGCCAGTTTTGCCACATTACCAGATCCGGTATCGCCCAAACGTACGGCCATTTTACCCATTTTTTCGAGGATTGGTTTAACCTGTTCAAAAGCAGTTTCATCACCGCCAACCATAATCACCAATTGCCCGGTTTCGGCCTGCTTTACACTTCCTGAAACCGGCGCATCTAAATATTGCGCGCCTTTCTCTTTACTTAACGTAGCCATTTCTTTTGAAATAGCAGGAGAAACGGTACTCATATTGATAATGACTTTACCTGAAACATCGGTGCTGAAAAGTCCGTTTGCTCCGTTAAAAATCTGTTCAATTGCCGCATCATCAGATACCATTAATACCAGTACATCGTTTTGGCTAACCAGATTTTCAGGCGTTTCGGCAACCATTGCACCAATTTCTTTTAAAGCAGTTTCCTTATCTTTGCTTCTGTTATAAACAGTAACTTGATAACCTGCTTTTATTAATTGTCCGGCCATTGGAATTCCCATGTTGCCCAGGCCAATCCAACCTATTTTTGTTGTGCTCATTTCGTTGTTTTTATGATAAACAAATGTGACAAAGAAAAAGCTGAAATCGCTCAATAATTGGTAAAAATGATGTTGAACAGGCAAAAGAAAACTTAACTTTGAGATCAAGATTTACAGTTTATGGCCAGTCCGCTTAAAGATTTATATTCTCCTGCTTTCTATGACCGATTAACCAGTGCCTTAGCGGCTGCCATCCCGGATTTCGACAAAGAAAAATTTATCAACAAGATCTTCACTCCTGATTTTGCGTCTAAAGAACTAAAAGAGCGGATGAAACACACCTCAAAAGTTTTGAACGGTTTCTTACCTGAAAACTATCCGCAAACAATAGAGCTGATTAAAAAAACAATCGCACAATTGAGGATTCAGGGCATTGGTGAGGACGGTTTAGCGTATATGTTTTTGCCAGATTATATCGAAACTTATGGGATAAACGATTTTGAAAACTCAGTTGAGGCACTTGAATTTATTACCCAGTTTGTGAGCTGCGAATTTGCGGTGCGTCCTTTTATTTTAAAGTACGAAAATCAAATGATCTCAAGGATGCAGCAATGGTCGTTACACGAAAGCCACAAAGTAAGGAGATTGGCCAGCGAAGGCAGCAGGCCACGTTTACCCTGGGCAATGGGCATTCCTTTTCTAAAAAAAGATCCAACCTCAATTTTACCCATACTCGAAAACCTGAAAACCGATCCGTCTGAATATGTAAGGCGGAGCGTAGCCAACAGTTTAAACGATATTGCAAAAGATCATCCGCAGGTGGTGCTGGATATTGCCAAAAACTGGTCGGGTTTAGGGAGTGATACCGATGCGATTATTAAACATGGCAGCCGGACATTGCTTAAACAGGGCCATGCCGACATTCTTAAACATTATGGTTTAGATGATAAAGGCATTTTGTTAAGTGATTTTAAAATCCTTACGCCTGAGGTTAAAATCGGCGAAAGTTTAGAGTTTTCTTTTTCCATCGCCAATGAAAATCCTACCGAACAAAAAGTACGGTTGGAATATGCCATTTATTATAAAAAGCAAAATGGGCAGAATACTAAAAAAGTGTATAAAATTTCGGAGCGTGTTTATCCTGGCGGAGCAAGTATTAACGTTATTCGCAAACAAAAATTTGTACTAATTACCACAAGAAAATTCCATGTGGGCAATCATCAGCTTTCGATGATTATCAATGGGGCAGAAAAAGAAATTTCACACTTCGAATTAACCGCCTAATTTCTCAATCACTTCATCGAGCAGGGCAATTTGCCTTTCGTTAATGTGCTTAACCGCTTCGTTGTATGTAAACCATGCGGCTTTATCAACCTCGGCAAAACTTTGTTTTTTACCAGAGCGGGGTGGCCATTCTATTTCGAAGGCATTACTCACAATGCTTTCAGCATCGATATCACCTGCTATCGCCCAGCACAAAACTTTCTTTCCTCCTTTTTGAACAACCGGTGATAATTCGATAAAATCGCCCGATAAGTTTTTACCCGTTTCTTCAGCAAATTCACGGATAGCCGCAGCTAAAGGCGCTTCATTTTCATTCAGTTCTCCTTTCGGAATAGTCCAGAAACCAAGGTCTTTTTTAGCAAAAAAAGGTCCGCCCGGATGCACGAGAAAAAATTCGATGTGTTGATCTGTTTTTTTGTATAGAAGGATTCCGGCGCTTTGTTTCATAGGGATTGAAAAAGTCAGGTTTTAAAAATTTGACTTATTAAAAAAAAGCAGCTAAAATTATTTTAACTGCTTTGATATACTTTGGTATAATAAGATTTTTTTTGGAGGCGTTTTTACAACAATCCGTACAAACCGTGGGCATAGTTCCTTAATGATGACGATACCGTCTTCATCTTATCAGGTGACGGGCCTTTTACTTTATAGGCTTCGGGATGAAGTTCTAAAGGTTGTTCGTTAACTTGTTCTAAGGTGTTTTTGTTGCCTAGTGTTGCATTTTGTTCTTCGCTTAATTTTAAAGGTGCCATGATCTTGAATTTATACTAGAACAACATGTTTTTTAAAAATAAGTTTGCCATTTTAAGATAATTTTTCTAAAATTATTTTTCGAGGCTCGAAATCCAGTTCTCCGTATCCGAAATTTTGACCGGAACAGCCGAAGCAACAATCTTTAGTA
This sequence comes from Pedobacter jeongneungensis, assembly GCF_039538295.1. NCBI lineage: Bacteria > Pseudomonadati > Bacteroidota > Sphingobacteriia > Sphingobacteriales > Sphingobacteriaceae > Pedobacter > Pedobacter jeongneungensis. The sequence continues at coordinate 324,134 of NZ_BAABBY010000001.1, read as the reverse complement.
CTCCTCCGCTATTGATTTCCTCCTGGGTAATATAATTCTTCTTAAAAGGCTTTCCGTTGAGGAAAACGGCTTTGATATATTTGTTTTTAAGGCTAAAGTTCTCCGTTTCGATGGTAAAAGTTTTACCTTTTGGCAAATTGTAGGTTAACGATGGAAATAAGGGCACATTTAGGTAATACACCGGCCAGCCTACACAGGCGGGTGAAAATCCGCTGGCAGCAAATACATACCAGGCACTCATCGCACCGGCATCGTCATCCATAGTCCGCAGATAAGCATGGGGCTGGTTTCTATAGATTTTACCAATATAACTGCCAATTCCGCGACTGTTATCATTAAAATAGTTCTGGATCACCGTATCAGCAGCCAACTGATGCATCCAATACTGCGATTTATAACCCGATTTGGATACGTTATACATTAGGGGCACCTGTAAATCGGGTTCATTGGCGTGGTTATACAGATCACGGGTGAAAAATTCATCCAGTTTGGCGAGATACGATTCTTCTCCGCCATCCAGCTCGATCAATCCTTTAAAATCATAAGGTACAAACCACCTGTATTGCCAGATGGTTCCCTGATATAAACCGCGGGCTTGCATACGGTCTACATCATTTTTGATCAGATCTTTAAAATCCTTATTCCAGTATTTTTTGTATTCCAGGGCCTTATTCAGATAAAAATCTGATTTCTCTTTATTTTTTAAAATCTTAAAAATTTCAGCCAGAGCCCAATTATCATAGCTTGATTCCAGCGCTTTATCCGGCGATTTATAATCGAGTCCATTCACTTCTTTAACCAATGAATCGGCAATTTTATTAAAATCCACCGGATAACCTTTCCGGTAAGCATCTAACAATACAACTATGGCATGCTCAGAACGGACGGTATTTGAAGGCTCATTTTGCCCGGCGTAATCTTTTTTGCCTGAGTTATAGAGATCAGCGATTGAGGTAATCATGCCAGCATATCGGTCTTGTTCGATCAGCGAAAGCAATGGCAATTGCGTACGGTAATTGTCCCAAATGGCCCAGCCATTGTATCGGATCTCCTTATCTTTTTGAATTTCTCCTTTGGTATTACGGTATTGTCCGTCCGTTTCCGAGATCACATAAGGCGATTGCATGGTACGGTACAAAAGCGAGTAGAACAATTTTGCGCTTTCCAAATCGCCATTTACCGCAATTTTAGAAAGATTGGTATTCCAATCGGCTTTGCTCTGCTCTTTTACCGTATTAAAGGAATTTTTATTGATAGCAGCTTTGGCCGCCTCAACACTTACCGAAGATAGCGCGATATTGATTCCTGTTGAAGTTAAATCGCCTTTTAGCGTTGCAATTAATTTATGCTCATCAACCACTTTCCAAGATACATTATCGGCAATTTCGAGATAGTAGAATATTTTATATTTACCGGCACCGCAGGTTGTTTTTGAAGTGATCCAGCCACTAACTGCATTTCCGTTAACATTATGCGATTCGGCTACAAAAGCACCGTTAAAAGCATATCCTAAATCAAGGTAAAAGCCTTTGTCTCCTTTTGGAAACTGATAGGCATGTTTTCCGGCTTTGCCTAAAACGGTAAAACTTGCTTTAATTTTATTTTCGAAACCTACTTCGTAATATCCGGGACTTGCTTTTTCTGAGGCTTTAATTAATTCGGATTGTACCGGATCGGTACCTAAAAAAGGTTTGATAAAAATATTTCCGCCCGATCCCTGACAGCCTACGCCTTCGAAACGGTTGTGGGTAAAACCTTCGAATTTCTTCGCCAGGTACTCGTAGCCGGTATGTGTTTTAGGATAAGTTTGCGGACCGATGCTTAACATACTAAATGGTGCCGAAGCGGCCGGCGACATCTGTCCATGATCGGCAGAAGAGCCTAAAAAAACATTTACCTGATCTACAGGTTTTGCAGTTTTAACAGAAAAATTCTGCGTTTTTTGTTGTGCTAAAACGTTTAACGTAAGAAGCGGCAGTAAGGCCAGTAATTTAATGGAAAACTTCATTATGGGGTTTGTTTGTAATTCGGCCTAAAATAATGTTTTAATGTGAAGTAGATATTATGTGTTAGGTTCTTTACAAAAGGGGGGACAAGGCTTTAATAATGTGATTTTCACTATGGAGCACAAGGTTTGCATACAATAACAAGGTTCTTATCGTTTTACGCTTCGCTGCCTCGTACCTCGTTGCTACAGGATAACGCTTCAACCGGGCTATTTGGTGAGGCAGCATTTAATTTGTTGGGGCGCAGGGTGCACAAACCCTTGTTCCTAAACCCAATTGCAATGGAAAGCCCGTAAACGAGGTACGAGTGCGGACTTGGAATGGAAAGCGGGATTGAAAGCCGCCAAGAACCATAAGCCACTCATTTCCAAATTTAATTCTATTTCGGTCGGTGAGACACCAACCGATAGGATTAAAAGGATTCGTCATTTCGACTGAAGCGTAGCGAAATGGAGAAATCTGTAATAGATTTCTCGACTGCCTTGCACTCTGCTCGAAATGACGATTCATAAATGGTAATCATGGCATAAAAAAGCCGTCCCGATTTTACATCGCAACGGCTCTAAATAAATTTATTTCTTTATTATTTAATGGTAACCGGAACTGAGATTTTATCCCAATCCAAAGAGAAACCGCTTTTGGTAATTTTATAAACCAAGCGCTCTTGTGTAGCTTTTAATGCTTTGGTTTTCACTTCTACGCGTAAAGCATCTTTTGCTTCTTCGTATTTATAGGCGCCCCATTGCTTAGGTTCTTTGTTAAAAATTGCTGTCCAGGTTCCGCTTTCTTTAGGGATTAAGAAGAAACTGTATTTTCCGGCTGCTAAAGGCTTACCTTCTACCACAATATCTTTATCAGTTTCGAAAGTAGTTGCCTCGTTTGCACCGGCACGCCATACTTTATCGAAAGCTTCCAGGCCGCCCCAGATTTTACGTCCTTTTACTGCAGGACTGCTGTAGTTGATGGTGATGGTTGCGCCTTTCACTTTTCCGGTTGCGGTAGCCGCAGGACTTGGTTTTGGCTGAGCATCTTGAGCCATTGCACTTACAGAAACGGTAATTGCTGTAAATAGCAACGCGATTGATTTAATCATCGTTTTCATAGAATTATATTTATCTGTTTTTGTTGTTTTTGATTTTACGAATTTATGGCTTTAGGTTGAATAAAACTATAATCCCAGTGTCTAAAAACGTTAGAAACGCTTTATTATTTCAAAGTAGATTTTTTATTTTTTCTGACCTACAAACCTGATTACCGAACCTTGCCCGTTATGGAACAAACCTTCATTCAGTTTAATTTCCTTTTCTTCTAAAATAATAATTTCGTAATCAGGGAAATCTAATTTTATTTCCTCAACAGAAAACAGCATGTCGATTTCTTTCGGTCCGCCAACACTTTCGTTCCTGGCGAGGTAATCGAGGTGATTTTTACTAAAGGCTTCGAAAATTACGATGCCGCCCTTCCGTAAATAAGCACTGAGTAATTTATGATAAGCAGATTTAATTGCGGCCGGGAAGTGTGCATATATCAAGGCAATGGCATCAAATTGTTCTTCTTTATAATTTAAGTCTTGTAATTCGCCAATCTGATAATCGATGCTTACCCGATTATTTTCTGCCAGCCGGAGGGCTTTGTTTTTACCTTCAGTGCTGATATCAAAGGCAGAAACCTCCCAATCCTGTTTGGCTGCAAAAACAGCATTACGGCCTTCACCTTCGGCAGGAAAAAGTATTTTACCGGGATTGAGTTTTTTTAATTGTTCTTTTAAATAATTGTTCGGCTGTTCGCCATAAGCAAACTCATCGGTACTGTAACGGTCGTTCCACCGGTCAACCCAGGCATTGTTCATATTCATTAATTTATTTTAATTGGTTAAAATAAAGGTATCGAATTTTGTTTATGCAACTAAGTGGCAAATATCTTCCGGAAGTAAAAATTAAGCTATTTGCCAGCGCTGGTTTTAGGCTGATAAAATAACAGACCTATAAGCGAAAATAAAATTACGGCAAAAGCACCGATCACATTTAGCCAAAGAAAGGAAACAATATCAAATTCGTAAACCGCGATAACCGCTATTTCTGAGAGGATTGCCGCGATAAATACCAATGGTCCGTTTATTTTTTTAAAATAAAATGCCACCAGGAAAATCCCCAGTATCGGTCCATAAAAGAGAGAACCCAGAACATTCACCGCTTCAATCAGCGAGCCCATTTGCGTAGCAAACATGGCTACAGCGATAGAAAAAATACCCCAGGCCAGGGTATGCAGTCGACTATATTTCAATTCGGTTTCGTCGTCTACTTCTTTCTTACCAAAAATAAGGTGTACATCTTTTAAAGAACATGCAGCCAAAGAATTCAGCGCTGCCGAAATTGAACCCCAGCTGGCCAGAAAGATCACCGCAAAAAGTAAACCGATCATCCCCACCGGAAGCGTATTTTTTACAAAGTATAAAAAGATATAGTTGGTATCTGTTTTTTCGGCATTGTAATTCGATTTGTTGATGGCTTCCTCTACCCTGACATGCAATTCTTTAACCTGTTTTTGGGTTAACTTAAAATCTGCTATCAAGTTATTTAAAGATGGAGATTGCTTTTCTTTTTCTTCCAAAATATGTTTGGATTGTACATTAAATTTCTGCTCCAGGGTACTGTGTTCCTTTTCAAAAGCTGCAGCCTGCTGAGGTTGGGTTTCTTTTAAATATTGGTAAGATCGTTCGTTGAAATATATGGGCGCAGGTTTTAAAGAGAAAAAAGCGAATAATAAGGCTCCAATCAACAGGATGGCAAACTGCATCGGGATTTTGACCAATCCGTTTAGGAGCAGTCCCATTTTTGCATTGGTATTGTCTTTTGCGGTAATATACCTCCCCACCTGGCTCTGATCTGTTCCAAAGTAAGAAAGTGCCAGAAAAAAACCTCCAATTAAACCACTCCAGATGTTGTATTTATCTTTCCAATCGAATTCGGTGGTAATTACATTTAGCTTTCCGGATTTTCCCGCCAGGTAAAGTGCATCTTTAAAACCGATTCCATTGGGCATATTCTGCACCAGGAGGTATCCGGCAAAAGCCATCGTACCCAAAATAATTAAAAACTGCAGTTTCTGTGTATGCGCAATGGCTTTAGCGCCACCAACATATGTGTAAATCAACAGTATTCCACCGGTTAGGATGTTGGTTAAATAAATATTCCAGTTTAAAACACTCGAAAGAATAATACTAGGGGCATAAATACTGATCCCCGTTGATAATCCACGGGAAAAAAGGAAGAGTAGCGAGGTTAAAACCCTTGTTTTTTTATCAAAACGGTTCTCCAGATACTCATAAGCAGTATAAACATTCAACCGCTGAAAAATCGGGATAAACGTAATACAGATTACAATCATGGCCAATGGCAAACCAAAATAGTATTGCACGAAGCGCATGCCATCGGTGTAGGCCTGGCCCGGGGCTGACAGGAAAGTAATTGCACTGGCCTGTGTAGCCATAATACCCAGCAACACAATGTACCAGGGCATTTTATTATCGGCCTTTAAGTACGAAGCATTGCTTTTTTGCCCACGCCCAATAAAAACGCCATAAGCAACTACAGCGAACAAAGTAAATATCAATACTGCCCAATCGATATTACTCATGCCCAGAATTTAGTAAAGAGGTAATAAAACGCGATCTGGAACAACAGCGCCAGCGCGAGTAATATGTACCAGGTATTCCATTTTTTAAATTGATTTTTCATTTTTAGGAATGATACTTTTATGACCAGGATTGCAAAATGATTATTTCGCTTTAACAGTCTTTTTTTCAAAAAATGACGAAATTGTACAAATATTTGTTTTGCCGATCTTTTTTAAAATTAATAAATCCTGGTCACCAGTTAATAAAAAATCAGCTTTTCCATCAACCGCAAGTGAAAGTAAAAAGTTATCCTTCCCATCTCTGCAAACATTAATCTTAGATTTGACCATAATGAATTCGCCATATTCATCTATAGTTTCCAGTAAATCTTCTATATCTGTTTGAACAAAATAACGTCTAAATTTTGGACGCTTAGCTACCTCAAGAAATTCTTCTATTAATTCCTGACTAAAAATTAAAGTGCTCTTTTTAGAGAATATGATTTCATCAAGCTTTGAAAAGTCCTTTGTGATCAGAAAGCTAATCCAAAGATTCGTATCAAGAATAATTCTACTTTTCCGATTCTGCATAGCGCTTAGATCTAACCAATTCTACTTCGTTAGTTATCTCTTCGAATGTAGGGACGGTTTTAGATTTGGCGCGCAATTTTTTTAATACTTCTACAAATCCATTTTTGGAAACATCTTGAATAGAAATAAGATTTAAAGCTGCCAGGTCTTTTAACAGTTTAGTAGCTTTAGGATTTAATATGTTAATTCTAATGGTATCCATATATCAAATTTAATAAAAATTAGTTATTTTTTGAGTGATAGTATCACTTGCCGGCCGACAAAAAGTTAAAAAACAACCTGGCTGCACCAACATTACCTGCAGGCAACTGCCTGAAAAAGGCTAAAGGTGTGTAAATAAAATTCCCCTTACCATATTTTGCATAAAGCGTTGATCCCTGAAGTGGTTCTTCGCCGGTATCGTGCATTTCAAAAAGCGGTTCGTATTTGGCATCCCATTGATCAGGAAAATAAGCGCCTCGTTCCTGTACCCATCCTTTAAAATCTTCAGCTGTAATTTTATTCGGATAATTTAACAATTTATGGTTTGGATTTAGAAATTTAACCTCTGCATTTTCTTCAGTTACCCTTTTGCCTCCTATAGAGAACGGATAAATGCCGAAATCCTGTAAAGCCATATCCTGCGTGGTATTGTATTGCATTACCATGGTTCCGCCGTTTTCTACATAAGCACGCAAAGCGGTTTGCCAGTTTTTAATGCGTTTTTCGGTATTAATTACCCTCACACCGGTTACTATGGCATCATAGCTGGCCAGTTTTGAGGTATTCAAAATATCGGCTTCGGTTAGCACATCAACCTGCAAGCCTGCCTGCCTTAAAAATTCGGGAATTAAATCGCCGGCACCTTCAATATACCCGATTTTTTTGGCCAATACTTTTACATCACCTTTAATTAACCAGGTAGCCGCCGGAACAAAATATTGCAAGGTTGGTAAATGCGGATACTGAATCAACACCTGCCCTCTCGAATATTCATTCGCCTCTGACGAGAAAACAGCTTCAAGCTTGTTCTGACTCGTTTTTATTTTGGCCAGGTCTTCAGCCGGGATCAGAAAATCTTTGATGGTAATGGTATTTTCGGGTAGATTGATTCCCTGAAAAGTTTTTATTACCTGGTTACCGATCTTGAAGCTCACTTTGCCATAATTGATATTTTTATTTGCCTTTAAGCGCAGCGTAACACTTAGTGCTTCTTTTTCCCTGGCGAAATAAACAGGTTCAGCAAAACTTAAATCGAGTGGTGGGATAATGCGCAGGGCTTCCACCACATCGCCTTTAACCGGATCTAACTTTTTATAAGATAAAGGTAAGCGTACGGCAAATTTTTCACTTTCAATTTTTAATGATAACAACACATTGAGCGGCGACTGCATTTCTGGTAATCCGATTAAAGTATCGTTGGCTACGCTGAAAGTTGCGGCGTCTTTTGCGGGTTTGGCGAGCCAATATGGTTCAGTGGGTGCCGCATCTGCAGGAATCTGGATTTTACGCTCTATGGTAATCAGTGAATCGCTTGATAGATTTCTGTTTAAATTATCGGTTTGATTTAACCAGTTTACACTTTCTACAGTTACCGGAGTAGCCGATCTCGAAATTAAATTTAAACGGAAATTGTATCCGTTGCCTGCTATGGCTTCGGGCTGGTTGGTTACCACTTCGCCCATAAAACCTGCACAACTTAAAATGATGTGATCGATAGCGGCCAGTTTATCTTTTCTTAAAGCAGGATCTTGTAATTCGGCAATTTTCTTTCTTAACATCAGCAGTCCATGCAAACCCTTATCGGGCTGGTTGTAATTGAAAGATAATAATACAATATCAATCAGTTCGTCGATATCTCCAATGCCTTTTTCCGACCAGTTAAGGTTAATGCCATCAAATAATGTTCTTTTGGCCGGATCGCCTAAAACAGGTGTAAAATATTCGGACCGTACACCTGCTACCGATTGCGTTCCGGCACCCTGACTTTTGTGCAAACTTCTGCTTAAACCCGCCAGTTCACCATAACCCATGCCCAATTGCGCATCGTATTCACCAACGGTAACTTTTAATTGGTTTTCGGCTGTGGTATTTACTGAGCCAAACCTAAAAGTATTCCACAATAAACTTTTTGGTTGCCAAACCGAAACATATTTAAGTTGGTTAGGAAACATATTTTTATCGGCAGCAGCTTTAAAAGCTTTTTCTGCCACCACAGCAGAAGCAGCATGCTGTCCATGGCCAGCTGCAGCAGTTGGTGGAAAACGGCAGATAATCACATCTGGTCTGAATTTTCTGATCACCCAAACTACATCCGCCGTAATGCTATCGGCATCCCATTGCTTAAAGGTATCGTTGGTATTTTTTGAGAAACCGAAATCGATGGCCCGGGTAAAAAACTGTTGTGCGCCATCTAACCTGCGGGCTTCTAGAAGTTCGTGCGTTCTGATCAATCCCAATGCCGCACCTTGTTCGGTACCCAAAAGGTTTTGTCCGCCATCACCCCTGGTAAGCGATAAATAAGCCGTTTCTACATTTTGATCGTTGATAAGCCATGATAATAAACCTGTATTTTCATCATCGGGGTGGGCAGCTAAATATAAAACCTTTGGCAGGTGTTTTAAGGTTTTGAGTTCTCTGTAAATCTCCGCAGATTTTGCCGGACGTACCTGTTGGGCAGTGCAAAATATTGCAGGAAAGCATAATATGAATATTGCCGTTAATCTTTTAAACATAGTATTTGTTTTGCACATCAAATATGCTTAAAAAGCTTTTAATTAACGCCACGGAAACGAAAAAGGTACAATTTAGTCCTTAGTCTTGAGTCTATAGTCCTAAGTCCATCGTCCATCGTCCATCGTCCCGTGGTCTGTGTCTCCACAGACCACCCCGCCCTTTTTCTTCCGTTCTGTGAGGACACAGACCGGGGAAATAGAGTCTATAGTCCTAAGACAATAGTTCAACTTAGCTATAAAGACAGTTATTCAACTCAAATAACCAATAATCAAAATTGCAATAATCAAACGTGAATATCGATTGAGCAATAGGCGCAACTAAGCAGCTTTGAGTTTGGTATGCAGCGTTTCGCAATTAACCGATTTAAACAATTAATCAGTTAACCCAATATACAGTTAACTTTCGTCATTTTTATACTTAATATTGCAGCATATTTTTTACCTATGAATGGCATGGTACTCATCATCGATGATGAAAAGAAAATCAGCAGTTTACTTTCCAGAATTATAGAACTTGAAGGTTTTAAAACCTTGCAGGCAGAAACCGGAAAAGAAGGACTTAAATTACTTAAAAACAATGATGTAAGCATTGTGATCAGTGATGTAAAGTTGCCTGATGTAAATGGGGTTGCACTGGTTAAAGAGATTAAAGCCATAAAACCCTATGTAGAAATTATTAACCTTACTGCTTACGGAACCATTGCCGATGGTGTTTTAGCCATTAAAAACGGTGGTTTTGATTACCTCGTTAAAGGTGATGATAACGATAAGATTATTCCGCTTTTGTATAAGGCAATGGATAAATCGAACCTGCAGCGCAGGGTTTCTGATCTGGAAAACAAAATCGCCAAAAAGCACAGTTTCGAAACCATTATTGGTCAATCAAAAACCTTAAAAGAAGCCATTGACCTGGCTAAAAAGGTAAGTGCAACCGATACTACCGTGCTTTTATTAGGCGAAACCGGAACGGGGAAAGAGGTTTTTGCTCAATCCATTCATTATGAAAGCCCAAGAGCTGCAAAGCCGTTTGTAGCCTTAAACTGCAGTGGTTTTAGTCCTGATTTGTTAGAGAGTGAATTATTCGGTTACAAAGCTGGTGCATTTACCGGTGCCAATAAAGATAAAAAAGGCTTACTGGAAGAAGCCAATGGCGGTACCTTACTGCTTGATGAAATCGGCGAAATGAACCTCGATTTGCAGGCAAAATTATTACGCGTACTGGAAAGCCAGACTTTTATAAAAGTGGGCGATACCTTAACCCAACAGGTAAACGTTCGGATTTTAGCCGCCACCAATAAAGATTTAAAAGCAGATGCCGCATCAGGGAAATTCAGGTCGGACCTTTATTACCGGCTTTCGGTTTTTACTATTGTGCTGCCACCGCTCCGCGAGCGTAAAGCCGATATCCCTGCCTTAGCGAAACATTATTTAAAAGAATTTGCTGATAAAGTAAACCGCTCAACACCAAAAATGGATGATAAGATTTTGTCCATTCTGAGCGATCACAGCTGGAAAGGAAATATCCGCGAGCTCAAAAACGTGATCGAGCGATTGGTTATTTTATCAGATGGTGATACATTAAGCGCAACTGCCCTTCCTCCTGAATTTTTCGAATTTGCACCGATAGAAAACGATTATAACCTGCAACAAATTGAAAAACAACACATTCAAAAGGTATTAATCCACACTAAAGGGAATAAAACTGAAACTTCGAGGTTGCTGGGTATTGGCTTAACCACGCTTTACCGGAAGATAGAGGAATACCAGATTAGAGAGGTTTGAAGTTGAGAAGCGATGTTCAAATGTTTTAAAGTTGGAAAGTTGGAAACCCACCTGGCGAATTAAAACGAATGTCATTTTTTAACGATAAAATCGTATGGCTATTTATGCACTCGTTTGGAAACGAGCGCAGGCACTAAATATTAAAAAGTTCAAATGTTGGAAGGTTGAAATGTTGGAAGGTTGCAGCCCCATCATCCATTTTCCATCTTACCTTTTCCATCCTCCATCATCCATCCTACCTATTACCTTTTCCATCTTACATCCCCCTTAAACCTCAAACCTGATCCATTTATCGCCTTCGTGGCCGAAAATAAATGAACCCGGATGTAACATTTCGGCAATATCTTCTATTAAGGATACTGCATTTTCGGCTGTCCTTTCACGTTCTACGTCGTCGTTTAATAAAATAATGCGGTTGTTTTTTACGGGGGGCCAATCGGTATCCAATACAGAAGGTACTTCTCGCATCAAATCGGTAAGGGTTTTGCCGGGCTGATAATAAATGATGAAAACAGCGCTTAAAATATCGGTTTCCAGCATGCCGCCAGCCAATGCAATTTCTTCTGATAAAAGGTAACCCGGATTATTACCCGTATCGAGGCAAGCCACGGGCATTTTATCCATAAATTTAATTTTGTGCTCCACTAAATCTAAACGTTCCTGTAATTCTTCCTGTTTAGCAGCATCGAGGCCAATAAATAAATCGTTTAAAAAAGACATCTGCATTAAATTTATTAATTTGTGCAAAAATAACATTCCTGATCGCATGCGAGGCTCATTTAAGTATATATTTTGGATTTTTTGTGTCATTTTAGTCTTTTCGTGCAAGGAAAATAATGATCATAAAGACAAAAAAGTATTCAACATCAACCTCGATCAGGGTTTAACCTCTATCGATCCGGCCTTTGCACGCAACCAGAACGCCATCTGGATGACCAACCAGATTTTTAACGGACTGGTACAGATCGATTCATCCCTTCAAACCATTCCCTGCATTGCCAAAAGCTGGCAGGTTTCGGATGATGCGCTAACCTATACTTTTAACCTGCGTAATGATGTCTATTTCCATGACGATCCGATTTTTAAAAGCGGAAAGGGCCGAAAAGTAATCGCCAGCGATTTTGTGTATAGTTTTTACCGGTTGATTGATCCGAAAGTGGCTTCATCGGGCGGATGGATTTTTAATGATAAGGTGAAGGATAAAAATAATTTTATTGCTTTAAACGATTCTACTTTCCAGATTAAACTGGTTCGTCCTTTTCCGCCGTTTATGAGTTTGCTTACTACGCAATATTGTTCGGTTGTACCCAAAGAAGTGGTTGAGCATTATGGTAAGGATTTCAGAAGTCATCCGATAGGTACCGGCCCATTCACTTTTAAGTATTGGAAAGAAGGTGAAATATTGGTGCTTTTGAAAAACCCGCATTATTTTGAAAAGGATGCGAAAGGAAAGTCACTTCCTTATCTCGACGCGGTAAAAGCCACATTTATTACAGATAAACAAAGTGGTTTTATGAGCTTTCTGAAAAAAGATCTGGATTTTTATTACAATGTAGACGGGAGCTACCGCGATGATATTCTTACTAAAAGCGGCAAGATGACTTCGAAATATAAGGGAAAGTTTACGCTGACGAAAAGTCCTTATTTATGTACGGAATATGTTGGAATATTGGTGGATACGAACCTTTCTATTGTTAAAAAATCGCCGTTAAGACAGCGAAAAATCAGACAGGCTATTAATTATGCAATTGACCGCGACAGGTTGATCAAATATTTAAGAAACGGCATTGGTGTTGCCGCAACCTCTGGTTTTATCCCTAAGGGAATGCCTGGTTTTGATAGTCTGGCTGTACATGGATATGCCTATAACCCTAAACTTGCCGCGCAATTGCTGGCAGAAGCAGGTTTTCCTGAAGGTAAAGGTATGCCCGAAGTAACCTTAAATACGACAACCACTTATAAAGATCTGATTGAATTTATTCAAGGCGAATTAACGGCTATTGGCATTAAAGTTAAAATAGATGTAAGTCCGAGTGCCAGCTTAAGGGATTTAATGTCGAAAAACAATGTAAACTTTTTCCGTGGCTCATGGCTGGCCGATTATGGTGATGGAGAAAATTTCCTTTCAATGTTTTATTCCAAAAACAAAGTGCCTTACGGGCCAAATTATACGGCTTTTTACAACAAGGCGTTTGATCAGCTTTTTGAGCAAAGTTATTACGAAACAAATAACGAAAAACGCTTCGAGCTCTACCGTAAAATGGATCAGATGGTGATGGATTACTCGCCGGTTGTACCGTTATTTTATGATCAATCGGTTGTGATGCTGCAAAACAATATTTCGGGTTATTCTTTTAATCCGTTGAGTTTAATGGTTTTAAAAAGGATTAGAAAAGGTTAAGTCGGTAATCGTCTTCGAGGGGTCACTCCTTGCGGTTATCGTCATTTCGGGCAGAATGCAACGAAGCCGGAAAATCTATTTAGGTAGATCTTTTTACCGAACATTGGGAATTGTCTTTTTCCCCACCTTCACGATCTTTTCTCGGCTCGCCGCCGCCGAAGGGCTCCTTCTTTTTAGCGTCATAAAGAACCAAAACCGAGGCTTGCCGAGCTCATTAATGCAAATAAAAAAGATAAACAGCTTATTAATAAAACGCCGGCTGAAATTTATCTTTTGAAGCCGGTAAGTTGGCTTGGTCGGTGGAACCCGAAAAATTTGTTAGGCCGGTTTTAAGTAAAACGGGGATACAATGCAATGGCCTAGCTGGGTGGAAATGCCAGCGACCAATTAGTTACTTATTATTAATGGATTAATAAATAGCATGATTGGTAACGAAGTGCAGCGTAGCCAGGAAATTAATCTTGGCAGATCTCTCCGTTTTAGTCGGAGATGACGGTTTATATTTACTTATTATCCATCAACTTTCTTTTAAGAAAATCGGCGGTTGCTTCGCTTACTTTTAAACCGTTAGAAAATTTCATCCAGTGGTGGGTATCATCCGGGATGGCCAGAAATTCGAAATCAAATTTCTTATCTTCAAAACGTTTAACGAGATCGACGCTCTGGTTAAAAGCTACATTGCGGTCGTCGTCAGCATGGATAATCAAGGTGGGCGAAGTCCAGGTGTTTAAATAACTAACCGGTGATGATTCTTCGGCAACTTTTGCAGCAAGAGCTGCATCTGGTGCGGGTTTTCGTCCTTCCTGATCTAAAGTTGTAAACCGATTGTTAACCCCATGAATATCTACCCCGGCAGCAAACAGTTTAGAATCTTTACCCAGAGCCAATGCAGTTAAATATCCGCCATAAGAACCGCCGTAAATCCCGATTTTATCTTTGTTGATGTTGGGCTGTGCAGCCAGCCACTCGCCGGCAGCTTTAATATCCTGATATTCTGATGCGCCCTGTGCTCCTGCACGCACAGGCTTATGAAATTCGTAACCATAGCCGATCCCTAAACGGTAATTTACAGACAGCACAGTGAACCCCAGATTAACCAAATATTGGTTTAAAGCATAATCTATCGAATAATAATCCATCGGGTTCCAGCCTAAAAACATCTGCCTTTGTGGTCCGCCGTGCACATAAACAATTGCCGGGTGGTTTCTAAGTGCTTTTTTTGGTGAAAACAACTGACCATAAACGGTATTTCCATCAGCAGCTTTAAAGCTTACATGTTTAGGGACAACCATATCCTTTAACGGAAAATCTTCAGGGATAAGCGATTCGCCGATCAGTTTTAGTTTTTTGTTATTAATTAAAGCTGGCAAAAGTGGCCTTTCGGCAGTAGAACTTAAACAGAAAAAAGTTTGATTATCGCCTGCAATAACGGGGTAAGCTTCTATGCCATCTCCCGAAGTTAAGGCCTCCATATTTGCTTTATCTGCCGACACCTTATAAATATGGCGCCTATCCAGGTCATCCTTATCATTTCCTACGTTAGCCGCAAAAACCAGTGTCTTTTTATCAGTGCTTAACTTAATATTCTCCACTGCAAAATTGCCAGGTGTAAGCAACAACCTCTTTGATCCGTCCGGATTGATGGCATAAAGATGTGGCCAGCCATCCTCATAAGAAGTAAAAATGATTTTTCCATTGACCCACAACAAATTTGCGCCACCATCGATAGAAGGAAACGAACCCCGGAAAGTTTCGGGCGCTTTCCAGATTTGTTTTCCGTTCCCTGTGTTTACATTAACCGTCCATATGGCCCAGGGCTGATGTTTTCTGGTTAAAACCGAATCTGTTTCACCGCCAACGCCGGACGTTCTGATAAATGCAATTTCATTTCCATCGGGCGACCATACCGGAGTATTATCTTTAGAAAACGAAGGCAACAACCATTTAACCGGGGTTTGCTGGTCGCTGTAAATCCCTAAAAAAGAATGATCTGTACGGTTAGAAATAAAAGCAATCTTCTTTCCATCCGGCGACCATTTGTAAGCTCCGTTTATCCCTTTGGCATAAAATAGATTTTTAGCTGCTGATGTTCCGTCAACCGGGTTAATCATTATCTGACCACTTTTAGCAAAAATAACCTGATCGCTATTGGGCGAAATTACCGGATTATCACCTTCACCCAATAAAATTACTTTACCACCTTCAAAAGGAACGCTAAAAACCTGCACTTTAGGCGCGATGGGCGATGAGTTTGCATTAACCGGACCACCATCTCGCCCGCCATGATCTCCGCCACGCACAAATACAATCCATTTTCCATCAGCAGAAAGAGATAAGCTGGATAATTCCTGACCGTCATCTTCAGTATAATCCGTAATTTTTACGGCCTTATAATCTGGCGCCTGAGCGATATAAATATTTCTTTTTCCTTGTTCGTTCGCTGCCCAGGCAATTTTAGAACCAATGGGCGAAGCCACTAATTGTGTAGGAAAGGGATAAGATAAAACAGATTTTAAACCGAAAGACTGCGCGAATATATTGGAGGCAGTGAGCAGAACCAGCAGGAAAAATAGTACTTTTTTCATTTATCATATTGTTTGGCGCTAAGCGTATGGGGGGTGAGCGAATAATGTTGGCAAATAACATTTGGCGAAAAGTATATTAAACGCTCTCCGCCAAACGCCATTCGCTTTATCTTACTGATCCCACCACAAACGGGTTGTTCTTGGCACATCAACAGGAACGTTATTGCCGTTTTTACTTCTTTCACCCTGGGTATAATCTAAACGGCGGATGAATGTAGGAAGCGCAGCATTAGCAGGCATACCAAAATCTTTATACTTATAATCGAAACGGCGGGCATCATTCCAGGCTTCGGGATTTAAGTAGGTTGCAATATACTTTTCTTTAAAAATGAGGTCATTGGTTAAAGCAGCAGCTCCAACATTAACTACCGGATTTGCCAGGTAAGCATCACGATTTGCTGGAGTAACCTGAAACTTATCCATATTGGCACTTATACCGGCAAGGTATGCGGCATAAGCCCTGGTTTTGTCGGTATTAAAGTAAGCTTCGGCTTCTATAAATTTTAGTTCAGCAAAGGTAACGATGAATATCGGTGAAGTATCGCTGGTCCAGGGGGAGTTTCTCGAAATATAACATTCATCCTTTGTGGTATTTGCTCCTGGCAATCTGTTCCCTGCACCATTAACGGTTCCGATGTAAACGTTATTCACGGTTTTATCGGTGATCTTTTCTATCCGGGGATCAAAAACGTTAAATGTTGTGCCATTTAAAGCGTCGATCAGTTGTTCAGAAAGCCAGCCTCCCAACGATTGCTGCGAATTTGATAGCGCAACGTTGGCCCATGGATTACGCTCTTTAAAAGTTGCCATACTGGCATCATCTGCATTTGTGGTGAAAGCATTACTGAGTGCTGCCAATACAGCTGTTGGATTATAAGCACTTGTTTTACTAATCTTATTTAATAACCTGGCTTTTAAAGCATAGGCCATTTTTAACCAGTTTGCCCTTTCAGTTGTACTTTTGCCATAAATTAAATCGCTGGTTGGCGCCAGTTTAACGGTTGCATCTGTTTTAGCGAGTTCTGCAATGGCCTCATCTAAAAGTGCTATGGCCTGATTGTAAACATCCTGTTGTTTATCGTACTTCGGCGTCAGGTTATTGATGTTAAAAGCTTCCGAAAATGGAACATCTCCCCACAGGTCGTTCACCAGCGTAAGGTTATAGGCAATAAGCACATCGGCTACGCCTTTATATTCGCTTGAGCTTTGTGCTACCGCCAGTTTTTTCATTTCATTGGCATCGGCCATCGCAAAATAAAGTGCATCCCAGGTGGCCGTAAAATCGATGGCCTGATAAGTATCACCAGCTCCATTGGCTGCCGGATTGGCCGTGTACTGCACGTAAGGGGCAATAATGCTGCCGATGAAGTAATTATTATTTGCTGCTTTATAGGTTGAGGTAGCCAGTAAAGTGCTTAATGTAGCTACTGGTACCTGGTTCGGATTATCAGACAGTGAATCAAAATAACTGTCTTTGCAGCTTTGCAAGCCTAGTGTTGCAATTAAAGCTGAGCACAATGTATATTTTATAATTTTTTGCATCGTATTTCTATTTAAAAACCAACATTAAGCGTGAACATGATTGTACGGGCAGATGGATAGGTAAAACCAGCAGAACCATCGTTATTACTGCCCGAATCGTAAGAACTAGATTCAGGATCTACACCATAGTATTTCGTCCACAACCATAAATTATTTCCGGTAACCGATAGCGAAGCATTTTTGATTGCTTTGGCAGGCAACCAGTTTGCGGGTAAGTTATAGGTTAAACTGGCCGAACGCAAACGTACCCATGAAGCATCGCTTACAAAAGGTTCAGAAACATTACGGTAGTAAATGCGGTAATATCCTTCACCATAATCAACACCATCTGGTCCTATCCGCTGCCCCATATAAACCGGTTTTGTATTTGGCTGACCATTGGCCAGGACGCCATCAAATACCTTCACTGTTCTTCTGTCTGCAGTATAATCCGGTAATCCGAAGGCCGAATAAAAATCTTCCAGCCAGTTGTATTTTTCAAATCCTAAACGGGCATCAAACAATACGTTTAAACTGAAATCCTTGTATTTAAAGGTGTTACCCATGCCGATAATATATTTTGGCTGAGAATTACCCAAAAGTTTCTGCTTTCCGCCCGAAATACTCGGGAAACCGTTTGCGCCGATTAACAATGGAAGGTTTTTATCAAGCACAACCGGGTCTTCAGGCGTGCTTCCATAATAACGGTTAAAATAACTGCCGTAAATATTGCCATAAGGCTGTCCTTTAATTAATTTCATGGTTACCCCGGCGTTGCCATAACCTCTTGCAGCGCCATATACAATTTCCGATATCCCGTTTGGCATGCTCAGCACCATGTTTCTGTTGGCCGAAAAATTAACGTTTACATCCCATCTGAAATCTTTTGATACAATGGGTTTGCCATTTAATACCAGCTCCACTCCCCTGTTCCTGATATCGCCGGCATTGATTGATTTGGTGACGTAACCCACTGCAGAAGAAACCTGTGTCTGGATAATCTGATCTTTGCTTAATGAGTAATAGTAAGTAAAATCGAAACCTAAGCGGTTTTTAAAGAACGACATCTCCAAACCAGCCTCGTAGGTATTGGTAAATTCGGGACGGAGATCGGGGTTACCAAGATTCGGAGCAATGGTTAAACCTCCTGTTCCGGTCGGCAAAGCGGTATAAGGTGTATAACCTGTAAAAGTAGAATATTCGGATGCATCTTTACCGATCCTGGCGTAAGACAAACGCAACTTGGCCTGACTAATGGCAGCAGGCAACTTAAACTGATCGGAGAATACATAACTTAAACTTGCTGAAGGGTAGAAAAATGACCTGCTTGCTTTTGGCAGTGTTGAGGTAATATCGTTTCTTCCGGTAATGGTTAAGAAAAGGTAATTTTTGTAATCAAAAGTCGCTTCTCCGAAATAACCCACCAGTCTTTTTTGTTTAAGCGTTTGCGTTGGGGTTAATACACCGGCATTGGCTAAATTAAAGAAATTGTACACGCCGAGAATACTACCCAAAGTACCTACTTCTTTCGATTTGCGGTCGTAGAGTTCTTGTCCGAGCCTTAACGTTCCGGTAATATCGTCAGTTAGTTTTGTATTAAACGTGGCTACGAAAGTGCTGTTAATGGTTCTGAATTTGGTATTGTATTCGCCATAAAAACCCTGCGCATTATCGTACATGGCTTCAGTAGCATACATTGGTCCGCGGGCGGTACGCACACGGTTATCACCATAGGTATCTACCCCTAAACGATAGGAAAAATTAAGCCATTTAGCAGCATCGTAACTCAGGCTGGCCCCACCAATAAACCGGTTAACATCGCCTTTAAACTTGTTGTTGGCCGTACCCCATATCGGGTTGTTTGTTCCTAAATATTTTTGAGATCCATCTGGATTCTGATAATCGGCCACATCATAACGTGGCGACCAATAGGCCAAACCTTCTCCAAAACGATCAGCACTATACGTATAACCACCCGAATTGGTGAAATTCATATTAACCGATGCTTTAAACTTCGGACTAATGGTGAAATCAGTATTTAACCTTCCGGAAAAATTTTTGTTATCGGTATTGGGCATCATCCCTTTTTGGTAAAGCTGCGAAATGGAAGAGAAAAATTTAATGGCATCACTTCCTCCTGTTACCGACAATGAATTTTTAACCTGCTGGCCGGTACCGAAAGCGCGGTCGTAATTATTGAATAACTGATCAGGGTGTGTTGGATCGATTAATTTTGCTTCGGCAATGGTTGGACCCCAAGCCGGACCTATACCACCTGGCGGATTAGTATAAACACCTAAAACACCCTGGGTATATTCTGTTTGCACATCTGGCGATTTCAAAACCTGATCGAAGCCGTAGCTGCTGTTAAAGTTAACACTAACACCGTTTTGCTTGCCTCTTTTGGTGGTGATGACCACAACGCCATTAGCTCCTCTTAATCCATAAAGTGCGGTAGCGGCACCTCCTTTTAAAATATTGATGGTTTCAATATCTTCGGGATTGATATCTGAAGCCCTGTTGGTTACCCCTCTCGAGCCAAATGCTGTTCCATCAGGATTGGCACCGGCGGTAGAGGTTGAATTATCAATCTGTACTCCATCAATTACGTATAAAGGATCACCTGAAATGTTCGGATCGATGGAGTTAACGCCCCTGATGCGGATGCTTGCCCCCTGCCCCGGACCACCACCAGTACTTGAAATGGTAGCACCTGCAACTTTTCCCTGCAAGGCATTAAGGAGGTTGGGCTGGTGGTTATAGTTTAAATCGCTGCTGCTAACACTTTGCGCGGCATAACCTAATGATTTAACCTGCCTGGTAATACCTAAAGCAGTAGAAATGGTTACTTCCTGTAATTCCTGCGCATCTGAAGCCAGGGCTGCATTAACTGTCGTTTTACTGCCAATGGTAATTTCCTGTGCTTTATATCCGATAAGGCTGATTACAAGCACTGCGGCAGGCGATGGTGCCTGTATTGTAAAATTACCATTTCCATCTGTAGAGGTACCCGTTGTAGTTCCCTTAATTTTTATACTTACTCCGGGCAACGGACCACCATCATCAGAAGAAGTTATTTTTCCTGTTATGGTTTTTACCTGGGCCAAAGTGGTAAGGCCGGTAAGTAAAATGCACAGAAAAACGAGTGAGGTAAAGATTTTTCTCATATCTGGATTATTTAGGGTAAATGATTTGTTAGTTAATTGCAATATAAGTTTTTAAGCACACAAAAACGCATAAAACGCGATAAGCGCAATGAATTTAAAGTATTTTTTACATTACAAATTGCATATCCTGCAAAAACAAGCAAATAACCGCTCCACAAAACCGCATAAAACCACAAATATTATGAATACCTTAAAAAAAGCCGGAATACGACCTTAAAAATTAATAATATGGTATTAAAGGAACAATTTTAGCAATTGTTTTATTAACCTGAAGAAAATTAAAAATAAACTAAGGTGTACTTAGGTGGTTTGGATGATAAAACTTTTGAGGTAAAACCTGAGGCCTGTTAGGTCATTTAAGGCATCATTTACTCAGGAGTTAAACAAAAAAGTCTTTCCGGGTTAGCGGAAAGACTTTTAAAAGATATATATAGATTGGGTTTTTATTGCTGAACGCCGCCCATGCCACCTTGTTGCTGATCTTGTTTGATATCGTCGTTTTTGATTTTTTTCTTCTCTGTAAATTTAAGTTTACCAAAAGAGTAGCTAAAGTTAACACCAAAAGAACGTAACGGATAGTAAATGTTTTGACTCTGAAAAACTGTTCCCGTAGAAGTAATAGAGTTGTTTACGGTTTGGATATGAAGATCTTTTGTAAAAGGGTTCAAGGTATTTATCCCGATAGATCCTTTTTTATTCAGAATATCCTTTTTGAATGAAGCACCATAAAAAATCATCGCATCTGTTTTACCCTGATATGTTCTTCTTGGAGAATTTACCACACCGAATAATTCAAAGTTATATCCTTTACCAAACCCATAAGCAGAACGGGCAAAAATGTTATAGTTAAGGAAAGTACCGGTGCTTACATTGGTTGCGGTATTTGATACCTCATAAGTATTTAAACCGATGTTACTCATTAAAGTCCATTTTGGTTTTGGATTATAAGACCCGAAAACGTTTAAGCCATAAGTTTGTGCCGTACCTACGTTTAAATATGAGGTAAGTGTTTTGTTGGTACTTCCATCTCTGGTAGAAGAAATTGAGCTCTCAATAACCCCGCCAGTGCGACGATAGAAAACTGAGGCATTGATTACCGATCCTTTGATAAAGGTAGAATAACCCAATTCAAAATTATCACTTAATTCAGGGTTCAATTGCGGGTTACCCTGCATGATATTAAACTGATCACTCGTATTTCTGAATGGATTTAAATAAGATTGGCTTGGACGTTGAACCCTTCTGTTATAGCTCAATTTCAATGTAGCATTTCCTTTTAAGGTTCTTGAGATAATTGCACTTGGAAAGAGATTCAGGTAATCGTTTGTTTCTATTCCATTATCCCTGGTATTGAAATCGATTTTTGTGTATTCACCCCTTAAACCTCCTTTAAACTTAATTTTTTTAGTCAGGTCGAAACTAATTACCCCGTATGCCGATGCCACGTTCTGGCTATAATCAAAATCCTGTGCTCCACCATTATCATAAGTACTCGAAATATCGCGGAAAATTCCTTTCACACCAACCTCTAAAATAGTGCTTTTGGTAAATGGATAGGTGTAATCGGTTTGAGCAGTATATTCTTTGTTTTTACCGGTATTCGAACTTGATGTTGCCGCTCCGTTAGGGTATAAGTCTGAAAATAAAATATTGCTAAAGTGCAATGGGGTTTTACCTGTAGAAAGCTGACCTGAAATACTAAATTCTTCACCTTCTTTCTTAGATGTCTTTTTATAATCAACGTTCCAGTCCAGGTTATCGAAAGTCATATCCATATCACTGATATTGTTGGCAGGTGCGCCATTAATAATATAATTGGCTGCCCCCGGACCTCCGTTCGAGAAACTGTTCATCTTTACTGTTGTACTGATGTTGTTATAGGCATTAAAATCGTAATCTGCGCCAAAACTGCCGTTGTAACCTTTACGGCTCCATTTCGAATAACCATCTTGCGATACATTATTAGCCGTAACCGTATTATCAACGGGATCTATCACCGTAGTGTTGTTTACAATAACTACCCTCGAATTTTGTGCATAAGCCAGGTTTGTACCCAGGTTGGCATTTACACTTAAGCGACCTGTTTTTGCCGTGATGTTAAAAGCCCCATTGTTTTGGCGTGTACCTGCTGAAGCATTTACCGTACCACTTACCCCTTGTGCATTCGATTTTTTAGTAATAATATTGATGATACCTCCCGAACCTTCAGCATCATATTTAGCTGACGGACTGGTAATTACCTCTACACTTTTAATCTGCTCTGCAGGGATCATTTTTAAGGCGTCAGAAACGCTGCTTGCCATTGTACCAGAAGGTTTACCGTTAATTAACACACGAACCGCACCACCACGCAGCTGAACGTTTCCATCAACATCTACCGAAAGCATGGGTACTTTACGCATTACATCAGTCGCATCGCCACCGGCGTTTGTTCCATCAGCCTCTGCATTATAAACCATTCTATCAATTTTATTCTCGATAACCGCTTTAGTGCCCTGCACCTGAACATCAGCCAGGGTATTCTCCGAACCCGAAATATAAATGGTTCCGATGTTGTTATCCGGTTTAGACGGTGTTGTAGTAACCAAAACCGTTTTTGTTTTGTAACCCATAAAGCCGATCATCAGTTTATAAGAATCGGGAGCAATATTTAGCAGTGATAATTTTCCTTTTTCGTCGGTTACTCCACCATTTACAGATTTATTATCTTTCACCGTAATTAATGAAACCGTAGCGTAATCAATCGGTTTTTTTGTTACTGAATCAAGTATAGTTGCAGTGATACGTCCGGTAACAGTAATTTTTTTGGCCCCACCACCAAAGCCGCCCGGAAATTGGGCCTGTGCAGTAAAAAATATCCCGAGGGTGAAGGTTAAAAGTAAAAGTTTTTTCATGTTAAGAGTTAGTCTTTTGTAATTAGTCTGCGCAAATTGCATTTTGTTACAATTATACGCTATACTTTTTATTCTAACTCTATATTTTATTCGGTGAATGATATGGTTTTATCGGTAAAAGGAGACATGTAAAATGGAAGATGGATAATGGAAAATGGAAATTCCCCATCATCCGTCTTACATAATACATCTTACATCCCTATCGTGAAATATTATTCGGTCTCGAGTAAACCATCTGCATTACGTTAATATTCCGCATGGCAAAGGCTGCTTCACAATAGTTCAGGTAATAATTCCATTTGCGGATAAAGGTTTCATCAAAGCCCAGTGCTTTCACTTTATCGAGGTTTTTATTAAATTCTATGAACCATAAATGAAGGGTGCGGGCATAATCTAAACCCATATCTTTTAAATCGACCAGGGTTAAATCGCCGGTTTCATTTATGGCTTTGTTCATGGCGGCTACGGAAGGTAAAAGTGACCCCGGGAAGATATGTTTCTGGATCCAGTCTACCCCGTTGCGCAGTTTATCGTACCGGCAATCCGGCGAGGTAATTACCTGAAAAGCAAAAATTCCATCTGGTTTTAAAAGCTCCTGGCATTTTTCGAAATAGGTTTCCAAATACTGGTGACCAACTGCCTCGAGCATTTCAATAGAAACGATCTTATCAAAAGTACCCTCAATTTTACGGTAATCCTTAATGATGACCGAGACTTTACCGGCCAGTCCTTCTGCACGAACCCGCTCCATAGCCAGTTTCTGCTGCTCTTTCGAAATGGTAACCGAAGTAACGTTACAGCCATAATTTTTGGCTAAAAAGATGGCATTTCCGCCCCAGCCACTTCCAATTTCCAGCACATGGTCGGTCGCTTTAATTTTTAACTGCCTGGCCAGACGGTCGTATTTTGCATATTGCGATTCTTCTAAACTTAAATCTTCCGGGTTAAAGTAACCGCTGGAATACGTCATGGTTTTATCTAAAAAAGTAGCAAAGAAATCGTTGTTCAGATCATAATGTTCCGAAATATTTTTCTGCGATCCGGCCAAAGTGTTTGCCCTGCGCACATGATAAATCTTGTTTACCCATTTAAAAATGCCCAACGCAATAGATTTTACCTTGCTACCGGTAACCGAAGGTGCGTTTTCGATATTCAGGATTACCCATTTAATTACATTGGTGATGTTGGTGGTATCCCAAAGGCCCGAAGTATAACCTTCACCAAAGCCGATATCGCCATAAAGGGCAATTGATTTAAAAAAATCAGGGTGGTTAACCTGGATATGCGCTTCAATTTTATGTTCACCGTTTCCAAAAACCAAAGTTTCGCCGTTAGGTAACGAAAGTTCCAGTTTCCCTAAAGTCATTTTGGAAAGTGCGTTAAGCACCACCCTTTCGAAAAAACCCGTTGATGTTCTGGTAGCGGTAAGCGTATTCATAATCTTTGATCTATTTAATTTGTGGTTTATAGGGTTTATATACGTTGCGTTGCAGTTCAGGGTTTTTGGCTTTTGGATGAAATGGTATTTTTTTTAACCAAAGCTTAAAGGCCTGCCAGTGGATCATGCCCATTACCTGCAAGGGAATTAAGGGTATAGAGAAAAAATACCGCAGCAATCCCGCGTTGGTTAAAGGTTTTTTTTCACCCATTAAGGTACTGATAAAAAATAATTTACCGGTCTTATCCAGGTCGTTAATTTTAATATCGAGCGTATTAGCTGGTACTTTTAATTTAAAATCGAATGAATCATCGTGATCGATAAAAGGCGAAACATAAAAATATTTGGTGGTGATTTTTTTAAAGGTGTCGCCGTCCAGCTCATCTTTCCCAAAGAAAAAAAGTTTCATTTCGCGGTAAGTATTGCTGATTTCGGCCACACAACAAACCGGATTTTCTTCCTGATCGAAACAATAATAAAAGGAAACGGGATTAAAATTATAACCCAGAACATTGAGATTGGTAAGCAGTTTGATTTTAAGCTGAGTGCCCTCAACGCCATTTTCTTTTAAATACTCTTCAACATGTTGCCTTGTGTTTTTGCTCTGGTCCGGATTTTCTTTCGGCAACTGAAGGTGCTCAGCATCGCGGAAGGAAAACAGGTTAAATTTATTCCGGCTGAACCAACGGAGCTTTTTAGCAAGCAGATCCAACTCATCCAGATCGATGTAGAACATATACACCCTGTACCAAAAAGAATGTTTTTTGGGTGCCAGGCGATGGTGCATGACCTTAGCGGTGTAGATAGTTGAATTAAATTTCATTGTTATTACAATTTACGATTTTTTAGCGGATTATCTTTCCATCGATTCGTCATCTCGACCGGAACGCAGTGTAGTGGAGAGATCTATCTCGAGACAGATTTAGCTTCGCTGAGCCTTCGGGTTCTTGACTACGTTGCACTCCGCTCGAAATGACGGTAACTTACATTACATCCCCCTACACAAATCCACCGCGCTCTATTCCATGGCCTGTGTCCTCACAGTCCATTTAATTAATATTCGATCTGTGAGGACACAGACCGAGGAAAAATAGTGTAGATGTTTGAGTTAAATTCCATTGTAATTACAATCTACGCTTTTTCTTGTGGATTATCTTTCGATTCGTCATCTCGACCGGAACGTCCCGAATATTCGGGAGAGAGATCTATCTCTAGACAGATTTCTCGACTACGTTGCACTTCGCTCGAAATGACGGTAACTTACATTACAGTCCCCTACACAAATCCACCGCGCTCTTATACGCATCTTCGTGAAAACCATATTTAAAATAACTGCCGCAATAATAAATCGGGCCGGTTTCGTTTAGTTTATGCAACTGCTCCTGTGCCTGCATGGCCGGAACATCGAATAAAGGATGATGATAATCGATTTCTTTAATAATCTTTTCCGGATTTAATGTATCCGTAGGGTTAATGGAGACAAAATAATTCTGCTTTTTAGAAACGCCCTGCAAACTGTTCATCCAGTAAATGGTGCTTGGCAATAACTTATCGCCCTTTTTCTCTACACGGTAATTCCAGCTGCTCCAGGCCAGTCTGGTTTCCGGCATCTGCTTTTCGTCGGTGTGCACCACAGCTTTATTTAACTGGTATTTAAATTTAGAAAGCAACTCGGTTTCTAAAGCGGTTTTATCTTTTACGATTTCGAAAGTCTGGTCGGCATGACTGGCCATAATTACTTTATCGAATTCGAACTTTTCACCTTTTTGATTTTCCACTTCAACTTTACCGTTTTCCAAACGCCTTATCGAAACAATTTTATTGTTGATTTTGATCCTGTCGCGGAATGGCGCGATCAGTTTTTCGCGGTAAGCCTGACTTCCATTCTGCAGCGTGTACCATTGATGCTGGGTATCGAGGCCCAAAAAACCGTGGTTTTTAAAAAAACGGATCAGGGTAACGGCCGGGAAATCCAGAATTTGTTCCATCGGGGCACTCCAAACGGCAGCACTCATTGGGATGAGGTATTGCCAGAGCATATCATCACTGTAACCAAATTCCTTAAAAAATCTGCCAATCGAGTAATCCTGATATTCAGGTTTATCCAAAATCTCTACACTTTGCTTATTGAAGCGGTTAATCTGCATCAACATTTTTAAATAAGAAACATTGAACAAATTTTTTCGCTGTGCAAAAAGGTGGTTTAAGCTTGAGCCACTGTACTCTAATTTTTCAGGCAAAAACTGCACACTGAAAGACATGTCGGTTTTAATTACCGGGGCATTAATTTCAGCAAACATTTCTGTTAAATTTGGATAGGTTTGATAGTTAAAAACCATAAAACCACTATCCAGATAAATGGGCTTTCCATCTTCTTCAAGCGTAATGGTATTGGTATGACCACCGATGTAACCGAGCTCTTCGAAAAGGGTAATATCGTATTTATGCTGCAATTTATGGGCACAACCCATGCCTGCTATTCCGGAGCCGATAATGGCGAGTGTCTGCATGATGTAAGATGATAATGTAAAATGGAAAACGTAATATGGATGATGGAAAAGGTAATATAAATGAAGGATGGAAAATGGACGATGTAAGATGAATGACGGGCATATCGCTGCCTCCATTACACATCTTACATCCTTACCTTTTACATTATTTGTTTTTTTCGAACAAATAATGGCACACCATCCATTCGTTTCCTTTATTGTAATTAAACAGCTCGGCGCATGACATGTAGAATAACCTCCAGTACACCCACCATTTTACAGCCTGATCTTTACCGTAAGTGCGTTCTAAAATGGGCATAATTTCTTTTTTATGTTTGTCCATATTGCTTAACCAGGCTTCGGAAGTTTTGCCATAATTGGTTCCATTTACCACCCAGTGTTTATCAATTTTCAGGTCATCATTAAAGTAGAAAAATAAATGGTTCGAAGGCATAATCCCTCCGGTAAAAAAGTATTTGCTCATCCAATCGGTTTCATCAATCACCTCAAATTTGTAAGCCAGGGTTTTATGGGTAAATATGTGCACGAAAAGTTTTCCATCAGGTTTCATAAAAGAAGCCACCTTATTGAGCAGAAATTTATAATTGCGCATGTGCTCAAACATTTCTACCGAAACCACACGATCGAAAGTATCAGCGATGGTAAAAGTGTTCATATCGGCAGTTAAAACTGTTAAATTCTGGATTCCGCGTTGTTTTGCCGTTTCATCGATAAAGATTTTTTGGGTTGCAGAATTAGATACCACGGTAAAAGTACTTTCCGGAAATTTAGCCGACATATACAAAGAAAGCGATCCCCAGCCGCAGCCGAGTTCCAAAACATTCTGGCCGTTCTGTAAATCTGCCCTTTTGCAGGTTAAAGCTAGCATATCATCTTCAGAAGTATCGATATCTTTAACGCCAGGTTTCCAGTAACCGCTGCTGTATTTTAAGTTTTTGCCCAAACAATATTGAAAAAATTCGGTAGGCAACTCATAGTGCTGCTCATTGGCATCGGCTGTGTTTACGGCAATTGGCGATTGTTTCAGTTCTGTAACCAGATCCATAAATTTTTCCTGCTGCAACTCTTCATCGCCCAATGTTTCATCGTCAAGGCGCTGTTTACATAATTTTCTGATGCCGATACGCAAAGCGGTATCCGGAAGTTTGTCGTTTTCTAAAAGTTTATCGTACCACATTTTTAAGCTTGGAGTTTGATGGTCGGAAGTCCGAAGTCGGATGTCCGGTGTTATTATTTTATACGCAAAACGCCTAATGGCGGATTGGTTGATGTTAATTTTACTTGTTCGGATTTGCCAGCCGCCCTAAACTTCGGTCTTTCGGACCTCCGTCTTCCGACTATTTTTTCTTCCACAGAAAAAAGGCGCTTGTTGTTTCCTGGTATTTCTTGTAAGCTACAGGTTTACTCCGCAGATTTTGCTCCTCATTATTTGGAACGCCGGTAACTTTTGCTAATAAATATAAAATAATGGCGGGACTAATGATGGCCAGAATACCCCATGGAGAAGCCAGCGCGAAAATAAAATACCCCATCCAGGTTAACCACTCAAAAAAGTAATTGGGGTGGCGGCTGTAGTACCATAATCCGGTATCGCAAACCTTGCCTTTATTGAGGGGATCTTTTTTAAAGGCAGCAAGCTGTCGGTCGGCAATCATTTCTCCGAAAAAAGCGATTGCCCATACTAAAGCACCAATAAATTCTAAAACAGAAATTCCCTGCGATTGATTTGCCGTGATGATAAAAAACGGAACGGCAAGGATAACATTGGAAATCGCCTGAAACTGAAAAAACACAAAAAAGTTTCGGTCAGCTTTATCGTCCCATTCTTTACGGAGCTGTTGGTATCTTCCTTCTTCTTCATCCAAATGACCTATTACCCTTTGCCAAAGATGAATACCTAATCGCAATTCGGCCAGTAAAAACATGCCACAGATTAATATTTTTCGGGGATCATAACCGTCTGACAAAAAAAAAGTAATCAGCGTAATCACGGGAAAGTTCAGTGCCCAGAAAACATCTACCACGCCAGCGTTTTTTATTTTCTTAGCCCAAAGCCAAACCATGGCCATAATAAAACAGCAGGCAATTAGCGAAATGAGTGCGATGAATAGTAGATGTTTGTAATCCATAAAAGGTTTAAGGTTTAGGGCATAAGGTTTAAGGAAATGCATTTTACTTTAGGTTTTTACCTTCAGCCTTATACCTTTGCCTTCTACCTTTTTACCAGCAATTCTCTAACACCTTCGCCATCTTTTAGTTTGAATAAATGCACTAAAACATAAGCCAGGGTTGCTATGCTTCCTAAACATACGAACAAAACGGCAATAGAGATTTTAAGAATAATGCTTTTTTCTTTATAGAACATCCAAAGGGTAATAATGAAGATGTTAGCATAAAAATCCCATAAGGTGGCACGCATCCATGGGATGCTGCCCAGAAAATCCCATTGTTCGAACAAATTGCTTTCTAATGAGGTACTTATTACTTTATAGCACATAAAAACGAGCAGTGCAGAGAAAACGATTTTGAGGAAATTGATCATCAAATGATTGAATTTTAAAACAGATTGGAGTATATACGGTAAGATAAGCAAAAAAGATTTTACTGTAAGGTCTGAATTATTCTTCAACTCCACTCCTATGATAAACGCGGGCAATTTTCCTTGTTTTCTGTACATCAGTGGCAAAAAGAAGTAGTGTTTTTTTGAAAAGCAGGGCCTGGTTTTTATCGGTTACGATAGTCCTGCCATTCGCTTCAATCTTTTTGTGGTGCTGTTGTGCGCTGGTTCAGGCGTCTGTTTTATAGGGAACAGATGCTTCGTGCCTCAGCATGACAGCATATTAATGGTAGTGCGATCAAAAAGGATTTTAGCTGCTGTCAGGTTTAGAGAACACAAAACAGTATAAGGAAGGAAAAAGAAACAACCAAAATTTTGTTAATGGTCTGTGGGGACACAGCCCAGGGCGATAAAAAACAAATAGATTTCTCCACTGCGGTCGAAATGAAGAGCGCGGGGCAAATCTGTGTTTTCAGTGCATTCGTGGCTAATAAGTTCCCCGAACAATTAATCAATTAGGAAAACTTGATGGTCTGTGGGGACACAGACCATGGTACACAAAAAAGTATGAAACAAATTAGATTTCTCCACTGCGGTCGAAACGACGATCGCGGGGTAAATCTGTGTTTTCAGTGCATCCGTGGCTAATAAGTTCCCTAACAATCAATTAGGAGAACTTGATGGTCTGTGGGGACACAGACCATGGACTATGGGACACAGACCATGGTACACAAACCATGGCTTTGAGCTTAGTTTTTAAGCTTAACCCTCCTCTTAAACCTTCCTGATTTTAATAATCTTCATCCAGTGCAAAACTTTCATTACCGGATAGGTTGGATCAAATTCCCACCATTTAGTGGCAAAATTTGGGCTATTGGGTTTTTTGTGGTGGTTGTTCTGGAAAAGTTCTCCCATTAATAAGAAATCCCAGGGTAAGGAATTTTTACTGTGGTCGTCGTTATCATGGTTAGAGTAACCGTATTTATGCCCGCACCAGTTTACAATTGCACCATGCAGTGGTCCCATTAAAAAGTGGATCGGCAATAAGATAAACAGCCACCAATGGTTGGCAAAAGCAATATAAAAACCGATGTAAAATAAACCACATGCAATTCTCCAGGCCCACGAATTGCCAATTTTATCTACAATAGGCCATTCTGGATAATTACCCTGAAAAGCAGGTTCTGGCTGTATTTTAAACTGCAGGTAATTCATGTACATGTTCTTCGTAGCAATCATCATCCCGAAAACATCCTTAAAAAAATGTGGCGAATGCGGATCTTTTTCTGTGTCGCTGTATGCATGGTGCATCCGGTGCAAAATGGCGTAAGCCCTTGGATTTAAAAATGATGAACCTTGCGAGATCAGCAATACCAGGTAGAAAAACCGTTCCCAAAAAAGCTCCATTTTAAACATCTTGTGCGATGAGTAACGGTGAAGGAAAAAGGTTTGACTAAACAGGGATAAAAACCAATGACAAAGAAAAAAAATGAAGATGATCATGTATGATGTGTATGCTTTATAAACGTAGTTTGAGGGCGTTTAGTTTTCCAGCGTATAGAAAAACTGCTTTTGTTTAAGCGTTTAAACTAAGAGAATCCTGTTCCAATGCGATAGAACAGGATCTTATGTGTATATTTTATTATCTGCCGAAATCGTCCTGAACGCGAACAATATCGCTTTCATCTGATGGGTTCGAAGCATCGGTATGTTGCCAGATTTCTGCCACAACTCCCCAGTCTTCTAAACCGATTAAACGGTGACGTTCGCCCTGTTGTAATTTGATCTGATCTTTTGGAGCATATTTTTTCACTTCACCTTCTTCGTCGGTCTGGCTGGTTTTAATACCAACAGTACCGGTTACTACTTGCCATATTTCGGCCCTGCGGTGGTGATATTGCCACGAAAGACGTGTGTTTGGAGCAACGATTAAAATTTTCGGACTTAATTTACCACCAATTTTAAGGTCTTCTACATTTAATCCATCAAAATAAGTATCGGCAAATTGTTGTGCCTGCGCTTCATCTATCACAAAGAAACCACCCCATGGACGGGTTTCATCGCGGTTTACTACATTAAAACCTTCAATTTTTAAACGTTGTGCTACGCTTTCGAATATTTCTTTTTTGTCGTTTGTCATTGATAATTATTTGTTTTCTAATGATTGTCGAGGTTTACAGGCATAAAATATGGCCTGTATGGTTCTATAATTGCCGCAAAAATAAGCCTAATAAATTAAAAAAGGCCTTTCGTACCTTTTATTTTTTTGAGCAGGCGCCAACTGCATAGGTAAAAACCATTCATACGCCTGTTAAATGCTGTAAAATTGATGATAAAATCGATTTATTAATCATGATATCAGCCTTTGCTTTAGTATGTTTGAAGAAACATAACACCTGCACTAATGATGATCCGGAAACTCAGTATCTGCATTTTATTATCTTTAATCTTCATGCAAAAAACCTCTGCCAAAGTGTACCGTATTGGCTCAGAGCAGGAGTTTAGGGCCATTCAATCCATACTGATGCCGGGAGATAAGGTTATGATTAAAAATGGAAATTATACAGATTGGTCTGTAAATATTAACAATAAAGGAACTTCGCTAAAGCCTATCATGATACAGGCAGAAAAACCAGGTATGGTTACTTTTTCAGGTAATGTTACCAAACCGATATTCAGCATTTCCGGAGCATATGTTTTTATTCAAGGAATTAACTTTAAAGATTGTGTGTTAACTAAAACTGGTGTACTTATCGAACTTAGTATCAGTAATAATTGCCGAATATCGGACTGCAGTTTTTCTTCAAACCAGGTTAAAACTCAGTTTACACCCCTGGTCATTATTTCAGGGAATGGTAGCAATAACATAGTTGAGGGTTGTAATTTTATTTCGAACGTAGATAATCAGGATGTGCAGGTTAAAATAACCAAAGATGCCTGCCCGAAATTTACACTGATTGAAAACAACATTTTCAGGGATAAAAACAAAGTAAGCTGGCCAAATGCGAATGGTGGCGAATGTGTGCAGGTTGGACAGGATCCGGTATTGCTGGGCAATCAAAAACCAGAAACTACGGTCCGCAAAAACAGGTTTATCCATTGCAATGGCGAAAATGAAGTGATCAGCAATAAAAGCAGCGAAAACAAATACCTGAACAATTATTTCAAAGATAACGATGGCGAACTGGTGATGCGTGGCGGCCACGATTGCGTAATTGCGGATAATACTTTTAAAGGAGGTACAGGCGGTATCCGCGTAAATGGCACCGGCCATCAGATCATTAATAATAAAATTGATGGCATTGCAACAGCCATCAGGTTAATGTATGGCATGGCGAAAGGAAAAGATGAAATTGGTTTTTATATTGCTGCAAGTGATTGTATAATAAAAAACAACACAATTTCAAACGCCACAACAGGAATTTTGATCGGCGATAGTAAGGATGCAAACTGGACTGGGAAATTTGATACGAAAAGATATCCTTCGCCGGTAATGCAAAATGTAGCTCCTTTTAATAATACGATTGGAGGTAATGGTTTTAAAAATGTTAAGGATAAGGTGGTAGAAAAATAAGTCGTCATTTCTGGTATTTTATTGAAATTAATGTGAATGACAGATGAGTTTACACCCTCAAAAAATAACGTCATTTCGAGCGGGGTGCAATGCAGCCGAGAACCCGAAGGCTCAGCGAAGCTAAATCTATCCCGAGATAGATTTCTCCTGCCTGTACGGGCAGGCATTCCACTGCGTTCCAGTCGAAATGACGGTTACTCTTTTAAAACAGATCGTTTTTATAATTAGTTGATCTTATTTACCACAAGATCATCAAAATAAATGTAACTGGTTTGGCTTGAGCCCCATACGGCTACATCTTTTCCGCCTCTAAAATTATGGAACGATAACCTGTTGATTAAACGTTGTGCATCGTTGGTTGTCCAGCGGATTGATTGATCCAATACCGTTGTACCGTTGATGATTACCTGTACCCAACCGTTTTTGCTCGATCCGGTGTTGCTTTTTACATAAAGGTGAACAGTATAGGTATCGCCCTTAACCAGGCTGCCTGATGAAGGATACGATTTACCAAAGGTATCGCCACAAGGGCCGGCCATATCTCTGTGGTACACATAAGGCTGAAAGAATACGCGGCTACCGGTATTGTACCACATAAGGCGCAAACTTCCGCCATTACCATCGCTGGCAATATCGCATCCGGTATTTCCTTCACCAATCAGGAAGCCGAAACCAACTTTTCCACCCCTGCTCCAATCAAACTGACTATGGAAACGGACTTTAAAAGTAGCTTCGTAAGCAGAACCATCTGAAATATCGGCACCAGCAATTAAACCATTCGATACTGAATTGGGCGCCAAAGTAGCCCTGGCCCAGTTACCCGAAATATAGGCCCTGCTTTCGTTCCAGCCGGTTAAACTGGCACCACCAAAATCGGCACTGGCTTCGCCATAAGTATAAGCACCATCGGCATGGTTAAATCCGGTATTAATGTTACTTGGATAAACTGCTGCGGCGGCTGCAGCGGGATTGGCAGAGGCCAGCTTCTCCGGAGAATTAATACTGCCTGGGGTTGGCTCTTCTGTTTTATCTTTCTCACAGCCATAAAAACTTAGAGAAAGTACAAGCAATAGGGATGCAATAAAATGCATCGGGTTCATTTTTAGGTTCATGTAATTTTTTTTAGATTTAAATTTGGTTAGTGTTTTTGCTAAGTGTAACTCCTATCCTGGATAGTTTATTACGGAATTTTTAATGTTTTTTTTATCTTTTTGGTTAGTGATTTATCTGATATACTAACTTAAATAAAAATGTAAACCCAAAAAGACGAAGCCCATCTTAAAAACAGAAAAACCCATTCCTGTTGTTGTTACAACGATTGAAATAATGATCGCTTTAAGGCATACGCTACAGCATTAAAACCCTTTTTAACAGTCAATTATGCTGTTTGGTGGATTTTCAGGTTACAGTTTACAATTACCTTTTTATAATCTTTGGCATCAATATCGCCGTGAATGAGTTTAACCAATAAAGCAACAGCCTGCTCGCCCAGCGATTCGGGATTTTCTTCTATTGAAGCAATTGGAGGCGAACTGAGGTAGGCAATAATCGGATCGTTACCAAAGCCAATACATTCGAGTTTTTTAAGTTCGGGATGTGCTATAGACCTAAGGAATTTTATGGTATCAAAAAGCAGTTTTTCTTTAAAAGCAACCAATGCTGTCGGACCGTTTTCGGGATCACTGAACAGGTTTTTAATGGCTGTAAGTGTATTTGCATCGTCGAAATCGGTATAAGCTACATGATTGGCATTAAAAGGTATATCGTTATCCTTTAGGGCATTGATATAACCCGAAAAGCGATCGTGACTAAAATTAACCATTTTTGGTCCGCCAAGGTAGGCCACTTTTTTATGCCCCCTATTGATGAGGTATTCGGTTGCCATATAACAGCCCTGGTGTGTATTCCCTAAAACTTTATGGCAGTTGAGGTTAAAACTAGGATTCCGGGTATAGTAAACCACGGGGATCCCGATTTTCTCGAACTGGTCTAAATGTGCAAAATCCGATGTCTGTTTCGAAATGGCCACAATCAGTCCATCTACCCGCGAACCTAACAGTGTAGCCGCAGCATTTACTTCCATTTCAAAATTATCATGCGATTGACTGATGATGATATTGTAACCATTGGCCGTTGCCAGCTGCTCCATACCATAAATACTACGGGTAAAAAAATGGTCGGAAAGATTGGGCAAAATGATGCCAATAATCCTTGATTTACGATCCCTGAGTCTTAATGCCGAAATATCAGGCGTAAAATTTAACCGTGCAGCCAGCTCTTTTACCCTGAGTTTTGTACTCTCTTTTATCCGCGGGTAATCTTTTAATGATTTGGAAACGGTAGAAATGGATAGTTTGAGTTCTTTGGCAATCAGTTTTAATGTAACAGGTTTATTTTCCATAGGTACGGGATATTTGGCGTTACAAAAGTGTGGGGCGGGTAGTGTTTGAAGTTTGGTATCTTATAACTTACTAAAAGTTAAGAACAAGGGGTTAGCGTTTATAAAGACGCTCCCCCCTTAACAAGTAATAATTATTGAATTTTATCAAGTGCCGGCACATTATTTTCGTAACCGGTATATCCCTTATTCTGATTGATACGGCCGCCTGTATTAAAACGCTGTGCCGCTGCCGGAACAGGCCAGAGTACATGATAAGGAGAAATTTTAAAGTTTACCCCCATTATGGTTGGCACTTTATTGCGGTAAAAATCGTTCTTTTCAATAATCCTGTCGTAAAAGAAATTATTGTCAGAAAAAGAGGCCAGGTTATAGGTTTTCCCATTGTATGCTGGCTTTCCGGTCATGGCAAATATGTAAGCAATACGGGTAAGCTCAGTTTTGCGTGGCTCTTCGTAATAAAGCTCTCTTGCCCTTTCATCCAATATTGTTCCGATGGTAATTGCTGATGCATCGGTTAATAATGCGGCATTTGCCCTCGAACGTACCTGGTTTAAATCGGCCATGGCCAAAGCCAAATTGCCTTTCCAATAGTATGCTTCGGCCCTTAGCAGGTAAGTTTCGGCCAAACGGAAGATGTACCAGTCGGTATTGGTGCCTCTTGGTGGCGTCCAGTATTTATCAACGGCCAGTGCATTGGTAGAATTAATAAATGTTTTGTAATGTGGCCAGCCAAAGAAATGACGGATGGTATCCAATCCCTTATTTAAAAACATATTATTTACGTTGGCAGGTGTTACATCAACCAATGGCTTGCCATATAATGCCTTTTCTGTTGCATTGGCAGAGGTTTTAAGTGCCGGGTTGTTATAAACCAGATCGGTCATGTTCATCCACATACCAGGTGCATGGCGGTAATCGGTATTATCTGTCCAGATGTTTTTAGTGCTGTAAGCCGTGCCACGATAACGTCCAATTCCCCTGCCGTACATTAACGTTAAGGGAATTTCTACATTTACGCCATCAACAATGGCCTGGGTAGCTCCTGATGGTGTTTTTAAATTGGCAAAGTGCCATGCCGGAACACAATTACGCATTACCTGCGAGCCGAGGTCGGTAGCGCCCTGCAAGGTTTCCCTGTCAATGGTTAAAAACAGGGCTTCGCGGTTAGCTGCAATGGCCTTATTATCCATTCGGTGCAGGTCCCACACCACATTTTTGGTGGCGTCGTTGGCGGTACTTCCAAAACGGTTCCGCATTAAACTATAGGTACCGCTATTGATTACGTTATTGGCAGAGGTAATGGCTGCATCAAAATCTCCTAAAGCCAGGTTAATCTTTGTAAGTAAGTGGCTGCAGGCACCTTTGGTTACATCGCCACGGTCTACACCATCTTTTAACCATTTTTCGGCAAACAAAAGATCTTCCTGCATTTTTTTCAATATCACCTCGCGCCTGGTCGAATAGTAATCCAGCTTTGGTGCGGTAATGTCTTTTAAATTTAAGGGCACATCGCCAAACTGATGTACCAAACGGTAATAGTAATAAGCGCGGTAAAAATAGGCTGCACTAAGGATGGCATTTTTTTCGGCTTCATCTTTATAGGTTACATTATCGATATAGGTAATTACAGTATTGGCCATCCGTACGCCTCTGAAACCTTCGGTCCAGTAAAACCCGATCCTGTTAAAATCCGGGTTATCCAAATTGGCATCCGGCGTTACCCTGGTATCCATATCCTGTGCCTGCGTACTTTTATCGGTTGTTCCATCTACTGCTACTTCCGAAAAGATAGATTCGGTAACAATGGGTGCCATATCGCCGGTAAACTCTTTACGCACATTGGCTCCAATCCCTGCAATGGCCGCTTTCATCGCAGCAACACTCGTTAAAGCGGTTTGAGGCTCCAGCTTTGATAGTAATTCTGAATCGAGATTCGATTTTTTACATCCATTTGCTGATAAAAGCACAGCGAGGGCTACAAACGGAATTATTTTTTTATATGTGATATTCATCTTCATTATTTTTTAAAGGGTAACATTCAGTCCGAAAGTGTAAACTCTTGGGGTTGGCACAGGATTTCCGTTACCGTCTGCAGTTTGCGGATCCCATTGGTTCCAGTTTGGCGCATATACGCCTGCATTACTTACATTGGCATATATTTTTGCGTTCTGGATTTTAAGCTTGCCCAAAAAATCTTTTGGCAAACTGTAGGCAAGGGCAATGGTATTTAACCTGATGAATGAACTTTTGCGATAAGCGTTGAAACTTACCCCACTTAAGCCAGAATTTAAACGCGCATAATCGTTAATGGGATTA
This sequence comes from Pedobacter jeongneungensis, assembly GCF_039538295.1. Classification (NCBI taxonomy): domain Bacteria; kingdom Pseudomonadati; phylum Bacteroidota; class Sphingobacteriia; order Sphingobacteriales; family Sphingobacteriaceae; genus Pedobacter; species Pedobacter jeongneungensis. The sequence continues at coordinate 286,062 of NZ_BAABBY010000001.1, read as the reverse complement.
CCAGGAGTCCAGTAAGGTACCACGTACGAACTCGAGCGGCCAAAGCCAACGCTTCCCGGCTGGTTTTTGGTCTGGTTATCGGCCCTGAGCTGGCCCCAGCTCGATATGAACTGAAATGAAAAATCGAAGTTTTTATAGATATTGAAATCGTTGCGGAACGACCAGTTAAACCTCGGACTTCTGTAACCGATAAACTGTTTATCCAGATCATTATACACATAATTGCCATCTACATCCAACAATTTAAAATCGCCCGGTTTAATGCCTTTGTTAAATTTATTGGCTTCTGCCACTTCGTTTTCCTGCCAAACCCCTAAAATTTTATACTCCCAGATCACGTCGATATCTTTACCGATAAACCATCCGTTTCCGGGATCGTCATTCGGTGTTGCCAAAGCCACAATTTTATTCCGGTTAAGCGAAAAATTTGCAGTGCTGCTCCAGGTAATGTTTCCTCCTGTAAAGTTTTTGGTGGTAATGCCCAGCTCTATACCTTTATTGTTTACGCGCCCTAAATTGGCATTAACATTTACATAGCCCCCTGCAGAAGGTAACGTCTGGCTGATTAAAAGATCGGATGTTTTTTTGTCGTATAATTCAAGCGATCCGCTGATTCTGTTATTCAGAAAGCCAAAATCCAGACCCAGGTTTAAAGATTTGGTTTTTTCCCATTCCAGGTTTGGATTGCCTAAGCGAGAGCTGTTAACAACAGTATTTACTTCAGCCGGTGTTCCGCTGCCATTAACCGATTGGTATTTTCCTCCATCTAAGGTTTGGATGGCCACATAAGGATCGATCACATTATTATTATCGCGGATCTCCCGGTTTCCGTTGATACCGTATGATAAACGGAGTTTTAAAAAGTCGATCCACTTAGCCGATTTCAAAAAACTTTCTTCGCTTACTGTCCAGGCTACAGCAGCAGCCGGAAAATTAGCACGTTTTTTAGCCGCACCAAATGCAGAGTAACCATCTCTACGGATGGAGCCAGTTAAAGCATACCTGCCCTTATACGAATAATTTACCCTGGCCAGTAAGGCATCGCCGGTATATACCTTATCATCACTGCTTACAGTTGGTTTATTGCCACTTTGTATGTTATGGTAACCAAGTACATCCGTTGGGGCAAAACCTTCATTACCCGCAAGGGTGTACCAGGTTGAATATTTTTCGCCATTCACCAGTAAGGTTACATCTACATTATGATCGTTAGCAAAAGTTTTGTTCCATTTTAAGAGGTTATCTAACTGCCAGTTGTACCTGGTTTCCTGTGCCCTTGTTGCAGAACCGCCCGGGGTGGCAACATTAGGATTTTTAGAAGAAAGGTGGTTAAAAGTACGGTACTGATCTAAACCCGGACTGAAATTGGCCTGATAGGTAATGCCAAAAGGCAGTTGTACTTTGGCATAAATGCTCCCAAATAAGGTACTTTGCTTTTGTAACCTCGAATTATAAGTAGGATCGAGAAAGGGGTTACGGGCATTAAGGCCGTTATCATCTGTCGGGATCCTTCTTAAAGAACCATCAGCATTATAAAAATCGCCGTAAGGAGATAAATCAGGCAGCTGCGAAAACTGTGCTTCAATTGCCCCTTCATCACGGTCGGCAAATTGAAGGTTCATACCAAGGGTTAAAAATTTGGCGGCTTTACCTTCTAGGTTTAAACGGGTACGGAAAGTACTGAAACCGCCACCCGCAATAATGCTTTCATTTTTAAGGTACCCTAAGGACATGTAATAGGAAACTTCTTCTTTTTTACCGCTCAAACTCAGCGTATGATCCTGGCGTTGCCCTGTTACAAAAAGCATATCGTACCAGTTGGTTGTTTTTCCGGCAAGATAGTTCGCTTTTTCATTGGCCAATAAGCCCAGCCGGCTTAGCCATAGGTCAGTTGGATTGGAAGTCGTTTGCCCGTTTAGCCATTGCGTTAGAGTTACCCCTTCCGGCAAATTATTCGGATCGTTATAAATGTATGGCGGATTAACACCACCACTGCGTTGTACATCGGCACGCCAGTTTAAAAAACCCGGGCCATCGTACACCGGTTGGTCGCCCGCCAGGGTTGCCATACCAAAGTTTACATTTACATTAATGGTTGGTGCACCGCTTTTACCTTTTTTAGTGGTAATGGCCACTACACCTGTTGCAGCTTTTGCCCCATAAACAGCAAGCGAACTGGCATCTTTAAGTACATCTACTGATTCGATATCGTTGGGGTTGATATCAGATAACTGACCGATATAGATCACCCCGTCCAACACAATCAGTGGTGTGGTAGTACCGGTAAGGGTAGTTTTTCCACGCACCAGCAGATCTCCGCCACCTTTGGCACTATTGTTAAACCCCACACTTAAACCCGGAATGTTACCGCGGAGAATATCTGTTACACTATTTGGATTTTCGTTTTCAAGCTGGGTAGCTTTAATGCTAGAAACAGCCCCGGTAACATCTTTTTTCTGGGCAGTGCCATAACCGATTACCACAACATCGTTAAGCCCTTGCGAAGCATCCTCTAAAGTAATATTGATTGTAGAACGCCCGTTTAAAGGAACTTCCTGTGTAGTGAAGCCAACAAAGGTAAACACAAGCGTTGGGTTGTTGCTTTCGGTTTTGATGGTGTATTTACCCAGGGCATCTGTAAGTGTAGCTACCTGTGTGTTTTTCACCTTTACATTTACCCCCGGAAGCGTTACACCTTTATTATCTTTAACGGTACCCACAACAGTGGTTTGTGCAAGAGCATTGAAACCTGCAAAGAGCGCGAGGAGCATCATGATTATTTTTTTTGCTTTACCCGTACAGGTGCGCTTGAGGTATAGGAATATACCCCTCTGATTGTAAATCTTACTCATATTTATAGTTTAGTTAATGGTTAGTTGCTGTTGATTCTTACCTAAGTAAAAACCTGCCAGATTCATGTTCGCAATAAAATCTCAATATTGAAATAGGTACGGCTGAACAAAAACTGGTAAAAGGCTTTCTGATTAAATGAGAAATCAGCCGGAAAAAAAATGAATAATACCACCCTTTGGGTATATTGGTTGATTCTTGAACATGGTTATTTGGTTAGGCTTATTTTATCTAATATAAAAACGAGTGGGGCGAGATGTAAAAAACTATAATCCAGATAAGCCCAAAAACTGCGTCAGTTTGAATTTACAACGATGTAATTAATTTGGGGATCTCGACATTTTAACTGTAGAAAGTCTCTTCGGCTGCTGTTATCCTGAAGGCTGAACAAGGATTTTGACCACAGATAACACAGATACACACAGATAAGGTATCATGTATTTTCTTTAATTGTTTGCCACGGAAGCGCAGAAAAACACGGAGAATCATGCGTAAATTCTCACTACGCGTTGCTTCGGTCTTTAACGAGGACTAGTGATATTTGCATTTGTAATGCACAATTACTCAAATAAAAAGTGATAAAATCGTTTTTTTCCTTCCATCCCCTCTGCAACAAAAACGATGGTTCGAAATAGTTTATTAGAAAAAACGGGTGCCCGATATTTATGGCCGGTTAGACACCCACCATTAGGATTACATAATGATTCCGGACTGCGCAGGAATGAGGAAACTTTTATTCAATCCCGCTAACAAAAACGGGTGCCAGACTATATCCGGCACCCGTTCTTTATTAAATATTATTTTTGGCCGGTGTAACACCGACCCTTAGAAACCCTTCTAATAACCCGGATTTGGAGTTAAATTAGGGTTATTTTTGATTTCCGGTGTAGGAATCGGAAACAGCAAATGCTTGGTTTGCAAAGGTTGGTTTACACTTTTGTTAATGTGGCCAACAAAATTATCGAAACCATTGGTATCTTCATTGTACACTTTACGCAGGCGCACCATATCGAACCAGGTAATGCCTTCGTAACATAGTTCATGCCAGCGCTCTCTCCATACGGCTTCTTCAAACTGTGTTTGACTTAAACCTGCCAGATCAGCCAGTTGTGCTCTTTTTCTGATGGCATTTACCGCGGTATAAGCTGCCGCATTTGGCGCTCCATCGGCCCTGTTCTGCGCTTCAGCATAAATTAACAACGTTTCGGCAAAACGAATCTGCGGAATGTTTAAATCACTCCTGCTGGTACCTTCTACACCCAGCGTACCATTTGCGATGATATCAAAGTGCTTAAAAATATAAGGTTTGCCACGGTTAATCAATGGTAATTTAAAGCCATCAGTATAATAATCAGTGAAAAAATAACCATCCCTGTTTTTCGCCCTTAAATCGCCAGCCTCGTAAGAGCCGTAAAAACTCTGGGTAGGAATTGAAGTACCGATACCGTCGATTTTTGAAACCAAAGGCTGGTGCAATGGTAAATAAGACGATTGTAAGGGATTACCTGCTCCGGCTGCATCATTATATTGAATGCCGAAAAGGTGTTCCAGTTTATTATCGTTTTTAGCATCGTGTATGGCACCATAAGTGGTGTACAAACCAAGACTCCCTGCATTTGCCGCAGCATAATCAACCACTTCTTTTGCTTTATCAGCCGCAAGTCTGTAATATGCAGCACCTTTGTTCAGTGGCTGACCAGCCATGGTTAAATAAACTTTAGCCAGTTCTGACTTAATAGCAGCTGTAGAAACACGTCCGCTTCCATCCATGTAAGGTAAACCTGCAGCTTCCGCCGAAACCAGGTCATCCACAATCTGTTTGTAAACCTGCTCCTGTGGTGTTCTGGAAGGGGCAAAATTAGGATCATTAGGACTGGTAATTGGCTTGGTAATTAACGGCACATCGCCCCATAAACGCACCAGGTAGAAATAAGCCCAGGCCCTGATAAAAGACGCTTCTCCCAGAATCCTTTTCTTTTGTGCAGCATCCATCGGGCTAATCCCCGGTACTTTATCCAACACTAAATTGGCCTGCGCAATCACTTTGTAAAAACCATTCCAGTTTTGGTTAATATGTAGGTTAGAACCATCATAAATCAGTGAATATAAGTTGTTCAGATCGGAGTTTTGCGCAGTTTCTGTAGTCTGGATCCCCGTCGGGGCATCGAGCATTTGCCAGTTGTTGGAGAAAATACCAGCACCATTTCCAATAAACCTGATTTCCGAATAAACTGCTGCAATACCTGCTTCGGCATGTTCTGGCAGCGTATAAAAACTGTTGGGCGAAAGATTGGTCGGATCGGTTTCATCCAAAAACTTCTTACATCCCGAATTTCCGATGATAGCACCACCTAGCAATAACACGGCAGCGATATTTTTTATATTGATTTTCATTTTAATATCCTTTCTTAAGTTAATATTATAATCCAATGTTTAGGCCTACCATAAAAGTGGTTGGTTTTGGATAATCGAAAAATGTTTGTCCCTGTGCAAATACGTTTCCGTAAGTGGTTACCTCCGGGTCGTTACCGGTATATTTGGTAGCCAGGAAGAAATTCTGAACAGATGCATAAACACGTAGCCTGTTTAAGCGCAATTTTTCTACCAGCGTTTTGTTAAAGGTATAACCCAGTAAAAGGTTTTTACCGCGGATGAAAGAACCATCTTCCAGCCAGTGGGTATCTACGTTGGTAACATAACCAGCAGCCTGATCCCTGATCGCCGCAATCGGTGTATCCTGGTTTTGAGGCGTCCATGCGTTTAATACACTGGCAAAACTGTTGGCCTGTACCTGTCTGTCTTCACCAGAGTGGTGCGTCATGTTCAGTACATCATTACCGTAAGAATATTGAAGTTCTACAATCAGGTCTAAATTTTTATAACGGAAGGAGTTAGAGAACGATCCCCATCCTTTTGGCGTTCCGTTTCCGATAATCTGACGATCGGCATCGGTAATGGCATGGTCGCCGTTTACATCCAGGTATTTAATATCGCCCGGAAGCAATGTTTTACCACCACGGTAGCTCACATATTTAGCAGCCTCTGCCCTTTCGGCCTCGCTCCAGGTACCTAAACGCACTAATCCCCAGAATGAACCTACCGGCTCACCTACCCTGATGATACCCGTCTGGTTAGTGAAATTCGGGTTACCTACACCAAAAATATCATCCGGCGTAGCCAAAGAAAGCACTTTATTACGGTTAAGAGAGATGTTGAAACTGGTTTTCCAGGTAAAATCGTCTGTTTGAATGTTTACCGTGTTGATACCTAAATCCAAACCTTTGTTCTGCATCGAACCCACGTTTTTCCTGATTACCGAGAAACCTGAAGTACGAGGCACCGGTGCGTCAAGCAACATATCGGTTGTTTTCCTGTAATACAAATCGGCTTCTAAATTAATGCGGTTGTTAAATAAACCCAGTTCTAAACCTGCATCAACCTGCGCAGTTTTTTCCCAAACGAGATCCGGATTGGCCAGCCTTCCGATTCCGATACCCGTTACCCTGGTATCGTTAATAATGGCCGAGTTATTAACCAAAGTGGCTAATGATTGGTAAGCCGGAAGTTCAGAGTTACCACTTAATCCATAACTGGCCCTTAATTTTAAGTTAGAAACGGTTTTGTTTCCTTTAAGAAAATCTTCGTCTGAAGCTTTCCATGCCAATGCTGCCGAAGGGAAAAAGGCAAATTTATGGTTATCGCCAAATTTCGACGATCCATCTACCCTACCGGTAACCGTTACCAGGTATTTATCCTGAAAAGCATAGTTTACCCTTCCAAAATAAGAGTTAAAAGCAGACCGGTTACGGCTCGAACCCACGGTAATGGATTTACTGCCTGACCCCATATTGTTGTTTCCGTAAAAATCGGTCACAAAGTTTTCAGCGTGGCTTGTATTGCTGAAGAAATTGGTGGCCTGCCACGAAATACCCAATAAAGCATTAATGGCGTGCGATTCGGCAAAACGTTTGTTATAGGTTAAATAATTCTCTAACGACCAGAAAGTTTCGCGATCGTTGGTTACGTTAGCCGTTCCGTTTTGTCCGTCTGAGATGCCGTATAATTGTTTCGCGTTATACTCATTGATGTTTCGGCTCACAATATTGGCGCCCAACTGGGTACGGAATTCAAGATCTTTGCTGAAACTGATGGTCGAATAAACACTTCCCAATGAGGTTTGTGTAACCATGCCATAACGCTGATCGGTTAAAATGTGTACCGGGTTAGAACCGCCCTCAGCCCATGGAATCAGCTTATTATCGCCCCATTTGCCATCAGCTAATTTAATTGGGAGGAAAGGAAATGCTTCAGTAATCATACGCACTGAGTTTAGTCCGCCTGTTCCCTGATCTACAATATTTTCGTTCTGGTTGTTGTAGCTTAAATTACCACCCACTTTTAACCAGGTTTTAATTTTACTTTCGAAGTTAAACCTACCCGAATAACGTTTTAAATAAGAATTTAATAATAAGCCTTCATCATCGCGGTAACCCACAAAAACGCCGTATGTATTGTTTTCATTTCCACCTGTAAACCCTAACTGGTGGTTTTGCGAAAGTTTGTTCTGGGTAGATTCTTTTAACCAGTCGGTATTGTACAATGGATTTCCGTTACTGTCAAAAAACTGCGGCAATGCTATCCTTGCTGCTTTAGGAACAGGCGTTGAAGCATAATTACCTGCTGCCCATCCTACCGGATCGTACACTTTAATGTTATCGTAAGCCAGATCCTGAACTTTTACATATTCATTGGCATCAAGCATTTTAACATGGTGCGCAGCCAGGGTATTAATGCCAAAATCAGCATCGTAAGTAACCCGCTGCGAGTTGGAAGTTCCTTTTTTAGTGGTAATCAAAATTACACCATTGGCACCCCTGGCACCGTAAATTGCAGTTGACGATGCATCTTTTAATACCTCTACCGAGGCAATATCGCTCGGGTTGATAAAATCGATGGCGTTACTGTTCTGTGTTTGGGTAGTTACCGGTAAAGCCACCCCATCTACCACATAAAGCGGGTTGTTACTGGTATTGATGGAACTGAAACCCCTGATTTTAATGTTGGTCTGCCCGCCCGGTCTACCCGAGTTGGTATTTACCTGCACACCCGAAATACGACCAGCCAAAGCCTGGTTTAATGATGGTGCCGGGCGCTCCTGTAATTCGCTGGCCTTTACCACCCCAACAGAACCGGTAAGGTCGCTCTTTTTTATGGTTCCATAACCGATTACCACTACGTCATCCAATTTACTGGCTTCGGCAACGGCCATTTTAACGCTGAGGTTGTTCTGTTCTCCTACCGTTACATCCTTATTCTGATACCCCACGTACGAAAAGCGGATTACCTCGCCAGAATTGGCCTCGATGCTGAATTTACCAGATTCATCTGTTACTGCCGTTTTACCCGAAGTGATGTTTTTGATGCCGACCCCGGGGATGGGCATATTTTTTTCATCCAATACGGTTCCGGTGATTACTTTTCGGCTCTGAATATGGCCAAAAGGCACATCCAGAACAGAAAACCGCTTCGATTTTGCGGCAACCGGATTCATTGAAAATGCAGGACTGTTGAGCAGAAAAAGCACAGAAAGCCCTGAAATCTTGAGTAGATTGATTTTCATTTAGTTTTGCTTTAGTTAATGTTTAGTTAATTATCTATTCTTCACCCAATTACGGGTAAAACGTTTTATCAACTATTCAAAACAGAATAATTGACCTGGAAATCATCAATAAATTAATCAGAAGGCTTTAGGCAATAAACAGTGGGACAACCTGTAATTACGGGATTGGGATAGGGATAGGATAAACAGACATCAGTGTTAACTACACAGGGGTGCACTGCACAATACGAAGTAAATGTACCTGGGCTCTTCATTATATTTGGTTATGGATAAAACGATTTATCTACCCAATATTAACTATTTTACCACAAAATCAAGAATATTATTTTGCTATTTAATTCTTACTCAACCGTATTAATCAGATTATAGTATGATTATTTTTACAGATTTAATTTTTTTGAACAAACAGACATAATAAAAATTAAAAAATAACGTTGTCAGCGCTAACGCAATATAAGTTTTAGACTCTTTTTAATTTTAGTTCAGAAAATCTGATAAATTTTCTGATAAGGGCCAAATTTATAAAATCCTGAGCCCAAATTCGTGTTGATGAAATATGGCGTGATCATCACTTTATCTGTAACCTTTTGAGTTATTGCCTTTGCTCCCTAAAAAGCTCAGATTTAAGCCTGGTCATTTCGCCTAGCATAGAAGTGAAGGGCAAATCATAGCCAGAGATACGACCGAGTTTAGCTACTGCAAAATTTAAAGTCTCAATCTCTGTTTCACGCTTATTCAGTATATCCTGATAGGTTGATATTTTTTGCCCGTCAGACATTTTGCTAATCGCCAGCACATTTTGATTAACATCATCAACGGTTAAAATTATACCGTTCGCATTGGCAACAGCAATACATTCTGCAATAATTTTTTCCCCGATTTTAAGTGCTGCAGCATTTCTATGAAAAACACCGTTGTCAATTTCGAGCAGCGGACAAATGGAATTGAATACACAATTGGTAATTACCTTTTTCCAGATCAGAACCTGGATATTTTCTTCCACCCGAAAAGGAAAAAGTCTGGCATCAATCTGTTTTACAATTTCGTTTAAGTTTTCATTTGAGCCTTTAATTATTCCGATGGGTGATGGTGCAACCACTTTTAAACGCACTTCATCCGTTTCTGCTATAACCTGGCTGGTAGCCATTAACACGCACCTGTACAATTGGGTAAAACCCCGGTCGATAAAAGCTTTTTCCACACCCAGTCCATTTTGCAGGAAAACGATCGGCAAATCCTTTCCGTATTTTTCAAGGCGCTCAGCAAGTTTATCGTTTCCAAAAGATTTATTGGCCAAAAGGATCAGTCCGTCGAGTTTATCGTGACTGGCAAATGTGTTGATGGCTATTTTTGCATTCACAGTCTGATCTCCGGTACTGACGAAGATATTTTCGTGATAAGCCTCACCATGATCAACACTTCCACGGATTATGGTTACATTTTTTCCTTGTAATGAGAGTGCAACGGCCAATGCTTTTGCAATTACGCCTTTACCAATGACATAGATATTCTGATTATTGCTCATCAACTGTTTTATTAACTAAACAAATTACGTAATTAGTTACGGAATTAACAAGTTTATTTAATCGTAACAGCCGAACAATTATAATTTAATTTCAGTCAGAAAAATCGTCATTCCCAACCAGATTAAGAATCTTAATGCATAAAACTAAAGGCATTAAGATTCCGTCTGCGCGGGAATGACGAGAAAAATTATTCTAAAATTATTTCAAATCAAAGCGATCTGCATTCATTACTTTATTCCAGCCAGCTACAAAATCTTTTACAAATTTCTGTTGTGCATCTGAGCTGGCATAAACTTCTGCAATTGCCCTTAATTCGGAATTAGAACCGAATACAAGATCAGCACGGGTGGCCGTCCATTTTGGCTGTCCAGTTGCGCGGCTGCTGCCGATATACAACTCTTTATCTTCGGCAATGGCTTTCCATTGGGTTTCCATATCCAGCAGGTTTGCAAAGAAATCGTTAGTCAGCTGGCCCGGTTTATCAGTTAAGATCCCGTTTTTTGACCCGTCGAAATTGGTATCGAGTGCTCGTAAACCACCTACCAATACCGTTAATTCAGGCGCCGTTAAATTAAGCAACTGTGCCCTGTCGATTAAAAATTCCTCAGTAGACACCGGAGATTTTGATTTACGGTAATTGCGGAAACCATCAGCAACAGGTTCTAAATAACCAAATGATTCTACATCAGTTTGTTCTTGCGAAGCATCTGCCCTGCCCGGTGTAAAAGGAACAGTAATAGTATGTCCGGCAGCTTTTTCTACCGCAGCGGCACCACCCAATACAATTAAATCGGCGAGTGAAACTTTTTTGCCGTCAAACTGAGCACCATTAAATTCCTGCTGAATTTTTTCCAGCACATTTAACACTTTTTGCAGTTGAGCAGGATTATTTACTGCCCAGTCTTTTTGCGGAGCCAAACGGATGCGTGCACCATTTGCACCACCACGTTTATCAGAACCACGGAAAGTAGAAGCAGAGGCCCAGGCCGTAGAAACCAGTTCGGAGATGCTTAAACCACTTGAAAGGATTTTTTCTTTCAAACCTGTAATATCACCCTCATTAATTAATGCATGATCAACTGCAGGAATCGGATCTTGCCAAAGCAATTCTTCCTGAGGCACATCAGGACCAAGGTAGCGGGCAATCGGGCCCATATCACGGTGCGTTAACTTAAACCAGGCACGTGCAAAAGCATCAGCAAACTGATCAGGATTTTCTAAGAAACGTCTGGATATTTTTTCGTAAGCCGGATCTAACCTTAAAGCAAGATCGGTGGTGAGCATGGTTGGTAAATGTTTTTTCGAACTATCAAAAGCATCAGGGATAATCGCTTCTGCATTTTTAGCCACCCACTGGTGTGCACCAGCCGGGCTTTTACTTAATTCCCATTCAAAAGCAAAAAGGTTTTCGAAGAAATTATTGCTCCATTGGGTGGGTGTGGTGGTCCAGGTTACTTCTAATCCGCTGGTAATGGCATCGGCTCCTTTACCAGAAGCATAGCTGTTGTTCCAGCCCAAACCCTGGCTTTCTATACCTGCAGCTTCAGGTTCTTTACCTACGTGATCTGCCGAAGCGGCACCATGGGTTTTACCAAAAGTATGTCCGCCTGCAATTAAAGCCACAGTTTCTTCATCATCCATCGCCATACGGCCAAAGGTATCGCGGATATCTTTTGCAGCAAGAATTGGATCAGGATTGCCATCCGGCCCTTCAGGGTTTACATAAATTAAGCCCATCTGTACCGCAGCAAGTGGTTTTTCGAGGTTACGCGAGTGTACATCACCATCGGCATCATCATCGCTAACCAATACGCCATGAGCTTTATCTGCACCATCAGATCCATGTGCGTAACGGAGGTCGCCACCCAGCCAGGTCGTTTCCGAACCCCAATATACCGATTCATCAGCTTCCCAAACATCTTCCCTTCCACCTGCGAAGCCAAAGGTTTTAAAACCCATCGATTCTAATGCGATATTTCCGGTTAAAATCAATAAATCGGCCCACGAAATTTTACGGCCATATTTTTGTTTAATAGGCCAGAGTAAACGGCGGGCTTTATCAAGACTCACATTATCAGGCCAGCTGTTTAATGGTGCGAAACGTTGTAAACCTGCTCCTGCACCGCCACGACCATCGCCCACGCGGTAAGTTCCGGCGCTGTGCCAGGCCATACGGATAAATAAGCCACCGTAGTGACCAAAATCTGCCGGCCACCAATCCTGAGAATCAGTCATCAGTGCATGAAGATCTGCTTTTAAAGCATCCAGATCCAGACTTTTAAAAGCTTCAGCATAATTAAAATCTTCATCCATTGGGTTGGATAAACCAGAATGCTGACGCAAAATGCTCAGTTTTAATTGTTTTGGCCACCAATCGTTGTTTCTGGTACCACCGCCACCTACATTGCTCTTCATGCTACCATTATGAAACGGGCATTTACTGATGTCGTTCGATTCTTTTTCCATATGTATAATGTTTTGTTAATAAAAAGCTAAATATCCTGCTGTTGAACAGTAATAATATAAATTTAGAGAATCATAATAACTAATCCCAATCATTTAATTCTATAATGAAATAGTTAGAATCTATTATGATTCTATATCAGGTTTTTAGCAGTGTTGAAACGCTTGGCCTACTGCAAATAAAATGCCCCGTTAAGTATTTAAACTTTCCGGGGCATAATAAGACAGGTTTATGCAGAGATGATTTTAAAACGTATTAAATTTAAATTTCTGGTTATTTGCACCTCCATAACTCCAGATATTAAGCAATGTACTGTTGGCTGTATTGCTGCCCGGAACGTCAACATTTTTTGAAGGCACGCTGCGGGGCGATATAATGTAATAACCACTGGCTTCAGGCGTGATGTTAAACTGCTGGGTGGGGTCGCCGGTATTGGTCCTGATTTCGAGCTTCGTTCCATTTGCTACACCATTGCCAACCACTGTAAGCGCTTTGCTTAATGCATGTAAAGGCGACAAGGTGTAATATCCGTCAGCATTTTTGGTCACATTCCACCTGGCATTGTTGGTGTTTCCATCGGTATAAAGAATAATCTGGGTACCATCGGCAGTAGCGCTGCCTGGTACATTTAACAGTTTGGTATTATCCAGCGCCGAAGCAATTTCGTAACTGATGTTTGCCGGTAATCCGGTATAGGTAAAACCGGTGTACAACTGGTTAATGCCAGCTATATCCGTAGGCGACATATTAGCGGCCGGATAACTGGTTTGATAGGTAGAACCATCGAGTTTGGTAATGGTAGGCTGGCCATTGCTCGAAAAGGCATAAGGCTCGTACATCATGATCGACTCGAAATCGAAATTACCATAATTGGTATAGCCGCTAACCGAAACCTGGTTAAAATTGAACTCCTTATCGTCCGGAATATTTTCGGGATGGATTACCACGTTACTGCTCTGATCAGTCCGGCACTGCTCGTGCATGACGCCTAAAGCATGAAATATTTCGTGTATAATAATTCCGGGCGTATTGTAATTGTATAAATTGAGATTCTGGGCCCCTCCAACCATCCCTACTGATGAGCTATTCCCGGTAGATTTAACAAAATTGATGTAATTGGCTTGAGAAGTGCGTTGAACAAAGGTAAGTGGCGATACCCTTGCAATGTACTGCATGGCTTTGAGTGATGAGGCAGTATCTGCACCGAGATTGCTGAGGCTGTAATACACAATCGAATTAGTCCACCGTTTTACCAGTGAGTTCATAATTAACGCCCTTGCCGTGCTCGACATTGCCGCATTACTATTGGCCTTTAACAGGTTAAATTGTTGCTCAGTTAAGATAATGTCATCTGAGAGGTAATAAGTGCCTTTGTCTTCTTTGATCAGGATTTTGTTTCCACCGAAATTAAACTCATGCATTTGATCCGATTTTTTAACAGTGGGTTCAACACCGTTTTCGATACCTTGTTTTTTACAGCTAAAAACTGAAATACAGAGCAGGATGGCCGAAAATACGCCGAGGTAAATCTTTTTGTTTGTTTTCATTAGTTTTGTTTTATGGTTAGAGATAATTAAGTTTTAATAACATATTTGCTTAACCTTTCATTAGCGTTAAGCCGAAAAACCAAGATTTACCCTACCTCAAGATGGTGTTTTTAAAAAGTAATGCTTAAAAAGCAAACCTGGTCTCCTCAACCGCATTAACACACAAAACCATCTATCCTACAGCAATTTACAAATCAACATAAACGAAGTTAATAAATACTAAACTTTAAAATGGCTGATTATTAACCAGATTATACCATATTTTGATATAAAAATACAAACAAATGAGCGCGTATTATATTATTAAGAAGACACGGTAAAATTTTGTAGTGTTTCGCAAGATCTTTCGGGCCGCATGCCAGGCCGTCGATTTGAAGTGTATCGGTAGATGATGTGTGCTTATCTACTAATAAAACTTAAAATATAAAAGATTGAAGTTTTTTATGCTGCTAAAATCCGCTTTTTAAAGGCTATTTTTATAGACAAGGAAGCTGATAATTTCAGGAAACCCAGATCTTTCAGGGAAGATAAACCCTCATGAAGCTGATCTATATTGCTGTAAAACCGGCCCGACATTTTATACATTAGCTTTCCCTCATTTACCAGGTAAAAGCATTTGTATTCGCCATATTTATCTTTTACAACGGTATTAATATAACCTTCAAAATACCCAAAGGGATAGGTTCTGGTTATCGGCAATAAGAACATTTTAAAAGAAATCGTTTTTAAATCTGTGTCGATGATCGTGGTTTTATAGTTTAACTTCATTTGAGCTATGATGTAAACTGGTAACACTATGGTACAGAAGATAACAGGCAAACCTGAGCGCGAAAATAATGGAACAGGCCTGGCAGCATGAAGATTTCCATAAAATGCCCGAACACATGCAATTAAAATGGCAGTTAGTACAAACTGACCAATAATCTGATAGGTGGTAAATTTTGACCTGATCATAGGCATACATCCGGACTTAGTGATCATTTTTTAACATAAAAAAACCTTCTAAAAGTTAATTTAGAAGGTTAATTAAAGGTGGAGAATATCGGATTCGAACCGATCACCTCTTCACTGCCAGCGAAGCGCTCTAGCCAAATGAGCTAATCCCCCGGATTTTAAAATCTCAATAACCAATTCAGAATGACCAAGCCGGTGATTAAAAAACAAGCTTCCTGCTTGTGCAGCAAAAATAGCAAATACTTTCTCGATTGCAAATGATAATTCATCTTTTTAATTAATCTTTCAGTTTAAAAGCAAACATTGCCATAAAACAGATTACTGCAATAGCCGACTGTAAAGGGTAATTAACAAATAAAAACAATATAAACGTAGCAATCAACAGCATCACCAAAAACATAATGGCCTTATACACAGTATCCATGTAACACATGCCTACCATCGCCAGGAGATAGAACGGAATAATAACGGCTGCTATAAACATTACCGAAAATAAATTCCCAATATTAACCGGGTATTAAATATTTTTTAGGTTTAATTTCCTAAAGCGCGAAGCTAAATATAAGCGTTAACTTCTTTTTTGTTTAATAAATCCTGATAGGCATCTACAAACTGGGCAACATGGTATCCATCCATCAGGGCATGGTTTACATGAATAGATACCGGCATTATTTTTCTTCCGTTTTCTTCACGAACCTTTCCAAAAGATATTTTCGGGCAGCTATCCTGATGAGAATAATTACGGGCATGCGATAAAGAAGTAAAGTTTAACCAGGGCAAAGCCGAATAATGGATTACGTTTTCGCCGGATGAAGAAGGGATTAAACCTGTAGTTGCCTGTACTTTTTCGATTTCTTTATTGGCTTCGGTTTTAAATGTTTCAAAATCTTCACAAAAATCCATATAGCCAAATCCGAAGGTGCCATTTGGCCGGTTTATGGTTGCCGCAGCATTTACCTTATCGTATTTCCAAACTTCGCCATCTATAATGCGGTAACTAAAAGGTTCTACGCTATTTACGGCAACGAGCGATTTATGCAGGTAAAGCAAAAAGAACGAAATATTGTTTTCTTTTGCCTCTTCGTAGGTAGCGGTACAATCTACATCTACGGTAACGCCGAAGAAAGGTTCTTCAAAGGCGCTAAAAAATTTAAAATGATCTTTTCTGATCCAGGTGTTGATATCTATTTTTTCTTTCATTCTATAATTTTGGTAAAACTTCAGCCAAACTTCCCATTTCATAAAAGTTGGGGTGTTCGATGGTATGATCGATGCTTTCGTGTACCCAGGTAGTGTGGTAAGGTATGTGAGCTGCGTGACCACCAATGTTAAGCACGGGCAGAATATCCGATTTTAGGGAATTGCCCAGCATCAAAAATTCTTCGGCTTTGCAATCCAGGTGCCTGATCAGTTTCTGATAATCCTTTTCCTGTTTATCGCTCATAATTTCGATGTGGTGAAAATAATGATCAAGCCCCGATTTAGTAAGTTTTCGCTGTTGATCGAGCAAATCGCCTTTGGTAGCCACCACTAATCTATATTTTCCATGTAAAGCTTTTAACACTTCTTCTACTCCATCTAACAACTCTACAGGTTTATTGAGCATTTCTTTCCCCAGTTCGAGTACTTTTTCCACAATTATGGGGTCAATTTTCCCCATTGTAATCCGCATGGCCGTTTCCGTCATGCTCAGCATAAAACCCTTAATACCATAACCATAAAGCGGCAAATTGGCCATTTCTGTTTTATACAATTCGGCCATAATGCTGTGGCGGGGCACAAAATCTTCCAAAAGATCGGCAAACTGCTCTTCGGTATCACGGAAATAAGGTTCGTTTACCCAAAGCGTATCATCAGCATCAAAAGCAATTACGGTAATCTTATTTTTCATTGTTATGCTTACTTTAGTGGCACAAAAATAGCGCGACCTGATCCTTTAAAAAAGGACATTTGTCTCGGTTGATAGAATATGTTACGTACAAACCTTACCTTTTTATCCTTTATCGAACGTTTCTGTGCAGAAAATGATGAAGTAAACATTACGCTTAAAAATTTTAAAGCAGGGTACCGCTTTATTGAACAGGGCGAAAAAATCAGTAATATTTACGTGATTAAAGACGGAATAAGCAAGTGTTTTATTTCTGAGGAAAACGGGAAGGATTTTATTATCGAATTTTTGGGAAAAGGCGAAGTTGTGGGCGAGCTGGAGGCGATAAAAAAGATGGATTGTTTGTGTAATGTTGCGGCAATAAGCGAGGTTACCGCCTATGTAATTCCTGATTCTCTTTTCCATTTACTGATCAGCAAGAGTAGTGAATTTACTACAATCTTACTCCAGGAGCTATCGACCAGGATTATACAAACCAGTACACGTGCATCATTCCAGCAGCTATACACATTAGAATATGCACTTTTAAAACTGCTTAAACTCCAGGCCGACGAGCACATTTCGATCTCGAAAGAAGACATGGCGGCCTACTTAGGCATATCTGTAAGAAGCTTTAACAGAAGCCTGAAACAAGTGACCGATAAGGGAGGTTTCGACACCCCTGAATTTAAAAATATTTTACAGCTCAGCAATATGAAAAAACTGCTCGAAAGGTTAAAAACCTAGAATAGTATTATGGTATAATTATTGCTTAAAAGATATTTGTAAAATAATTGTAACGTTTCGGTATTTTTGCCCGTTTAGGTCATAAATTATTTTCACTGCTAAAACAAAACACACAAACAACCATATATACAAATGAAAAACCAAAACCGCCAATTCTCTTTAAGATCACCAAGTTAATCGGTATTGGAGTTGATCTGTTTAAAAAACAGAAGGCTCAACAATACAATGATATCCTTAATTATCATTTAATAAGGCGTAACGCTAAGGCTTACCGCTATTTACAACGATTCAGCTAATCTTAATTTAACATGAGTGCTTACATTAACATCTACACTAACTCTTTAACAGACGATCTTATTCCAACCATTTTAAAACGGTTAAATGAACACGAAAATGTTCTGGATCTCAATTCTTCATTTTCATTCAGAAACACAAACGGTAATCTGCCAATTGTTTTTAAATGGGATAAACCAAGCCTTGAAATATTTAACGAAAATAACCTGAAACTTAATTTTAGCGTATCACTTAAATCTTTTGATCTTAAAGAATACAAGAAAAAGCTTTTTAAAGAGAAAATCATTAAACAGAGCTTTATCCAAAAGATATTAGGATTATTTAAAAAGAAAAAAAGAAAAGTTGCCAAACCGGTAAAACTGAGTGCAGAGGTTGAATCACAACTTCAAAACTACAGCAAGGTTTTTTCTATAAAATACCATCCCGGCGATGTTTTCGAAAACCATTTTGCTACATTAATTGGTGCAATTATTACTGAACTGAGCAATGGTGCATGCCATTTTACCAAAGAAAACACCTGGTACAATGCAAAAAACGTATTGAGAGAATCGTTGGTTAACTTATATACACTCGAAGAGCTTCCCAACCACATTAATAAAAATGCGGTAGCGGTTGCCAGCTAAAAAATATTAGAATACTACAATAAGTCGTCATTTCGAACGGACCCGATAATTACCGGGTACAACGCAGCCGAGAAATCTGTTTGATAGATCTCTCCCTCCCGAAACTTCGGTACTGTGTTACAATCGAGATGACGGCTTTGTTGTATAGAAGGCATTATTTTAGCCTTTTTATTGAATTCACTTTATGCTTTCTCATTACATTACTTGTAAAACCATTAAACATTTAAGTACAAAACTTGTTATTTAAACAAAAAACAAGGATGTCCGATATCTTGATTATAAATGGAAGTGCGAGGTTAAACGGGAATACCCAGAAATTTATCGGCAAACTTACCGAAGAAATTGCTTTTGACCAGTTAAATTTGCTGGAGCATTATTTTATGCCCTACAGTTACGAGAACCAATATCCCGCGGAAGATCGTTTTGAAACGTTTGCGAAGGAAATCCTTTACCATAAACACATTATTTTCGCTACCCCGGTTTACTGGTATGCCATGAGCGGAAGGATGAAAAACCTTTTCGACAGGCTAACGGATTGGGTAACTTTAAATAAAGAAGTAGGCAGGAACCTGAAAGGGAAAACGGTGCAATTAATTGCAGTGGGTACAGATGCAGATCTTCCTGATGGATTTACGACACCTTTTTTTATGACAGCCAACTATATGGAAATGGATTATAAGGGGCACGTCTATTTTAATTCGGACGACACACCTACTGACGAAAAACTTGCAGAAATCAGAAAATCTTTTTTTAGTTTTATAACTACATAAAAATCGAAAATAACGCTTATTATAATTTACATATCCAAAAACGCTATTTAAAGCACAAACATGAATGTAGAAGACGTTTTTAAGAACAATGAAAAATGGATTGCCAATAAACTGGCTATCGATCCTGATTATTTTACCGAATTATCTAAAGGGCAGAGTCCAGAATTTTTGTACATCGGCTGTTCAGATAGCCGGGTTACGGCAGAAGATTTAATGGGCATACAGCCTGGTCAGGCTTTTGTACACCGCAATGTGGCCAATCTGGTAAACAACGTAGATTTAAACGTGATGACGGTTTTAAATTACGCTGTACGTCACTTAAAAGTGAATCATATCGTGGTTTGCGGCCATTACAACTGTGGCGGTGTTAAAGCGGCGATGCAACCAGCCGATATGGGCATTTTAAACCCCTGGTTAAGAAATATTCGTGATGTTTACCGCATCCACAAAGACGAATTAAATGCGATTGAAGATGAAGGTGCGCGCTATAACCGCCTGGTAGAACTTAACGTTCAGGAGCAATGCGTAAACCTGTTAAAAACCGCAGCAGTACAGGAAGCGATTACCGAACGCGGAATAACCGTGCATGGCTGGGTTTTCGATATCCACACAGGTAAATTAATTGACTTAAAAATCGATTTTGAAGCTATTTTGAAGGACATTAAGGAAATTTATAATCTTTATTAGTTCACATGAGTCATGAGTCCAGAGTACTCAGTCCAGACCGTATAAAAACTTAAAAAATAAGTCAAGTTTTAAAAACTTGACTTATTTGAACTCTGAATCATCGACTGAGGACTAAAGACTCCGGGCTAAGGACTAAACTACCTTCCCATCCAACCGCCATCAACGGTTAAAATTGTTCCGTGTACGTAATCGCTTGCTGGTGAGGCCAGGAATAATGTTGGTCCTTTAAAATCTTCAGGTGTTCCCCATCTTCCGGCAGGGATACGAGATAAAATTGAAGTGCTTCTGTCCTGATCTTCGCGTAAAGCCGACGTATTATCGGTGGCAATATAACCTGGTGCAATGGCATTTACATTAACACCTTTTGAAGCCCACTCGTTTGCAAAAGCTTTCGTTAAAGAGGCAATTGCACCTTTGCTTGCTGCATAACCAGGCACGGTAATCCCCCCCTGGAACGACAGTAAAGATGCTGTGAAAATTACTTTTCCGCTACCTCTTGCAATCATATCGCGACCAATTTCGCGTGTTAAAATAAATGGAGCAGTTTGGTTTACCGCAATTACCTCATCCCAATATTCATCCGGGTGTTCGGCAATTGGTTTACGTAAAATGGTTCCGGCATTGTTTACCAGAATATCAATAACCGGATGATCGGCTTTTACATGTGCTGCGAAGGCCAGGGTATTTTCGCGTTTACCAAAATCGCATTGATAAGCATAAAATTTTCTGCCCAATGCGGTTACTTCTTTTTCTACAGTACTTCCTTCCAGTTCTAAACTGGCAGAAACACCGATAATATCGGCACCTGCTTCGGCCAAAGCTAAAGCCATGGCTTTACCAATGCCTCTTTTACAACCGGTAACCAATGCAGTTTTACCTGCTAAATTAAATATGTTCGACATGATGTTTAAAGTTCAGTTTTTAGATCTCTCCATTCCGCTACGCTTCAGTCGAGATGACGGTAAGCAATAATTATTTCAGTTCGGTAATGGCACAGTGATCCATATCGCCATAATCGAGGTTTTCGCCTGCCATACCCCAAATAAAGGTATAATTGCTTGTACCAGCACCTGAATGAATAGACCAGTTTGGCGAAATTACCGCCTGATCGTTCTGCATCCAGATGTGACGGGTTTCTTGTGGCTGTCCCATAAAATGGCAAACACTCTGCCCTTGCGGAACTTCGAAATAGAAATAAGCTTCCATCCTTCTGTCGTGCGTATGTGCCGGCATGGTGTTCCATACACTGCCCGATTTTAATTCGGTCATACCCATTTGCAACTGGCAGGTTGGCAATACACTATTTACCAATAACTTATTAATGATTCTATGGTTAGCTGTTTCAGGTGTACCCAATTCTACAATTTCGGCTTCGGCTTTGCTTACTTTTTTGTTTGGATAAGTATGGTGTGCAGGTGCAGAATTGATGTATAATTTAGCGGCTTCGCCTGGTGAAGCTGATTCGAAAAATACTTCTTTTGTTCCTTTACCGATGTATAATGCTTCTTTATAATCTAATTCATATGTCTCGCCATCAGCAGTAACAATTGCTTTTCCACCAACATTGATAATTCCTAATTCCCGGCGCTCTAAAAAGTAAGTCGCTTTTAAATCATCCGGATTTGGCAATGCAATTTTCTGATCAACAGGCATTGCACCGCCAACAATATATCTATCAAAATGAGATAAGGTTAAATTTACCTGGTTTGCCTCAAATACGTTTTCGATCAGGAAATTTTCCCGCAAGGCTGCGGTATCCATGTGTTTAACTTCCTTAGGGCTTTGAGCGTAACGGCTTTCGAATTTATTCATTGGTTAAAAATTGAATTTGATGTAGAACCCGAACTCATATCAGATCCTATGGCAAATATATTTATACGATATTTATTATTGGTATTAATACTCAACTTTATAATCCTTTTTTATGCTTTCTCCGCTCCAGGCTTTTAAACTGGTCCATGGGGCGGGTGCATCTGTCCAGAATTTATTATTGGCGGGCAATCCTAAGGTTAAAAAACCAAGTGTAGCCATGTATAAACTTCCTGTAGAAGTATAGGTATCGGCTACTTCAGGCTGGTGACCGTTAAAGCCCAGCACCAACCATCCTTTGTCATCAAAATTCTGGTTGCCATCGTAAAGATTATGCATCACCCTGGTTAATGCGCCGCGCACTTGCGCAGGTTTTACATATTCGGGCAGTTTTTCCATCAAAGCGGTTTGTGCCAAAGCCTGAAAGGCAGCTGTGCGGTAGGTAATGGAGCGGCCGTAAGCAGGATAAGTACCTTCCGGGGAAATAATCCTTTCCAGGTATTCAGAATAGCGGACCATCCTTTTTAGCGCAAGGTCGTAATCGGCCTGTTGTGCCTTTTTCTTATCAACCAACACTTTCAACAAATCAACCAGCATCGGGTGGATCACATAAGAATTGTAATAATCCATACTGAATTTTTCGCCATCACTGTACCAGCTATCGCCAACGTACCATTCTTTCATTTTATTGATCGAAAACTGCACACGTGCAGGATCGTACTGTTCGCCAATGCTCAATAAAAAACCTTCGGTGAGGCCAGAAAATAACAGCCAGTTATTATAGGCACCGCTACGGGTACGCAAAGACTTAAATTCTTCTATAAATCTCTTTTTAGTGGTTTCATCAAGTGGCTCCCATAATGCTTTTGGTGCACGTAAAAAAGCATGGGCAACATAAGCGGCATCCACAATAGGCTGACTTTCTGAACGGTAACTGATATAATCGGGACTTTCGGGATTTACCGAATTGGCCAGGGCTTTTAAAAGTTCGGTACGCATGGTTTTTCTGAGTGTACCTTCTGCGGTATCATCATCGGGCAAGGCCAGCCAGGGCGCTACACCAGCAATGGTGCGGCCTAAAGCTTCTAAATAAGTTACTTTGGCGGCATTTAAACCATAACCAGGAGCTTTTTCTAAAGGCATGTTCTTTTTCAAGGTTTGGTTGGCCAGGTTATGGATTACCGGATAAGCAATACGATTTAAAGTTTTCACCCAAAAAGCACGGTCTTCGGCACCGGTACTGGCTTTCTTTTGTGCATAAGCCAACTGCGAAAAAATAAGCAGGGCAGAAAAAATCAGTTTATATTTCATCAATTTTGTTTTAATCTATTTTAATTCGATTTCCATTAATATACAATGATTTGGCGATGACAAGCTGCTAAAAGTCGTCATCGCGAGAAGGCTTTTTCAGCCGACGAAGCAATGACGAATCTTTTTATTTAAACCCTATCGTTTATCAATTCTACAAATACCACTTTTTATACCTCGCCAAAGCCTCTAAGTAGTAGTAATCTGCATAAACAAGCGGTACATCTATTTCGCTGTTCAGGGGATAGGCACCTGTGCTGTGCATCAATAAAAAGCCGCCATTTTCACCCAATTTTGCATGGTAAGCACTGCTCGAAAGCGAATAGATCATGGTTTCGGCTGCAGATTTAAATTCGTTTTTTTCGCTGCCTGACGTGTATTGTCCAAGCTCTAACAATGCCGAGGCCATTAATGCCCCTGCAGAGGCATCGCGTTTGGCAAAAGGAATGCCCTGTGCATCAAAATCCCAGAAAGGAATTTTATCGGCAGGTAAATTCGGATGGTTTAAAATGAAATGTGCAATTCCTTTGGCTTGTTTTAAATAGGTTTCATCTCTGGTAAAACGGTACATCATGGTATAACCATATAGTGCCCAGCCCTGTCCACGCGACCATGCTGAACAATTTGCCGCGCCCTGCCAGGTGGCTTTTCTAATTACTTCTCCGGTTTGGGGGTTATAATCAACCACATGGTAAGAACTAAAATCGGGGCGGAAATGGTTTTTTAGTGTGGTATTAGCGTGTGTAACCGAAATTTCTTTATATTTTTTGTCCCCGCCGTTATCACTTACCCAGTTCATCATTTCGAGGTTCATCATATTATCTATAATTACAGGGCATTCCCATAATTTGCTCTTATTCCACGATTGGATTGATTTTACAGCCGGACGATAGCGGGTAGCCAAAGATTCTGCAGAACGCCGGATCACCGCTTTGTATTCTGGTTTGCCGGTTAAACGGTAGGCGTTACCGAAACTGCAGTACATCATAAAACCCAGATCGTGGTTTCCGGTATAGGTTTGGTTAGGCTCTATTACTTTTAAGGCTGCTTCGGCTTCCTGTTTGATACTGGCATCTTTGGTTTGTTCGTAGATGTACCACAAACTTCCCGAATAAAAGCCACTGCACCACCATTTAATATCATAGTTTACAGATTTCCCTTTATCGAAACTTTGTGGTGTTTTACCTGCCGGAATATTTTTGGCCAGCACCTGATATTGACCGGCAGCAAATTTAAATTCGTCGTTAATCAATTGAGCCATCGGCTTTTTTTCTGTCTGGGCAAAAACACTTAGCCCTGTTAGCATGAGCAATGCGGTAATTAAGTTGGGGTTTTTCATAGTTATTATTGTATCTGAAAATTATTTAAGGTTGAAATTTACCGTAGCACCTGATTGTGCACCACCCGGCAGATTGCAATTGATATTCTGAGTTTTAGCTAAGCCAGGCAATTTTAGCGAAACATTAATGTTCTTTTGTTCCTGCGCCGGATCAGCAATATAAAGAGCAGGATTTTTACTGTTTAAGTTTTTGATGTACAGTGTACAAGGCTGATCGACAGTGAGCAATATCCCATCGGCTGACAGGCTGCCTGCCTGATAGAAAACGACTTGCAGCATATCTAATCCGATATGTTGTACGGCTTGCATTTCTGCTGTGTTCTTTAAAATCCGGATCATGGTGCGGTTGTATTTTTTTAAGCCCGATGCATCTAAGCCCGGCACTACAATATATTGATAGACAGCATTTGGAGGATTTTTACCATGATTTAGCCAGATTTTAAATACATCGTGTTTCAATTCGCTTTTGCTTTGAAAATGATTGATGCGGTACCAGCTTCCGGTTTGTGCCTTATTGCTGATTTCTACATTAGCATCCTGTGGAAAAATATACCCGATACTATCATGGGTTACCCATAGTTCATTTTTGGTTTTACCCTGCGCTACACTTCCCCGCAACCAGGTTTGGTTAATGGTAGTGGTGATGTTTTCGTTAGCGTTGCTTTTAATGCCTGCACCTAGGCAAACCACTTCTTTATCAAAAAAGAACCATGCTTTTTTGGCCTGTACGCTATCGTAATTTAAATCGTAGCAAGATACTCCATACCTACCGTCGCTTACTCCGCCAACAAATTTGGTCGTTCCGGGAATGCCCCAGTCTTTTTTTATGGTTGCGCCATTATCATCAGGATAATCCCTGCTGGTGGTACCGGGAATTTTATCCCATTCCCAAACCGGCATCAGGTTGGCATATTCCGATCCGTTACGCTGGATATTGGTTGCCCCATCGGCAAGAAATTTACCCAGTATGTTTTCATTATTTCCCCTTTCGGTACGTAAGGTTTTTGTTGATGCCGTTTGCACACTAAAGGTGTATTGCGGCCGAAGATGGAGGGTATATCCGCTTTTCCAGAACTGGGTGTGCGATGGTTCAATTTTATAATCAGGCGCCGCTGTTCCGGATGTCCGCTTGACCGAAGCATCCCAATAAGCAGCATTTTCGGGATCGAAAAGTTTAATTTTATTGACCATACCGCCCATGCCGCTGCTCAACGAATCTTTACGGCTAATGCCCCTGCCGCGCACATTAAAATCGTAAAAAGAGCCCCTTATTGTTTTAAGGAAAGTATTTTTAAGGTAGTTGACCAGAATAGCCATCTGATCTTTTGGCAGAGCATATTCCGTTCCGCGTAAATAAAAGGCCGCATTAACCGAATTGCCTGCAAATACCCGCCCATAACTGGCAATAGCCTGTTGTTTGCCATGCTGGTAATAACTTCCATCTGCCTGAACGCCTTCTTTTCCGTCGGTAATGGCTACAGGCTCAAAAAGGTATTTTGCGGCAGAATCTAAAGTGGCTTTATTTTGGGTCAGGCAGGCCCTGTACAGAAAATGTAAGGCTTCATCTGAGGTGTTGGCCCCGTCACCTGTTTTTAACTTCCGGATCATTCTTTTAATCAATGCGTTTTCCAATCCGGCAGGAAGTTGCGTTTTGGCACTGCGCATCAATATTAGGCTTTGCCCAATGGCCTGCGGATAAAAAATATCATTGTACCACCAGTTTTTATTTTTCGGGTTTTTATCGAGCCAGTTTTGAAGCGATTTAACAATTGCACCATAGAGTTTGGTATTTTGATAAAGCTTATTTGAGGGGCGGATATAGGCCATTGCCATATCTTTAATCCGTTTCAGGGGATCGTATTGCGCATCATTATAATTGATATCAGCCCAGCTGCCGTCGGTATTCAGGTTTTTAAGGTGATTGGCTATTTCGTCGCTCAGTGCCTTATCCTTCACAAAAGTTTGCAAATCGGCATTAATCCGGCTTAGAATGGTATTATAGGGCTCATTTTGCGCTTTTGCCCCGAAACTGACAGCTATCAGGAAAAGGATAAGTATAAATACGCTAAATCCATTCATTTTTGAGGCTGATCTGGTTAAATCTGTAATTTTATTTATCGTAACCATGTGTTATTTGTTGTTTAAGCCCCAAAACCAGTTCGGGTATAGACTGTATGGCAATCCCGATGTTGTTTTATCTTCAAAGCTAGTAGAAACAAGGCTGATCACTTCTCCAATTATGACTTTTTTAATTTCAATTTTGATCTTTTCGCCTTCTTTCTGCACCTGATAGTCTATTTTATTACGTTTATTTGAATGGATAGAAAATTTATCCATGTTGGATACCAACGTTAACGCGCCCCCTTTTAAACTGTTTATTTTTATATTTTTTGTCTGCCCGTTTTGCATATCGGCACTTACCAAAAAGGCTCCTTCTGCCCTGAGCTGTTTAAACGATACCTCTTTCCAGCCTGATGGCACAGCCGGAAAAATCCTGATTTTATCTCCCCAGCTCTGGATCAGCATTTCCTGTATAGACGTTGCTGCCGCCAAAGGAGTTTCTATTACCGGACCAGATTCGCGATACAGGGTATTGGGTTGCACAAAGCGATCGAACAGTTCATTTAACCATTGATAAGCCATATCGCCGTTTCCTGTGCCTGCGTAAATGGAGGCTGCCCCGCTAAAGGAAAATCCTGCCAGTGCACTTTTGCGCGAAAGCCAGTTATCTAGCGACAAACTTATTATAGCCCGGTTTTCTGGTTGTTCCCAGTTTATGATGCTATAAGGATAAATCATTAATAAATGTGAATAATGGCGGTGCGAGCTGTTTAAAGGAACATCTTTACCGATCAAAAATCCGGTATCACCTGCCGGGAAGGGTACGAGGTTTTTGAGGATGTTTTCCCATTGTTCTGCGTCGCTGTCATTTAGCTTTTGTTCCTGATTTACCTTAATTAAGGTCTGTAATGCCCAACTGAGGCTGGATAAGGTATAGTTTGCATCTTCGGCACTTTTATACTCGGGCGAATAAGATAGCGGAAAATGATAAATGCCTTTTTCATCCTGCTTAAGCTGATGGATCAGAAAATTTGCCGATCTTTTTAACAAAGGGTAAATCTTCGTTTTAAGGGTCTGCGCATCTTTGCTGTAAGCATAATATTGATAATAGTAATACAACATCCAGGTGAGGTTGGCAGGCTCGAATGTTCCTTTGTTGATCTCTGCTTCGGTTATCTGGCTAATCAGGTTGTATGATGAACTCCTTCCGATTGCAGCAGCATCATTGCGCCATGGTGCGGGCACATTATTGATGAGATTCTGCTTATTATCGTTTAAAGATTTAAATAAGGATTCACCAAGTTCTAAATGGTTGGCGGTAAAAATGGGTGAATAGGTAAGCTGCGCATTTAAATTCCACCAGATGGCCGGCCAGGGTGTGGCAGTTGTCCATGGGCCCATTAAATCGGCAATGGGTTTATCTGCCCGGGTAACGGAGGCCAACTTGTATAACTGTATCCAGTAAAAATTTTCCATGCGTTTATCGGGCAGGGCCACAAAACTTTGCTGGTAATAATGGTGCCACCAATTGCGGTGTGCGGCAATACTTTCGGTGTTATCTTTAAAGTTTTTAAGGTTATTTAATGCCTCCGATATTTCGTCTAAGGTATTGTATGCATCATAACCCACGCTTACCAGCAATTTGCCTGATGTGGCATTGCCTGTAATCTTATATGCGGTTGTGTACCCCCCTTTGTTAAGCAGGGGCTGGTTACAAATGGTATAACCGTTTTCGCTGGTGATTTTTACCTGCGGATTTTCCGGATAATTTGCGGGTTTATCTGTAGGGTAGCTTTGTAAGTACCTCGGACTGATGCTTTTGCCGGGATTCCATCCCCATGCCGAAACTTTTTCCTGTTGTGCCGCGTTAAGCGAAATACTGATGACATTCTGATTTGCAGCAACATAGGCTTTAAAAGTAATGGTGCCGAGGGTTGTGGTTATTGTACCCCTAGCTTCTGCGTTATAGATATCCAGTTCCATTTTAGCTCCGGTTATTTTACCAGAAGTTTTGAGGGTGAAATAACCAATTGGTAAACGCCCCTGTGTATATAATTTACCTGCATCGGGCATTAGTTTTTCGCGGTGATCTACCACATCGCTCCTCCCGATATCAAAGCGGATCAAACTGTCGTTTTCTTTATAAATATTGGTACCGAGCAGCCCGTTACCGAGGATGATACCACTGTAATAATCGGTTGCGATATTATCCCATTTTAAATTTTGCTTAGCCATAAAAACAGGCCAGTTCACTTCTTTTGAAGGCACTTGCGCAAAGGTTAAAGTAACTTGCAGCACCAGCAACAATGAGGATAATCTGATTATTGTACAGCTGTATTTTGAAGGTTTGTTAAACGGCATTTTTCAATTTGATTTTCGCTTTTTCTGCAATCATGCAGGCGTTGTAAAAAAGCCACCAAGCTACGCAAGGTGGCTCCAACTAACTACACACTAACCATTTTATTATCAGATCAATCTGATGTTTTTTCTATTTCTACCAGCCAGGATTTTGGATCAAGGCGGTGTTTTTTGCAATCTCTGAGGCCAGCATCGGGAACAGGCCGTAATTGGCCGGGAAATGATGTTCGCGCACATCTACATATTCGTAGTTATAGGTATTGCCTGTTTTGGTAATCTTCACCCCTCTGATCGGTTTTTCAAAATCCACAGCGGCGGTTTTCCATCTTCTGGCATCCCACATCCGGTGTTCTTCCATAAATAATTCTACATCGCGCTCTTTTTGAATAATGGCACGCATTTCTTCCTGCGTTGCACCGGCTTTAATGCCGTAATTCCCATCAGTTCCTGCGGTAATTCCTGCACGCTCCCTGATTTTCCTCAAAGCAGCATAAACCTCTTCAACCGGTCCGCTGTATTCATTAAGCGCTTCGGCATAATTTAACAGGATTTCGCCATATCTGATCAAGCCCCAGCAACGCTCGCCATTTCCGGTAGAGTTTTCTAGAAGATATTTACGGGGGAAATAACCTGTATTGAATCCAAGCGGACCACTAACCGCATCAGTAGTACCAGAACCTACATAAGTATATACCGGTGCTGCATTATTGCCACTTAAAATCCATGGTGAGCCGTTATAAATTACAGAGTTGGCAAAACGTGGATCGCGGTTCGCGTATGGATTTGCCGGATCGTATAAAGAACCAGGTTCGTTAATGGCTTTTCCATTGATCATAGGGAATTTATCTACCGTTTGCTGACTTACAGTAAAGGCATAACCGCCGGATCTGCTTTGAGGCAACAAAAAGCTTTCGAACTCGCGCTGTGCACCCCGCATTGCGGCAAACAGGTATTCGCTGTTAACCCGCATCTGAAAAACCTTATAAAAACCATATCCTGGTCTGTTGGTTGGTCCATTATCTACATATAAAGAATAACTATCGGTATTGATGATATCAAGGGCGGCGTCTGCAGCTTTTTTCCAACGTTCTTTATCGTAAGCGTTGTAACCGGTAAGCTCATGTAATTCGCCTGAGGGGGCAAGCTGACCGCCATTAAACAATGGGCTTGCAGCATATAACAGCACCCTCGATTTTAACCCCATGCAGGCTCCCTGGGTAATGCGCCCATAATTTTGCGGCAAAATGGTGGCACTGGTAGGCAGATCTGCTTTGGCAGCCTCGCATTCAGAAACAATGTAATTTACACAGTCCTGGTAGGTTGATCTTTTTAAGCTAAAATCTTCAGTAATATCATAAACCTTATCGCCCAGCAAAGGTACACCTCCAAAAGCCCTGATCAACAGGAAATAATACCATGCCCTCAGGTACCTTGCTTCTGCAATCATGCCTTTTTTCGTTGCTGCACTCAATGGTGCTCCCCCGATATTCTGCAACAGTACATTTACCCTTCTGATATTCTGATAGGGTACCGACCACATATTGATAAAATCGGAATTGGTTGAGCTTTTTGATATCAAACCAAAGGCAATCACTACGGCAGAGTTTTGGGTGCCATTGTAACGGCCGGCAACACCTTCATCAGCTGCACCCGAATGGCCGCCTGCATCAAGGTATTGTATATCATACTGAAAACCTACCTGCTGATAAATACGGGTTAAAAATGCCTGCGTATTGATGCTATCGGCAAAGGTTGTCTCTTCATTCAGGGTAGTCAGGGTACTCTCATCCAATAACCCACCTTTTTTGCAGGAATAGGTTACCACCATGAAAGCGAGTATGGCTATGATTGAAATTTTCTTTTTCATGATCATTTTAATTAAAATGTAACATTTAAACCAAGATTATAAATGCGTTGTGTTGGGTACACACTAATTACGGTAGTGGTACTGTTCCCGTTTTCAGGGTCAACCTGGTACAGGTCGGTTACGTTTGTCCAGGTGAGCAGGTTATTGCCATTGGCATATACCCTGATTGCGGAAAGGCGTAACTTTTTAGCCAGTGAATTAGGAAACAGGTAACTGATTTCTGCCGTTTTTAAGCGTACATAATAATTGTTCCTGGTCCAGAAATCAGAGAAATTGTTTGTTGCGTTAGGGAAATTGGTAACAGCATTACCACCCAATCTGGGAAATATGGCAGTAGCTGCAGTCTCGGGTGTCCAACGTTGTAAATGGATGGGCTGATAATTTGAGTTACCCGGTGTAATGGTTTCGGAGTGAAAACGGGTGCTGTAGCCATAAGAACCCTGGAAAAATACATTCAGGTAAAAGTTTTTATAACCAAAGTTAAAGTTTGCACCATAAGTGGTATTCGGCAGGTTTGGCTTACCAATTACCCCTTTATCGGTATCATCAATAATGCCGTCGTCATTTAAATCCTGATATTTCATATCGCCAGGCCCTACGGCAGTTGTAGGTTTAGCCACTTTTGGATCAGCAATTTCTGCCGCGGTGTAAAAACCTAAAAAGTGCCATCCGAAATACTGCCCGATAGGGTTGCCTGTTGCCGCTAACCAGGGGTAGGCAGGCTGCGCCTCATCCTGAAAAAGGATTTTATTTTTGGCATATGAGAACGTTAACCTCACTCCGGCAGAAAAATCGTTTATTTTTTCGTTATAACTTACCTCACCATCAAAACCCCTGTTGTTTACCTTACCGAGGTTAACCGGAGGCAAACCTACACCAATAGTATATGGAACGCTTTGCCGGGTTGTTAAAATATCGTAACGGTTGTTATTAAAATAATCGGCGGTTATTTTAAGTTTTCCTTTAAACATATTCAGGTCGAAACCTACGTCGAGTTTTTTCTCTTTCTCCCAGGTTACATCTAAATTGCCTAAACTGCCCTCGGTAATGCCATTATACGAAGTGCTGGTTGTACCGAAGTTATACGAGCCTGTGGCCGAAGTGTACAACTGGAGGTATTTTTTGGCTCCGCCAATATCATCCGATCCTACCAGACCATAAGAGGCCCTGATTTTAAACAAATCGACAAACTTGACATTATCAGAGAAAAATTTCTCTTCAGAAATATTCCAGCCAATGGATGCAGCAGGGAACCAGCCCCTGGTTTTTGTTCCTGTAAACCTGTCGGTGCCATTATAAGCCGCATTAAACTCTACTAAATACTTGTTTTTATAATCATATCCTCCTCTTAAGGTAGTTCCGGTAACTACCGTTGGTACACCCGGACCTTGATTGGCATCGGCAGTGGTGGTAGAATTGATCACCCGGTTATCATTGTATAATGCCAGTGCATATACATGATGGTCACCAAAATTGCGGTCGTAGTTTAAAGAAGATTGGGTACTTATGGTACGAAAAATACTGGTATTGCTATAACCTGCCGAAAAAGGCGGGGTACGGTATTGTGTTGCATTTAATGGCAGGTATAGTCCTGTGGCCGAGTTATAAAGATAATATGGCAAGGCGGTTCTGCTGGCACTTACAGTATAGCTTTGGGCACTTGCGTACGACAATAATACTTTAGCGGTTAAGCCTGGAGTGACAAAATCAAGTTTCTGACTAGCACTCGAAACAATATTCAGGTCGTTATCAAAAGTTCTGGAATAACCCGACTCTGCCAAACGACCAATTATACTGGTATTGGCATTGGTTAACAAGGGGTTATATGGATAGGAACCATTCGGATTGGTAACCGGGAAAGCCCAGGGTGGTAAATAACCTCCACTGTAAATTTCGCCAACGATACCGTTTCCGTTTGCATAATAAGCATTACCCTGCTGGGAGTTGTATGGTTGGTTGGTTTCGCCAAAACGGCCTGTTAAATCTAAACGGATGCTTAATGTTTTGGTTGCCTGAATATCTAAATTAGACCTAAAATTATAACGTTTGTAATAAAAATTACTGTTTACGCCATTATCCGAGCTAAAATCGCGCACGTTACCGTTTTGCCATAAATAACCGGCAGAAACGAAATATTTAACACTCTCGGTACCGCCCTGAAAATCGAGGTTTTGGCGGGTAATCATTGCCCCTGGTTTAAAAATGGTTTTCCACCAATCGATATCCGGGTGACCATAGGGATCGGTATGATCTCTGTAGGCCGCCAGATCGGCATCTGAGGCATAAGCTTTATTGGTTAAATCGCCAGAATTCCTGAGGGCTTCATTATTCAATAATTTTGCTTCGTATGAATTGAGGAATTCGGGTGTATTCACATCCATCTGATAACCCGCTTCCGATTTCAGGTTGATACGTGGCTTACCAGCTAAGCCCCTTTTAGTGGTGATTACCAAAACCCCGTTAGCCCCTTTGATGCCATAAACCGCTGTGGTTGAAGCATCTTTTAAAATGGTAACGGTTTCTACCTCATTGGGGTCGATGTCTGAAACCTGATTATAATCGTATTCCACATCGTCAACAATAATTAATGGTGATGCGCTGCCGGCATAAGTACTTACCCCGCGGATAAAGAAAGCCGCTCCGTCTGCACCAGGCTGACCGCTTCTTTGTTGTGAGGTAAAACCCGGTAACCTGCCTGCCAACGTATTCTGGATGCTTGCACTGGGGTTTTGTTTAATCTCTGTGGCAGAAATAGAACTGATAGCACCTGTATTAGTAATTTTCTTCTGTTTACCAAAACCAACCACCAAAACCTCATCTAAACCTTTAGTATCAGGCTTTAAATTGATCAATACGGCTGTTTTTCCGGCTACATTTACTTCTTGTGTTAAGTAACCGATCGATTTAATGATGAGGACTTTCGAAGTTCCTTTTAAACTGAACTGAAACCTGCCCTCGCCATCGCTTACGGTACCGTTATTGGTTAATCCTTTTTCTACAACGGTAGCACCGGGTATCGGGCCTGAATCGTCTACTATGGTTCCTCTTATAATCGTTTGCGCCAAAGAAATGCCGGGCAACAGGGTTAAAAGGATTAATAATTTATATAATATTTTTTGCATAACATGTATGGTTATCATTTAACAATTTTAAAATCTCCAATTACCAGCCCGGATTTTGTGTTAGGTTTCTGTTTTTGTTTACCTCGCTTGCGGCAATTGGGTAACGATACATTTTAGAAGCATCGAACGATACATTAAGCGCATTGGTTCTGGTATAGGAGAATGTGCCATTTGCATTTTTAATAATCTGCATGCCATGTAAAGTGCCGTTCAATACGTTTTCTGCTATTTTCCACCGGCGGATATCCCAAAAACGCTGTTCTTCAAAGGCCATCTCTACCCTGCGTTCGTGCCTGATGGCTTCCCGCATTTCGGCCTGGCTCATGGTGGTTTTTAAACCATACTGATAACCTGCTGTGCTGCCTATGGCGATGCCTGCCCTTAACCTTATCGCTTTTAGCTGGTTAAAAGCTTCGGTCCTGTTTACAGCATTATCTGCTGCTTCGTTCATGGCTTCTGCATAATTGAGCAGAATTTCGGCATACCTGAAAATTGGAAAATTGTGCGTTTGGTTACTGTAAACAGTGGCAGTTTCGAAAGTTTCGTTTAAGAATTTACGCATATAATAACCGGTACGGGTTTGCACGTTTACCGCACTGCCCGGTTTATCAAGTCCGCCATCATAAGTCTGAACGATTCTATTCAGCCATTTTGAGTTGTTGTAGAAAATAGTCCTGTAAAACCTCGGATCTCTTCCGGCATAGGGGTCAGCAGCATTATAGCCTGATGCAGGATCGCTGATTGCCCTGCCATTGGCCATATCAAAAGCATCAACCAGCTCCTGCGTTGGACTGGTATAGCCAGAGCCTGATGCATTGGTAGCAGTATAACCCACCGGTGCATTCCTGGTTTCGAGATCAAAAGTTACTCCACGCTGATAGGCCAAAATGACCTCCGTATTTTTTCTGGTATTAAAAACAGAAGTATAGGCCGCTGTTAACGAAAATATATTCAGGCTCATTACATCTTTAGCGGCCTGTGCGGCTGAAGCCCATTTGGTTAAATCGTTGTTTGGATTATTCAGCGGACTGGCATCGTACAATAAAACCCTTGCTTTTAAGGCAAGTGCTACTCCCTGGGTCATCCTGCCATAATCCTCATCTGCAGCCAGCGAATTATCTGGCCTTGCAATGGTTTTTAGGGCATCGCATTCATCCACAATATATTTCAGGCAATCTGCATAGCTATTTCTGGGTAACTGAATATCATCATTTACGCCTAAAACCCTATCACCCATTAAAGGTACACCGCCAAACCGTTTAATCAGCTCGAAATAAGCTATTGCCCTCAGTATTCTGGCTTCTGCTTTCCAGTACACTTTTAATCCTTTCTGGTTTAAAGGCACCACATCGATATTAGCCAGAAAAATATTAACCTTTCTGATGGTCTTATAATTATTGTCCCACGAATTGTCTACCGGGCTAACAGCAGAAATGCGGCCGTTTACAAAATATTCTATCGTACTCGCAGGCGATGAGCTGATCGCATCGTCAGAGGCTGCATCAAGCACATCGTTGCCGATCCTGTTGTATCCGTTCGGCAGGTAAGAGTAGATATCGGCCAGAAAGGTTTTGGCCTGTACGCCCAACGAATCTGTTTTATCGAAAACATAGGTAATATCCTGACTGATCGGTTCGGTTTCGTATAATGGTTTTTTACATGCCGAAAAACCTACAATGGTGATTGCTAAAACACCAGCTATTTCTTTTATCTTAATTTTCATATTGCCCGACCTTAAAATTTAACATTTAAACCTGCGTTAACTACCCTTTGCAGCGGATAACCACTTCCGTAAACTTCAGGGTCTACCCTATCATAAGCCGAAAAAGTAACTGCATTTACAGCGTTTACGAAGAAGCGGATAGATGCCAGTTTTAATTTATTGGTTAGCAGTTTTGGCAAAGTATAACCCAGCTCTACATTTTTTAAGCGTACATAACTGCCATTGTGTAACCAGTAAGAAGAGGTAGCCTCGTTGTTTGGATTTGAACCTATGGTTAAACGGGGCTGCGTTGCAGTGGCCGCTGTGGCGGGTGTCCACCGGCCGAGATTCTGTTCATAAGCCTGCCCTAAACCATTGTTCTGAAAGGCCCATTCGGTTGAACCCGACACGTAGATATACCGGTTTTGTACCCCTTGCAACAGCGCTGAAAAATCGAAACCTTTATAGCTGAAGCCTAAATTAACGCCATAAAACCAGATTGGATTATTGTTTTTAAGCGCCTGTATGTCAAGTTCATTTATAATACCATCGTTGTTTAAATCTTTGTATTTAATATCGCCGGGAACAGGTGTATAACCCTGAATTTTTGCACTGGAGTTAATCTCAGCCTGGTTTTGAAAAAGTCCCTCGGCTATATATCCAAAAGTCTGGTCTTCGCGTTGTCCTGTTCTAACCATCCATGGGTATGGTCTGTCGATCTCATCCTGGTATTGAATAATTTTTTGCAGCGAAAAAACATTTGGCGCAATGTAATAGTTAAAGTTGCCGATGTTGTTGCTGTACCTTAAATCGAATTCCAATCCCGAATACCGGTTAATGCCTATGTTTTCCGGAGGGTAAGCGATGCCTAAAAGTGCCGAATTTCTTCCCCTGGTTTGTACCAGATCGAAGTTTTCATTATTGAAATAATCAGCCGCAACAGATAATTTGTTATTAAACAGGCTTGCATCTATACCAAAGTTATATTGGTTGGCTTTTTCCCAGGTAATGTTAGGGTTGGCCAATGTACCTTCAGTTGTACCGGCAATTGCTGTTGGTGTAGTACCATAATTGTAAGTACCACCCGTTATATAATACTGATTGTAGGCGAAATAACCAGGATTTGCATTGCCTGTATAAGCATAGTTAGCCCGCACTTTAAGTGCACTTAACCATTTTGTATCTTTTAAAAAATCTTCTTTAGCAATGTTCCAGCCTAAACCGAAACCGTAAAAGAAACCATAGCGATTGCCTTTTTCATATCGGTTTAAACCACTATAACTTAAAGCTGCCTCTGCAAGGTATTTTTCTTTAAAATTATAATTTACCCTTCCCGATAAATTATTGTAGATCATCGGAACCTGATTGGCTGTTTGTGCACTTTGCGAATTAAATTTCAGTAATGCACTAATGCTGTGATTGCCATAGGTTTTATCCAGGCCTGTAGAAAAATCTACAAATAAATTTCGGCTCTGCCCGGTATTGGTAGAAAGATTAACCTGCTGCCCGTCTACACCAAATTTCTGGTACACATCTGGGTTGGTGCCGGCGAGTTTAAAAACCGCATATTGTTTGGTGCGGATAATATTTTCCGACACACTGGTATTAAAACTTGCCAATGCTTTTACCCATAAACCTTTAGTCAGGTTATCGAGTGTTTTACGTAAAGAGATATCAGCAGAAACATCGCGTGTGCTGTTGTAAAAATAACCAGATTGCGTTGTTGCAGCCCATAAATTGGTTTGATAATCGGAGCTGCCAGCTAACGAACCATTAGGATTAAAAACAGGATAGGCATTGTTTGGCGTAGCAGCCAGTTGCGAAAAGATATTATTACTACCAAAATTAGATAAAGTTGTACCTGTAGTAAAAATTGCACTGTTGGCACCTGCACCACCCGGTTGGTTTCCATTTTGGATACGACCGAACAAATTGAGGTTTAATAAAGTAGTTGGTGTAATATCAATATCGATATTGGTGCGCACGAGGTACCTTTTATAATCGGTATTGGTACTGTAAGGGTTTTTATTATCATCTTGTTTAAGAATACCGCTCTGGTTAAGGTAATCTACATCAAGAAAATAGCGGGTGGAGTTACCCCCTCCATAAGTATTTAAGTTATACCTGCTGAAAAGTGTATTTGGTTTCAGGATGGTGCTGTACCAGTCTACATCAGGATGAAATACAGGATCTGACCCGGTGGCCCATGCGTTTAGATCGGCGGCCGTGTAGCGTGGTGCCTTGCCATCATTAGCCAGGGCCTCATTATATAAAGTAGCATAATTAAAAGCATCCAGAGGCTTTGGCAATTTCACTGCCGATTGCAATCCCGCCTGTGCGGTTAACGAAATGCGCTGTTTTCCTACCTCACCTTTCCGCGTGGTAATCATTACAACACCGTTAGAAGATTGCTGTCCAAGCATTACAGCAGATAAACCATCTTTTAAAATGGTTACTGATTCTATTTCTTCGGGATCGATAGAGGAATAATCTCTCGGTATACCATTTACCAAAACCAGTGGCACATTGCCCCTTACAGTTATACTTGTACCATCGGCACCTGGCCTGCCATTACTCTGTAAGGTATATAAGCCCGCAAGCCTGCCCGATAAGGCATTGTTTATACCCGCTACAGGCACTTTTATTAAATCGTTGTTGTAAACCGTAGCAGTTGATTGGAGTTTGGTTACGGTAGATTGCTCTCCGTAAAGGATAGGCACAGCAACCTGTCTTTTTTGGTTTTCGACTAAACTCACATTTAACAGCGCCTGTTTAACCTCAACTTCTTGTATCAGATAACCATTAAGCGTAAAGATTAGCACATCGCCTTCAACTGCACTAATTTTATACTTCCCGTTTTTATCGGTAGAAGTGTTGGTACCGGTTTCTTTAATTGAAACCTTTACACCAAATAAGGGGTTTCCGAAGTTATCGGTTACAGTTCCTGTTACTTCCAACCGATGGTTTTTAGTAAATCCGGTTTTACCTGTTACATGGCT
Source organism: Pedobacter jeongneungensis (assembly GCF_039538295.1). Classification (NCBI taxonomy): domain Bacteria; kingdom Pseudomonadati; phylum Bacteroidota; class Sphingobacteriia; order Sphingobacteriales; family Sphingobacteriaceae; genus Pedobacter; species Pedobacter jeongneungensis. The sequence goes on along the minus strand of NZ_BAABBY010000001.1, from coordinate 247,548 downwards.
TTTGACTCGTATTGCATTTGCATTGGCCAGATTTGGGCACACCGCATATACGGTTAACGAAAAAAGCATCAATTGCTTAAAGTAAGTTTTCCTCATATAGTTATAGTTTGTTGGTACGTTGCTCGTTACCTGCCTAAAAAAATGATAGCTCATTTTATTATAGGTGAATCAGTTTTTGGTTATTATATATTTGGTTATTGTTTGCATTTTAGTTGTAAATGCATAAGGCCAAATCTATTTAGAAGAGAAAAAACAGAGGGGGTAAAATCCTAAGTAAATGGGGTGAAAATTCTAAATAAAGGCATAAAACAACATTAAAAAGGGAATAAACAGGCAGATAATTGTTAAAATTGCCAGCGCTAAAGGCATCTTCTTTTTATAATGGAAACATTTTGTACTTTTAATTGATAAAAGCTAGCCATCCTTCATTTTACACCAACATGAAATCCCTGTTTACATGTACATTAGTTTTTTTTATCACTTTATGTCATGCCCAGAACAAATACACTTTTAAACACCTCAATGTAGAAAACGGGCTTTCTCAAAGTTCTGTATTATCAATTGCCCAGGATGGTAAAGGTTTTATGTGGTTTGGTACCCGCTTTGGCTTAAACAAATACGACTCGCAATCTTTTAAAGTATATAACCACCAAAACGGCAACCCAAAAAGCCTCAGCTTTTCCTCCTATCTATCAACAATTTTAGCTTTAAAAGATGGCACATTGCTAATTGGCACATCGCAGGGCCTTAATAAATACAATGAAGCCGGCGATGATTTTGACTGTTATAAGCATAACGATAACGCCTCTAACAGCATTAGCGCCTCTGCAATAAACTGCATTTTTCAGGATAAACAAAACCGTGTTTGGATTGGTACCAGCAATGGCCTGAACCTTCTCAACCAAAAAGAGAGATATACATTTAAACGTTTTTTTTATCAGAAAAAGCAGCCTCTGAAAATTTATACCATTGCCGAAGATCATTCCGGTGCGTTGTGGCTGAGTACTTCTAACGGCTTAATGCACATGGTTTTTAAAAATGGTGAAAGCTACCTGACTTATTTTAAGCAATTTAGTGAGGCGCTTAACAGTGCGATTGATAACCACATTACCAGCATGGCAGAAGACCGTGAAAACAACCTGTGGATCGCCACCAAACAAACTGGTATAAGTAAACTAAACCTGAGTACCAGGAACATTACCAATTACAGATACTCAAGCCTAAATCCAAAGGGAATAAGCAGCAATAACATCCGGAAAATTATACTCGACCGGGAAGGAAAACTATGGATCGGAAGTTTACACGGCATTAATATTTACGATCCTGCTACCAAAAGCTTCAGCACTTTACAAAATGAACCTGAAAACCCTTCCAGTTTAAGTCAGAACTCTGTTTACGATATTTATCAGGACCGGCAGGGAATCATTTGGATAGGCACCTATTACGGCGCCATCAACATGGTTTATCCTAATTATACGCCTTTTAAAGTTTACCGGAGCACTACCGCCGCAAATGGTTTAAGCAGCAACGTAATCAGTTCGATTATGGAAGATCAGAATCAAAATCTGTGGATTGGTACGGAGGGCGAGGGACTGAATTATTACGACAGGAAAAACAATACCTTTATCCGTTACAAATACAACCCCAACAACCCCAAGAGCTTAAGTGCAAACCTGGTTAAAGCTGTAATAAGAGATAAAAAAAACAGGATTTGGGTGGGTACCCATTATGGAGGATTAAATCTTTTTCAACCTGAAACCAAGACTTTTGTAAGGTACAACAGCAGTAAAAACGACACCTCATCACTAAGTAGCGACGAAATTACTTCCGTTTTTGAAGACAGTTATGGCCGGTTTTGGGTAGGCACCAATGGTGGCCTTAATACTTTTAATGCAACAACCGGAAAATTTATCCGCAACCGCTTAAACGGGCTTTCTGATGCTGTACTTAATATATTCGAGGATACTAAAAGAAGCCTCTGGGTGGCCACCAATTCCGGACTTTACCAGCTAAAAAAAGATTCGTCCAGGTTTATTGGTCGCGTGGCCGCAGCGCCGGAAATTTTAAAATACAATGAGGTGAGCTGTTTAACGGAAGATAAAGATGGGTATTTACTCATCGGGACGCTGCGTAATGGACTCTTTAAACTTGATGCAGCACATCACCGCTATATCAGGATTACTGCTGCAGATGGCTTACCCAGCAACAACATTATGGGAATTTTAGAAGACGATTTCCGGAACCTGTGGATTACAACCGACAAAGGTTTGTGCAAGTATAACCCGAAACAGAAAACCTTTAAAACCTACAATACCAAAGACGGTTTGCCGGGTAATGAATTTAATTATAAATCGTTCCTGAAAGACAGCAAGGGAGCTTTTTTCTTTGGAGGATTAAGTGGAATGGTGAGCTTTTACCCAAACGAAATTAAAGAAAATAAAAACACCCCTCCCGTTATATTTACCGGGTTAAAGCTGTTTAATAAGACTGTAAATTTAAGCGATCAGGGTGGACCGCTTAAACAGAACATCAGCACCCTCAAATCAATCACATTTTCATCCGATCAAAATGTATTTGCTATCGATTTCACGTTGTTAAACTTTATAAAAGCAGATAAAAATCATTATGCCTACAAGCTTGATGGCTTTGAAAAAAACTGGAACTATGTAGACATTCCTTCTGCCAGTTATACCAATCTTTCTCCCGGAAATTATACCCTGATGGTTAAAGGCACCAATAATGACGGGCTTTGGACTAATACCACCAGTACGATACAGATTAAGGTATTACCACCGTTTTACAGAACCTGGTGGGCATATCTCATCTATTTCGGTGTTTTTGCTGGCATATCAATCGTATTTGTACGCTATTTACTGATCAGGGCCGTGCTCAAAACCGAAAAAGAAGTTAACGAACATAAACTTGAGTTTTTCACCAATATTTCGCACGAAATCCGTACGCCTTTAACGCTGATTGTTGGTCCGCTGGATAAACTGATTGAAAATGCAAAAGACGATCCCGCCCTGAACAGAGACCTGCAGCCCATTAAAAACAATGCCGATCGTTTAATGAACCTTGTTACCGAACTGCTTGATTTTAGAAAAGCAGAAAGTGGAAAAATGACTTTACATGTAAGTCCGGGGGATATTGTTAAATTCTGCAGGGAAATATTTCTCGCCTTTCAGAACATGGCGATCTCCAAAAATATTGATTATGTTTTCGAAACCACGCCACCCGAATTTGAGCTTTATTTCGATAAGGTACAAATGGAAAAAGTATTGTTTAACTTATTATCAAATGCATTTAAGTTTACCCCTACTCACGGAAAAATAAGTTTAAAAATCTACCAGGAAAATCAAAACATTAACATCCTGATCTGCGATAATGGAAAAGGGATCCCTCTTGAAAACCAGGCCAGCCTGTTTACCAATTTTTACCAGGCCAATGCAAACTCAACCATAGGTACAGGTTTAGGGTTATCCCTATCGAAAAGTATTGTAGAACTGCACCATGGTGAAATCACTTTTAGCAGTACACCCCAAAACGAAAAAACATTTGGTGCCACCTGCTTTACGGTAAGTTTAAAAACCGGAAAAGCGCATTTTAACAGTACTGATTTAATCTCCGATTATGTTTACTACGACGATGCAGCCAATTACAGTACACCTGCAACACCTGCCGAAAACTTAAAAGAAGAAAACATTATAGCACTACCAGTTGCAGAGAAAGAGAGAAAAAGCATTTTATTGGTTGAAGATAATGAAGATGTAAGGGCTTTTATTAAAAATGCGCTGAAAGATCAATACAGCATTTATGAAAGTGAAAACGGCGCTACCGGTTTAGCCTGTGCACTGGAACTCATCCCTGATCTGATTATCAGTGATGTGATGATGCCGGTAATGGATGGCCTTGAGTTATGCCGCAAATTGAAAACAGATGAAAGTACGAGTCATATCCCGGTTGTATTATTAACCGCCCGATCGGCTTATGTACATCAGATTAACGGTTTTGAAAATGGCGCCGATGCCTACATCATGAAACCTTTTAATCTAAAAATCCTGGAACTTAATATCCAGAACCTTTTAACCGCCCGCGAAACCCTTAAACAAAAATTTGCGCAGGTAATTACATTAGAACCTAAAAACCTGGTAATTAACACCACCGAGCAAAATTTCCTGAATAAAATTATACAGGTAATTGAAGACCGTATCGCTGATCCAGATTTTGATGTACCTGCCCTGGCTTCGGCAATTGGCATGAGTCAGCCTGTGTTGTATAAAAAAATCAGGGCATTGACTGATCTTTCTGTAAACGATTTTATTAAATCGCTCAGGATAAAAAGGGCGGCACAGCTGCTTAAACAGGGTTCAGGTAATATTGCCGAAATTGCTTATGCTGTAGGTTTTAGCGATAGAAAATACTTTAGCTCGGAGTTTAAAAAGCACTTTGGTAAAACACCAAGTGAGTTTATGGGTGATAGCTGATAATGAATTTTGTGTAAGCTATTCCAAATAAACAACCCAATCTTCTTCTTCCCCCAGCTGTGGATCATTAATTACCAGAAAAAATGCTTCTATAATCATCTGCATATTTTCGTATTGTTCAAAAAGGTATTCTTTTTCCATTAATTTGATGCTGCTTTTATTGCTAAAGGCTGCATAAAGCCACTCTAAAAGACCCAAACGCAATTGTTTAATTTTTTCGGGCACAAAAAAAGTTTCTATAAACAAATAAGGATTTTTAACATGATGAGGTGGCAGGGTATTTACCTCACACAATTGGGTTTGATATGCCTCAATAGCTGCATAATCTGCCTCTTCTACAACATATTGTTTATATACCAGTTTTTTAGCGGCAATAATGTAACCGGCATTAAGCAATTGCGTAAACTGGTTATAAAAGAAAAAGTAATTCGAACTGTTATTCACATAGCTTTCTTTTGCCAGGGCTATTTTATACCAGTTTTTAAGGTAAGTTTTGTGCCCGGCAAGACTATCTAACGTAAAAAAATGCTCAATTACGGCAAATGGATTTTGGAAAAGATTATGATCAAAAGCCAGAGGTGATGTACTTTCAAACACCGCTAAATGATAATACCTGTCGATACTTTTAAAGCTATTTTTAGTAACAATCCTTTCATGGATTAACCAGCAGGCTTCCAGCATTTTCCTGGTATTGCCATACACTTCGTAAATATGGGCATCCCACTCCTGATCGAGTGTATTTTCCAACCCGGCCAGCAGCCATTCTTTATAGGCAATTTTATAGCTATGGGATTGAAAGAACAGGTACATTTCCAGAAAAATTAATTTAGGATTTTGCATTTCCCCTTTGCTTAACAATTTCGGACTATAATCAAGCAGAACCGATTCCCGTTCCAAACTGCTTTCATCGGCCGTAATGGCTTTTACAAAATCAGTATCTGCTTCCCTGTGGTTAAAAATCAGGTCAGAATAATCGAAAAGCGGGAGTAGTTTTTCGTAAAAACGTAATAGCTGTGCCGGATGCTTCTGTGGCGAATAATCATATTCGTTCTGTGGCGGATTTAACCAGTTTTTTAAAAACTGTAAACTGCTGTTAATACTCCCCATAGCAAAAAAGCTTTCGATGGCATTAATAAAACTAACGGTTTCTTTTTTAAAATGATATACTCCTTCCATACCTTGTATTTTTATTATATTAGCTAACGAATTTAGCAAAATAAATAAGTAATTACTTATAAAAAATAAGAAAATCTTAAAATAATTATGCAACAAACTGAAAACCAGCGATTAAAAATATTAATGGATTTGCTAAAATTCAGGACACAGAAAGATTTTGCGATAGCGCTGAATATTAAACAAGGCTCCTTATCGGATGTTCTTCGCGAAAGAGGCGGTTTAAAAGTATCAAATGCCATTAAAGATAAACTGGAACTTAAATTCGATGTAAATTTAACCTGGTTTGAAACCGGAACAGGTGAACCCTTTTTTAAAAAGAAGCCAGGCGTTAGTGAAAGCAAAGAGGGGGTTCCGTATTTCGACATGAGTTTATCGGATGCAAAAGATCTGATTGTACAGGAAGAAAGGGCAGAATACCTTGTAAATTATCTTCCTTTTAATGATTGTACTGCTTATTTGCCTGTATATGGCGATAGCATGTACCCAAAATATGCTGCCGGTGAAATTATTGCGGTTAAAGAAATTATTAATCTGGAAATACTACAATGGGGAGAAGCTTATGTGGTAATGACGGATGAGGAAAGCAATAGTTTGCGCACCATAAAACTGATTTTTCAGCACCCCGATAATGCAAAACTGATCCTCCGTTCATCAAACCCCGATTTTACTGGTGATACGGTAATCGATAAAAAGAACATTCAATCGCTTTATATTATTAAGGGAAAAATCACGAGGAATATTATTTAGAGGGATGGGGCAGTTGATTAACTGGTTAAATTGGTTAACTGGTTAAATGTTGAAATTGGTTAATTGTTAACAGCAAACCGGCAATTGCAAACTGCCAACTGTAAACTGCAAACTGCAAATTGGTATTAGCAAAAGAAGCCAGGTTTTAAAAACCTGGCTTCTTTGATTTAAGATTAATACCCCGGATTCTGGTACATTTTAACCGGATCGAGTTTAACTTCATCAAAAGGAATAGGAAAATACCTGTCTTTAGTGGTAAAGTTGCTCAACTTTGCGTTACCAAAATTAGATTGAGATTTGGTACGGAAATAGGCTACAAGTTCATCAGTAGTGAAAAAGCGCAACAAATCAAACCATCTTTGGTGTTCAAAGGCAAGTTCTACCCTCCGCTCGTGCAAAATAGCCAGTTTAAGCGTAGGATATTTTGTATTGTAATTGGCATCTGTACGTGCAACAGCATATAAAGGCACACCAGCCCTTGCCCTTACCATATCTAAATACTGAATAGCTACACCATCATTACCCTGCAGCATGTTTACTTCAGCAAGCATTAAAATAATATCGGCATAACGCATCAGCGGGCAGTTATTTCCACCATAACCGTTCACTCCGGCGGCATCACTTGCATCGCGGTATTTGCTTACATACCAGTCTAACACCCTGGTATCAGCTGCATATTTAATTGAGAAATCTTTTCTTGGGTCGCCGGTTTCATAATCCAGTACCAGGTCGGGTGTTACATTGCCTCCAACACCTGTAGGCGCTTTTCTTGAGTTAATGGTTTCACCAAAAGGCTGGTTATCTGCCGCAATACTCGATGCATAATTTATATTGCCCTGATAGTTTACAATTTCAAATATAACCTCCGGATTACTGTTTTTCTTTGTTACATCAAACACATCTGCATAAGGTATGCTGGCTAAGGTACCAAAACTTTTCATGTTGTAAGCCGCCAATAAATAGGTGCTGGCATTGGTAAGGTTATCTGCCTTACCGTTTTCGAAAGTAGTGGCCATGGTTAAATAAACCTGTCCTAATAATCCGTTTATAGCAGCTTTTGATACCCGGCCCAAACCCGCCCCTGTTTGCAGGTTAGGAAGTGTGCTGGTTAAGGCATCTTTTAAATCGGCAACAATCTGGGCATAAACCGTTGCCTGTGGCTGGCGCGAGGTATTGGCCAATACTTCTTCGCTACTGGTTAATTGTTTGGTTACCAGAGGTACATCTCCCCACTTTCTAACCAAATGAAAATACATCAGGGCCCTGATAAATTTGGCTTCGGCCAGATACTGTCCTTTTGTATCCTGGCTTGGGAAACTTACTTTATCAATATTCGAAGTAACTACGTTACATCTGCTGATGGTTTGGTACAAACTTCCCCAATGGCCTTTTAAATAACTGTTACTTGGCAGAATGCTAAAATTGCCAAACTGGAAAGGTTCGCCCGCATTCGACTGGTTATCGTTGGTACCTGTATCATCCGAACGCTGATCGGTGTACAGGCCGCTTCCCTCGCCAATATTACTTCCACTCCTTAATGATTGATAAATACCGTTAACGGCAAGCTGTACATCGTTGGGTGAAGCAAAAAACTGGTCAACAGTTACTGCATTAGGACTTTTTTGGTCAAGAAAATCTTTTTTACAGGCCGATAGTGAAATCAGACCTAAAAAAACTATGAATATATTTTTTCTCATTTTGATATATTTTAATGATGGTTTAAGGTGGATTAAAAAGTTAATTTAACACCTAAATTGTAAGCTCTGGCCAATGGATAATTGCCATAATCAACGCCAGGGGTTAAGTTTGCACCACCGTTGTAATCAACCTCCGGGTTATATCCTTTGTAATCGGTAATTGTAAAGGCATTATCTACGCTACCAAAAACCCTGATATTTTCTACATGCAGGTGCTTAGCTAAGGTTTTAGGGAAGTTATAGCCCAAAGTGATATTGGTACACCTTAAATAAGAACCATCCTGAAGGTAGAATGAAGATAAACGTGTACTGTTGCTTTGTGTACCTGCGCGTGATGCACGGTAGTTTAAGCCACTACCCGGGTTAGCCTCGTTCCTGTATCGATCGGCCACTTCTACGTACTGATTGCCCGATCCTTCAAAATTGTACAGGTAATAATCTTGCCCGTCTAATACCTGATTTCCATACGATCCGTTAAAAGAAGCCCTGATATCAAAAGCCTTATAACTTGCATTTACGGCAAAACCATAGGTAAAATCAGGATACGGGCTTCCGATGATTTTTTTATCTGCATCGTTTACAATTCCGTCACCATTGGTGTCTTCGAAATAAAGGTCGCCCACTTTCTGACTGTTCGATTGTGCAGCCGATGGCGCTACTTTACCCACCAGTTCTGGTGTTACCCTGCCCAAAACTTTAAATCCGTAAAACATACCGATAGGCTGTCCTTCCTGGGTAACGTGTGTAATGTACTGTCTTTCTGCACCAAAACTGTAAATGGTGCTGTTACCACCCAGATCGAGTACTTTATTTTTGTTTAAGGCAATATTACCGCTTAAACCCAAAGTAAAATCATCGGTGTTGATGATGCGGCCATCCAGTTGTAAATCGAAACCTGTATTTCTTACTTTACTATTTTTTAAATTGGTTAAAATAGTAGAAGTACCCGAAATGGCCGAAATTGGCTGATTAAACAATAAATTATACGATAAACTGTAATAATAATTGGCAATTACCGATAAACGCCCGTTAAAGAAACTTAAATCGGTACCAAGGTTATATTGTGAGGTAGATTCCCATCCCAGGCTCTGGTCTTTGATGTTACCAGCCCAAACTGCAGTGGAGATAGAGTTACCCGGACCAAAAATAGTTCCACCAGGTGTACTCATGGTTTGCGTATGGTTATAATCGCCAATGTTGTTGTTTCCGCTTAATCCCCAGCTTGCCCTTAATTTAACAGCAGAACCTTTTCCTAAAAACTCGTTATACCAGTCTTCCTGCGATAAATTCCAGCCCGCAGCAACTGAAGGGAAAACGCCCCATTTGTTTTTAGGACCAAACCTTGATGATCCGTCGGTACGGAAAGATCCCGTCAGGAAATATTTGCTATCGAAATTGTAGCTTAAACGACCAAAATAAGAAAGCAGCGTAGTAACAGTTTTAACTGCCGAGTTTAATACAAAATCGGTATTTAATGCGCCTTTATCAGATATTTCTCCAATCCTGTCGCTGGTAAATCCGGTTGCTGTTACCCTTACCAGATCGGTATTGGTTTGCTGCGCAGAATATCCGCCCAATACATCCAGACTGTGTTTGCCAATCTTTTTATTATAATTTAAGGTAAACTCGGCAAGCTTATCAACTGTGGTATAGTTCTGTGCCACTGCATTTGCCGCAGCCAGTGATGAAACCGAATATGGTGCGTTACCACCACCATTGCTTAAGCTACCCGGACGGTAATAATCGTACTTTTCGCTATAGTTTTGTGCACCTAAATTGGCCTTAAATGTTAAACCGTCCAAAATATCATAGGTAGCGTACGTATTGTAATTATTGCGGTTGCCCAGGCGGTTAATTTTCATTTCATTTACAGTAGCCAGCGGATTTTCCAGTCCCTGGTAACCAAACTCGTTGGCCAGTGCAGACATGCCGTATTTAGCCGGATTGCCATTGGCATCGTATGCAGGAAGATAAGGCAGATAAAGCAGTGCCGACATCATCGGACTGAAACGGCCTTCGCCAACTTCTTTATTATTGGTTTGCGTTAAAGCAATATTTGCACCCACTTTTAAGCGCTTACTTACCTGTCCTTCAATATTTGTACGGAAGTTTAAAGATCTCATGGCTGTATTGGTTACAATACCGTCCTGATCCTGGTAACCGCCACTTACAAAGTATTTAATGTCTTTATTTCCACCAGAGAATGAAAGGTTGTGGCGCTGAAAAAATGCATTTCTATATAATACATCCTGCCAATCAGTGTTATTTGCAGGAGCAATAGCCGTTTGTGTGGCAAAATTGTAGATATCTGTGGGAATACTTACCGATGAACCATTACCTACATTTTTTGTACGGGTAGCATTATTATCCGAAAACATCGAATCGTTCCAGGTAATTTTACCTCCGTTAACCACTAAATCTTTATAAGCATTATTACGTCCGTCTATCATCAGCTGGATAAACTGCCCTGCATCTAATAATTTTACTTTTTTGGCCAGTTGTGTCATACCCGCCTGAACATCGTATTCGAAACGTCCCTTTCCGTCTTTACCTTTTTTAGTGGTAATCATCACCACACCACCCGATGCCCTAGATCCGTAAATGGCCGCTGATGCCGCATCTTTTAAAATGTCGATGGTTTCTATGTCCTCAGGATTGATAAAAACGTTGTTTCCGGAAGGATAGCCATCAATTACATATAGCGGGTCGGAACTGGCATTAATAGAGCCTACACCCCTAACACGGATTTTTGTACTGGCATACGGTGCGCCTGTAGTTTGCGATACCTGTACACCCGCAACCTTACCAACCAAAGCCTGGCCAACCGTTGGCGAGCTTAAATTCATTTCACTCGCCTTAACGCTGCTGATGGCACCCGTTACATCCGATTTCCTGATTTTCTGGTAACCAATGGCCACTACTTCATTTAATGTATTGCTGCTTTCTTTTAAAATGATATTGATATTCTGGCGGCCGTTAACCACCACTTCCTGGTTATCGTAACCAATGTATGAGAATACCAGTACAGCGCCTTCATCAACATTGATTGAATATTTACCATTGATATCGGTAACTGTTGTTTTTTTGGTTTTTTTGTCAAATACACTTACACCGGGTAAAGGCAGGTTATTCTGGTCGGTAACCGTTCCACTTACAGATGCAAATGCTTTAAGGTGCAATCCCGGTGCAGTTACACCGTGATTTATTGCGATTGCTTCTGAATTACAGATGGCGAGTAATCCTAAAGGCAATAGCAGTTTCCTACAGGTATTTTTTATACCCGCGGTTAAAAAAAATGATGTCATCTTTTTGTTCTTAGTAATGGTTTTGAAATATAATTGGGGTTTTGTTTTTTAAGCAGATTGTAGATTTCACATTTACATAGGCTTATCCTTTTTAAGATTAACAGGTTAATTTATGGAGCGTTCTACGGCGACAAAAGTATAAGTGTATTTTTAACACTATGTATCCCTAATGTTAACTCTGTGTACCGATTTTGACCGGTATTTTAAATTAACATTAACCACCTTTAATTACACGCTAAATCGATTTAATAACGTCTAAAATGTAACACCTTGTTAATGTTTGGTTAACGCCTTATCTTTAAATTTGCAATCAAAATTTTTTAAATGAAATCCTTTTATTATTGCCTTTTGCTTTGTCTGTTTTGTAAAAGCATATCCGTGCAAAATTTACCTGTTCAATCTTATCCGCTAATCAAAACCAGAAACGAGGTACAATACAAAAATTATTACCTGCTTACTTTATTTCAGCAACTGCCCGAACTGCGTAAAATGCTTGCAGCTGATACGGCATTACAAAGTGCGCTGAAATCGAAAACAGCACAGGTAAACGAATCCCTGAAAAACTGCAGGGCTGAAATCTCTTGTTATGCCAAAGCTTTAAAATTTTCTACAGCAGAAATCGCAGATATTAGCAACCGACTGGCGGCTATTTACTCTGATAATAATGCACTGGGGAAATTGGTGATGAATCATTTAATTCCTTCAGGGTGTTATGCCATGTACAGTAAAGAAACTCACAAAGATCTTTTAATCAAAGCCTGGGAACAGGATGCTAAGGCCATCAATTACGCTATTGGGGTATATATTGAGGGGAATAAGCCCAATTATCCCAAAATCGATTCCATTAGTTTCAGTTCAAAAGATAAGGAATACGCAGAACTTACTGCAGCCAGTGCCGGTTTAACCCTGCAAAATAAAGACAACCTGTTTTTTGAACCTGCCATGCAATTTGCTTTAACGGCCTTCGAACTAAACGAAAGAAACGATGCAGCTGATTATGAACCCATGCTAAAAGGCGTAAACCTTGCGGCCTTTAACCAGATCAAAAAAACGGATTGGAAAAAATATCCATATAGTTTGATTTTAGTGCCTGGTGCAGGACCAGAGGAAAAAGAGGTTGCACTAAGTGCCGGAGGCATGATCCGCTGTCGCTTAGCTGCCCTGCAATACCAGAAAGGCATGGCACCATTCATCGTTGTTTCGGGCGGAAGGGTGCATCCCTATAAAACCAAATTCAGCGAAGCTTATGAAATGAAGAAATTTTTAATGGAAACACTTCAGATACCCGAAAGCGCTATTATTATGGAGCCGCACGCCCGCCATACCACCACCAACCTGCGGAATTGTGCAAGGCTGATGTTCAGGTATGGGATGCCAATTGACAAACCGGGAATGGTTTGCACCGTAAAATCGCAGAGTTATTACATTACCGATATCCTGCTGGAACGTTGTAAAAAAGAACTGGGCTACTATCCATACAAAAACGGAAAACGTTTAAGCGAAACCGAATCTGAATTTTACCTGAATACCACATCTTTACAAATCGATTTTGACGAGCCATTAGATCCTTAAAGGTTGTCGATGTGGGTTTGGTGCTACGCGATATGTAGCAGCAACCGCTGCTGTCGGGTTTTATTGACAAGGGTTTATGCATCATACAGCAACAAGGCATCCTGAATTTTCGGGAAAGCTTAAATGTGGAGGTCGGGAAGAAGCTTTGTATTGGTACAAAACTTGCGCGCCAAATATCCGTTTTGTTTTACCTATACAACTAAACGGCATCCTTCTTTACTTTCCCTTTACACATCTTCATCGTATCTTTATTAATCAAAAAAAAGGAAGATATATGAATACTGAAAAAGCCATACTTGCAGGCGGCTGCTTTTGGGGAGTAGAAGAACTGCTCCGTCATTACCCGGGTGTAATTTCTACCGTTGTAGGTTATACCGGTGGCGATGTGCCCAATGCCACCTACCGGAATCATGGTACACATGCCGAAGCCATTGAAGTTACCTTTGATCCCACTGTTTTAACCTACCGTAAATTATTAGAATACTTTTTTCAGATCCACGATCCAAGCACACGCAACAGACAGGGAAATGATGTAGGTACCTCTTACCGCTCTGCCATTTTTTACAATAGTGATGAACAGAAAGATACCGCAAATACATTAATTGCAGAGTTGGATGCATCCGGCAAATGGCCTGGCAAAATTGTAACCGAGGTGGTACCTGAAACAGATTTCTGGAATGCAGAAGAAGAACACCAGGATTATTTGCAGAAAAACCCTTATGGTTATACCTGCCATTTCGAAAGACCAGACTGGAAGCTGTAAAGAAGATCGTTATTACAGGGCAATGTTATTAAGTTAATGTTTTTAACCACAGATGCACACAGATAAACACGGATTTTTATCTGTGGTTAAATTATATTTATCCGTGCCGAATGGCTTAAATTAATGACATTGGATTACGGGTAATGTTATTAAGTTAATGTTTTTAAGCACAGATACACACGAATTTTATCTGTGTGCATCCCCGCCTGAACGGCAGGGCAGGCTGTTTATCTGTGGTTAAATTATATTGAAATACGTACTCGTTGCATCATGCTAATCAACCTTCAATAGTAGCAAATATTATCCATTTAAACCTGATTGCCGCTAAAATCCTTTTTTGTTACCTGAAGGATAATTGATTTTACAAAAATATTAGTGACAGATGTTTTTTAGTGCAACGTGCCGGAGAGGAATCGTCATTGCGAGGAGGCATTTTCAGCCGACAAAGCAATCTTACAACTATCGCTAATAGCGAGCGATTTAAGATTGCTTCGTTCCTAGCAATGACGATCACTTTTAAAACGTAATCATGAATAGTCACTAATCATCATCGTCTTTTTTCTTTTTCTCCAAAATTACAAAGGCACTGCGTTTGGGTGCCGGCATTACCGATTGCTCGCCTTTAACCGATTTCCAAACCACTTCATTTAAATCTAAATCGGGTGCAGCATCTTCTTTGGCAAAGTTGAACAATTCAGAACGTTTACTACTCTCGTTCACTGCTACATTTCTGGTATCCAGATCGATAAGCGGCTGCAACACGTTATAGGGCGTAAAATCGGGCTTAGCGGTAAAACATTCATACAGGGGCATGGCGGCGGCATCATACTGGCTCATTGGTGGCAATCCCAAAATAAGTTCCATGGTTCTTAAAAAACCTGAAGTAGAGTACATGGTATGTACAGGCGTATTCCTTTTTACGTAAGGACCAACCACATACGCCGGCGAGCGGTGTGCGTCAACATGGTCGGGACCATTCTGTGCATCATCTTCCAGAATAAACACAACCGATTCCTTCCAGATTTTACTGTGCGATAAATGTTCCAAAATACGGCCAACGGCTAAATCGTTATCTGCAACCGCAGCCTGTGGCGAGTATTTCCCTTTCTTTTGTCCGCTGGTATGATCGTTTGAAATTCTTAAAGTATTAAACTGAGGTACCACACCGGCCACGAGTAACGAATCGAAATCGTGCTGCCAGGCATCTACACGAATCTGGTCTTTAATGTCCATATCAAAACCCGGAGAAGCTGCACACATGTGGCCCTGTAACGATTTAATGTTTGCTTTGCCGTAGTCGCCAAATTCGCCATAACTGCGGTAACTTACGCCCGCCCGCTGACAGTAATCCCAGATAAAGCCACCTTTTGGATAGGTAACCGGCCGACCGCCTTCAAAAGTTGTACTGCCACCGCGTGCACCATAACTGGTTGGCCAGGTTTTTTCCACCACATCGGTGGCATAAGCGGCCATACTCCAGTTGTGTCCATCGGCACTTACTTCTGCATCTACATAAAAATTATCGAGCAGCACATAATTTTCAGCAAAAGCATGCTGATTAGGGGTAATTTTTCTACCAAAAAGCGTCAGCGTAGAGTCACCGTTTCCTTTTGCAACATCACCTAATACCTGGTCGTAAGTTCTGTTTTCTTTAATGATGTAAAAAACATGTTTAATCGGTGATTTTTCACCCTGTTTACGTGGAATCGGGTTGCCGGCTTCACCATCCGCAGTAACCGTACGTTTATCATTAAAAGGTGTATTGGCATAAACCTGTTTGGTATATATTTTTAATTGCTCGGGCTTTGGGGCATCGATAAAAGATAATGTTCCTTTAAACAATCCTGCTATATATTGCAGTCTGCTATTGGCCGTGCTGCCCATTTGGTAACCACTGTTATCTACCTTAGAAACGGGTTGTGGTCCCTGCGGATTCGCCATCGAAGTATTGCCTTTACCATTGGTAACCAAAATTTTCGATCCTAAAACCTTAACACTTGTGGGGTACCAGCCTACCGGAATAAATCCCTGGCTCTGGCTTACACCTGGTTTGCTTACATCAAAAACGGCCAGACAATTATTATCTGCATTGGCAATGTATAAGGTTTTTTCATTGGCACTCAGCGCCAGCCCATTGGTAGTAGAACCGGTTAACTGCGTAGCATAAAGCGTGGTGGCAATGGTTTCGATTACCTTATTATTTAAGGTATTGATTACCGAAACGGTATTGTCATTTGCGTTAGCCACAAAGAGAATGTTTCCTTTTTTGTTAAGTAAAAGTTCGTTTGGATGGTCGCCTACAGGGATGAGCCTTTCAATCTTTTCAGCAGCAAGGTTGATAACCGCAACAGATTTTCCGCCCCACAGGGAAGCATACAGTTTGCTTTCATCAGCAGATAAAACACAGCTATAAGCAATTGCCGGAAGCTGGATTTTCTTCAGGATCTTTTTCTCACCAGGATTAATAATATATAAGCTGCTATCTTCTTTGGTTACGGTATATAGTTTATTGTTGTTTTTATTTACCACTATCCCCGCCGGGCTGATTTTGCCTTTAGGCCAGATCGGACCCAGTTTAATGGTATCACTTTTGCCCAGTTTATCATTCTGGATATTGAAATCCAAAATCCAGTTGTCATTTCCGCCTGAAGCATAAAGGTGTTTTTCATCTTTACTAAAAGCGATGCCATACCAGGATTTGCTCAAAACTTTTTCATCGATAATCTTTTCTGTTTTGGCATCAACCAATTGCAGCGATTGGGTACTTTGGCCGTTATTGGTAATGGCCAGGTACTTGCCCGAAGCACTTAGCTGCATATTTAATGGCAGATCGCCCAATTGCAGGGAATGACCTGCAGGACTCAGTTTCCATCCGTTGGGCAATAAAATCTGTTTTGAGGCTTCGTTTTTACCAGGCAATTGTGCAAATCCCTTTTGAATAATCAGGAAACACAAGAATATTAAAAAGTATGTATTTTTCATTTTCTTATTGAATATACGCAATATTAGCGGTGAAGATTAAAATTAACCAGAGCCCTGATGGTATAACCATTGCCCGAGGCCACGGAGCCGATTTCGCGGATCGCTTCAGATGGGATTACCTGACTGCGTGTGGCGTAGAAAACTGGTCCGCCGGAGATGGAAAACGACAGTTTGGAATGGTTTGGTTCCAGGTTTATTGACGGGCCAAGCATTACTTTTGCGCCACCTTCTGCCTCGTCTTTTTCCCAGAAACCTTCTAAATCTTGTCCTAAAGCTTCAACACCGATGTACAAAACATTCGAAACACGGTGCTGATAACCAAAACTGGTAATAAAATCGAGTTTGTCTCTCGTTTTATCAAAAGCTTTTTCGAAACGGAGGTTTCCCGCCATCCGCCAGTTTGTGCGGTCGAATGAAGCAGTAATCCGGCTGATTGCCGAGCCAATGTTCGACCAATCACGGCTTAAGCCTAAACCAGCACCCAACCGAAAGCCTGCAATACCTTTTCCGCCAACTAAATCCCTGATTACTTCGGCCTGTTCTGCAGAAGTAACGCCACCGGCATTGGCAAAACCGATTGCAGCTGTAGCATATAAAGTAAATCTGCTCCCTAAATAGCCTTTAACACCAAACTGCTGACCCAAGCCATCATAGCCAAATTGTCCGTTGGTTCTTTCGCCATAACTACCAGAGTAATGGATATTCCAGCGCGGGTTTTCTGCGGTGAGGGTATTTAAAGAGAACAGAAAAGGTTGAGCGGCATCCGTTCCTGCTTTAACATCTGTTTTGGTTGTACTTATCTTTTGCGCAGCACAGCTAAATACCGCAGAAGCAAAAATGAGCATCAAAAATGTCTTTTTCATTGATGTAATTGTTAAAATTTGGTTTCGTTTAACATTGGCGATTGACTTGCATTTACCTGATAAGTCTGAATTTTATCGTTCTCATCAACCTCCACAATCCGGTAACCTTTATAAGCCGTACCCCAGTTCCCGCCGATGTGTGCATCAAAAAAATGAGGAAGTTTATCAGTGTAAAAAACAGCATCAAGACTATGGTCGTGGCCATGAAAAACAGCCTTTACATTGGGGTAACTATGCAATAATTTAATGGTATCGGGACAATCAACAAAAGGACTTTCGGGTACCCAAAAATGTGGTGGAATGTGCAATACCACGAAAACAGTTTTCAGGTTTTTGAACTTGTCCAGTTCCTGTTTTAAAAAATCGTTATTAGGGCATAAATAAGTTCCTTTGGTATCCGAAGTATTGGCCAGAACAAAACCTACCCCGTTTTTTTCGAAAGAAAAATTATCCTCATAACCAAATACCGATTTCCATATTTTGGTATCGGCATTATCGTGGTTGCCCGGAATGGCGTAAAAAGGAACCTTAAGTTTATCGTAATAATCTTTTTTAACTTCAGGCAGCAAATCAGGACGATCATGAACCAGATCGCCATTGATGATTACAAAATTTAAAGGATTTTTATCGTGCGCTTCATTTAACCACTTTACAATATTCTGGTGATGAAGTTTATATTCAGTCCCCGGTTGCCCGTAATGACCATCAGAGGCTATAGCAAAACGCAACTTCGGCGCTTTACCGGTTTTAGCAGAAACAGGATGCTGCTCATCAGCAAATGAAGATAAAACTGGCGAAATACTGGCCACAACCGCAGCAGCCAAACTATTTTTCAGGAAAAATCGTCTGTTAGACATAAGGATAAAATATGTTTTGTATTAAAGCCCAATAATAGGTTGACCAGGCTTCTTAAACATAAATTTAATGTTATGATTAGGTTAACAGAACCTTATCCGTGTATCAATTTTATAACAAATACCAATCTGCAAATGCAGCTAAAGCCATAATATCCACCCCAATAAAACAATTTACGGCTTACAGGGATTATTCTATTATGAAACTACTTAAATCATTACTCGCTGGCTTTGCAGGTGCTGCAGCCTTAAATATATTACATGAAAGTGCGAGGCACCTCGATGCTGATGCACCCAGGATTGATCTTTTGGGCGAAGAGGCTTTATCGAAATCGATGGATAGTTTAAACCTCGAAGCGCCCAGCGGCAACGATCTTTACCTGGCTACCCTTGCCGGTGATATTATAAGCAATGGTTTATATTATAGTGCCATTGGTTTAGGAGACCGGAAAAATATTTATCTGAAAGGGGCAATTGCTGGCATTACCGCTGGCCTGGGCGCCATAAGCATCCCCGACAAAATAGGTTTGGATGATACGCCAGTTACCAAAACTGATAAAACAAAGATTTTAACAGTGGCCTGGTACGTCATCGGCGGACTGGTTACTGCAGCCGTGTTTAACCGCTTAAAAAAGGCTTAGCATAATGAAAACTCCCCGATTACTTTTGTGGTTTTTCTCTATTGCTTTTGCAACGTTTATCATTTCCTGCAAAACAGGATCTGTTAACCTGTTTAAAGCTGCTAGTCCGCACGAGCAATACCAAAGAAAATTAATGAATGTGGGTCTCGATAAAACCGCGATGGGTTCTGCATGGTTAAATGCCGCTGCAGTGAGCACGCAAAAAGCATTAAACATTAATATTCCTTATAAAGAAAACGGTTATTTTGCTGCAGATAAAGTTCCGGCGGCGGCTTATAAATTCAATGCAACCAAAGGGCAAAAATTAACTATAAAACTGGCCAAAACGCCTTCCGTTGGTGCTTTAATTTATATTGATGTTTGGTATAACACAGATCAGGCCCAAAAACTTATAACTTCGGCCGATACTTTAAACAATCCGATTGTTTTCGATATTGATGAAACCGGCACTTATCTGATCAGGCTGCAACCTGAACTGTTGCAGAATGTGGCCTACGAATTGGAGATTACAGCCGGTCCATCGCTTGCTTTCCCGATAAAATCGAAAAATACCAACAGTATTAAAAGTTATTGGGGAGATGGCAGGGATAATGATGCAAGAAAGCATGAAGGAGTAGACATTTTCGGCAATTTCAGAATGCCTGTTCTGGCCATTTCGGAAGGAACGGTAACGCGGGTAAACGAAAATAACCTGGGTGGAAAAGTGGTTTGGATGCGCCCGAAAGGCAAAGATTATACCTTATATTATGCCCATTTAGATGAACAGATCGCGGTAGAAGGACAGGAAGTAAAAATTGGTGATACCTTAGGCCTCATGGGAAATACCGGCAATGCCCGTACTACGCCTACCCACTTACATTTTGGCGTTTATACTTTTAACGGTGCGGTAAATCCATTGCCTTTTATAGATCCGGTAACCAAAACTCCGGCGAACGTTACTGCCCCGGGCAACAGGTTAAATAAAACCTTAAGGACCACATCTGCCGTTAAAATGTTTGCTTCGCCACAAAATAAAGGAACTGTTCTGGCTACACTAAATTCGGGCACAATTTTACAGGCTAATGCCGCAACAGGAAGTTATTATAAGGCAGAACTGCCTGATGGTAGCATTGGTTTTATTCAAAGCAATGGCCTGATAAAAGCAACGGAGCCCTTGAAAAAGCTTAAAATAAATGTACTTCAGCAAAAAGTTTATGATAAACCCGATAGTTTAGCTGCCGTTAAAACAACGTTAAAAGAAGGGCAAACCGTAAGCCTTTTAGGCACCTTTGGTAATTATCAACTCATTGGCAGTGCCGATGCAGAAACCGGCTGGATTATAAAATAACAATCAACTGTTTCACTACCAGATAAGCGGCCAGTGCATATAAAAATATCGCGATTGATTTATTGATAATCAGGCTGCTTAACGCAAATTTCTCCTGAATATAAGTTGCAAAATGGGCATATACATAAAGTGCCAGCGAAGAACCCACACCCGAGCCTAAACTAAATATAACCAGCGATAGGTAATCGGTTTCAATCCACTGGTGTAAAATTACATAATTGCCAAAAAATAGCCAGAATGGAATCTGGACCGGATTTAGCACCCCTAAAATTAATCCGTATAAAACACTTCCGCTGCGTTTATCTTCTTTTTTATTGCTCGTTTTAGGTACTTTTTTCCGGTTTCTCCAGGTAATGGTACCCATCACCAGAAACATCACAATCATAAAGCAATCAACCAGGGTACTTAGGCGTACCTCGCTTACGGCCTCATTCGGGTTGATATCACTCATGGCCCACCTCGCGAAACGCATCATCCCGAAGGTGAAAAACACTTCCACGCAAGAAAACGATAAGATAAAATACCAAACCTGGCGCATGCCTTTGTTAATGGCCAGTTGCGCAACAGTCAGATTGATATTGCCCGGGGGTATATAACCCATTGCATTGAGAACGATGCCGATGAAAAACGTTAGAAAAAGCATTGCCGAAATTATGGATTTAAATTTAAATGCGATGCTAAATATTTTCCGGTGTACGATTTTTCAACCTTAACCAGGTCTTCAGGTATCCCTTCAAACACCAGCTGACCGCCACCATCACCACCTTCAGGACCGATATCGATCACCCAATCAGCACATTTAATCATATCCATATTGTGTTCGATAACTAAAATTGTATTGCCCTGCTCGATAAGCGTATTCAGTGCTTTCAACAGCTTTTTAATATCGTGGAAGTGCAAACCAGTGGTAGGCTCATCAAAAATAAACAGCGTTTTATTGGCATTGTTACCTTTAATCAGGAACGAAGCCAGTTTAATACGCTGCGCCTCACCGCCTGATAAAGTATTGGATGATTGCCCTAAATGCACATAACCCAAACCAACATCAACCAAAGGATTTAGTTTGTTGAGGATTTTTTGTTCATCCTTAAAGAAATCAACTGCTTCATCGATCGTCATATCCAGAATTTCGGATACGTTTTTCTCCTTATAGGTTACATCTAAAACCTGCTGTTTAAAACGTTTACCGTTACAGGCTTCGCAAGGCAGGTAAATATCGGCCATAAACTGCATTTCGATTTTCACTTCCCCCTCGCCCTGGCAAACATCGCAACGTCCACCTTCTACGTTAAAAGAAAATGCAGCTGGTTTTAATCCCGCAGCTTTTGCAGATGCTAAACCTGAAAATAGCGCCCGGATATCATCCCAGGCTTTTACATAGGTAACCGGATTTGAACGGCTTGATCGTCCGATAGGATTCTGATCGACCATTTCTACCGCACTTACCAGGTCGTAATTCCCAAAAATGCCATCATAAGCACCGGTTTGTTCGCCCGCATAATTCCCGATTGCTTTTTGAAGCGCCGGATATAAGATTTTTTTAACCAAACTCGTTTTACCCGAACCCGAAACGCCACTTACCGCCGTAAATACGCCAAGCGGGAATTTCACATCGATATTCTGCAGGTTATTTTCCCTTGCACCTTTAATCAGGATATGGTCTTTCCATTTACGGCGTTTCTCCGGAATGGCAATTTTTTCTTCTCCTGAAAGATAACGACCGGTTAAACTGTTTTTATCTTTTAAAATCTCTTCGTAATTACCACTAAAAACCAAGTTACCACCGTGTGTACCAGCCTCGGGACCGATATCAATAATATAATCAGCCGCTCGCATCATTTCTTCTTCGTGCTCTACCACAATCACGGTATTACCTACATTACGGAGCGATACCAATACCTCGATTAGTTTATTGGTATCACGTGGGTGTAAACCGATACTTGGTTCATCCAGTACGTAAATAGAACCCACCAAACTACTTCCTAGTGAGGTAGCCAGATTGATCCTTTGCGATTCTCCTCCCGATAAAGTATTCGATAAACGGTTTAAGGTTAAGTAACCCAGGCCTACATTATTTAAATAAAGGAAGCGGTTATCAATTTCGGCCAGTAAACGTTTGGCAATTTTAGTATCGTTTGCACTTAATTTCAGCTCATTAAAGAAAACCAAAGCCTTTGATAATGGCATTAAAACCACATCGATAATTGATTTTTCGGCTATTTTAACATAAGAAGCATCTTTACGCAAACGCGAACCTTTACAATCAGGGCAGGTGGTTTTTCCGCGGTAACGCGATAACATTACCCGGTACTGTATTTTATAAGTCTGCTCTTCCAGTTCTTTAAAAAAAGCATCCAGTCCCGCAAAATATTTATTTCCGGTCCAAAGTAATTGCTGTTCTTTTTCGGTTAAGGCACTATACGGGCGGTGGATCGGAAATTCGAATTTCGGAGCAGCTTTAATAAAATTCTGCAGCCATACATTCATTTTTTCTCCACGCCATGGCGCAATCGCATTATCATATACACTTTTGCTCTTATCAGGAATTACCAGATCTTCATCAATACCGATCACATTCCCATAACCTTCGCAACGTTTGCAGGCACCATAAGGGTTGTTGAAAGAGAAAAAGTTTGGCGTAGGCTCTTCGAATTTAATTCCGTCGAGCTCAAAGCGGTCGCTAAAATGTTTCGTAGTACCTTGTGTCTCTACATAACAATCGCCTTTTCCTTCAAAAAATGCAGTCTGTGCCGAATCGGCCAGGCGGCTTAAAGTTTCTTCTTCCTGGTTGGTTACAATCCGGTCAATCAGGATCTGAACGGTTTTATCATCTGTTAATTCAGCATCTTTAAAATCAGCATCATCCAGAACAGATTCAATTTTTTCAATTTTATCGTTAATCAATACACGCAAAAAACCTTTTTGCAATAAGATAGCCAGTTCTTCTTTAATCGTACGGTTATTGTGCGGATACAGCGGACAAAAAATGGTTACCGTAGTATCTTCAGGCATGGCATTTACATAATCTACCACCGTACTTACCGAATCTTTTTTAACCTCTTTGCCCGAAACAGGTGAAATGGTTTTACCGATACGCGAGAAAAGCAGTTTCAGGTAATCGTAAATTTCGGTAGAAGTCCCAACCGTTGAGCGTGGGTTGGAAGTAATTACCTTTTGTTCGATGGCAATTGCCGGGGCAATCCCTTTAATATAATCAACATCAGGCTTATTCATCCGGCCCATAAACTGGCGGGCATAAGAAGATAAACTTTCTACATACCTGCGTTGTCCTTCGGCATATAAGGTATCGAAAGCCAGCGACGATTTGCCCGAACCCGACATACCCGTAACCACCACAAGTTTATTTTTGGGGATGGCAACATCGATATTTTTCAGGTTGTGCACGCGGGCACCTTTTATGATAATATTTTTATGCGGATCTTTTTCGGCCTCTTTTTTGCTCATGTATTGTAAAGAATATATTGTATAACCCCAGAATGTGGTTAGGGTTTTTGGAATTACAAAAATAGGGTACTCAGACGGTTAATTTATTTTTTAACATTTTATTTTTTGTTTTTTGATAAAAAAATAACTTTCTTTGAACATTAACAACCTCAAAACCAAACTGACACATTCAAAAAACATAGGAGAAGAGCTATAGAAATTAAACATCTACAAATTAATTTTTGGCAAATAGTAAGGGATTTAGTGTAGGTAAACCTATGAATTTACAATCATATAACGATCAGGACCTGGTAAAGGTATATATTACCGGGAACGAGAATGGATTGCAGGAACTTTTAAGAAGACACAAAAGTAAAATTTATACCTCTATCTACTTATTGGTTAAAGACCAATATCTGGCGGAGGATATTTTTCAGGATGCTTTTATAAAAGTGATCAATACCCTGCGATCAGGAAGATATAACGAAGAAGGTAAGTTTTTACCCTGGGTAATGCGTATTGCGCACAACCTGGTTATCGATTATTTCAGGAAAGAAAAAAGAACACCCATCATCACCAGTTCGGATGGTATGGATGTATTCAATATGCTACACTTTTATGATGAGAGCGCAGAAGACAGAATGCTCCGCGATCAAACCCATAAAGATTTAAAAGCAATGATCCATTTATTGCCAGATGAGCAAAAAGAAGTGCTTTTAATGCGTCATTACGCTGATTTGAGTTTTAAAGAAATTGCCGATTTAACTGATGTAAGCATTAATACAGCACTTGGCCGCATGCGTTATGCATTAAGCAACCTGCGCAAAATGCTCAAGACGAAGGAGATGACTTATAAAGGGTAGCGAAATTGTTACATAAAATATTTTAGGGGTTGAAATAAAGCATCTGAACAATCGTTAAGTTTATAAAACTTATCACATTCAGTTGCTTATGACAAAAACCTCTACATCAAAAAACAATGTAAATTTACCTACACCTAACATGTTTCAGCCTAAAACTGATATTGAATCTGACGCAGAAATCGACTTATTTTATGATCAAATAAAAAGTAAGTTAGATAGACTGGCTACAAATCCTCAAGATGAAACCATCAATAAGATTTTAGCTTACAGCAGAACAAAGTAGTAAATTTTACACGGGCCAAAAAAGCTTGTTTCACAGGGTGGGACAAGCTTTTTTTTTGTGATGGAAAATGGAAGAGGTAAGATGGGCGATGGCTAGGTTGTTCACTTGTTCATTGGCCATTGGTTTATTGGTAGCTGCAATGTTGGTTAATCGGTTAATTGTTCGAATTGGTTACTGTAACTGCAAACTGCTACCGGATTGCTTTATTGTGGGATTGTTAAATTGTTAACCACTAATCGCCAAAACCTAATGAGTCATAATTTATTCCGCACTAGTTTATTGGTAATTGCAATTTGGTTATTGCATATCGTCCATGAACCATCTAACTATCAACCATAAAACAATTCAACAATAAAACAATCTAATAACAATTTATCGCAGGCCCTCATCCATTTTCCATAACCACATCTTCCATCCCCATAAATGTCCTAATTTTTACAATCCCCTAAAGCAAAAAGCCTTAACTTTGCATAGTGTAATTTTAACACTAAGGGCGCTATGAACAAGAACTTACTTCCACTCACTTTAGGCGGTTTAGGCATCGGAATCACTGAATTTGTGATGATGGGTCTATTGCCAGATATTTCGAAAGATTTAGCAGTAACCATCCCCCAGGCCGGTCATTTAATTTCGGCTTATGCATTGGGTGTGGTAATCGGCGCCCCTTTACTGATTATGATTGCAGGTAAATATCCGCCAAAAATGATATTGATTGCCTTAATGATCATGTTCACCGTTTTCAATGCATTTTCGGCCTTTGCCCCTACTTTTAATACCTTATTTATTGCCCGGTTACTTTCAGGCCTGCCCCATGGTGCATTTTTTGGCGTAGGCTCGGTGGTGGCCAGCAGAATAGCCGAAAAAGGAAAAGCTGCCCAGGCCGTATCGTTAATGTTTATGGGTTTAACCATTGCCAATATTGTGGGTGTGCCTTTGGGTACTTTTATCGGGCATAATTTCTCATGGCGTATATCTTTCGCAGTTGTAGTATTTGTTGGCCTGGTTACTTTATTAAGTTTAAAATTATGGTTACCGGCTTTAGATGCCACCAAAAACCGCGATTTAAAAGCAGAATTAGGTTTCTTTAAAAAGAGAGCAGCATGGATCATTATTTTTATGATCTCTATCGGAACAGGCGGTTTATTTACCTGGTACAGTTATATTGCACCACTAATGACAGAAGTTGCAGGCTTTTCGCCAAATGCAGTAACCTATATCTTAATGTTGGCGGGAATAGGCATGTTATGTGGCAATTACATTGGTGGAATACTGGCCGATAAATTTTCGCCAGCCAAAGCATCTGCAGCATTATTACTCACCATGGTAGTTACCCTAACCATTGTGCACTTTGTATCGGCCAGCCAGCCTTTGGCTTTAATTATGACATTTATTACAGGTGCAGTATCCTTTGCATTAGCTGCTCCCATCCAGATGCTGATGATCCAGAGCGCTAAAGGTTCCGAAATGCTGGCGGCATCAGCAAGCCAGGCGAGTTTTAATATTGGCAATGCTCTGGGTGCTTTTTTCGGCGGACTTCCATTAGTGTATGGATTCGATTATACTTCACCGGCTTATGTGGGTGCTGCAATGGCCCTGGTTGGCGCTTTCTTTGCATTCTGGTTAATTAAAAGCAATCAGGGCGTAACCGAAGAAGTTAAAGTGCCGGTTACCTCCTTTCATTAACATTATAATTGAATGAATGAGTGAGTTTCAACATCCATCCATTCACTCACTCAATCAATTATTCAATTATTCAATCATTCAAAATTACACTATAGCCTCGCATAAAAAGCTCGGGCTGCCGTTCCCATCAGGTTTATAATTAAAAGACGGTGCCGTTAATAAAACCCACAGTATAAAATCTATTCATTCAAATCAATATCATTTTACTTTAAGCCGAGTACCAAACCTAAACCAGCAGTGGCAAAAGTTTTCTGCTTATTTACATTTCCATTAATGGATATAGAAACCCCGATATCATCAATAAAACGGAAAACATATCGCACTTCTGCAACAAGTGCAGCAGCATTTTTCTGTATAATTTTATCACGCGTGGTATCGCTATTCGATTGATCGTATTTCTTTAGATCGCTCGTAACTGCGGCACCTGCACCAAATTCGAAACGGCTGTTGGTGTTGATTTTTACCTTTTTGCCGAGCATTAATGCCGCTTCCGAAAAACCAGGCACCTTAGTGTCCTCGCCATTTACATTCACCTCGTAGGTATCCTGCATTACAGAAGAGAACTTGAACTTGATGTAAGAATTAGGCTTGTTATAACCGATAAAACCTGACATTAACGGTTCACGTAATGTTGCCGCGCCAAACTCTATTCCACCGTTTAAAGCGTTAAAGAAATTGTCATAATCGCGCTGTGCTTTAGCTGCATTGCCTAGCAGGGCTAAAACGAAAAATAAAAGAAGCTTTTTCATACTATTTTGAGTTTATTCTTTTAAAATGATAGGCAGATTGGGAAGAATGACCACCCAAAAACACCAATAAGATTCCCCCGAGCGATCAGTTACATGATTCAGAATTAGGCCACCGTCATTCGCCAAACCGATCCTTGTTTT
The DNA here is from genome assembly GCF_039538295.1 of Pedobacter jeongneungensis. Lineage (NCBI taxonomy): Bacteria > Pseudomonadati > Bacteroidota > Sphingobacteriia > Sphingobacteriales > Sphingobacteriaceae > Pedobacter > Pedobacter jeongneungensis. The sequence continues at coordinate 219,974 of NZ_BAABBY010000001.1, read as the reverse complement.
CTCACTCATTACACCTCCCCATAAATATGGAACACCGATAGCTTTTACATAGTGATTACCTAAGTACAGCAATCCTGTTGGTTGTAATTCTGCCGGTAATGTTACACGATCAAGAACCACATTATCTTTTTGAAAAAGAAAGCTAACCTTATTGCTATCGAGCACTTTAACTGTTAGCCGTAAATTGGCAGAAGTATCCAAATCGATCTTCTTTTGACTGATATACCTATGAATATTTTCAATTAAATATTTGCCTTGTGCCACTTTAGCTTCGCCGTCTTTATTATACACCAAATCTGGTTTTAGCTGATAGACGCCTGAGAGTTGCGGTAAATCTTTTTGCAATAAATTGCTTTTGTGGTGGCTTATCATCTTATCCGAAAAAGATGCACAGCCCGAAAAGAAAAAACCAGCTGAAACAGCTAAATCAGATGTTGTTGTTTTTACATTAAACCCCGCGACATAACCGCGAAGTATAATGGGTATAGAGATTTTCGTTTTCATTTTGATGTCCGTTTAAATTCTTAATCAAATCTAAAACTCTAAACATCCATCAATTAACTTTAAAGATTACAAACAGGCATATAATTATCTTTAAAATAAAAAACAGGTAAATTTTTTTTGTTAAAAATTATACTTTAAAATTTAAACCAGTCAAATAATTCTTTTAGTTATTAAAAAACACTATTTTGAATTCAAAAATTAATCTTTATGGATAACCAACAGGCTTTATTTTTTCAGGCAATTAAATCATCGCTTCCCGATTACCAGAACCTGGCACTAAGTGTAGCCGAAGAGTTAGGGATCAGCACCAACGAAGCATATAAAAAAATAAGGGGCGACAGCAACCTCACTTTCCAGCAGATTATCAAATTGTCTGATTGTTTTGATGTACCTTTTTTATATAGTCCAAAGCAATCACTATCGGTTACTTTTAGTTACCTCAGCGTAAACGAAGATTTAGATATGGTAAATTACCTGCGCAATCTTTTAGATAACATTAAGGCAATTAAAAACAGTAAGGAGAAACACATTACCATTACTACTGACGACATTCCTGTATTTCATTTTTTTAAATACCCCGAACTCACCAGTTTTAAATTATTTTTCTGGGCAAACAGCGCCAATAACCTCGAAGTACCTTTTAACTCTTCCTTTCTTTCTGATGAAATTATCGAAATTTCGAAAGCGCTGCATGCCGCTTATTTAGAAATACCCAGTACCGAAATATGGTCGAAAGATACCATAACAGGCACATTAGAACAGATCAGGTATGCATTTGAGGCCGGGCACCTTACCGATACCGGGCTGGCTATTAAAATTGTGGAGCAGGTAAAATACTGCTTAACGGATATGAATATGTATGCCATCAGCAGCAAAAAAACCATCGACCCGGCCCACACATTCAACTGGTACAACTGTGATGTTTTGGGGAGTATTTCCTACTTAGTGGATTTTAAAGACCGCATGAGCTGCTACAACAGATTTAATACTTTTAACTATTTAAGAACCGAAGATCAGGCTTATTGCAGGCAAACCAAACAATGGATGCAGGGCTTGGTTATGAAATCGGTTTCCTTTAGCGGACAGGGAGAAAAACACCGCAATAAATACCTGTATAATGCCTTTGCTGAATGTGATAAGTTATTGAGGGAAATAGAGGTTAGTCATTAGTCTGAAGTCCAGAGTCATGAGCCGATGTAATGAGTCTGGCATCAGTTAACCGATTTAAACAATTAACCGATTAAACTATCAGCCTTGAACCATCAAACTATTCACAAATAAACTAATGGCCAGCCATCACACATTTCCCTCTTCCATTTTCCATCTTTCCCCTATATTTGCCTATGCTAAAAAAAGAACGCTACAAACTTTTTGTAGAACATTTTTCGGCCAAGCAGCCTGATGCAGAAACCGAGTTACATTATAATAACCCCTATCAGCTGCTAGTTGCTGTAATCCTTTCTGCACAGTGTACCGATAAAAGGGTGAACATGGTTACCCCTGCCCTTTTTCAGCGTTTCCCAAATGCAAAAACTTTGGCAGAGGCTACCCCCGATATTGTTTTCGATTACATCCGGAGCATCAGCTACCCTAACAATAAAGCCAAACACCTGGTGGGCATGGCCAATATCCTGCTGAACGAATTTAATGATATAGTGCCTTCTGGTATAGATGATTTGCAGAAAATGCCTGGTGTGGGCCGGAAAACCGCTAATGTAATTGCCTCCGTAATTTATAATGCACCTGCAATGGCGGTTGATACCCATGTGTTCCGCGTAGCCAACCGTTTAGGTTTAACCAATGGAAAAACTCCTTTGGCTGTAGAGAAAGATCTGGTTAAAAACCTTCCCGAACACGATATCCACATTGCGCACCACTGGTTAATTTTGCACGGACGTTATGTTTGTGTGGCCAGAAATCCTAAATGTGATGTTTGCGAAATTACCTACATGTGCAGGTATTTCGAGCGCTTAACCGCACAGAATGAAAGAGATAAATTAAAAGCCTGAAAAATTTATTTTCACTTTACTATTGACATTAGCTAAAAAACATTTACCTTAGCTAAATATATTAGTATTATAAATATTAACATTTGACCATATTAGCCGATAATCAATTATATTTACGCAATCAATGAAAAAAGATATGAGCACTGCAAATCCAGATAAATTAAAAGCTTTACAGCTAACCTTAGATAAACTAGAGAAATCATACGGTAAAGGTACCATCATGAAACTTGGCGATTCTGCTGTCGAACCTATAGATTTTATATCTACAGGATCAATCAGTTTAGACATTGCCTTAGGCATTGGCGGTATTCCGAAAGGCCGTGTTATTGAAATTTACGGACCAGAATCTTCTGGTAAAACAACTTTAGCTACACACATTATTGCCGAAGCACAGAAAAAAGGTGGTATTGCAGCATTTATCGATGCAGAGCATGCTTTCGATCAGTTTTATGCAAAGAAATTAGGTGTAGATACCGATAACCTGCTAATCTCTCAGCCAGATAATGGTGAACAGGCTTTAGAAATTGCTGATAACCTGATCCGTTCTGGCGCTATTGATGTAATTGTGATTGACTCTGTTGCGGCCCTGGTTCCTAAAAGTGAGATTGAAGGCGAAATGGGCGATAGTAAAATGGGTTTACATGCCCGCTTAATGAGTCAGGCACTACGTAAATTAACCGGAACAATTTCAAAAACCGGATGTTGCTGTATTTTCATTAACCAGTTGCGTGATAAAATCGGCGTAATGTTCGGTAACCCTGAAACCACAACCGGTGGTAACGCGTTGAAATTCTATGCATCAGTACGTTTGGACATTCGTCGTATTTCACAGATCAAAGATTCTGACGAAGTTTCTGGTAACCGTGTTAAAGTAAAAATCGTTAAAAACAAAGTGGCTCCGCCTTTCCGTATCGCAGAATTTGATGTGATGTTTGGCGAAGGTATTTCTAAAAACGGTGAGATTGTAGATTTAGGGGTCGACTTTGGAATTATCAAAAAAGCAGGATCATGGTACTCTTACGGAGATACCAAACTCGGACAAGGTAGAGATGCCGTAAAACAATTGTTGAGCGACAATCCAGAACTTGCTGAAGAACTGGAAATCAAAATCAAGACCGAAGTAACCGGCGATAAACTGGCTGAGAAATAAGCCAGAGATTAACTGATTAAAATACATAATCGCCCTGTTAAATTATCTTTAACAGGGCGTTTTACTTAATGGATTTTTTTAAGGAATTTCAACATCTCCCTTAATAAAGATTAGGTTTAATTCTGACTAAAAACAGTATCAAAGTCTTTGGTCACATATACGATTACCAAAAGTGCAGCAATAACCAGTACACCTAAAATAATCACACCCCAGCTTCCTTTAAGTTTGTTTTTATCTTTCCTGATCAGCCAGTAAATAATGGCAATAAGCGGTATTGCACAAACAATCCAGAATATTAACGATGCTCCAGTCATATATAGTTTTTTTTCCGGATTTGGACCCGGATGATTAATCGACAGATTTAACTGCCCGTTTATTTATTATTTCCGCTTTTACTAAAGTTGCAGCGTTATAAGCTGCTTTTTTCCGTGGTCGAAGAGAATACAGAAAAGCATTTTATCAATTTCCTCGCTTCCTTCGTTTTTCCAGTGCAAGCGCCCCCTCGTTATCTTTTTCTATTCAGAAAAGATTGCTTAGTCGGCTGAAAAAGTCCTCTCGCAATGGACGACATAATGAGGACCAATGTACCAATTACTAATGACCAATGTACCAATTAATCAGTTGGCAGTTTCCAGTTAACAATTTAACAATCCTGCAATTAAACAATTGTCATGATAACACAATTAACCGATTTCAACAGCTAACCAATTAACCCATCTATCAAAATTCCATCCTCGCCATCGGCGAAACATCCTGCCCTACAAAATCATTTTTCAGGTATTTCTGGTAACCTGCAATGGCAATCATACCCGCATTATCTGTACAGTATTGAAAGGCGGGAATGTAAATGTTCCAGCCCAACTCATCAGCGGCCTGCTGTAATCCGTTTCTTAAACCAGAGTTTGCCGAAACACCTCCGGCAATGGCCACTTCCTTAATATCAAATTGCTTTGCTGCCTTTTTTAACTTGTTTAACAAAATCTGAACAATGCTATGCTGCACCGACGCGCAAATATCATCTAAATTTTCGGCAATAAAGTTCGGGTTCTCCTTTTCCTGTTTCCTGATAAAATACAGAATGGAAGTTTTAAAACCACTAAAGCTAAAATTCAGGTCGGCGATCTGCGGTTCAGCAAATTTAAAAGCTAAAGGATTTCCCTGCTTTGCATGTTTATCGATCAGCGGTCCGCCCGGATAAGGTAATGCCAGTAGCTTAGCCGTTTTATCAAAAGCTTCTCCTGCGGCATCATCCAGTGTTTCGCCCACAATTTCCATGTCGAAATAATCTTTCACCAGTACAATCTGCGTATGCCCGCCCGAAACGGTGAGGCACAAGAAAGGGAAGTTCGGTTTTGGATCATCAATAAAGTGCGCCAAAATATGCGCATGCATGTGATTGACAGAAATTAAAGGTATATTTAAGGCTAATGCAAAAGATTTCGCAAATGAGACACCAACCAATAATGATCCTAAAAGGCCTGGTCCGCGTGTAAAAGCAACGGCATTAATGTCCTGTTTTGTTACATTGGCATTAATTAAAGCCTGCTGTAAGGCGGGCACAATATTCTGTTGATGTACCCTTGATGCCAATTCAGGGATTACACCACCATAATTTTGATGAATTGTTTGGTTTGCAATAACATTGGCAGTAATTTTGCCGTTGTTACAAATAGCAACGGAAGTATCATCGCAAGAGGACTCGATAGCAAGTATAACAGACAAATTATTAATATTTAAGCTGCAAAATTATTAAAAAACTATTTAAAATACTCCTTTGGGTAATCGCATCAATAATTTTGCTGCTCGCGCTTGTTATTTTTTCTCTGCAATTTAAGCCTGTTCAAACTTACTTTGCTCAGAAAGCGGCTGCATATTTATCAAAAGAGCTCAAAACCACTATATCAATCAAAAGCCTGTATATCAAACCCTTTAAATCTATCGTTTTGGAAGATTTACTGGTGCTTGATTTACAAAAAGACACTTTATTGAGCACACCTCAATTTATGGTCGATATTAATCAATTATCCATTGATAAAAAGATTATCGATATCAATACCGTCCAAATCAATAACGGGCATTTTTTCCTAAAGGATTTCAAAGATAAGTCTTCTAATCTCGATTTCATCATCAACTACTTCGATTCTGGTAAACCTACGGTAAAGAAAAAAAAGAGCAAGCCTTTTGATGTAAAACTTGGCCGCCTGATTTTAAACAAATTTGCTTTCAGGTATAAAAATTTCGCCGCTAAAGATACCACACAGGGCAGCAGTGTAAATTTTGATAATGTAGATGTAAAACAACTGAGCGGGATTTTTGAAGGCCTTGATATGAAAAACCACCTGGTTAAAACCAATATCAAAAACCTAACTTTCAGAGAGCGCAGCGGATTTTATTTAAAAAACCTGACGGCGCAAACTACCATCGATAGCAATGCCATTGAGTTAAAAAACCTCTTGCTGGAAACCAACCAGAGCCGTTTAACCGATTATTACCAGATGAAGTTTAAAAGCTACCGGGATTTTAATCATTACGTGGATAATGTGCGGATGAAAGCCAACTTTAAAGACAGCCACATTACTTCTCGTGATGTTGCCTTCTTTGCACCTGAGCTAAATACGATGAAACTCGATCTGGATGTAGACGGACAGATTACCGGATTGGTGAATAACCTTAAGGCTAAAAAACTCTCGTTAAGAACAGGAAAAGCCACACACATTAAAGGCGATTTTATTTTAAAGGGGCTGCCGAAATGGAGGGAAACTTTTATGGACCTGAACATCGAGATGGCCGGCACCAACAAAACCGATCTTGATGAGGTGCTGATGGGCATTACCAACAGCAAAAAGAAAATGATCCCGGTAATTGTGAACAAGTTTGGTAACATTAACTTTAACGGCAGTTTTACTGGTTTCCAGAACGATTTTATCGCTTATGGCGAATTTAAAACCAAACTTGGTCGCATAGTTTCGGATGTAAACATGAAGCTCGATAAAAACGATGTACCTTCTTATACAGGAAATGTAAAAACCTACGATTTCAACATCGGCAACCTTATTGACGAAAAAAGCCTCGGCCGCATCAGTTCTTCATTATATGTAAAAGGCCGCGGAACGGAGCTAAAAGACCTCACCGAGAAAATTAACGGCGATGTAGATTATATCGACTTTAACAACTACCGCTACCACAATGTGAAAATTGATGGTACTTTTGATAAAAAATATTTCGACGGCAAGCTGAGCATTAACGACCGTAATGTTAAGCTGGTATTTGATGGCGGAGTAAACCTGAACCCCAAATTGCCGGTATTTAATTTTAATGCAACCATTTCTAAAGCAAAGCTGAAAGCTTTAAAACTGTTAAAAGATTCGCTGATGGTTGATGCGAAATTTACCACCAACTTTTCGGGCACTAACCTCAATAACATATCGGGTAAATTACTGATCCAGGAGGTAAGACTCCAGAATCCTAAAGGCATTTACAGTGTAGATTCGGTGCAGTTAACTGCCAATGGTACGGGCGCAACCCGCGTACTTGATATCCGGTCGGACATTTTAGACGCGAACATTAAAGGCGAGTACGATTTAAATTCAATTGTATCTTATTACAAAGCCATCGCCAAAACCTATATTCCTTCATTAAAGGCTGATATCATTAAATATAAAAACCAGATTTTTGAGTTTAACCTGATGGTTAAAAAATTCGAACCGCTGGCGCAGCTCTTTGCCCCGGGTTTAGAACTCGAAGAAGGCGCAACCTTAACGGGCGATTTCGATTCGAGGAACAATAAAGCTACGTTAAACGGTTTTGTGAAGAAACTGAAATATAATGGCATTGTGGTGAACAACATCATCCTTGATGAAAATACCACCACGCAACAGCTGCAGCTGATTGTAACATCCGACCGTGTGCAGATTAACGACAGTTTGTTTATCAAAGATGTAAACATTTCGAATATCCTGCGGAACGATAGTCTGGCCTTCAACGTAAAAATGTCGAATTCTGACGAAGCGAATCAGCTCGATTTGAACGGACTGGTAGAGTTTACCAAAAACCAGGATACCACGGCCAGACTAAGTGTATTGCCTTCTATCTTAAAAATAAACAGTGAAGAATGGCGCATCCAGGAAAAGGTGCGTATTGTGCTGAACAATGGCAAAACGGAAATTACAAATTTCGACCTCACCAATGGAAAACAGCAGTTAACCATTGATGGTTTGATTTCTAATGACCCGAAAGACCTGATTACGCTGGGGCTTAAAGATTTTAACCTCAAAACCCTTAACCCTTTTACCAAAGGATTTGGCGTTAAACTGGGCGGAAATGCCAATGGAAAAACGAATCTCTATGGCATATTGAAAGCACCAAGGGTTACCGACGATTTGAAAGTCGACTCGCTAAACTTTAACGACATCTACATTGGCACGTTAACCGATACCTCATCATACAACAACGAAAGCAAAAAAATAAATGTATTTACCCGCGTGGTGGCAGACGATTCGGAGACTTTTAAACTGACGGGAAACCTCGATCTGCAGGAGAAAGAAATAGACCTTGCAGTGAAAATGAACGAAAGTAAGTTAACTATATTAGAACCGTTTGTTAAAGAGCTGGTATCGAATTTAAAAGGCAATATCTCTGCAGATTTAACCGTAAAAGGAAAGTTTGATAAACCGGAGATTAACGGAAGTTTATCCCTTGATAAGGGCCAGCTGATGGTAAATTACCTGAAAGCCACTTATGTAATTACCGATAAGGTAGAGGTGAACAACAGCATTATTAAGCTTGATAATTTTACCCTGAACGATCTGGAAGGGCACGAAGCAACAGCTACAGGCTCAGTTGATTTAAACAACATTAACTACCCTACCCTGGATGTAACGGTAAATGCAAACAATTTAATGGCCTTAAATACCACCGCAAAAGACAATTCAGTTTATTACGGCCGCGCCTATGGCACAGGAGTATTCAGTTTTAAGGGGCCAACAAATAAGATGAAAATCGATATTAAAGCCAAAACTGAAAAAGGGACGATTTTTAACCTGCCTTTAAACAGTTCTGAAACGATATCGGATAAAGACTTCATCAATTTTGTAAGCCGCGATTCTTCTGTTGTGGTGAAGAAAAAAACAAACTTCGATGGGATAACACTTAGCTTTAAACTAACCATCGATCCAAATACTACAGCCAATATTTATACCACACTGGGTAACCTGAGTGGAAAAGGTAATGCAGAATTAAACCTGAATATTAATAGTTTTGGCGATTTCGAGATGTCGGGTGATTACATTATTGAAACCGGAAGTTTCGATTTTACGGCGCAGGAAGTCATCAACAAGAAATTCGACATCAGGCAGGGCGGAACGATCCGCTGGACAGGTAATCCAACGGCTGCGCAGATTAACTTAAAGGCGGTATATGCTTTAAGGGCAAGTTTAAACGACTTGTATAAAGCGGCCAACCGCGATGCGAGCAGTAATGCCAACCAGAGGGTAAATACCGAAGTAGAAATGGGATTAACAGGTTTACTGTTAAAACCGGATATTAAACTGGATATCAATTTCCCTTCACAGCCTTCTATCAAGGAAGAACTGCAGACTTATTTCAGCGATCAGAACAACCTGAATTTACAGGCTTTCAGTTTAATTATCAGAAGGAGTTTTGCGCCCGGAAATGGTGGAGAATCTATCGGCAACCAGTTGAGCTCTACGGCAACCAGTACAGCAACGGAACTGGTGTTTAACCAGTTTAACAACGTACTCTCTTCGTTAAACTTAAATTTTGTGGATTTAAACGTGCGCTCGTTAAGTGAGGCCAATGCATCGTTCAAGTTCTTTAACGACCGTTTAATTATCAATGCCGGTATTGTAGATAGGAACAGTGTGAACGATTTTACCTTGATCAATTTCGCCGATAACAACGTGGGCAGAGAGGTTGAGGCTTTATTTTTATTAAGGAAAGATGGTAGCTTAACCATTAAAGCAGCCAACAAACCACCAACACAACAGAGTATTTTCTTAAACAGCGGGATCAGTCCGACGGCGAATGTAACTTCGTTTGGCTTGTTGTACACCCAGCAGTTTGATACGTTTAAAGAGTTTATCCAGAAAATTTCTGGTGCCTACCGCCGTAATTTAAAACGGAAACAAAGTGAAGCGCCGGTTAAAACGAATAAATCGCTCAGTAAGGATGCAATTATTAATCAGAGCAAAGGGAAAGAGAGAAGGTAGGCGGTTAGTTCATTAGTCATTAGTTTATTAGTCATCAGTTTACTGGTTCATTAGTTCATAGTGGATTGTTCAATGCCGGGTTGATTGGCAGATTTCTATTGATAGGTCGTCATCTCGACGAAGCAATGCGGAGTGGAGAGATCTTTGAACCTAAACTAAGCTGCGGCACTTTTAAAAGATTTCTTACCGAATCTTCGGGAGTGAAGAATCTTCAACAAAAGAACTACTGCCTTTGTTAATACACAAGCTCATTAAAATGATCACAGCGGAGGGGAAGTGATTATTGGCTGCAGATCCTTCACTCCGTTCAGGATGACAAACTCCATGCCTGGATTAATCGATAGTAGCTAACGAAACAGATTTCTCCACTACGTTGCACTCCGGTCGAAATGACGTAACTGTAGGGATGACCCGCTCAAATAATCGGCTTCGAACTAATCCATATAGATTTCTTCCCGAATCTTCGGGATCGGAATGACGGAACTGTAGGGATACCCGCTCAATTAATCGGCTTCGGACTCATGACTAAGGACTCAAGACTAAAGACTATTGACTAAAAAAGCCGGTAACCGAACATACATTCAATTACCGGCTTTTTTATATTAACCTTTTGTAGACTGGGCTCAATGCCTGGAAACTCCAAACGCCCAACTCCAAACTCAAACCTATCCTTTCATAATCGAGTGGCCCATTTTATCTCTTTTGGTGGTCAGGTAACGTTCGTTGTGTTTGTTACTGGCAATCTCGATCGGAATATTTTCTACTACTTCCAGGCCATAGCCAATTAAGCCTGCCCTTTTGGTTGGGTTGTTACTCATCAGGCGCATTTTAGTTACACCTTCCGATCTCAGGATTTGTGCACCTACGCCGTAATCGCGTTCATCACCTTTAAAACCTAACTTAATATTGGCTTCCACCGTATCGAACCCTGCATCCTGTAAGTTGTACGAACGTAATTTATTAATCAGTCCGATACCCCTGCCCTCCTGGTTCATATAAACTACAATCCCTTTACCTTCTTTTTCGATCATTTCAAGCGCTTTATGCAATTGAGGTCCGCAATCGCAGCGGCACGAACCGAAAATATCGCCTGTTACGCATGAGCTGTGTACGCGGGCCAGAATTGGCTCGTCTGCATTCCAGGTTCCTTTCGAGATGGCCAGGTGTGTTGCATTGTTATCCAGCTGGGTATAGGCCGTCATTTTAAAATCGCCCCAGGCCGTTGGCAAATCGATGCTAACCTCCTGTTTAATCAGGCTGTCAATTCTTAAACGGTAAGCAATCAGGTCTTCAATTGATATAATTTTTAACTGGTGCTGTTCCGCAATTTTAAACAGGTCGGGAAGTCTGGCCATTTCGCCATCCTCCTTTAAAATCTCTACCAACAAACCTGCCGGTTTCATGCCGGCCAAACGCGCTAAATCTACAGCGGCTTCGGTATGACCTGCACGGCGGATTACACCACCATCTTTGGCAATTAAAGGAAAAATATGTCCGGGTCTGCCCAGCTCTTCAGGATCCGTTTTAGGATCAACCAAAGCCAGCATCGTTTTAGAACGGTCGCTTGCCGAGATACCGGTGGTACAGCCATGGCCTACAAGATCTACTGAAACGGTGAAATTGGTTTCGTAAGCGGCGGTGTTTTTGCCCACCATCAGGTCTAGGTTTAATTCCTTACAACGCTCCTCTGTTAAGGGCGCACAGATTAAACCACGACCATAAGTGGCCATAAAGTTGATGATCTCGGGGGTTGCATTTTCGGCAGCTGTTAAGAAATCACCTTCGTTCTCTCTATTCTCATCATCTACAACAATAATAACTTTACCAGCTTTTATATCTGCGATGGCTTCTTCTATTGTGTTTAATTTCGTTTGCATTTTATATAGCATTATGGGGCAAAGCTTGCGTAAGGCCTGTTAAAACCACTTTTACACCAGGGCAATAACCCGTACAAATGTACAACCTTATGGCGCATTATTTGGATTAAAATATCATTTGTAAGTAAAGGAAAAGGCCTTTATTTTCCCTTCTTTTTAAACACTTTAACGATAAGCTGTTTGTAGTAATTTACATCAAAAAGAGCCGAATCTACGGTGGCTTTATACGTTAAAAATGCGGCCAGTGGCGAGAGTACAATTACCGCGATCCACATTCCGAATATCGGGTTCAGGTTTCCTTCGCGTGCTGATTTTTCGGCCACGGTGGTAATGATGTGGTACACGAGGAAGAAACAGATGGCCACCACCACGGGTAAACCCATCCCCCCTTTTCTGATAATTGCCCCTAATGGTGCGCCGATAAAAAAAAGCAGGATACAGGAAGCGGCCAGTGTAAACTTGCGCTGGTACTCTACAGTAGCAAAAATAATTTCGCCCTTTAAATCGGTTTGGCGCGGGCCCCAGTTGGGTACATGCTGCATAATGTTGGCCACTACGTTGGTGGCATTATCGAGCGCCAGCTTACGCGATCCGTTCGGGATGCTCTTCAATATCACATCATTAATTTCGCGGGGTGCAGCTTTTACTTTGGTATAACCTTTAGTGGTATTAAACTGCTTAAAGTTACTGGTAAGGTTGGCAATGGTTTTAATCTGTAAAGTATCGAGCTGTTTGGTAAGCGAATCGCGCTTTTTTACAATGCCTTTTAAATTGAGCATCGGGGTACTGTTACCAAATGCATTAGGGTCGGTTGTATTCGGATCGAAAGACGACATATCGAAACGCGGCCAGGTTTCTTTAAAACGGTTCCGCGTAAAAACCTGCCTCGGGTTGTACATGCCATTTTTAGAAGATTGCTCTTCGTACTGGATGCCGTTTTTGAGATTAAGCTGCAGGAATTTCCCATCAGAGGTTTTGCTCATTTTACCTTCTTTGGCCAGGATAATTTTTGGAATACCATTATTCTCCCGGTGATCGTAAATCATGATATTATGCAGGGTCCCATCTTCTTCCTTAGAATCGACACGGATGGCATAACCCGGAATGGCATTATTGAAAACCCCTGGTTTAATCAGGAAGGAAAGTTTTTTATTCCGGATATCGTACAGCAGCGAGCCAAATTTTAAATTGGCCTTGGGCAGCATATAATTGGAGAAAAAGAAGGAAGCTACGGTAAGCATCAGGATCACCACAAATAAGGGGCGCATGGCTTTTTGCAACGAAATACCAGCCGATTTAATGGCCACCAGCTCGTAATTTTCGCCAAGGGTACCAAAAGTCATGATAGAAGAAAGCAGTACCGAAAGGGGCAGCGCCATCGAAACATTGGCGGCCGAAGCATAGTACATCAGCTCTAAAATGGTGTACCATTCGAAGCCCTTTCCTATTAAATCATCAATCCATTTAAACAGAAAAAACATCAACAGGATAAACATCATAACAAAAAAAGTTGCTATGAAGGGTTTCACGAATGCTTTTATTAATAGAAGATGTATTTTTTTCACCCTACAAAGGTAAACAATACGGCGATAATATTATGCACCCAAAACGCTAATCAGATAATCGATCTGGTTGTCCCAGATTAATTTTTTCTCTGCAAGGAGCTCATCAGTAGTAAAATCAGTGATCGAGAGGGCTACATCATTGGTTAATTCGTCCTGTACAATTTCCATCTCAAAATAACATTGAGGTTCATCATCCAGCCATTTAAACTTAACCAGTTTATTTTCTTTTACCGAAACCAGTTTTGCCTTTAACTGCTCATCATCCCAGGTAAAGGTATATACCTGATCGCGGAAATTTACATCATCTGCAAACCACTGCGATAAGCCATTAGGTTCGCTGATAAAACTATACAATATTCTTGGCGACGATCTAACTTCGTACTCGAGTGTAAATTTTTTCTTTTCTGCCATGTTAGTACACTACCAGGATAATTCCGGAATTTTTTAATATTATTTTTCTAAAGAAAGGTAATTTATTCTACATCTGCAACAGTTAGTTAATTTGGTGGATAGTTAGGTAGTTAGTTCATTGGTCATTAGGTTATTGATCATTGGTTCATTAGTCATTCGTCAGTGGTTAATCGGTTAACTGGTTAATTGTTTAAACTGGTTAATTGATGCCAAATTCCAAACTAAATAAGACTATGGGCAAGCAATTGTTCTTTTTTAAAAAAAATCTTATCTTCAAATAAGTTTTAACGGGAATCACCGTAAAACCATCATCCCTGTTTTTTCATCCCACAATTAAATTCAAAACCTGCAGGAACAGCCATGTAACTGCTTATCCTGGTTTTGACGATTTTGTTAGCGTTTATGTTGGAGCCCTGCCTGCATACACGTTGTTGATGCTGTTTACTTTAACAATTTTATAACCATTTAAAAAACAGGATTATGAGTCCAAAAAACAGAATTTCAGCGGTGATTACACCAGAACAGATGAAAGCAAGTGCAGATGCAATAGTTGCATTTAAAGCCAATCTAGGTAATGCCTTAACTGTTAGTTTAGAAGCGGAAGAACGTAGGAGAATGCTAAAAATGGGTAACAAAACCCTCAGCTTTGTAGAAAAAACGCTTGAATATGCCCGGCACAACCCCAGTTTGGTACCCATTTATATGGATCTGGAGGAAGCCACAAAAGATTATGAACTGGCTGCCGCCCTGTATGACATTTATCAGCAGTTAAATGTTCTCATTACAGCGGTAGAAGATGCCGGAATGGTAGCAGGGAGCGAAGCTTACGAAGCTGCCCTTATTTTTTATCACACGGTAAAAGGTGCCAGTCGATCCAGTGTATTGGGCTCGCAGGCCATTTACGACGACCTTAGTCAACGTTTCCCGGGACAGCGAAAAGCGAAAACCGTTACGCCACCACAACCTTAATAAAATGCATCCCCGGTAGGCCTGTATGGTTTGCCGGGGAATGATTTTATTAAACAGCAGCTAAACCGCCCTGAATAACGCTAAACGATGCAATGCTAATCTATAACACCATCTATTGAACACATATTACTATATACCCTAATGGAACTTATTTAACCCTCATTGATACTTATTTCACCCTCGTTGGAACTAAATAAGCCCGGTTTCGAACTTATTTAACCCTCGTTGACACTTATTTCACCCTCGCTGGAACTAAATAAGTCCGGTTTCGAACTTATTTAACCCTCATTGATACTTATTTCACCCTCATTGGAACTAAATAAGTCCGGTTTCGAACTTATTTAACCCTCGTTGATACTTATTTCACCCTCATTGGAACTAAATAAGTCCGGTTTCGAACTTATTTAACCCTCGTTGATACTTAATATGTCCGGTGCCGACCTTATTTTGTATCAAACAAACGTTCCAAAGCCTGAACAGAGCCTTTTTACCCGAAACCATGCTTAATCTAATAGAAAACCTAATTATATTAGTATCAGACAACCCCGGTTACCAATATTCTGGCCTGATCTGCATCAAAAACCATATGGTGATCAACCGGTTAATTATTTGAATATTTTTCGCTTTGTTTAATTTAACCAACTGCAGAAAAGCGACGCTTTATCTTTATGTGAGAACAAAACCTGTCATTATTTTAAGCGCGTATTTCAATTTTAAGCACATCAAATTCATTTAAATTTACTGAGCATTAAGGCCTTAAAGTATTTTTCACATTTCTTTTTATTAAAATGTATATTTATTCTATATTTGCAGCTCTTAAAAATAACCACATCGGTATTTACGTTATAAGTAAATATTTACCCGGCGGGGTAGCTCAGATGGTTAGAGCGCAGGATTCATAACCCTGAGGTCGGCAGTTCGATCCTGCTCCCCGCTACCGAATCGGCAAAAGAGGCATAATCCAGAGATAATTCTGGTATGCCTCTTTTCTTTTTACTGATAAGTTGCTGAAAATAAGCTATATACAAAAACACTAAATTTATTTCAGTGGTTCGAACTTTATCATTTTTCTTATCATAACTCATACCACTAGGGAACAGTAATGTTTGGAGTTGTTGCTTAGTATGGTAATCACCAGAAAGCCAGTTTAAAGGTAGCTGAGTAGCATATTCTATAGCCAACCTAACACATTTTAAAAGGTTCGAACTTTTATTAGACAGGATGAGCAAATTCCGCTCAATTTCTCTTTTTTCGTCCGAATATTTCTCATGGTACTTTGTGTAAAGTTCCTGACTTATATCTTCTTCAATATATCTTTCCTCTAATCGCTCCACCTTCTTCTTGACTTCTCTGTGGCTGTTCTCCAACTCTAAAAGATCCGCTTGCTTATTTTGAGTCAACTGGTTAAATGTTGCAGCAACCTGCTCAACCAATAGTTCTATATATTCCTTGGCAATGTCAACTTTAAAGAAATCAAGTATATCTGCAAATCTGGAATTAAGAGAATCAGCATTTTTGTTATTACAGCAAGCTTTGGTTTTGCATTTATAATAATGTATATTCTTTTTGCGTGCGAGGTAGCCACTCAACGGCTTCCCGCATTCGGCACATACCATAAAGCGTTTCAAAGGAATGTGCACATTTTCTTCATTTAGTGAAAAACCATGGGGAATCTTATCTAGCATACCGTTAACCTTTAAGAAAAGTTCCCTGCTAATTAATTTCTCGTGATTGCCCACAACCACTTGTCCCTCCAACATATTGTGCACCATCAAGCCACAATAGAATGGATTTCTGAAGATTTCTGAGATACGCTGATGAATCAATTTTAGTCCTTTAGCCGCCAACCTATCGCGAATTACCTCATTTGACACATTTTCATAAGCTTTCCATTCAAAGGCCTGACGAATGAGCCTTCCCTTCCCATTTATAACAATCTGCCTTTTGTTCTTCGATCTGTCAATCTCAAATCCTAATGGGGGATTAGTCGGCCAATCACCACGCAGTAACATCTCTTTTATACCAGCACTACATTTTTGCTTTCTCAATTGATTGTCAAACTCGCCAAACAGGAACAACAACTTTTGTTGCATCTGACCCGAAGCACTCGAGGTATCAATAGGTTGTGTTACGGAAATTATTTCTATACCTAAGCGCCTCAATTCTCCGCTAAGCCAGATTGAGTTGTCATTTCTTGAAAACCTCTCCAGACTATACACTAAGATAGAAGATATTTTTCCTTTGAATTTTTTCACGAAAGAAAGCATGGCGGTAAATTGCTTCCTCTCATCGTTCTCAGCGCTTTCGTAGGTTCCCCCAAACTGAGCGGCAATATTAAACCCAAATTTCTCTGCGTATAGCATACATGCCTTCAATTGGGTTCCCAGGCTTAAATTATCAGCCTGCTCTTTACTACTAACCCTTGTATAGATAACGCATTCCAAGCTTTTGGAAACTTTTTTATTTTGTTTCCCTTTTGCAAATGAGTCGAAAAAAAAGATGTCTGACATAAATAATACTTCTTTGATTACACTATAAGATACTAATAATCAATTATTTTATCAAGTTTTTTGCTCCTTTTTTTCACTTGCATTAAAAATGATTATAGACATTTTTTTGATAGTAAGGATCACATCATTAGCCTGCTCCTCGGTAAAATGTGAAAACATTTGCTTTGAAAGCACCTCTTCTATGGTTAGATCATGCTGGCGCACAATAGTTTCTATATTTAAATCAAACTCCATATCCATGACGTTTATTTTGAGTAACAAATATTTTTAGAAAGGTATTCTGAAGAATAACAGGATTGGATAATCACAATTAATTACGCTCCTGTTAGAAATAGATGCAAATAGGTATAAACTGGGGTACATCTATCATTAATGTACTCACATTTTGAGATGAGCACATGAGTCTCCTGTTAATAATTTATCTTTGCAAATCTGAATGATCTATCGCCAAAGAATCAATTACGCCATCGCGGATCACCTCAAATCCCGCTACACGATCTGTATTGTATATCGCGACTGTTTTTGGTGGCCAAAGTTTCGGGTCGTTTATTTTATCCCAGTCAATCCCAATGCCTGACGGATAATAATCCCAGTTTTCCCAGGCTCTCTCTTTAATTAAAAGTCCGTCGTAACCCAGTACCCTTGTAAGATATTCATTACGGTTACCTTCCCAGTTCATCCCGTAGCAGAGCAGATCAGCAACCTTGTAAAAATCAGAGAGCTGGTCATCGTGCCGGTGATTTAGGTATCGCTCGGAAACTCCTGCGCACAGCAAAATACTCCGGACGCGAGATGCGTCCAGAGCTTTGTCAGCATCCAAAATGCTGGCATCCTTACTGAGTGTTATCTTATAGATTTTGGCATATCCAAGATTATCAAACCCCGCTTCACCGTTCAGTCTTGACTTCTGGAGTACGAGATGGCTAAAAAGGCAGGCGGCGTCCTCACTTATTGAAGTATAAAATGCATTTCCCAAAGTGAGAGCATTCCAGCCAACTCCTTTACCGGACTGGATGTTTATTTTCATACCGTCCAGTCCAAGCGAACCATGATAAAGTGCCAGCAATTCTGGGTTTATTTCCTTTACTTTCAAACTCCAAATTCCGTCTTTAGGTCTATCGGGTAGTTAGCTGTTAGCACCTCCGTCTTGCTTTTCTGCTTTCCTCCTTTTGCATTAACGGAAACCTGTTGCTTTACCGACCATTGATGCCAGCCATGTTCTTTGGCATATTTTTCCAATATTGGAGATGGGTAGGAAGAGAGCAAAAACTTGCCTTTTATTCCGGCCAGTAAAAAAAGAAGGGCTTCAAAATCCCCTTCAGAATAACCGTCATAGTGACCACAGTCAGAGTTGTAGTAGGGCGGATCACAGTAAAAGAAACTATCTGCGGTATCGCGGCTTGCGATGATGTAAAGCGCATCTGCGCATTCTATCTGGCAGTTCTGGAGCCTGATAGCCATTTCTTCAACAAATCCTTCTTTCTTGGAATTTATTTTTTTTGTGGTGGTATTACCTGATTTATCATATCCCCAACTGCTGTCAAGCTGCGAAGAAAAGCTCTGTGATGAAGTCAACCAGACTGCCCATGCCCTTTTTACCTCCGAAAACATATCCGGATTGTTATAGATCACCGAAGCCTTTCTGTGCAGATCCCTGGAATGAAGAGAGATCCTGATCTCCTTTTCTAGTGAAGTAAAATCCTCCTTCGCTACCCTATAAAAATTCATCAGTTCTTTATTGGTATCATTAATTACCTCAACCTTTGATTGTTCTTTAGCAAAGAATACCGCCGCGCCACCAATAAAAGGCTCACAATAAAGCACATGCGGCGGAATTACCGAAACAATGCGCCTGGCTAATTTTTGCTTACCCCCATAATAGCTTATGGGGGTTCTTAATTTTAGTTTGGTCATAAATTCTAATACAAGTCGTCAATGCTTAAATCAACTTTTTCACCCTCAATCATTACCGACACCCTGCACTTGATATCGGGCGTAGCCATACTTTCTACCTGAAAGCGCTTGCCGTTTAAGTTATATAGCAGGTGATCTTCCTTAAGATCAAGGGTAACCCATCCGCTTGCGCGGATGCGGTCTATCTTAGCTAAAAGCTTTCTCATTTTTTCTTTGCTGTTACAAGAGACTATCTCCCTATTTCCTCGCTTTGGAAGGTATCACCATCCCGCTGGTTTTCCCAAGGAAACTGCTCTTCTGTATTGCCAGCATCGATTTCGCTTTTCTGGGAAGTTCTTTGTTCAGCCGAGGCCGTGCTTTCTTTTTGCTCTTCTTTTTTAGGGAAGATTTCATCCTGGCGGACAATGGCCATGTTCTTATCATAAACATCAAGTCCCTTAAACTGGGGATTTGCGGTTACCATTACAGCAACGGCTTTCTTACCCACCATCATCTCGGCACGCGCCATATGGCCACTTCTCAGCATTTTCATCATACCATCCTTTCCAAGTTCTGAAAGACCCTTGAACGGGTATTTGTCGATGGCATCAGATAGCTCAAACTTGAATTCAGGGTAGAATTTTTTCAGAGGATGATTCCCATAGGCATCCTGAACATCAAGATTAAGCTTAAACCAAACCTTTCTCTTTTCCGAGCCTTCACTGTTTTCGGATTTGGCGTAAACATCCCGTTCGAGTGAGTTCCCTGAGAGCAGTTTATAGGCCTGTAGCGCCGTAATCCGGTTGTCCCTTTCCAAATCAAAGACCTGTCTAATAGGTAAAGTACTCCCGACCTTATTGAGAGTTACCTCATAATCGTTCAGAAAATACATATCGCTCTGCTTGGAGCGGTTGAAGTTCAGCATGAACCTGACCTGATCGGAACCAAGTGCAGGATTCTTTTTTGCATTGGCAGATGCGTAGCTTTGCGTTACTCCGAGGGTAAAAGCTGGGAGTTCCCTGGAAATTGCTGATTCAAGAACATCGTTAAGTTTTGTTCCAAAGCCCAGATAATCCAGGCTCTTCTTTAGATAATCTAAATTTTGTTCATTCATAAGAATATATTATTTATTAATCAAAATAGGCTGAGTTGTTGCTCAGGCTGGGGAGGGCTATAGCCATTTTCCCGGGCTAAGTGTTCGCCAAGGGAGACTGCCAGTTCTTCTATGGACGCATATCCGCAATCCTTTAAAAAAGCAGAAAAGAGAAAATGTGAACGGTAGCCGGTACAGGATATGATATTGGAATCTGAGCGGAACTCCAGGTGTACAACAGTTGGTTCTTTTTCATCATTTCTTTTGCTGGGCCAGTTGTACACATAATTGACATTGACCTCGAATCCGAATACTCTGATATCGAGACCCATATCCTGTTTGAAAATTTCTGGAATCATTGGAATGGATTTTGCCGGATTTGCAATGGCCTGACAATGGTCCTAAATCTGGTGATCTTACAAAACCTATTAAGTGAAAAGAGTGATTCCGCACATGAAAATTCACATGACTTAAAAGTGAAAATCACATGATGGGATAAAACCAGAAAAGTTGCGTCAAATCCTTTCAGCCATAGCGAAATCTTACAGGCTAATACGATTGCAGGTAGATCATCTCCGAATACAGTCACGAATTTCGCATTGGGAAATATCAAGCTGATGCATATTATACCTTCCGGAGAAGCAAGAAAACCAAATGTTGCCAGCGCGGCATCCCGAAATTTGACTGATGTAATATCTGATAGAACGTTTAGACAATCCCTTTTTTCATAAAAAAGATAAACGGTACGGATACATATCTCTGGCAACCCGCAAGGAATCAGGTATGCGAAACCATCGCACATCACCCATTCTCTGTCCATATTTATCTGGATATGCCATGACTATAGCCGCGGCTGTACTCGCTTTTGAACTCATCGAGTTCTCTCTGCTGCAATATCTCGTCTGAAATTGCGCCATCGTTTTTTTTCATTTCCAGGAATGCTGATTCAAAGCCTGGTGAAAAGGGAGTCTGATGAATACTTGAATCCATTATGGGAGCGAGATCTTTTAATAAAAAACCCGCGGCTTTACCGTCTTTCAAAAAAGTTAAGATAAGTGCTGTACGGCTGGCTACGATTCCCTTGGGCTCACTAGCCCTATGCTGGATCATTGTCCCATCGATTAGCTGCACAATACGTCCTAGGGCAAAATCCTTACTTTTCTTTGCATCTAGTTTCTCTCCGTTGATCTGAAATGGAACCTCTACCCCTTTTGGATCATAGGAAATGAACTCCCTGGTTTCACTATCATATTCAAATACGATAGTCCTATTTTTGCCATCAGGAAAATTAATGGGTTTTGCAATATTCTTAACATCTCCTGCGACCAGCGCGTCAGCTTCAACATCCAATAAATCCGGAGACAGTTTCGGCTCCTTGTAAATAGGATGCAATTTTATCTCGTGGAGACTATCTTCATCCAGGTTTAAGGATAGCTTAGCATCCAGGCTATCAATAACAAAAGCCTCGCTGACCAGATTCTGTAGGTTCACTAAAGAAGTTCTCCTGCCCGAAAGAAGTGCAGCAATGTCTATTTCGTCCAATAAGTACCTGGCCCCGTCGTATAGCCCTAGCCTGGATAGCTCTGCAACGGGCAGGGCTTCTTCAATAATTATATTTTGCATAAATTCGTTTTATCTGTTTAAATCAAGATGTGATTGGTTCCCTGCCTGCACAATCAGGTTAGTTTGCTTCTCATTTTGAAACTCAGCACCCATTTCGCGTTTGAGATATAAAAGCGCTGCGTAGAGTTTATCTTCCCGGCCCAATGTAAATGCATTGCCGTTCAGGCTTTCATGCATCTTCAGCCTTCCCTGTTTTAAATGGGCTAGAACCTCATAGACCGATCCGTTATATGGAATCTTATCTCCCGTGGTGAGATACCCAGAAGCTTTTCCGGGCGCAGGCTGCATCGCATTCAGGGAAACCTTTTCACTGGTAATCTCCTGCTTTCTTTCTATATCCATGATATAGCCAAGAATACGCTCGGCATCCATGGAAGCAGAAAAGATCTCAAAAGGATTGTTCTCCAGAATCGATATCCAGCTTTCCACATAGGCATAATGCTGTCCCGGGTCATGGCCTATACCAAGTTCCTGTCCAATAAGCATCGAAGCGATTTCTGCCCTGAGTTCCTCCCTGGCATAGCTCGCATCCCCAAAGCCTTTACCCATGTCTCGGTTCAACCGGTCTGGATGCCCCGTCCAGTGTCCCAGTTCGTGGAGCAGTGTAGCATAATATTTGTGGCTTTCAGAAAACCAGTCCTTGTAGGGAAGCGTAATAGCATCCCTTTTTGGGTCATAAAAGGCATTTGCGGAATATTGGTGAAAAATTACTGCGCCTGAGGAGGCAATGAGATTCTCTGCCCGCTCAACCGGCGCCCACTTGGTGCCTGGCTTTTCTCTTTCCAGTTTGGGCATGCCCTCGATCTGCGCGGCATTAAACACGTAAGCATTGCGAACAATGGCATGGGGAAGTTCCCTTGTTTCCTTTATGGGCTTTCCGAGCTCATCATGCATAACCTTTCCTGAAGCGTCGCGCCTGGTTCGCTCATCACTTGTTTTAACGAACTGGATGAGCATAGATTTCTCTCCCTTTCTCACCTGCATTCCGCTTTCCTCTGCCTGCCTGTAGGTCATCCATCTTGGATCTTCCCTACCTGCCATCAAAAGTGATAGGGCATTGATTCCCTTATATCTATTGCCGCTCTGAAAATTGTAAGGCATTAGAAGAGGAATGCCCGCTGAATCCCATGGAATCTGCCAGGGTGCGGTTCCGGCGCGGAGTGCCTCAATTACTTTCTCGGCAACCTGAACGTGCAGGGGTTTATGAACATCTTTTTTATCCATCTTGCTCTTCCTCCGTATCCGCAAAACCAATTCCGTAAACCCAGGCCTCGTCCTGATTCAGTTCCACTTCCTCTACCATCGCGAGTAGTTCCAGTTTTTGCCTTAGGGTCAAATAGGCTGAATTTTCCATAAAATTTATTTGATTAATTTTGGCTACTTTATAGTAGCGAAGAATAAAGTTTACAGGATCGATGTAGACTCGCCCGATGCGCAAACTAAAGTGCAGGTGTTCGCCAGTCACCCTACCGGTAGATCCCGTAACCGCTATAACTTCCCCAGAACGGACTTCCTCGCCCTTTCGAACCAGAATAATGGAGAGGTGGCCATATATGCTTTCAAGGCCTGAATGATCAATCCTTATAAATTTTCCCAGAATTGGATTAAAGCCTACGCCGGATACCTTTCCGGTAAGAAAAGAAAATACAGGCTCATTTCTTGCGTGAAGATCAATGCCACGATGGAAATCCGCAAAATGGGTAACAGGATGTATCCTTTTACCAAAAGCGCTATTTATCTTTATTGAATTCAAAGGCAAGGAGATTTGGGAGTAGCAGGATAGAGAAGAGCAAACAAAAATGAGAAGTACGCCTGCCAAAAGCCTAACGCTCAAAAGAAACCGCTTCGCTGACATTTATATTGTGATTTCGTGAAATATAGTCCTCCAGGGAAATCATGCTCCTTTTCATCACCTCTGGATTTTCGACAGCAATCTTCATCGCAGCAGAAATGTGACCATAATCTGAATACTCCTGTTTCATATTAATATCGAGCAGGTCTTTAAAAGTACCGGCATCCATATCCTTTACCCCGGTCATAATATCCTGATAAAGCTCCCTTTTATCCTTTAACACAAGGAGGGCATCTGAGGAATACCTGCCAAGTGGACCACCACCAAAGCCGACGCTAATGTTATCTTTTTGAAGATCCGCTATTGCAATTACACCTGTCTGACCCTGTCTGGAAACAGGATCGGTTGTCAGCTGAGGATGTACCACCACAAGCCGGCCGGTTAATTCTTCCATAAAAATTGATTTTAAGATTGAAAAAAAATAGTTTGTTTATCTCTTCATACCGCCTGCCATGGAGGCTTTGGGACTTTCCCCATTTTTTGGGACGGTAGCCTCGGTTCTGAATTTTTTAACCAATACCTGTATTTCATCATTTATGCGCATGAAGTTTTTACGGAGAATCTCATCCTTTTTTCCTGCGAAATCATAATACAACGGCATATCAGGGTAAGCTTTTTCCTCTGTAGCTATTGCCTCCATATCAAGGTTCACCCTGCAGTTGATCGCCGAGGTATCAAATTTTCCTGTATATTCTTCTACCGCATCCGCTGCAAGCATACCAACGAGCTCTCCGGCCTTCAATGATGCGATCTTACCTGCAGGAATCAGCGATTCTAGTTTTTCCGAGAGCGACACCGATGTCTTGGTTCTATCAATGGACAAGCTCTCTGACTGTTGCTTAACTTTCCCAAAAAGCCGCTCCAGCCATTCCAGCGTTTCCTTGTTCCTTACCGAGCCAGAAAGTACATTCCCTACTACCGAGGTAATGGTGGTTGCGGTATCCTTTCCATATTGCTGCTGAAACTGCGGAAGCTCCTGGAGTCCCATGAGAACCGCTACCTTATTTGATCTGGCAGTGGCAATTAGATTTTCAATGCGGTGCACAAATAAGGTTGGCAGCTCATCGATAATCAAGGCCGAGGGCCGGTTTCCTTTAGAGTTGATAAGCCTGGTCAGCCTGTTGAGCACTACAGAATAGCAGGCGGAATTGATATTCTGTGTATTGGGGTCATTGGCAAGGACTAATATAGATGGCTCCGCCCGGGATGAAATCTTTAAGTTGAAATCATCCCCGGAAAAAACCCAGAACGTCTCTTTAGTAGCTAAGCGGGAGATGAATACCTTTAGCGTTCCGATCTGCCCTTCTAGCTGGTTGAAAGCTTTAGCCTGCCATGCAGTGGCAAATGGAGAAAGTAAGCTTCCAAGCTCAGGATTGGAAAATAGCACCGAAAAAATCTGCTCATAACTGCAGTTCAAAAATGAAAGTACGTGCGGAAAAGTAGAATACTTCCCTCCCTGGTACTGAGAAAAGAAATAAATGCAGGAGGAGAGAAAATTTACCGCACTTTGGGTGAAGAACTGATCGCTACCACCGGATTTATCGCCTTTTTTCAAGGCTTCTACCAGTGCTTCCGCTGTTTCGCCAGCATCGGCCAGCGTTACTATGTAATCTGGTCTTAATACATTTATTCTCCTGCTCCGCTCTACTTGGGTTAAGTTGATGACATGAAAATCAAAGCCTGAGAGCCTGTCCTGCTTTTTACCCAGCAGGTAATGGTAATAGGCGATCTGACCCAGGTCGGGAAACTTAAAGTCATAACAGCAGATACAGAACTCCTTAAAGACAAGCTGCCGAATAAAGGGCATAACAATACCAAAACTCTTGCCCGAGCCCGGGGTCCCGATCAAAAGCGTTCCGCGAAAGATGTTCTCTATGTTAATGAAGCCCGAATGTACTTTCTTGCGGTAATAAAAAAGTGAGGGGATGGTAACTGCAAATGGCCCGTTCACAGGCTTTCTTGCCTGCATAAACGATTCTTCTTCGGTATTCCACTTATCCTTACCTAAAGAAGAGCTGATAATCTTGGAAACATTGTCCATCGCTTGGTGCACCAGGATCGTCCCTATCAACAATAAAGAGATATACCCGATATCCTGCCAGCTGGTCAGATAAAAAACCGCAGTCCCCTTTTCACCAAAAAAAAAGATACTGGCCGCCATTAAGACTAACCCCAACACGAGCGGATAAATGATCGCTGTTTTAGCATCAAGATCTTTTTCTTTTTTGCTCAGTGTCCCGATTGAAACCAGCGAGATAAGCAACAACGAGAAAAACCGGCTGTAGAGCGGGTGTTGGTAAATAATAATCCGTGACATACGCACCAGAAACCTGGCGAGCCCGATTTTCTCTGCACCAGAATCAGTTAACAGCTTAGTTGCATAGACAAACATGAGCACATCTAGCAAAAGCGCGAGATAAATGGCAAACTGAAGGAAGCGGTGCAGGCTCTGTTGTTCCTTGCTTTCTTCCATAATGAAACACTAAAAAGTATCGGCGTTTAGGATATCGGAATACCTTAATGAAGCGCGAAGATTTCTTCCAGAAATCTGCTTTTCAGATAGTTCGATACTGAGTTCCTTGTCACCGGGAAAGGTGGTTTTTTTAAGGATATAAATATTACGATAGGATTTCGAAAATCTTTCAAAGGGATAAAGCTGAAAAACCGGCTTTAACTCTATGGACTGGACATTGGTGGATTTATTGATCTTTCTGTCGGCTATCTTAAACCTGAGCTCGTCGACATCAAAGATGAGATTTGTGGAGTTCTGGAAGCTCAAGTCAAGAAGGATGCAATCGCTAAGGGTATAAACCCGGTTGACAACCAGTGATATCCCAAAAGCTGATTCTTTTTTAATTCGGGAATCTCCTCTGCGCTTTAGCAGGGAAAGTGCATTGCTCTTCATTTCGTTCTGTGATAATCCTATCCCCGAAATGTCAAGGGATCTCATATAGGTTGGCACGATATCGATTTGTGTGGAAATCAGCTCGGGACTAGCAGGCGATAAAAAGGAGAGTCTGTACTGGGCGATAAAGGTTTCTCCCACAATGGTAACCAGGCCAGCATCGCCGCTGGAACTAAGAGCTGCAACAGAGTCTGGAATCGCCTTGATCCTGAGAATGTTCTTTTCCGGAAGGTCACCAATCAGCGAACTGCTGGATAGGTCTACATAGGAAATTTTCTCTGGCGAGATGAAATGGAGTGAAACTGAACCCGATATTCCGATTACCGGAATATCGGCAACGGTAACTGAGTGTGGCACTTGCGCATAAAGGGCCAGTGAGCTCAGGAAAATTTGAGCTAGGAACAATATTTTTTTCATGAAATTCTAATAAGATTGTTGTTTTCTTTTAAGCTCATTGGGATCAATGAGATAAACCTGGGTATTGTATCTGACCTTGACCTTATTGGATCGGATCAACTTGTTTACCGCTGTTGTTGTAGACTGGAACATCTTGGAAAGCACCCCCATAACGAGTTGATTGTTGTTTTCCGCCATCTGCTGTATGGTAATCCCTTGCGTGCTTGAACTGCTCATTTCCCTGGTAAATTCGCGAAAGGCGGATGATGGAACATAAATACCGGCCATTCCATCGTTGTCATAAACCTGAAGATTTACCGGCAGAATTTCCCCGCCATGGAATACAGATGAGATCACCAAGGATACCCTCTGGGCAGAAAACCCTGAAATAGTTGCATAGAGGTAGGTACCTTTAGGGATCATAAACTTGCCCGCCATGATATCATCAGTCAGCCGTACTCGCAGGCGTGATCCGGAAAAGCCGGTAATATCCTGATCAATGATTGCAGAGATGGGACGTTCACTTTCTGCTGAAACTATGGTATTGAATGCGGCAGACGCATTCCCTACTCTTTTGACAGGAATAATCTTTTTGCTTTTGGCCTCATTTTCGGCCGCTTTCACTGCCCGCTCTTTCTCCCGTCTTTCCATTAGTGCAGGATCATTGGCTTTCCCCATACTGTCTACGAGAGCCATCTGTGCCCGGAAAAGCTGCATGGGATCAGGTGTATTTTTTGCAGGTTCAACCTCATTATTCCCCTTAAACTCCTGTTGCTTAATTTTGGATAGCGCCGAGGCAAGGGCAAGGTCCTGCTCTGCTTTGGAAGGATTTCGCAGGCTTTGGGAGCTCCTGCCTCCCAAAGGGTAACCATGCGCTACATTTCCCGGTCCGACAAGCATACCATATTTTTTCTTCATTACCTGGTCAATGGAATCAAGCATCCGCTTTTCTTTGGAATTATAGGATGAGCTTACCTCTGCCTGCTCATTACTTTCCTCACCAATGCTGCCAACGGCAGTATATCCGTCGGCCTGTTTAAATTTATTTCTAAAGGCATCAAGCTTTCCTGATAGCTCCTGGTTTTTGACCTGCTGGGAAACATTTGCCACATTGGTCTGCAGCGAATCCTTTCCGGTAACCATTTTACCATCCTTTCCAAAGCTGCTTTTGTAAACGTAAAAAAAAAGCAAAAGAAAGGGCAAACAGATTATGGGAAGCGCATAACGCGGCTTTTTGACATCTATTTTTTTCATATTTTTAATTATTTTTTCTGGTGGCTTGCACGCTCAAGCTCAGCTATCATATTGGCCATTAGCAAGCTATCCTCGGGACTTAAGTGATCCTTGGTCAATAAAACCTTCAGCGCTTCCCGGATTTCTAGTGTCTTACGAAGCCTCCTTACGGTTATTCCCACCTCTTCCAGGTCACCCTTAACCTTCAGCAATGCTTTTTTCTCAAGCGGAGCCTTTTTAGATTCCGTTCTCAGGAGCGTAAAGCATAAAAGAGCGGAAATGCCCATCAGTATAACCATCAGAGAAAAAACAGCCCTGGGATATTTTTTGAAGAATCCGGATAAGGAGGCCGAGATCCGCCCGATTAGGCCGGAGAACTCATTTTGAAGTGCTGAAAACACGGTCATCTTTTTCATTGGAATGCATTTTTTTCTATCGTTGAAATATCCCTGTTCTCCAGTGTCTTCCATCTCGTAATAAGTACAGCGTGGGGATTATTGTCCGATCTGGTCTCCAGATCAACCAAATTTCCTTCAGTAATCAGTGACCGGGTTATGCTGGAGCTCCTTCTGTCTATCTTCTGGGTTCCATAGTAGCGGAAATACATTCGCTTTTCATCCAGAAAAATAGAATCTGTGCGGAGCGTAAGTACAGCAGATGAAGAGAGTATGGAAGTAAAAAAACCTTTTTCCTTCAGGTTATTGTACTGAAGGGCACCGCTTTCATCCACCAGGTACATGGCCTGCTTCATCTGATATTCAATAAACTTATCATCTGGTACAAGGGAGAAGAAAAGGGAATGAAATTTTGCGATATGTGCGCGGTATTCTGCAGCCCTGTTTAACTGGACATCGGTCTGTTTTGCCAGGATCGGTGTACCTGATGGGTCAAGGATATAAATACTCTTTCTGGAATCCTTGACATACCTATAGGCGAAAAACGAAACCGTAGCCACGACCGCCAAACAGAGCAGAAAGCTTCCCAGGGAGAGAAAAGTAGCAAGACGGATCTTGGATTCTATACTTTTTATCATCATCATCTACCCTCCCATAATCTGTCCTGCAATCCTGGTCATACTCGATGCACCCCTTCCCATAGAACTGGCCGCTGAAGATACGCCTGAGGTAGACACTATCCATGTTGAAATGCTCGGTACGGTGAGCATAGTAAGCGCCCCAATGATAAAGGTTACGATCACCATTCCAAAGGAGAGAATCCCGTTACTGGCAAACCAGCCTAGTTTTTCAAGGCTTGCCCCACCTGTTCCAACAAGTTCCTGATAACGAGTAATTTCCGCTTCTAGCGCATAATGCTGGAAAAGGGAAGCTACGTACATGACCAGATAAGCAATTCCGGAATACAGGTTAACCGAGATAAACCTGGCAACCCAGGTCGAAAAGGAATCCCTGAAAGCGGGCAGAATAGAGACGGCGACTGAAAAAGGGCCTAAGATAATCAGTATGGTGGAAAAGATGATCTGAATGATAAAAATAATGTAGGTGCAGATCCTGAGTATCCATATCGCAAGCGTTTCCAAAAGAGAAGTAGCCAAAAGCTGCAGCCCCACCTCCAGCCGGTTCCTCATTTCCACTATTGGGTTCCAGACTTCAGAAAACCCTTCCTTTACCGAAGACTTTACAGATTCCCAGGCATTTTCATACCAGGTATCCGCTTCTGTCTTTGCTGTCTGCGTCTCAGCCTGAATTTTATAGAGCTGATCAGAAACCTCTACCATGAGCTTTGCCCGCTGCAGCCTGAGATCATTGATCTCTGACTGGCTGCCATCAAACATCGCCGAGGTCTTTTGCTCAACCACATCGGTCGGATAGGCAAGTACCCTGGTAAAGATGCTCCACCATAAAATGACCATGGTCAGGCCGAACGGACGGAGCAGTGGCATGATTTCAAGCTGTTTATCACCAGAAATCATTTCATAGCTCTTGATGGCAAAAAAGATGAGAATAAAAATCGCTGCCAGCGCCTGTGCATCGGCAATAAAAGCATCATAATGTGTCCAGATCGTATTTTTCATTTCATGCAAAAAATGCATCATCCCTTCCTCATAGACGCCGTTCCCCTGAAGGAAATTAAAGGTGTCCTTGAAAGAGTCGGGCACGGCCTGCACAAAAAAACCGGCAGTGCCAGTCATCGTATTTAAAATGTACATTGATTTACAGTTTTGATTTTTTAAGGATATCATTGGCAATCTGGATATCACTCTTTGATGAAACTGGTTTTGAAACTTCCCCAGCCCTTAACTTCCGGGCAGATGAGCGGATAGAGAGGTAGGTTTTTGCCCTGGATTTCTTAGTTTCCCAGCTTGCAGAAAGCTTCCTGAATTCTGATAGCATCCTGTGGTAGGCCATAATCCTTGATCCCCTGTCTAAGGTAGTCGACCTTGCTATCTCGAGCCTTTCGAGAAGTGCACGGCTTTCTTCGATGTACCATTCCAGCAAGCCCGATGAGACCATATACTGTTTTTCAGTGGGCGAAAGGCCTGCAAGCAAATCGGAATCCGCCTGGTTTAACAACACTTCAAACTCGTTGCGATAATACATCAGCCACAGAGGGTCCGCAAAGGAAAGTGCCGAAGAATAATTGGATGCCTCGCTCAAAGCGGTATTGCGAAGCGTATCGGCATGCAGTTTATAGATGTTATCGGTATGCTGCATAGCAGCTGCCAACATTAGTCGCTGCGTTTGTGGCCCGAGCGGGCCCAGTGGCCTTAGATCCGTTTTAGGATAATTAGGGTGAAGTGCCCAGGTAATCCAATACTGCGGATTAAGCCCAAGAAATCCTGGTTTAGGTGTAAACTTATCCGCGTCCCATTGCTTGAAGACCATCCGTTCCTGCTGATAAGTAATGTGCTTGTCGGTAATCTTCTTCTGCGATATTGCGACAGCTGAAAGGAAACATAAAAAAATAATCAAACAAGATTTTTTCATGGTTTTAAAAGTTTTGATTTGAATAAAATATCACTGCCCAAACGCAAATCCCGATTGATGAAGCCCTGATAGGGATTGAGTGATCGAAACACCCCTTTCATTTTTGCCCAGTACATGGATTTTTTCATGCTGAATACCAGTGCGCGAATCACGCGGAGTTCCAGCGCAATTTTTTTAAGCAGCGCATCGCGCTTTTCAAAATCCATTAAAACATTCTCCCCCTCTTTAAGCACAAAAGATGAGACCTCTGAAAAAAGGCTTATGCCCCGATCCTTTACCTGCCTGGAAACATCTTCTGCGAAAAGCAGCAGATGGGGATCTGATTTTGCTATATCAATCATCCCGGCACTTTCCGATGAAATCTCGGCAACAAGCGAGCTTATCTCTCTGACCGCGATCGCACTTTTCAGGCCCTGATCAACTTCTCTTAAAGAAGAAAGGATTAAAGACTGGATCATTACCACAGCACTCAGGTTGAGGTTGATATCAGAAAGGCGGTTATTAATTGTACTTAAATAACCGCTATAGGTGTTTTCAGCTGCCAGGCGAACTGCGCCGTTTTCATTGACGATATTAAAATGCCCGCGGTCAAAAACTATCCTTTGAGCATTACTGCAATAATGACCAATCAGCATTAGAACAATTAAAATAAGCAATTTCATAACATCAGTTTTTTAGGATATCTTTTTTTCGAAGGATATCGTCTATCAATTTTTTATCTGAATTGATAAATCCTGAAAAAGGGTTCAGGCCCTTCAAGACCTTCTTTCTGGAAGAATACTGAAGGGTTACAGCAAGTCCTCTGGATGCCCCGGCTATCAGGCGAAGTTCGGTGAGCACATGGGAAAAAAGCATTTTTCGGTCGCTCTGCTTCATCTGGTTGATGTCTTCCATAGACAGGCTGATTCCATATAAAAAATTCAGTAGCGCGTAAGCCCTATCCCCCATATCTATTTCTGCCTGTATGGCCAGAACGGAAAGCATGGGATCCTGCTTGCATAAACTATAAATCGTTTCCTGACTCTTGGCAATGTCATTGATTAGCGGATAAGCTTCAAGGCTTATCTGCGCAGCATCAATAGCCAGACCCAAGGTTTTGAACCTCGACTGAACATCCCTGTATTTATCCTTTAGTCTTATCATCAGGGTTTTGTTCGCCTCCTCATTGGTAGTAGATTCCGCCTGCCTGTCCCTTGCATCCGACTGTTTTCCGTGTTCGGTTTTACTATCTCCAACAAGCTGGTGCAACAGGGCAACATTCAATTGCGCATAGCTATGTCCTGAGAATAAAAGCAAAACAGTAACAAATACTGCCCTTTTCATTGCCTGAGCATCTTGGCATTCCTGAGAATATCGTCCGCAATGCGTTTATCAATATTGATATAGCCAGCATATGGATTCAAGGAATTTAAGATCCCACGCTGCTTCGCCCAGTACATTGTTCGGTACATCCCGTAAGCTACTCCACGAAGGATGGTCAGTTCTGTTACAATCCTGTTGAGCAGTTTAGCCCTTTCCCCGGAATCCATCAACGCCTCCCTTCCGTCTTTTAAAACAAAAGAGCTAACTTCTGCTGCTAGATTTATAGACCGTGCTTTAAATTCCCTGGCGCCGCTTTCGGCGAAGAGCAATAGTACCGGATCAGCTGAGGCGATATTTA
Organism: Pedobacter jeongneungensis; assembly: GCF_039538295.1. Taxonomy (NCBI): domain Bacteria; kingdom Pseudomonadati; phylum Bacteroidota; class Sphingobacteriia; order Sphingobacteriales; family Sphingobacteriaceae; genus Pedobacter; species Pedobacter jeongneungensis. The sequence goes on along the minus strand of NZ_BAABBY010000001.1, from coordinate 187,152 downwards.
TTGCCTTATTTACATCAATAACGATATCCTGAGAAATCTCATAAATATCTTTTACAGAAAGCAGCGACCTCATCACGCCTGAAACTTCAGAGAGTCCCCGGTAAATAGTGGACTGCAGATCGTTTACGATCCCCAGCTGACCAGTTACCGCGAGCTGGGCTCTTTGTACTAGCGTAAGATTATCGCTGGTCCGGGACAGACCACTGCTCATCACTCCTGCATGCGCCGCCGTAGCCGCAGCCGTTGTGGGATCAACGTAGATCTGTGCCGAAGCAAAATGAGTGAATAGACCAAATAAAAAATAGATGAATATTTTCCGCATGATAATAATGTTAAGTAGTGGATGAATTGATTTTTTTGACAAATTCCGGAAGAGAAAGGAAAGAAGATTTCATATCAGCAACAAAATTTTCAAGACCTGCAGGATAAGAGCCAAAGCGCTTAATATAAGATTCAACAGCAGTCTTTTCGGGCTTTTCGGTGGTGAAGGTCAGATACTGGAAAATCGACACTTCTACCCCATATACCTCACCGGTATTTCCCCGCTTGATATAAACCTCCTTGAATTTTCCACGCCCGGTCTTGTTTTCCAGGGCATTGATGGTAAAGATCTTGCGCTGCTCTACCTCGCTGAGCGCTAGAAGCTTGGCCACCTCGGTATAGTTACCCCTGAACTTCGACTGGTCCATCAGGCAAATGGTATCAGAACTGGCCAGAATCGAATCCTTAATTACAGCATTTCCGATAATGTCACCCAGTTCTTGAGTCACCACAATAGGCTCTCCCCAGAATTTTCTCATTGTTTTATAGAGGTAGAGGATATAGTTTGCCATTAGTGGAGAGGCAATTGCCTTCCATGCTTCCTCTAAAATCAATGCTTTTCGCTGTCCTGTCCGGTGCCTCATTTTCTGCAGGACCAGATCCATAATTACCAGCGTCACAATTGGAAAAAGAACGCGGTTTTCCTTTATGGAGTCTATTTCGTAGACAATGAAACGCTCTGTAAAGTCGGAAGCATCAGCAGTTTCGTTGAGTAACCGGCCATATTCTCCGCCAATACAGAATTTTTTTAGCACATAGCGGTACTCGTCCAGATCGAAACTTATCTTTTCGCTTTCCTTGATTTCCGAAATCTTATCGAGTGAATAATGATAGAAAGAATCAAAACATAGCGCGTAGTTGGCCTTTCCAAGAAAGAAGTCCGAATAGTAGGCTGAAAGTACATTTGAAAAAACGGTATCTTCAATCTGTGATACGCTACCCTCCGCCCCCTTTAACAGCAGCCCGATGAGTGTTTTAAGAAAATCCTTTTTTTCTATATTATACTCTTTCTCAGAGATAAAAAAGGGATTCATCGTTATCGGATGCGCCTCAGTATAGGTATAATACTTTCCGCTAAAATAGCTGCAGAGTCCGGAGTAGGAATGCCCGACATCAACAATCACGATATCGTAGTTGTAGAGCATGTACTGTTCTAGCAGACTGTTCATAAAAAACGATTTTCCGGTACCCGAACTGCCCAGAACGAATTTTGATCGGTTGGTGATTCTTCCGCTATCCATCGGAAGATCCGCAAGGTCGATACCTACCGGAATGCCTCTTCTGTCTGTAAAACGCATTAGAAACTTAGAAGGCTCGTCGCCCATCAGCCGCTCTTTATAAAACAAGCAAAGCGCTGCATCCGCAGTGGTCAAAAACCAGTCGTATTTTTTCAGTTCCACTGCATTTCCTGGCAAGGCGCTCCTAAAGAGTTCCATCTGGTTGTAGGCATTTTTGGAGGGAATGATTCCCTGCTGAAATAGCGAAGCTTCTATAAAGTTACAGCTGGTATCTAAAAGACCTGATTCAGAGCAGACCAATAAAGAATAGTGGGCATTAACCAGCAGCTGATTTTCTCTTGCGACATCAACGAGCAGCTTGTCAATATCCTCAACACACATTTGATTAGCCGGATCCGGAACGCCCGAATGCCGCTTTCTCTTTAGCTGAAGTTTATTCAGTGTCAGGCCCTGCGAGGGAACCTCAATTAATTGATTATAAACAAGAGCAGAGATTCCGGGAACCGAAGACAAAAAAGAAAGATTGTCTATTGGAAATTCCTGGAGACCTTTCCCGTCGTTGGCCATTAAATATGGCCCTATAGATTCAGGCACATCGATGGAGTCGATATTGACAAGGCTCATGCACCGGACAGCCCTTCCTCCAATACCAATTTCAGTATCTCCTGCTCTTAAATTGTTGAACGAAAAGTGATCTAAAGAGAAATCCATGGCCAGCATTCGAGACACGTAGTGTTCTATCTCATTGCGCGACAATAGTTTTGGCGATATGGACCCACCTTTTAATAGTTCGCTAACCTTAAAAATATTGGACACGAAATCCAGAAGGGCCTTCTTGTCATAAACATACATTGCCCTTCGTTTCACCTGACGGGTGATAATCAGATAGCAAGCATGATCGATATATTCCCTCCCTGAAAAATGCTCATCATATTTTTGCTGCAGGGGCTCACTTTGCTGCGTTGCCTGATAAACTTTTCTGGCAAACACATCCTGCTTTTGAAGGATATACCCATCACCGAGGATCTTGATTATATTAAGTAGCAGAAGATGAAAGGCCTGATAAGCTGCCTCCTCAGCAGAATAAATAAGTACAGGGTTTTCGATGGATATGATGACCGAAAAATCACCCGATTCACCATACAAAATCGAAAGGCCGCTTAGCTCCTCAATCCCGGCATAGGGCAGTTTAAATTCCTGTTTTGCCATAACCCCGCTTTAAATAAATGCGATGAATAAATGTTCCCCTGGATCTGGTTTTATCATGAAGACCGGATGCCTGCTTGAAATGAGTATAGAAAAGCCCACCTGCGACCGAAATGATGGTAACCAGGCCGCCTATATACATATTAAGGAGTGCACCGCTCAGACCGCCCAGTACCAGTCCAAGAGTCAATGAAGAAATCCCGTATGCAATAAACTTTCCTTTGAAACCTCTGTAAACAAGGGGCTTTTGCAGCCCCTTGTAAACTGGATACATTCTCATGCTATACGCCAAAGAAAGCCTTGATCACTACCGATACCAAGACCAGAAAAAGACAGGAACCACCCCAGCCCATAATTTCTTTATTGATGTCTTGATCCCCGGAGTTCCATTTGATGTAAACACGTACCCCACCGATAATACCAACCACGGCACCAATCGCAAGGGTAAGTGTAGACACTGGATCTACATAAGAAGTCAGCGAAGAAGTCGCTGCATTGATGCCCGTTGTTCCGCCGCCGGCCTGGGCGGAAACGGCCTGCGCAAAAGCCAATAGCGCGGCCAATGACAAAAGTTTTTTGCTTTTTCTTGTCATAAAAAATTGATTAAACTTGAATAAAAAATATGCTTACAGCCTGAATAGACCGCGCAAGAATGCGCTGATGAGCGATAAAAACAGGCAGGAAAAGAACCAGCCCATAACCTGGGCATCGATGTGGTGCTTGCCCATCTGCCAGTTCGAGTAAATCCTTAATCCCCCAAGGATTCCGGCAATCGCGCCAATGACCAGTACCAGGTCTGAGAGTGAAAAATACCAACCCTTCACCTCTGCCGATGCAGAATAAAATTCCTGGATGCCGGGCTGGGCACTGGCAGAAAAAAAAACTGAAAGCAAAAAAAAAGCAGCTGATGCTGCTTTTGAAAGGAATGAAAAAAACCTCATGAGTTTAATAAGGAATAGCCCTGGTATGTTCGATGAGGTTATCTTTGGCAAGCGAGAAAAGCTCTTTGAGACCAACGCCTCCACTTGAAGAGACCGGACCGCTTGAGATAAGAACTGCTGGCTTTTCTTCCTTGGCGGAATCCGCAGCAGCTTCCTGTGTTTTCTCTTCCAGGGTGATCAGCTCCGGGCTGAAGGTCTCGGCAAAGAAATGCTCATCTTCAATGTTTTCCTCCGTCGAAACCTTGGAAGATATAAACAGGTCAAAGAATAAGTTGAGTAAATAGTAAACCAGATAAACAATAAAGATTGTGGTCAAAAAATCAGTCCAGCTCATGGGTCATATTTTTTAGGGTTTGAGAAATGTATTCGTTCAGCCAGGGATGGCTTTTTAGAAAGCGGTCGAGGGAAAAAACAATTACCCTGCTCATATCAATATTAGAAGCGGTCTTTAGCTGCCTTAGTTTGCTCATTGTGCGCTTATCGATCCTAATCAAGATTTTCTCCTGCCCGTCCATATTGAATTCCTGCAGTGAGGACAGGAAGTTGGAAAGACGCTTGGGGTCCACGGCCACTGTTTTGGCTTTCGGTTCATTACGGACAGGCTTTCCTTCTGCCTTGGTGCCGGGAGATTTTTCAGATAATCCCTTTTGCTCCTCTAGCCTTGTTTTGAGCTGATCGGCAAGAGACTTGATTTCGCTCATGGTGATTTACCTTTCTTCATAAAACCGCCATAAATAAACTCCAGGGCTGGCATAAAAACCGGAATCAGAGAAGCCGGGATATGTACAGTTCCCACGCGCTGAAAATCGATGCGATCAGAAATACAGGGTGAGACTTTTCCGAACCGGGACAATACCTTGTCTACCTCTTCCCTGGTTTCATACTTTACGGTCGTTTTGATCCTGTTTGGTACGTAAACGACGGGAGATGAATTGTTGATCTCCCGACATACAAGAGAAAAGAGCACTGTACTATCCACGGAAAATTCATCATAATTAAACGGGCAGATTATCAGTTCTGCAGAGCTTATGATCGGAATCAATAGATCATCATCCATTTTACCCGGAAGATCAATGAGCACAAACTCTTCACTGTTCTGGTTCAATAATTCCAGTAGCGCGGGAAAATATTTAAGGTCTGAAGGAATAACTTCATAAATGGGATCGTTCTCCAGTATCTTTGCCTTTTCAAACTTTCCTGAAATAGACGCCTGATAATCCATATCAAGTACAGTTACTTTTCTTTTTTTAATCACAGAGAGATAATAGGCCAATAGAAGGCAGAGCGTACTTTTACCGGCACCACCCTTTTGGTTTCCAATGAGTATAACCATATGAATTAATTTTAGCGTGTATTTGTTCTTGCCTTTTTCTGCCGCCTTCTGTTTCTTCCCAAGATCTGCTCATCATCAACGTCATCCGAGATATCAAGATCCAAAGAGAAGTCCCATAGTGAAAGTCCATCTGGATTTACACCGGGCGAATCATTTAGCTCCATACCGGGGCCAGAAAGCAGCATCTCCTCATTCGGAGCAAAATGACTTTGACTGGAAACAATTTCGATGTCCGGATTTTCACCAGCAATCCTTTCAGCCTGAGCACCGGAAGGCATTTCCATAAATTTACCCAGCGCCATAAACTCGCTGCCTTTAAAAACATTTTTCCCTGAATGGTCCAGAATGGTATAGCCATAGGGCGGCTTGTTGTTCTTATAATGGAATACGAACTGAAGACCAAATGAGCTGGAAAGTTTCTCACAAAGCAGGGATGAATAGCCCAGCACCCTGCCCTGCCCTCCACCGGGAAGTTTTTCCCTGATGGGATAACCGTGAGCATCGGTAATCGTTCTATATTTCTCAAAGATCTGTTTCAACTGCTGTCTGCGATCCTTGGAAAACTTACCAGTCGAGATATGCTCCCTTAACCTGGATTGATCAATACTTCCAAGCTGCTCACCAAACTTTGAGATTTTATAAAGCCCATTTTCTAAAGCTATGGCATAGCCTTGTTTTTCAAGAATCATCAGGAACTGCGCAGGAGTAGAAAAACGGTACTGGAGTGCTCTGGATAAAGCCTTTTCAGCATCTATTTTTTCATCTTTACCAATCAGCTTATTAAGTACACGATAGGCACGGATTTTTTCATAGCTGTCGGAAATCTTTTTTCCTTCGCGGTCTATTCTCGAAGAAACCATATGGATATGATTGTTACTCGTATCCTTGTGAAAAATGAGAAGATAGGGCTGATTGCCATATCCCATTCCTTTTAGCCAATTTTCCGCCAAAATTACAAGTTCTTCTTTGCCCAGCGATCTTCCTTTTGGAGAGATCATGGCGTGAAACTGCGGATATACTACCCGTTTATTCCGCGCAGCGAGAGAAGAAAGATAGTTGATATAATCCTGCGGTTTTATTTCCGATAATCCTTCAAGTGCACCAAAACCAGAAACCTTTACAAGCTCCCCCTTATTCTTTTCCACCTTATTGGTGTTATACCTGACCGCTCTGAATGTTTTTGACTTCCAGAGGATTTTTACAATCATATCTTTAAGCCTTTAAGAGCCGGAGCAGTTCACGTGTCGATTTTTCCATAGCCCTAAAAAGAGAAATATAGGTGGAAAATAGCTCATTGAATTTATTTACAACTTCAATAGAGAGCATGCCACGTTTGTTTAATAAGTTGGCATGCCTGGCAAGTTGGTTGATGTTATTACCCGACCTTCCGATTTCAGCGCCGATACCATCAAGCGTTTTCAAAGCCTCAGTAGCACTTAGCATCAAAGACACGGATGAGGGTTTCAATAGCTTTGAGCGGACAAAGTCACTTTCTTTAAGTCCAAGAGAAAGCCAAAGATCTCGCGCCCGGGCATATTCCTCTTCGCTAAGCCTTGCTTTTATAAACCTTGTCCGTTTCCCTTCCAGCTTTAGAGGTCTTCCGTTCTTTTTCCCAGCCATATTTAATGTTTAAAAAGATCCTCCCAAAAAAGAAAAAACTAGTTGCGACGTTTTTTCCATCCCGCTAGCCCCCCTTAGGGCGAAAATAGCGGGCAAGTTATAGGGTTTTTGAGCAACAAAAACACAACTTGCAAGCTAAAAAAACAGGAACATACTTATGTCTGCATCAGGATAAACACTGAGAATAAGGTTCGATTTATATGTTTCCAGTAGAAAACAGCCCCAGCAAAAACAGGCATAAAGTTCCAGTTGTTAGCTTTTTGGAAACAGTCTTTTAGGATAGTTCCAAGCTACCGATATCGCTAAATTTTTAAAGCAAACCACTTTTGCTGAACAGCCGTTTTAGAAAGAATATGATCCTTGAGAAGTATATATTTCAATATAGGAGTATTAGAATACACGACCATACAGATATATGAATATAGCTGTATACATGAATTATAACAGCTAAAGAAAAATAGATTGAGTATTTAGATATATAGAAATCAACATTTACCGACATACTACTATCTGAATATATAAATATCTAAATATCTCCATATATAGCAATGTGATGGTCTTGGATGTCATTAATCAGTAGAGCAATCCATAGCTCCTAATATAACTGCATCTATATTAATAGATAAATAGCTGTACAGGTGCTAACATCATTATACGATTTCAAAAACACATGATTAAAACGGCTTAAAAAACAAAAAAGGGCAAATGCCCCTTGCTAAATTTATCCCCGCCAAAACCCTGCGGCGGGAAATTTTATATTATACGGAACTACTCACGTCAGATCCCTCGATCCGGGCCATACAGGCCTGCCAGTGCGCTTTCACCAAGTTGACGTTATCTCAAGGCTTCGCAGAATTTCCGGCTTTCGGCCGGATAATGTTTCATTCCCAAATGTCAAAGACCAATCGTTTTGTTGGTCAAAAATCATGAGGAAAAATGAGGGGATTTGACACTCTGGCTACAGTGCCTGCGATTTTTCTAAAATTTTAAATAACTCATAAACCCAAAATAATCAGAGGAAACTTACAGCGATTTGATTGCTCGGGTTGGTCTTTTGCCTTTTTGAAAGATAAATTTTGGCACAGTGGGATTAATTCTGCGTGAGAGTTCGATGGAGGAAAGTACCGCGCAGCACTTTCCCATTCCCATTCCTGCCTGGATATCTGCAGCTTTGTCCCTTGTATTTGTCAATAATTCTTAGCCTGTCTTTCGCACCTTCAGCCAATGACTTTTTCGAAAGTAAAGGCTTGCAATTATTCCAAAAAAAAGTAAAGTTATAGATGGGCTTAAAAAAGCGTAAGAACCGGCCGGTCTGCAATAAACAAAGAAGTTTTCTTTATCTTGCTGTACGTGTTATAACCTTATTTCGATAAAATAAAAAAATGGTTTTATTGGCTTACAGATATTTCGGTATTTTTCTAATTTAAAAAGCCGCTGTCCAATAAAGAACGTATATCTACTATAATTATATGAAAATGGATAGTTATCTTGATGAAACGGTCAACGTATATCGCAACGCCGCGTTAAAACCTGATGTTGGCCTTTGTTGCACCACAACTTCGATGAATTCCTTTCCTGGCTTGGAAATACCCAAAATCATGCAGGAAATGAATTATGGCTGTGGCTCTATCGTAAGTTCAAACGATCTCGCTAATGAACCAACTATTCTTTACGTTGGGGTCGGCGGAGGTATGGAACTTTTGCAATTTTCCTATTTTAACCGAAATAACCAGGGAGTTATAGGCGTTGATATCGTGGAAGAAATGCTGCAAAGCTGTGCTGACAATTTACTGGAAGCAGAAAAATTAAACCCCTGGTTCAAAAAGGAGTTTATTGATCTGCGAAAAGGCTCTGCTTTAGCTTTACCTGTAGCAGATAATTCCATAGATGTAGCAGGTCAAAATTGCCTTTTTAATATTTTCAAAGAAAATGACCTCAAAAAAGCGTTAAGAGAGATATACCGGGTGCTAAAACCTGGAGGCAGATTGGTGATGTCTGATCCGGTCTGCGAACAGCCTATGAATGAAGTATTACGTAACGACGACAGGTTACGGGCTTTGTGCCTTACTGGCTCGTTGACATTAAGTGATTATATCAAGAGCATAACCGAGATGGGCTTCGGTACCATAGAAATAAGGGCTAAAAGGCCGTACCGCATTTTGGCTCCTGGTCAATACCCAACTGATGAATTACTTTATATTGAAAGTGTAGAGGTTTGCGCCATTAAAGACCCAATGCCTGCCGACGGCCCTTGTGTATTTACCGGCAAGGCAGCCATCTATTATGGGAAAAATGAATATTTTGACGATGAAAAAGGTCATGTTTTGATGCCTAATCAACCATTAGCCGTGTGTGATAAAACGGCCGGGAATTTAGAAGCATTAAAACGCGATGATATTTTTATCTCCAACTCTACTTGGTTTTATGACGGTGGTGGTTGTTGCTAATTGACTCAGCCGATGAAAATATTTATCACAGGTGTTACCGGTTATATCGGGCAAAAACTGGCGTTGCAATTAGCGACAAATGGCCATATCATACACGCGCTGGTACGTGATGAAAAAAAAGGCAGATCGTTATTAGATCATCCAAACATCCTGTTATTTACAGGAGATATTTTAGAACCCGATTCTCTAATGACTGCCATGGCTGGTTGCGAGCAAGTTTACCACCTCGCAGCCTTGGCGTCGGTATGGCATAAAGATCCGCAACGCTTTCACATCATAAATGTTAAAGGGCTTCAAAACGTTTTAGATGCTTGTTTGCACTTGGGCATTAACAACGTACTTTTCACCTCTACTGCCGGGGTTGTAGGAGATTCAGTGGATGGGAAACCAGTGTGCGAATCGACCAACCCTAACCCAAAATTGGAGACGCTATATGAGCAAAGCAAGGTGGATGCGGAAAAATTGCTGAAGGCCTATATCCCTAAAGGTATCCGGGGCATTATTGTCAACCCCAGCCGGGTGTATGGCCCCGGATTATTAACCGAAAGTAATGGTTTTACCCGCTTGATGAAAATGTACATTACCGGCCATTGGAAGATCAAACCGTGTAATGGAAAAAGCATCGGCAACTATGTCTATATTGATGATACAATAAACGGGCTGATAGCTGCTATGGAAAAAGCTAAATCCGGTGAACGTTATTTGCTGGGTGGTGTTAATGCTAGTTACAATGAGTTTTTTAGCATGGTAGACGAACTCACCGGCATTAAAAGAAAAATGTATAATATCCCTTTACCTGTTATGCTGTTTCTATCTAGAATACAATTGATTTTGGCGCATCTATTTGGAAAAAAGCCAATGATTACCCCTCCTTTTGTACGCAAATACAATAAGCAATGGATAGTTAGCTCGAAAAAGGCAGAGCAGGAAATAGGTTATACTATAATTCCTCTAAGAGAGGGAGTAAGTAAAACGCTTGATTGGCTTAATCAAACTGTTTAACAGCTGCCACTAGTTCATCGTAAGTATAACTCGCTTCATGAAAATTCTTTTTGCCATTTTTAACAATGAGGGTTCCCGGTAGTGTACCAGACCAGTCAGGACTGATTTTCTCGTTGTAAGAGTTTGGCGCCTCGTTAAGCAAGTACACTTCGCCGGTTAATTGGTGGGCTTTTACAAAAGGCTGCACGCCGCTTTCCAGCTTAGATTTTAGGTCGGTGCTGACTAGGATAACCTTTACCGGTTTACCTTTTACCGCCATTTTATACTTTTCAAATTCAGGTAATTCTTTTACACAGGGTTTGCACCAAGTGGCCCAAAAGTTAATGACGTAAGTAGTATCCTTACCTTGTTTAATACGGCTTTCTAATTGTGAAACTTTAATGAGCTTAACCTGCTGTGCATGTAAGTTAAATGAATACAGCAAGTAAAAAGCGATGATATATAAGCATTTATTTGTCATGACTTTTATTATTTTTATCAAGTACTGATTTTATATACGTAGATTTCACTTGAGCAGATTAGGAAGAACCATATATGAAAGTAAGCATAATAATTCCTGTTTTTAACGAAGCCGAGCATATCGGCGAACTAACCAAATATTTAACCCGATTTGGCCATGATAGTTTACAAGAGATTATTGTTGTTGATGGCGGGAGTACTGACGATACACTCTTATGTGCTAAAGAGGCTGGTGCAATAAGTGTGACCTCTCCTCAAAAGGGCCGTGCAGCACAAATGAATTTTGGCGCATCACTCGCTAAAGGCAATTTGCTCTATTTTGTCCATGCCGATACTCTACCGCCCGAAACCTATATAACTGATATTTTAAATGCTATTGAAGCTGGGTTTGATATGGGCAGGTATCTTTCTACTTATAACAGTAAAAGTTGGTTGCTTAAACTGAACGCTTTTTTGAGCCGGTTAGATACTTTTGGAGGTATGGGCGGCGATCAAACGCTATTTATCACCACAAAACTATTTCAGCACACTGGTGGTTTTGACGGAATGATGAAGATAATGGAAGAGTTTGAATTTTGCGCACGGGCAAGGAAACTGGGAAAATATAAAATCATCAAAAAGCCTGTACTTATCTCTGCCAGAAAATACGATACCAATGGATGGTATACCGTTCAAAAAGCCAACTTTACTATTGTAAGAATGTATCTAAATGGGGCAAGCCAGGAAAGCATGGCTTTGAAATATAAGGAGATGCTCAGTTACCGCTAAATATCTATCCCGTTTAACTTTAGATCCGCCACCTCATCTACATCGTGCAATTTTTGCATTAAGCTGTAAGTTAATTCCAGCTGGTTTACGGTTGCTATGGTTTGGTGAGTTACCTGGTCTGTACTCCAGGATTTATCCGTAAATAATTCAGGCACATACCGATTTAAACCTAACAGGTAATACCCGCCATCAAACGTTGGACCAATAACTGCATCATTATCAGCCAACCTATCTATCGCTTGTTCAATTATGGCCGTTTTTAATTGATAACAATCGCTGCCAATAATCATTACCCGTTTAAAACCCTGTTCAAATAACTCTTTAAATGAATTAGACATTCGCTCGCCTAAATCAGCCCCAAACTGTTGCCTTTTGGTATAACCGGGGAAAGTCCAAATATCATGTGCTATCACCTGATCGGTATAATAAATAAATTTATGGCAATTAACAGGAATAGTAATCTGCAGGGTATGGCTTAATAATAAATTATAAACCGCCAACGCTTTTTCATCACCTATCGATTTTGCCAAGCGGGTTTTAACTTTCCCTAACTCCGGATGACGTACAAATATAATGAGTGCTGTTCTCATTGCATCATTAAAATCAGCTGGGATGCTCATCGGTTAACTGTGGTGATTGTTTAAAAAATAGATCCAGCAGAGCATAGCAAGTGCTGCCCATGCAATAGGTGCCAGTATGTAAATCCGTAAGGTTGTTAAATTTCCTGTAACAAGGGCAGGGTTCATTGAAGCCACAGATATAGGCCTTGCAAAAAGCACCTCGAATAAAAACACGCATCCAATGGCAAGCCATGCAAAAATGCCTAGCTCTTTACTCCCTGTAGCTACATTTATAATTTCCAGCATTAAAAAAAAGGTAATTATGACTTCCAAAATAAATGACTGTACCGCAAAAAACCAAAATATAGGTACTTATAAAGTCTGCCAGGTATTTTTTCATTCGGTCAATATTTATTCAGCAACTGCACCGCCGCAACTTGAACCAGAACCTGCGGTACAGCCGTAACAATGTTGTTTTAAAATAATCTTACGATTTTGCAATAAATTTAAATCAAAATCGGCTATATGCTGCGAGGTATCCGGGCTAACTTTCAGATCAAGCATTTGGTTAAAATCACAATCGTAAAGGTAACCGTCCCACCCTACCGAAATTGTGTTGCGGCACATTACATTTTTAACTGCAGCCGGGTTAAATGCACCAACCAGCTTTTCCATGTAATTATCATAATTACCAGTTGTCAACAGATAATCCAGGTAGCGGCTAATAGGCATATTGGTAATAGCAAAGAGGTTATTGAAACTGATGTTATAATTTTTCATCAATTCAAACTTGTATTCCTTCTCCAGCGCATCCTGTGATGGTGGCAAAAAAGCCCCTGCCGGATTATAAACCAAGTTTAGGATTAGCCCTGTATTGGCCATCCCGTACCCAACAGTATTCAGCATTTGGAGTGCTTTAATAGAATCTTCAAAAACACCATCACCACGTTGCTTATCCGTCCTGTCCTGTGTAAAACTTGGTAAAGAGGAAACCACTTCTATTTGATGTCGTTTAAAAAATTCCGGCAGATCATGAAAACGCTTATTGGCTAAGATAATCGTGAGGTTACATCGCACAATTATATGTTTCCCTAAAGCCTTAATCTGCTCTACGAACCATCTAAAATCAGGGTTTAGTTCAGGGGCACCACCCGTTAAGTCAACTATTTTAATTGGAGATTCGGCTAACACATTCAAGCAAAGTTGCATAGTTTCTTGCGTCATTATCTCTTTACGATCCGGCCCAGCATCAACATGACAATGTTTGCAAACCTGGTTACACATTTTACCCATGTTTACCTGGAAAATGTCTACACCACTGGCCAACAGTGGAAACATACCTATGTCTGCAACTTTCTCTTTGAACGAAGTATGTTTGTGCGTTGGGCTGTGCTCTAATATATCCAATTGGTAGGAACTATTAGCCAAGGGGTTTTGCAGAACTTTTAAGGATTTGATCATTACATACTAATTTTTTTCACCTTGTTCATCATTTGCACGCCATGTACCAATACTGCGCCACCTTTAATAGCCGATGCCACATGCACAGCTTCCATCATCTGTGATTCGTTAAAGCCTTTTTCATAGGCATCGCTACTGTAGGCATCGATACAGTAAGGACATTGTACCGCATGGGCCACCGCCAAAGCAATTAATGATTTTTCCTTGGCCGTCAGTGCACCATCCTTAAATACTTCGCCATAATAGGAAAAAAACTTATCGGCCATGTCCTTTTGGTATTCACCGATATTCCCAAATTTACCGAGGTCTTCGGCATTGTAATAATGATCAGCCATTGTTTTAAGATTTATAATTGTTCAAATATAAACTCCAGTCGTACTTTTTAAAATGGATCTTCGGTTTAGTCCCTTCGGGGATGATCTTATAATTTATTAATACTTCCAATATGCCTTTCTTCCCTCCGAAATCACGACGAAACCAGCCCATCAAGGCTGGAACCTCAACGGTATTTTGCACTTTATTGTAAATTACCTCACCTTTTAAATAGGTTTTAACTGCTACAACTAACTGCTTATCCAATTGCTCAGGATCATAAAAAGCAATTGGAGGGCAGCTTTTAGCCCCACAGTTTAAAGCAAAATGGATACGGTAATCCAATTTATCAACACGAAATTGCTTTTCAAATCTAGAAGGAAAAGCCTTACCTAAAAAACCTTCGGCCCATTTAACTTTACTATGCCGCAATATACCATGCTCTATCAAGTCAAGGCTTAACTGCTGCCCCGCAACGTCGATTTGTTTACTGGAAAAAAAGGAACCGCGGGTTTTATATTGGTCCGGATCTTTATTTAATAGCACCTGGGTAAATCCGTTATAAAGATTTAACCAAAATGCCAGTTTTTTATGGTCGTTACTTAGCTGTGCCGCTATCCGGTTTTTATCGGCATTTTTTAAGCTATCAATATAAGCAGCCGTACTATCACCTGTTTTAGCTGCATATAGAAAATTTTGCGATAACTTTATATAGTCAGGCCCATTGATTGTATTTTGCTGAGCATTGGCCAATGCCGTTGTCAACAGAAAAAACAAAATAAAAGCTGATCTAATGAAACGTTTCAAAAGCATACTTAAATTACGTAATTAAATTTCTTATGGTTTTATGATAGGGAATATGAATGTGTTTTGTAACACTATCATAAATATTCAATTTAAATAATCCTTTACTTCAACGATAATCTGGCACAAATACATTTCTCATACCACGCCTCATTTACAAAATCTGATACCCATCTGGCGCAAACGTCTTGCTGGTACTAATATATTCAAAAAACCAATCAATATAACATCAATTACACTCTAAAGAAGAGGCAAGAAAAGAGCATCATGAGCTTAATTCAGAATTCAAATAGAGCGTAGAGATCCAACTCTCTGAGATTGAGGATCGTTTCTGGATTATAGCAGAATGTACCGAATTGCTTATTTCCGTCGGAGATGAGGATAATAACGGTAATATTTCAACAAACACAGGGAAAATGTCACCTTTAGTACAATGGATGGGAATACTATAATTTTAAAATATAATCTAATTTTGCTTCCTTGTAGATTTATTAGAAACACCATCGAGAACAAAAATTATGGAACACCAGATCAACCAAATGCAAAAAGATATAACTGGCCTTAAATGGTATGCAGTTATTGTAACGATACTTCTTTTAGTTTTATTAACTTCCTCGATCTTTTTTCTAAGAACTAGAAAATTTGAAGAAATTTCAGCTGAACGGATAAACATAATAGAAAAAGACGGCAATTTAAGAATGGTTCTATCCAATAAAAGTCGCTCTCCAGAATTTCTAGCCTATGGAAAGGGAATCACGCCATCAATACCCGCAGGATTACGCCCAGGATTGATCTTTTTTAATGATGAGGGAACAGAAAATGGAGGACTTGTTTTCATGGGAGGAAAGGACAGTGTAGGAAATTATAATGCTACGGGCCATCTTTCCTTCGATCAATACAATCAAAATCAGGTAATATACCTCCAATATTCAGACACAAACGGAAGTCAAAACACTGGTCTACATATAGATGATTGGCAAACGAAACCTGATTTCTGGGATTGGCGTGCTAAATACAAGCAAGCGCAATTATTGCCGGAAGGTGAGCGGAAAACAGCAATACTTAACCAGCTTATGGAACCTAAACCGGGACAAAAGGCATATGCACAGCGCGTGTTTGTAGGAAAAGACGACGCAAAAACCGCTATGGTAACTTTAGCTGATAGATCAGGAAAACCACGTATACAGATGCAGGTTGACTCCAACGGAAAGGCGATGTTGAATTTTCTCGATGAGCATGGAAAAGTAACCAGTAGCTTTCCAAAATAAAAGCGACAAACCTTTATCCAGTTTAAACCCACTGAAAGCATACAATAATCGTAACCTTTTTGGATGAACTGCTGTTTATATACCCCGATTTTCAAATATTCCCCCTCATGTTACCCCATTATCAATGAGCTGATAAATATTTGAAAATCGGTGTAAAGAACTCAAATTTCATCCCCTGTTTACCAAGGAATCTTTTTTAATTTAGGCAACATATCCTCCTGTACACATTTCGGCAGAATGATATTCAAGGCCCAACACATCTTAAAAACCCAGGCCTCATCCTATTTACACCCATTAGCTCAAAGTCACTTACGAAATGCTTTGGGTACGTAGCTATTCTTTTTAGCGATATAGTCCTCAATCTTCCCCCTCATTTCATCCAGATACTTGGTATAACTTACATTCTTTCTTCTGCCGATCGATATAAACTTACGATAGGCAACACCCAGATCAATACTTAAGCTCTGCTCCAGCCAGGCTACAACATCTGCAATCTCCAGCTTTCCACCATTAATAGAGCCAGAAAGAAAAATACCATAAGCAAGCTCTACCAGTTTGATCTTCTCATCTGTCCATTGAAGTTTTCCTTTCACTAGCAATATATCAGCAGGCAGAACCGGTTCAGGGCGAATGTAGATCAGCCTTATCCTTTCTATAATATAATCCTGCAGTTTTTCAAGCGCCCTGAACTTTGCAAAATTATAATCCTGATTAGTAGAGAAACAATCTTCAAAAACACCAATCACGCCAGCTCCCGCTACCTCAGGCAATAGTACATCTAAATTACGGCGAAGAAAAAAAGCATCATCCATAGCCTCTTCTTCCCGCTGATAATAATCATACAAAAAACTGTGCTGCAAGTAAAAACGCTTTATAAAGGAAAGCTCCGAGAGGTAATAATCCTTTACCATATCCTCTGTACCCCGAGGCACACCTGAAATCAGATTATAGAGTTCAACTTCATATATATATAGCATATAAAACCTCGGCTTCACGAATTTAAAAAACATCACCTCTTCCCAGTCCATGAGAAAGCCATTAGTCTCTACACGATCCCTCAATACTTTCAGCGCTCGTGAAATTGTAGCCAGTCGAGCGGGATAAAACGCAGCGTCATTGCCAAGGTCTATTAATTCACCCTCAAGTTTATAATACAGGTTATCAAAAAATTCAGTATCCATAAATAAAAAATTAATTCATAAATTTTATAGAATTGAGTTAAGCCAACGATTTATCTAACCTAACCAGCGTGGCCTCAAACAGATATATGCCTATCTCCATATATCAAAATACGAATATTCGAATATCAATTATCGCTCAACCGCGAGCCCCGGGTTGTTGGCAGTAACACTTAAAGCCGGTGCTACTTTATGCTCAAATCTTAAGCTGGCAACAAGCTTCTCATTATAATCCTTGAAACCAGCATAAACCCAGGAGCAGTCCCTGCTCAGCTCCACATCCGCCACAAATTCACCAGTTGCCACCCTGCCCGCCCTATCATGGTCAAAATACAGTTCAACAACATCAAATTTAGCTGCCCTGGCTTTTGCAGTCTGCAGCAGAGAGAGCGAATTTAGCACGAGGACCGAAGCAGGATCCTTCTCATGTTCTACCCTCCAGCTCAAAAAATCAAAATAACCCTCAAACACGCAAAGCCTTTTAGCCGATCCCTCTAAAAAACTCACCCCCTTATGTCCAAGGCATCCCTTGAAATGCTTATTCCTTACTTCCCATCCTCCATTCTCATTAGGCCAGCCAGCAGCAAAGAAATTGCGAAGCCTATTTTTATCATCCAGAACAGAATAATAAACCTCATACAGATGTTCCTTAGAAACTGCACCAATACCTCGGCTGTCCAGATAAGCGCTTATCGCAAGATTACTTCCCAATTCCTCCATCCTTTCGATCTCATATCGTGGAACTCTGGCAGGCCGCTCACTTTGAACCTTACCGGCAGAAATACTTTCAGAAGGGTCAACGCTGACATTGGCATACTCCACAATCTTGTGCAACACTTCCGGAAAACCAGACGGATACCAATAGGCCAAAGCGAAATCAATTATACTTCCGCTTCTGATCCCCGACACCCCTGCCCCACCATGGTCAAACCACACCCCAAGCTTATCATTCACACAAAGCGAGGGTGTATATTCTTCCCGTAACATGCTCAGGAAAAAATGCTCTCCTCCGGATACCTTTTGCGGAGTGAATCCTAGATTCTTCAAAAGATCAAGTAGCGATACCTTCTCTTTAATCTCATTAACATTTAGAAAAACTGACATAATATTTAATTAATTCATTAAAATATTGGAAGCAAACAATGACGACCAAAGCGCTAAAACGCTTTCAATTTTCATATACTGGTAGCCCTAAAAGTTGTTAGAACTGCCCGATTCAAATCTGTCAATTCAAGGAAAAATAGATTGACACTATAGCCATAGTGCTAAAGATTATTTTTTTCAGACTATTGCGGTGTTCGAAAAATCCACTTTAAAATTTCCCCTCATATCAATTATCTAGCTAGCGGAATTGATAAATGCAAATTGGAGGAATGTCTGATTAAAATCAAGTTGTAAAAAGGTTGCACAAATCTTCAACCCGTCACAATACTTCGCATTGTGAACAAATGGGAAGGATTTTGAAAGTCAAACTTTTAACTGATAAGATATTAGTCTGGCTGAATTTCACTTTGGTGTAACTCCAAATGCTCCCGGTGTAAAAGTCTTTACCGCGGTTATAAATCAGACTAAATTGATCCAAAAATTTAGACATGAACTACCAGTTTATAGTTTTTGAGGAGCATCTCCAGAGCCTGAGAGTCAAAAAAAGCTTTGCAAAGAATTATACTAGCGAATCCCGAAAAAACCTAGATAGAGAATTCTTGCGGTTGATTAGAGTTTTCAAGGATATCTCTATTCAACTCAACAACAAAAGAAAGATTAAGGAATACTTTAGCTTTCACCAGCGGAACCTGGTCATCTTGATGGATGAGGTAAGTATCGAAATACTTAAAGAGCGCGATCTAAAGGAGAAAAAATTCATCGATAGCGAACTGAACTTCCTACTGGAAAAAATTGGGGATTTTTTAGATTGGATGAATCAGATGTATCCTGAAATATTTGATTACAAATCACAGGCTCCGATAAGAATGTTACAATCTGAGAAATTAAAAATTCGGGAAGTTTTGGATTTGATTAAAACTGAACTCGAAGCTAAGTGCACCCATGATAAACTATCTGAATTAATAACCTCGGTACTAGACCCGGAGCAGATAAGTACCTTCCGGGATATTCGGTACTGGCAAACAACAGCCATGAACCTTCATAGCAAAATCATTAGCAATACAGAGATCGATAAATTCGGGATTGTAAAATTGCTTTTGGGAAACGGGGTAAACCATCGAGATTTTTTTAGCTATACTAAAGCTTTCATCTTGAAAGAAATAGAAAAAAAGACCACCTTGAGCGATCAGATATCGGCCATCTGTACTTTAAGAAAAGAAATTAGAATGTTGCTTATCGAGACCAAATCGCGTCAATTCCAAGGTTATCCAGATATTAACAAATTAGTTAGGAAATTTATCAGGGAAGAACTTCTTTTACTCAGGGCAATGGAATTTGTCAACCATGAAACCGCCGAGGCCGGAATCATGAACGCCAACTACAAGGTATCCTTCTCGGTAAAGCAGCTGGCATTTTTTGTGCATTTGCAAATGGAAACTGGAATAATCATCTGGCAGCGGGCGAAATTTGCACACCAGTATATTGCCCGGCATTTCAGTACTTTAGAGCGTGAATCAATCTCAGAGAAAAGCGCTAGAAATGCACACTATAGTCATGCCAGTGAAGACATCAAAAAGGTTATCACAAAACTTAGCGAAATGTTGGCCCTCGCCCAAGAAAGATATTAAGGTTAATAAGTAAATCACCCTTGAATCGCATGTGAAGTGGGGTTGCACTCCGCTAAATTTTCTGCAACTTGACAAAGTATGAATATCACCGTTCTTTATCTCAAAAAAGA
This sequence comes from Pedobacter jeongneungensis, assembly GCF_039538295.1. Taxonomy (NCBI): domain Bacteria; kingdom Pseudomonadati; phylum Bacteroidota; class Sphingobacteriia; order Sphingobacteriales; family Sphingobacteriaceae; genus Pedobacter; species Pedobacter jeongneungensis. Next base: position 167,392 of record NZ_BAABBY010000001.1, on the reverse strand, counting down.
ACATGAACGGAGAAGATTATACAGCAAGACTTGGGGTTTTCCATTCCCTCTCACCTGGACTAAAATCATATATATCCACCATTGCAAAAAAAACCGAGTATCAAAGAGGGGAAGCATTGTTTCTCACCTCGGAAAATACCTTTTTTCCCCTGATTGCAAATGGAAAACTTCAGATGCTAGCCTTTGATATAGATATAGGGCGGGAGATCAGTATCGGTACTTATCGAGAAGAAGACTTTTTATATCATTTTGTGAAAGCAGTTCCCCTAGCAGGAGTTGAACTGTATGTCAAATTCCTCGAAGATTCATCAGTGATCACTATTAGTGAAAAGCATTTTTCCAACCTGATGAAACTATTTACCGATGCTTACCTGCTAAACCTAAACTTCACATCATTTCATTTCAGCACATTATTTAAACTGCTGCTTGTAAATACTAAAACCGGCAAATCAATTTGAAATCATACACTCCATTTCAGATACCTACCAACACTTATAAAAATTAAAGTTTTATTCAACCCAATAATCAAATGAAACTGCTCATCGAAAAACTTCAAAGCCTTCAGCATGCCACCGGGCATTTTGCCAGGGAAATCGCAGAAATTTCTGTTCCAAAGATTTTTAACAAGGGACTACTGCTCAGCACTCCCGAACACTCCTACCCCGAACTTTATTTCGTAGACAATGGACTTGCAAGAGGCTATTTTACACATCAGGGTCAGGAACAGACATCATGGATTTTAGCCCAGGGTTTTATTTTACCTACAGCCTCATTTTTCTCTTTTAGCAGGTCTATTGAATACATCAACTTCCTAAAAGATAGTTCAGGTTACGCCATAAGCCTTTCGCAGTGGAGTGAGCTGGGTAAGATAAATCCCGTATTTCTACTGATGCTCCTAGAAATATATGAGGAAAATCTCCAACATATCAAACAGAGAGAACAAATGCTGCGGATCAGGCATGCCGAAACAAGGTTTCTTTATTTTCAGCAACAATATCCCGAGTTAATCAACCTGCCCACCCACGAAATACTGGCCTCACTGCTCGCTATCGAATCAAAATACCTCTTTAAAATCAAACGAAAATACCGAAAATAACCAACTGTCTTTCATACTATTACACCAAAAAACATCGCTTTACCCCAGCTTCTCAGGGGTGCAAAAAGAGCTAAAATTGCCAAATTAATATAGCGAATCTTATTTCTGTTGTTTCGAACTTTAATCTACAATCCTATGGTTGCTAGAAAGGAACAAGAACAATGGAAAATACTTATTCAAACAGAGGGCCTCATCTGATCTATGAAAAATTAGCATCATACTTGAATACAGCTGGAGTATTGCTATTGATTGTGCTCTGGTCTTATGCAGTGTTTGCAAAACTTGCTGATCTGGAGCTCTATAAACGCCAGATGGTAGAGCAGCCGTTTTCACCTAATATTATTCTCGTACTGACTTATCTGGTTCCAAGCCTTGAACTCCTGTCTGCTACGCTTCTGATTTTGAACAAGCACAAATTAGGACTGTGGATATCACTCGTGCTGCTTATAGGGTTTACCATATATATTACACTGATTTTAAGCCACGTTTTCCCCAAAGTCCCATGTAGCTGCGGCGGGTTTATCTCGAAAATGAGCTGGAAGAACCATCTATATTTCAACATGCTTTTAATTTGCTTTAATATATTCTGTCTCTATTGGTTCACCAAAAAAGAAAGGAGGTTAACCGGCAAAGAGTAAAATCATCAAAAACAAAAAATTAGCGCAATCAACCCGGGCATGGTGCCCAAATCTCAAACTAACTTTTTCGCTTGTTTTTTCAGAGTAAAAAGCATCCTTAAATTATGCATACAACAATCAAAAAAGTAAGCAAAGGCCTAATGGCCGCCGCTTTTGGATTATTATTAGTAGTAGGAGGATCTGCTTTTAAGGCAGATTCAAACAAACGCGTTCAATACACGTTCCGCTATAACAATGCAGACCATAGCTTAGGTGCTGTCCAGACACTTAGCAATTGGGTTTATGATCCGAGCGCCCCATCGTGTGATGAGGAGCCTCAGGAAGCATGTACAATTAAAGTTGATCAGGCATATGTGAATACCGGCGGTACACCGACTTTAAAGTCAACATTGAACCTACAGGCATCTGCGTATACCACAACTTCTGCTTTCGTAATCGGTAGTGATGATGAAAGTATGGCCATTGAAAACAGAACCGCACAATAGCCTTTTGTTATCCAATGCTAAAAGGGCAGTCAACAGATGTTGCACTGCCCTTTAGCTTTAATTCTGAGGCATTCCTGTGAGTTCAATGATATCTGTGGGTAATGGCAAAGCATAATACCTTGAATCTGATGGAAGACTAAACCTCTGTTTATCAATGATGCGCTGCAAAACAATATTTGCTCCCTCTTTATTATACCGTTTGACATCCCCGAATCGCAGTCCCCTCATCAGTAGTTCCTTCCTACGTTCCTGCCTTATTTTCAATAACGCATCCGTCCTATTATTAGCAGATACTGGCACAAAAGTTACTGTATTTTTCCAGCGTGTCTTAAGCAGTTTATTTAGATCTTCCATTGCACCGGTCAGATCATTTTGCCAAGCTTTACATTCTGCGCTGGTCAGGTATAGCTCATCGGTGGCAAACCCTGCGAAATAAAACGTAGCACTGGCAGAGTAATTTCCTTTAAACTGTTGGTAGGGTGCGGCTGCCTTAAAGAATGCAGCCCTCCTTAAATCATTTGCGGCATAACTTGCATATAGGTTTGAATCGATGCGAACTCTTGCCGCTGCAGTGGTCCCAAAGTTACTGGTCAGCTCCGAATACCAAATGGTTTCTTTATTAAACTTTTTAACAGGTACGGCACTGCTGAGAGCGAGAAGATCCGTGTCGCCATTAAAATCCATTAATTTATTATTCAACTTCAAGGCGTCCAAAGTATATTTCAATGCCAGATCGTACTTATGCATATAAAGGTAGCATCGGGACAATAGTGCGTTACACGCTCCCTTAGAAGGCCTCATGACGTGTTGCGGGTAATCTGGAAGTAAAGATAGTGCTGTGGTTGCGTCATTGATTACCTGCCCATAACATTCGCTTACCGATGATCTGACCGAGGGGGTATTAAAGTTCGAGGTCAACCTGAGGACTATTCCCAAATCATTATTAGAAGATGATTCATCGTAGGCCAGCCCATATTGGTTAGTGAGCATTAAAAAATAGTAAGCCCTATAGAAAAGCGCACTGCCTTTGGCATTACCATAAGCGCTTGCATTGGCAGGTGTTCTATCGATCTTGTCCAAAAGTTCCAGACTTAGGTTCGCATTATATATCGCTGTGTAGGCAATACTCCAGTCATTTTGAAAACGATAGGGTGTTGCCTTCCAGATGTAGGCCTCCTGTGCCCTTAAGACAATAGCATTATAGCTGGCCAGTGGAAGAAAATAGTCATCAGAACTCGCCTCCCCAAACGATGGAGATATTCTGATGTTCATCAGGTTCGCATCATCCAGGAGTCCCTGCACATCTGATAGGCTTTTTGGGATTACAAGTTTTGCATCAGATTTAACCTCCAGGTATTTTTTGCAACCGGTAAAAACTATGGCGGTAAAAATCGCCACAGCCATTAGTACATTCATTGATATTTTAGTTTTCATCTCTCGATCTTATTTATCGTTAAAAATTAAAAGGCTCCCTTTATCCCGAAAGTATACTGACGTGTTGGTGGAACTACTCCTGCATAATCGGGATCGTAACCATAAGAATTGGCTTTCCATAAAATCCCGACATTCTGGATGCCCGAATACAGTTCGAGATTTCGAAAAGGGAATTTCCACTGCGCTGTATTTACAGTGTAGCCCAGCCTTAAATAATCAATCCTGATATGATCACCTGGCATTACATTAACTTCAGAGGCATAGTAGAAAAAATCACGGGTATTATTTGTGGGATATACAAAGGATGGCACATTGGTATGTAATTCATCACCCGCCTTTTGCCATCGCATTGAAAACTCGCTGTTTCCCACGCCGTTATTGATAAGTGCCGAATAGGATATTGATGGTTTCCTAACCTTATAACCCAGTTTGTAATTTAGATTAATAGATAGGCTCACACCCTTATAGCTAAAGGAATTTATGAATGATCCGAAATAGGTTGGACTCGCTGAGCCAAGATAAACCAGATTGTTCCCGCTATCGGCAGATTCATTCGCAATTGCTGCATAATCTGTACTCAAAGCACCATTTAAGTAACCTTGCGGATTTCCTTTATTGTCCAGTCCGCCCCACTTGAAGGCCGCAAGTGAATAAAGCGGATACCCTACAACTGGAGTGATAATATTTCCTCCCGATATTAAAGTGTAAATACTCGCTGGCGTACTGCTATAGTATTTTTTTGTCTTGCTAATGTTATAGCTTAGATAAAAATCAGTATTCCATTTAAAATCGGCGGCTCTAAAATTTATGCTATGCAAATCAAGGTCAAAGCCAACGCCCCTCATATCAGCAACATTTCGGACAATCAGCTCTCTGGCTCCCCAAGCTGTATAATCGTAATTAGCTGTACCATACAGGTCAGTTCCCTTCTTAATATATCCTGAAAACGATCCGGAAAGAACTTGTTTTTTTGTTTCAAAATCCAGTTTCACATTTAACTGGGATAATTGCTCCCAGCGCAAATCGGGATTATTTATTGAATTGACCCTTGTGATCGGAAACCCTGTGATGCTATTATATGAATATCCTGCAACCGGTGATGCCGTTTTGCTTAAATCTACATTTCCACTATACCCGAACGTGCCTGTCAACCGTAAGGTCGGGAGCCATTCGATATTGTAAAATGGTTCTTCGGAAAGTTTCCAGCCCAGTCCTGCTGACCAGAGCGGCTTCCATTTGTCATTGGTATTGGCACCGAAAATATTGGACCCGTCCCGCCGAACGCTGCCTGAAACGATATACCTGCCTTTGTAACTGTAGGATACGTTACTATAGACACTGAGAAAGCGATAAGCTGTTTCAAGCAATGTATTTACAGAACCAATCTGATTAAAATTTCCGGTCAAATATTCCGGATAGTAACCGACTTCATCAACTGGGCTAAAGTATAATGGATCGGCCTGATAACCTAGCCTCCTGCTTCCCCTTGCCGAACTATTAGATGATCTGGTTTCTCCTCCCAGTATCGCAGTAATACTATGCAGCCCAAAAATTTTGCTGTAGTTAAACTGGGCTCTTGCCGTTTGAGAATTTACCATTGAGCTATTGGATAGCAGTATTCCTCCCTTAGGGACTGGATAAGTCAGGATACCTGTTGCTTTGTTATACTGACTAAAGGTGTTGACTAAATTTCTAGCAGCGAAACTCTCCGTGTCCGAGGTCTGTTCATCCTCTACATTTTGCCTTTGGTATTGATAACTAACCTGAAGGTTTAGTCCGTTAAAAATTTGATATTTAAGACCTACGTTTGCATAGAGTTCTTGGATCTTCCGTTTGTTGTACTCATGTTTATAGTCCTCATTAGGATAATATTTCCAGTCCAGAAATCTTCCACCTGCAACAGTATCAGTATATAAACTACGATGGATAGTTGCCAGACTGCCACCAGAACCGAAATCAAGATAGGTAGGATACCTTCCTCCTACACTCAAAGAATTGTATTCTGGTCGACCACTTTTAATGTTGGAATTAGTGAAGTAAATATTGGTACTCAGGTCAAGGCCCTTCATCACCTTAAAATCATTGGCTAAATGCAGGTTCAGTTTTTTATTCCGGCTAAACGTTTCTCCCTTGGCATCATCAAATGCGGCCGATAATAGATAGCTGTTCCTTTCCCCTCCTCCCCTAACACTCAAACTATATTGTTGGATTAGGGAATTTGTATAGAAATTATCCAAATAGGATTGCACTGTATTGTTTTTAGCCAAAGATTGAATCTGTTCATTGGCGGAAATTTGAGAAATTGAGCCATTACGCTGAGCCAGCAAAATTTCCACTACAGGTGTAAGTGCTGCCCATGGAGTTGATGTAATCCTATCATTAAAATATCCCGCATCAAAAAGCTGTTTTTCTACAGCTATATAATCGCTATTATCCATCTGCCCAACTGCATTGAGCTTTGGAAGTTCCCCCAAAAGATAATTCGCATTAAAGGAAATCTGCATGGCCTGGTTTAATTTTCCTTTTTTGGAGGTAAGAACTATTACTCCATTTCCTGCCCTTGCTCCCCAAATCGAGGCCGCAGCTGCATCCTTTAAAATCGTGATGTTTTCTATATCATTGGGATTTAAATTAGCTATATCACCTTCGTAAATAAACCCATCCAGGACAATCAGCGGATCCAGGGGACCATTTATTGTTCCCAGTCCCCTAATGGTTATATTGGTATTGTTTTGCGGATTATTATTACTCTTGCCAACCTGAAGTATCAAGCCACTGGTCTGACCGATTATTCTATCTAAAATATTTGTCCCTACGCGCGCGCTGATTGCCTTCTCATCAATCGAGGATATTGTTCCATTGATTTCGTTTGGTTTCACGCTCTGGTAACCTGTTTGTACCAGGACTTCCTCCAGCTGCTGAACATCTTCGGTCATCCTTATAGAAATAAAAGAGCCAGGTTTTTCATATACACGAACTACAGTTTTAAAACCCGTTGCGGTTACACGTATACTATCACCTACCTTTAGAGAATTGATTTTAAAATTGCCGTCTTTATCCACAAGGGTAACCCCACCCTTAAAGCGAACGGTTGCAATAATAAATTTGCCATCGAGATCAGTAACCTTTCCATGAACTTCCTGCCCCCCTTGGGCAAAGACCGTAATGGCTGATAGCGATACAAGTAAAATTGCCGTGATTAGGAGGAAAAAATTCCACTTCATCTTTCTGGCATTGAAACGATTTATATTCATAATTTAATCTTTTTTCGGTTTGAGATTGAGCGTGAGACCAGCGATTAGCCGTTCTATATTTGATGTTGTAATCTGATCAGCCCGGGTAATCGCCTTGATCCGTCCATCAGCTCCAATCCATAAATAGTGGGGCATGCTTTTTACGGGAAACATTCCTCTGAGCGTGCTGTCGCTTTGAACAATGGGAAGTGAAAAATCTGGAATTTGACTTTTTTGTTCAGCTAAAAAATCTCTCAATACATTTTCGGTATCCTTCGAATAGGTATTAACTAAGACTATCTGAAGGTTTTTATCGTATTGCTTTTGCATGGATTGCATTTTTGGAAATTCCTTAATACAGGCCGAACAGAAAGTCGCCCAGAAATCAAGAATCATTGCCTTTCCCTTAAGTTTAGAAAAGCTTGTCGAGCTAACTTTGTAATTATAAATTTTAGAAATTGTAAAATCAGTGACTTTATCACCAATCGCCATTGGTCTTACTTTATTCTTTTCCTGAGCACTTATTGAAAGTGTACAGAATGCCAAGACTAGGACAAATTGAATAGACTTTTTTCTCCTAAGCCATTCCAGTTTTATTTCTCTTAAGGATAGTAAGGAAAGATTCTGTACCAGTAGTTTATTTTTTTCGACTACCAGAACATTTTCAGAATTTATTTTTCGGGAAGACAGTAAATCTGAAGTGACTTTCTTGCATAAAAAAAGGCATGGCAATGCCCTATCAATAAAAAATATCGTTTTTTTCATTGTCGTTGGTTTAGTTAGTTGATTCGGAAATTAAATGAGGAAACTTAAATATTGGAGAAACTAAGGCAGGTACATTATTAAAGAACCTATTTTTTTTCATTAACCATTAAGGTAACCTGCCTTAGCCTGGTATCTTATTCAGGAGAACAGATTACAAGGCTAATAAGAATTATAAACGCGACACCAAAAACCATAATCTCCTTACTCCGAAAAATTCGAAAAAGAATAGTAGGTTTCTTTTTACAGAAAACTGGTTGAAAAACGGTTTTTAATTTATATTTCACGTTTTTTGGTTGAGACCAAAAAACCTTGAGAAAAGAAAAAAGGGCCGCCCTTAGCTTTTCTGAGACAAAGGTGTAGGACCACCACCGCTTTTCAGCGGGCGAACACAGAATAGCAGGCGACCCAAGTCCTTATGCTATGCAAAGATAGCACAGGATTTGAGTTTTCACCTACTGCTTGTGTTCAAACGTCCTACTTTTTGTCACAAGGTTTTTCAGCAATAAAAAATCAAATCATGCAGTTAAAGTCTTAACTGACAATAAATTTATTAAGCTAAAGTAAAAATAATAATCGACACTTCCACATGCACCTGTGATAAAATTTTCATTTTATTGTTCCTTGCATTCTAATGCAAAACCGGAATTCCAACCCAGAAATTGTTACTATAGAAATTTCTCATTTGGATTATTTAATTATAGTAAATGTTAAACGCCTAAGGATAGAACAGAGTTTATCCCAAGTGTCACTTACGCAAAAAATGGGTTTATCTGAAGGTTTTGTTGGAAAAGTGGAGCTTTTTACCGAACGAGCCAAATATAGTATACGGCATATTAATTTGTTAGCGAATGCTCTCAATTGCAAAATTCAGGATATTCTCCCTTTAGAGCAACCAAAATACGACATGATTAAGCTTACTCTAAAACGGGCAAACAAAATTAACAAGGACGGCACGATATCTCAAAAGAAAACTACAGAGGTTATATCCATCGAGCCAAAAGAAGAAATCAAAAGTTAATTTGAATATGCAAAGCTAATTGAGAGGTCGAAAAAGACTGAACAATTTAAACTTTGACATATGGAACAATTACGTTGCGTCGTTATCGACGACGAAAAACATTCTATCTCTATTTTATCGGATTACATAGAAACAAATCCAAATCTCATGTTGGTTAAAACTTATACCGACCCTCTGATCGCATTATCAGATATTACACTTGGGGACAAAATAGATTTTATATTTCTTGATGTCGACATGCCTGATATTACTGGTATTGAACTGGCTAAAAAACTGGTAAATAGAGCCCGTTTTATCGTATTTACAACAGCATTCACGAAATATGCTATTGAGGCTTTTGAAGTAGATGCTTCTCGTTACCTGGTAAAGCCTATATCGAAACCTAAGTTCATAAAGACAGTATGGGATATCCTTGAATCTGAAACAAAAAAACTTGAAAAGTCTAGACAGTCAGGACGAAAATTCTTTTTTGTCAGCATTGGTGACAGGGGGCAGAGGCTCAAGATAAAGAGATCCAAGATCTTATTTTTTGAAAGTGAAAAAAACTACATCAGTATCGTTACAGAAGAGACAAAGTATATGGTGTACTTGACTATGAAAGAGGTTGAGAAAGATTTTTGGGGAACACTTTTTTACAGGGTACATAGATCCTTTTTTGTAAACGCTGAAAAGGTTGAAAAAATCATTGGAAATACGCTAAAAATGGGCTCTTATATAGTTCCAATGGGAAAAAGTTACAAGGAGAGTTTTAATGAATTTTTAGAAAGAAAAACTTTAAGATCCGGCCGGTAATCTTATTTGGGTTCAGTCTACCTTTTCAATGCAACTAAAGTTTCAGTTGCAATAATTGTAATACTTGAATTGGTTGGATCGGTTGATGACAAAACCTGGTTTTTCTGCGATTTAAAAACAAATACTGTTTTCTTAATCAATTTTTGTGGGATGTGTTTCATGTTTTTATTTTGAAACTAGCCCTATTGGATATGGTAAAAAAAGTTATTACACCGTGATAATTTGAGGTTACACGAATACATTTTATAGCATGACAAAGAAAATTTTCGAATGGACAAAAATCCAGAAAATCCACCTGATAGGGTGGTCGCTTTTTATATTTTTTGAAATAACGCTAATAGGTCTTGCAGCCGGTGCGTTTGGCAAGCCGATCAATTACCTCTTGCATTATATACTAAACATTGGGCTATTTTATTCAAATGCGCATCTGGTTCTTAAAATAAGTTTCAGAACAAAAAAGCATGCAATAAGCAGATTAATTATTTTAATGGGATTACAAATTGCAGGCTACATTTTATTACGTGCATTGCTAAATTACTATTTGAGTGATACCACGAAATCATTTAACTTTCCGACTATCGTAGAGAATTACCGCAGCTTTTTTCAGTCGCTTTGGAGAGGGCTCTTTTTTATTGGTTTATCATGTTTTTATTATCTCTTTATAGAATATAAATCAGAAAGGACTTTGAGGGAGGAAGCTGAAAATGCTAAACACATTAAACGATTAAGGATCAGAGAAATGGAAAACGAATTAAGTATAGCTCAATATGACTATCTAAGGGCTCAGATTAACCCCCACCTTCTATTCAATACTTTAAGTTTCTTGTATGATAGTATTCGAAAATATAATGAAGATGCTGGTCAGGCCGTACTCAATTTGGCTGACCTGATGAGATTTAGTCTGGAAGCACGTGAGTCAAACGAAGAACTTCCGAGGTTAGAGGAAGAGATTAAACAAATTTTCAATTTAATCGAATTGAATAAAATAAGGAAAGATAAGGAGCAGTTTATTGATGTCGTGATTCCTGAAGATACAAAACAGTTCCGTTTTATACCGTTAGTAATTATAACGCTTTTGGAAAATATGCTCAAGCATGGAAATTTAAGTAGACCAGAACATCCAGGTTTACTTGAATTGAAGCTCAGCTATGCTGAGTTTTCAATTCATACCAGAAACCTAATAAGTACGAAGATTCATCATTCTGGATTTAATAAAGGAATGGAGAATATTGAAAAGCGGCTTAGGCTAGCATATGGCGATAATTTTACCTTTTACTATGAAAAGCGGGATGCAATGTATTTTTATGTAAAAATTGAATTAAAGCTTTGAGGATAAATCCTTGTCGAAGTGGCTACCTTATGTTGCCTTTGTTCACGAAGGGTTCTTTAACTGTGGCTCTGCCATCTACAAACCTGACGAGATTGGTGATCCGCATATAGTTACTTTTGTTTCTAGCAAGTTTGAAATCCAGAAAAAAGTTCTTTCTTCCCGAGAAAAAAGCTTCAGCTGCAATGGTTTTGTCTTTCATAACGCGTCCATAATTAAATCCATACCAAATTTCTGTATTGAAAATTAATTAGTCGGTCGTATATTAGCCAAACCTAAGGGATTGAAGCGCTTTTAAATCGACTAAATATCTGTATTACGAGAAGATTAAATTCTATGGAACCTGTTCTCGAGGAAGAAAAAGAGCGCAGTTGCGCTTATTCTGGATGCAAACGTACTTTTGAAGGCCGTAAGGATAAAGTCTACTGTAGTGACCAATGCAGAAATCCAGCAGGGCGGAAAAAGAAAAGGTTTCGAAATGGCAGGAGCCTGAGCACTTCGGTCAGATCAACAGAATAATTCTCCGTAATTATCAGATTTTAAAGAGGCTTTACAATGAAACGCTCACCCCTGTCAAAAACTGGCAGCTTAGTGACGAAGGGTTCAAATTTAAGTTCATGACAGGAATCTATAGGGTTAATGAAAACATTGGCATCTTCATTTGCTGTGAATATGGCTGGCACCAGCTACCTGACAATAGAGTACGTATATATTTCGTGCCACCACTCTTCCTGACGGGATTAGCTATTGTAGCGAAAGATCGGTAAAGTGATCAAAGACGTTATACATTTTAAATCTATGTTTACTTCGAACACGCTACCGTTTACCCTCAAGTTTAATTCTTAGCCCGGCTCTGCAGTCTGCACATCATCCTTTAAAAATTTTCTCCAATAGTAGGGAAAGATATGTGTCCTGAAATGTCTCGAGGCGATAAGCCCTATGGCCCAATAACTTTCTTTGATAAAAGAAAAATCTTTTTCAAAGCAGTTATGTTCATATTCCTCTACCACGAGTTCCTTATAATTTTGCATTGATTCGGAAAGATCTATGCCAGAAAGTGCATACCCAGAATCGTTATTGCCATTTTCTGTAAAGACCTTGCTTTCGGTTTCCTTATCGGGAAACCAAAGCAACAAAGTAATTTCTTTTAGCAGTTTGTCTTTAACACCTTTTAGTGAAGCGTAAAGCCTAGGTGAGTTCAGTACCATCGACCATTCCAAAAGTACCGTAAAAAGATAGCTCGAATTGTAATCGTAACCTATCCGAACATCAGTATTAGCCTCAAGTTCGGCAACAGTTCGCAAGTCTCTATGAACTGGAAATATCCTAGAAAAGGAATGCGCTTCAGCAATATGCTTATGGAGGCCAAACAGGATATCAAGAGCTTGCTGCTTTAGATCAAGCTTGTACAAAAGCATCAATAGCATATGTATCTCTATTAAATGATCATCATACCTCGGCGTATAGAAAATTTGATTGTTATTAATTAACCTGATCGCTTCGTAGGCCAGAATAGTAGCACGGTCCCTGTGGACAATAGCCGCTTGCTCCGCGCTTTCTCCTTCTCCAGTTGTTAAAAACTCGTACATCTGCAGATAGAACAATGCGGTTTCACACCAGATGCCTATCTGTTCGTACACCACAGTCCCATACGCTAGTGCATCTCCCACCGACCTGCCCAATCCATCTTTGATGTCGACGATAAATGAGAATTTGGCATTGTACTTCTCCAATGTATCCCTATGCAGATAAAAACCTTCTACGACCTCTTTAGTAAATTCTTTTTCCGGCTTGCCAGAAATGAACATCGACCAGAGACGAAGCACGTACTTCTCAGAACACTTCACCGCGTGCAAAAGGTTGTCAGCTTCATCACAGTATTTGATAACAACTGCGACCAATAGCCTCATTTCCTTTAATACTCGAAGCTTGGTTTTCCTGTATTTTGTCGTCTTAAACTCTTTCTCCAGCATATCAAGTATTTGTACGAAATCGCCGAACTGATAGTCCCTATTTTCAAGATGGATGATTGTCTTTCGAACAGCCGATCTTAGTTTATTGGAAAAGCCGCTTTCGTTCAAAAGGTTATGCTGAAACTGTTCCACCAGAAAATCCCCTTCCCAAAGTGCAAATTCGAAATTAGGATATTGACTGGTATAGCCTTTCCAATTCTGCTGCAGGCTCTGCTTGATCAGACCATTATAAGCGACCACGATTTTTATGGGCAGTTTTTTATGTTGGGGAGCTAGGTTGTTAGGTATAAATACTTCTCTAATCTCATCAAGGGACTGCCTAACACTATTGATTTCTCCATCCCAGTTCTGCCTATCAAGGTCGCCCTGCTTTACCGTGATGAGAAAAACCTTCTTCTTACCATCATCAGTAAAGTCCTTTCCAATCGCATAAATGTCAACTCCATACTGACGGCCTCTTTCTGGTCTAGAAAATATCTCGCCCCCATTTGCCCTCAGGATATCCTGGATCACTTTATCCAGTTCCCCATCTTCCTTTAGGGAATTGATATACTCAGCTAAAATTAATTTCATGTTTTTGGATTCTTTGGTAATTACGTCTTAGTGTTTCCTGCCTTGTTGGATCAAGCTTCTCGCCCGATGGAAATTCAAAGGAGTGCTGAATCAAGGCCAGTTCAGCAACCTCGTGCACTTTCTCCTCTTTTCTTCTTATCGCCCATTTCTTAGCGTAGAGATTGACCGATTTCATCATCGACAGAAAGCCCTTGCTGTTTGACTCCTTCATCGATGCGGCAAAGAGCTGATTTTTATAAAAGCGGCTGAATTCTTCGAGCTTTGCATCTGACTGCAGCTCCTTGAATACTTTAACCCTATTAAGGTTTTTAAAGTAGTTCTCATAATCATCATCAATTGGCTGCAAAAATTCCCGTTGGTGGGCAGGGCACTTCGTATCATTCAATCTTTCTTTTATCATATCCAAAGTAGACCTATAATTGTAGATTAGGTAATCAACGAATATACCTTGGAGGTTGGTCAACAATGCCTCATCGTCGGGCAAAGCAGCATCCAAAACAGAAAATAGTAGGCTTTGGAGCTGTTCCATCGAATAGACAAATCCGGCAATCTTTATACAGATATATACTTTTTCCTCTGCCGGAAGAGTCCGAAAGTAATGTTGGGATACCTTACAATTAGCCGAGGAATTCCTTCCGGAGCAAATCCTCAACATTGCCTTATGCACGTTTCGATTTTCGGAATTGAACCATTTTGTCAAGTAGACATGGAAACGATCATGGTCCAAATCGATGATATGGTCGAGATTGCTGTCCAACAGTTGATATTCTCCCATTACCTCGAAGCGATTGGTTAAAAGTTCATAGACCAAATCAAGGTTATGTTCGCAAAGTGAATATAAAAAGAGATTCAATTGACCAATAAAACTGGGTTCATCAGCTATAAAGATTTGGATCGCCGCATGACTAAACCACTTTTTATTATGTTCGAGAGCAACAAGATCATAAACATAGTCATGTACGCCTTCGAAATCCCCACTTACTATAGGTTCTTTTGCAAGGGCGTAAAGATCATCTCCCACAAACCTGCACATACCGCAAAGTTTCAGATATTGTGCTTTGTCAAGCTGTTTAGCATCAAACCTAGCTTTAATCAAATCTTGAAAATCTTTCCGTCTTTCGTCCGGGCAACATCTTCCGAACGCCCAGAGCAAAAGGTACAGCTTCTCATTACCAAACTGATCTTTCACTCGATCTAACAATCGGTCAAAGTTTTCTACTTTCCCTTCTACAAGTCCAATGATGACTGCGGTCACAAAATCCTCCGCATATTTTTCATCGATAAGCATTTCCAGTTCTCTATCGAATCTAGCGGCAAGAACAGGTTGGGCCGATAGCTTTTCGATCAATGTCCGCGACACCTGGTGCGAAGCGCCAGTAAGTCCAGTAGCTGAATGTAAGCTCTTCAGAAAATCTAGAACACTCTCAAAACTTACTTCCAGAACTGAGAAAGCTTTGTGAAGTATATTGAAATTGTTCCAATCCATGTCTGCTTCGCCAACAAAACTAGACCATTCCTTAATGGCTATTTTCTCTAAATAGGCTATAACCATACCCGACTCGTTCCAATATAATAGTGGTTTGTACCTCTCCGCAGCTTTCTTTAGCGCAGCTCCTAACGAAGACAAGTTGCTGGTATCCAAACCACCTTCTACCAGGTATTCAATGAGCATCAACTGCGAAAAAACCTTGTCAACCATCTTATTCCCGACCTGGTCCATCAGGTAGGCATCTGATACATCACACGACTTGAAAAAATCGAAAAGTTCAGGACTCTTGATCCACTTATCCAATATTTCAAAACTGGCATTTTCAATAATGACGTCTCTTTTGTGATAGCCATTACACATTCTCAACCGTTCAAATTCACTGAACCGTTCATTATATTCAATACTTCCCATATAATTATTGTTGATCTGCGATATACAGGTCAAGGTTTTCTAGATAGAGCGTTTCAAAACCCTAAGATAGTAATATACCTTTAAAAATCGTCTCCAGTCTAATTGCAAATTGGACAAATTGAATCTGCGCGCTTATTGCAAGTCCCACAATAGTTTTATAGTTTTGAACAAGCCAGTATTAACCCTTATCTAACGTGAATATATCAGGTGTTGTGTTTTGTACGGGCCTCAAAAACAACGCTCTATGTACATTTCTAAAATTATCATTGAGGGATTTAGAAACTTCCCCAAAAATATCATTGAATTTAACGACGGTGTAAACGTCATCATTGGCCACAACAATGCTGGAAAAACAAGTTTGCTGAAAGCAATCGGACTTATTATCGACCAGAATGTTCCTAAAAAGCTTGAGATAGATGATTTCTCGAAACATATCAGTCTGGCTGATTTGCAAGCGAAGGCTCCTGAGGTTGTTGTTAGTCTAGTTATCGACCAGAGCGAGGGAGAGGATTTGACCAGCGATGACCTAGTAACCGTAGCAGACTGGCTGATCAAGCTTGAAGAGCCTTACCAAGCGAAACTCACCTACAGGTTTTCTCTGCCCTTCGAAAAACATGGGGATTACCACGCCGCGCTTATGGGATGCACAACCAAACAAGATGCTTGGCTGGTGATTAAACAGGAGTTTTTAAGGTTTTATCAGAACAAAATCTACGGAGGCGAACCAACTTTGAGGGTCATTGCAGACAGTTCCACCCTTCAAAAGTTCGATTTCCAGTTTCTTACTGCAATCCGAGATGTGGAAAGAGACATGTTTACAGGTAAAAACACCATGCTTAGAGATGTTCTGGACTTCTTTATGGACTACGAGATTAAATCCGCTGATGATGCTGTAAAAGACAAGGCTACAAAGCTTGCAGAGATCAAGGCTCTAAAGGCCAGTTTTACAGCCAAGGCCGGGGGATTGATCCAAGACCTTCAAACCCGAATGGAGGCAGGGAAGGAACATATCCTTTCCTATGCTACGCAAACTGGCGCTACATTTAACAACGCTCTACCTGATTTCGATGGGGCGATCTCCGATGTGGAAATGTACTCCGCACTCAAATTGATTATTGGCTATGCGGGACTTGATATTACCATACCTGCCAGCCATAATGGTCTTGGCTATAATAATCTGATTTTTATGTCTCTTCTCCTTGCCAAAATGCAGGTTAATGCGGACGGCAACTACTTGGGAAGTAATGCAAAAGTCTTTCCTGTCTTAGCCATTGAAGAACCAGAAGCCCACCTGCACCCCGCCATGCAGTATAAATTCCTTAAATTCTTGAAAGAAAACAAGAACAAACGAAAGGTTCGTCAGATTTTTGTAACTACCCATTCTACACAGATTACATCCGCCGTTTCCCTTGACGAAATCATCTGTCTACACAATGAGAAAGGCGTCATCTCAGCAGGTTATCCAGGAAAGGTTTTCCCCGATACTCCTAATGGGCAGGATGCGAAAGCCTATGTTCAGCGTTTTCTCGATGCCACACGGTCGGATATGCTCTTTGCGCAAAAGATCATCTTTGTAGAGGGCCTTGCTGAGGAAATACTGGTCCCGACATTGGCAAAATACTGTGGTAAGAATTTGGAGGACTACCATGTAGCTGTGGTGCCAGTAGGTGGCCGATTCTTCGATCATTTTTTGGCCTTATTCGATACCACCAACCCCTACGCAATACCCAAAAGGGTGGTGTGCCTCAAGGATCGTGACCCTGAACAAAAAGAAAATACGGAAAGTTACTATGAGGGATGCTATCCGTACAATTTTGGGCAGGATACATTGAACTATGTATATCGCGACCATTTGGCGGCGAAGATTTCCTCATACATTAACCACAGCAACATCCGCTTCTTTGGGCAGAACCATCCCAAAGGCAAAACTTTCGAATATGAGCTCTGCCTTAATAACGCTGATTCTAAAATACTTATCACCAAATCAATATCCAATAAAAACGAGCTTGAGGATTTACTGGAATTGTATGCGCAGTCAAAACCTACTGCAGATCTGCTCGGTCGGTTGGGGAAAAGTGGTCCCAAGAAGGAATTAAAAGACGCGATAAGCACGCTTGTAGACCCCAGTTGGTCTGATGAGGATAAGAAGAAGGCAATCATTGCCACACGATACCTCAATTCTGTGGGCAAAGGTGAAAACGCTTTAGAGCTTGCAAACCTTTTGGAGGTTAATCTCGGGCTTCCAACGGTTGCAACACCAGGTTCGGCAATGTCAATTCAGCAGGCTTTTCACGTACCGTATTATATTAAAAAAGCAATTCGTTGGATATGCCAGTAAATTTTATAACCTCAAACGACTCTATCGATATTGAATTGCCATTCAAGGTAAAGGCAGGTCCGGGTGCTGGAAAAACCCATTGGCTGGTGAACCATATCAAAAAGGTGCTGTCAACCTCCAAACGAATGGGCAGTTATCGAAAAATTGCCTGTATTACCTACACGAATACGGCGGTCGATACCATTACCAAAAGATTGGATACCAGTATCGATCGGGTTGAGATTTCAACGATCCATAGTTTTATTTACAACAATATCGTCAGACCATACCTACACTTTATTGCAAGCCAGTATGATTTTAATGTTAAATACTTGGATGGGCACGATGAACACTTCATTTCTAGAACCTACGTCAAGGAATGGATTGACGGCCATCAGAATCTCGCGCAGCTCCGTAATCCATGGACACGAAACCAGTTGCTTAGGCTAGAAAACAACTACAAGGCCCTAAGTAACTGGCTTTACTCGATCGATTATCAGATCAATGGAAATGATTTGGAGATTACGGTGGATAACTCTAAGGCTGCTTATGACCCAGATAAACCACGATTGAGCAAGCAAAACTGCCTTGACATCTTGGTTCCAGGTATTATGGATTACAAGAAGATATTTTGGAGAAAAGGTCGACTTCATCATGAGGATGTCCTTTTCTTTGGCTATCAGCTGATCAAACAATATCCATTTATCATTTCCGTATTGCAGGCGAAATTCCCCTATTTCTTTATTGATGAGTTTCAGGACACCAGTCCTGTTCAGACAGCCATTGTAAGGCTACTAGCCCAAAGGGAGACGGTTGTAGGTGTGATTGGTGACAAAGCTCAATCAATCTACAGTTTTCAGGGGGCATCGGTGGGCGATTTTGAACATTTCTCACTTCCAGGGCAGCAGGAGTTTGTGATTCAGGACAACAGGCGAAGTACCAATGAAATTACAAATGTCCTCAACTATTTAAGAACTGATATCACACAGAACCCACTGAGAAATGTTTCAGGAGAAAAGCCGATTATTTTTGTCGGTGCAAAAGAGCAGGCTTATGCTGACGCCAAAGCTATTTGTGGAGCCGAGGTACTGGTTACCCTTTCACGTGATAATCCCACAGTAAATGCTATGAAACGCCTTTACAACGTTTCTATTCCAACGGAAAATCTGCTGGATAAATTATTCGATAAGGATAATCCTGATCGGGTGAAGGTGATAGTTAGGTGTATTAAAGCAGTAGAACTGGGATATGAAAAAAACTTCAAGGAGGCCATTAAAGAAATGCAAAAAGTATTTGTTAATATTACCGATAAGGCTGCGCGCAGAAAGACCGCGTTTCACCAACTATCGAAACTGCTTTCCGAAAGAAGTGCTTTTGCTCAGGAATCATTGTATAAATTTTACGAGCTGGTAAAAGCAAATATCAGTTCAGGAATGCCGACCCTTACCAAGGGAGCGATCAAGCAATTCTATGATACCAACACCTATGAGCAGATTGCTTTGTTCGTGGACACTGATAATGATGTAGAAGAATGTAAAACAATCCATAAAGCAAAAGGTGATGAATTTGAAAATGTCTTGGTGACGATGAACAATGCACAAGATATACGCTATTTAACATCACCAAACCTGGGAGCCGAGGAGCATCGTGTTCGCTATGTTGGTGTTAGCCGGGCTATGCAAAGGCTTTTTATAAATCTGCCTGCACTCACCGCTGCTGAAGAATTGAGCCTATCAGGACTGTTTGACATTAGGCGTTAGTAAATATTTTAATCTAAAAAGATCCTAATGGCTGTCATGTATATTATAGATAATGGATTTGACCTGTAATGGAATGCAGAGGAGATATTCGGATTTTCACGGATACGTTATCGAACATTTCTCAGATTTAGAAACCACGACGGAGGAATATTTTACCCTTGATACAGGAACTGACTACCTGTGGAAGAACTTCGAACAGGATTTAGCAACACTTGACCACGGAACACTTTTCGACTCGTTCAATCACATTAACCTGTTAAGTGAAACCTTTAAGCCCAGCGAGGCGTTTGGGCTAGAAGATGAAATCGGTGAAATAGTTGACCAACTGATTGAAGACATAAAAGTGGCTTTTAAAGAGTGGGTTGAGCAAATTGAGTTTCCCCAACAAAAGGCTGAAAAGTTTGAGTTCCAAGTGGGAGCAAAATATATCAACTTCAATTACACTGACACCTTAGAATCGCTTTACAATCTTCCAAAGAAAGATATTCTATATATACATAACAAAGTCAACAATTACCGGGAAGAATTGATTTTTGGACATGGGTTAAGCGAGGAGCCTAATCCTGTTTCTGAAGATTTGGATGACGAGGGAAACTCAAATAGAACACTTTTCAGTGACGCCCAATCATCAGCCCGTTACCCCTTTTTTGCCCTAATGAAAAACACGAACGAAATCATTGAGGAGCATCGGGATGATTTCGAACATCTGCGGGGTTTTTCTGAGATCATTGTACTAGGACATTCCTTGGGCAAAGTAGATTGGCCTTATTTTAAGCTTCTACACCAGAAAATTCCCGATGCCAAATGGAAAATAAGCTTCTATTCAAAAGAAGAACGTGATTTACTGTATTCTATTACTCATAATGAGATTGCGATCGGTTCTGAAAAAATTGAAATGATTAGAATTAACGATGATATTATTTAATTGAGCCGTAAATTGGATGGCAGTTGTGAAAGCCAAAGATGCTCAGCAAAATTGGTAAACAGATGATTTAAATAATTTTAAAGAAAAATTTTAAGGAATATGAAAATAGCCGTGCTAGGTTGGGGATCATTGATTTGGGATCGAGATACTTTAAAAATTGTTGACGAAGAATGGAACGAGGACGGTCCTGAATTACCGATTGAATTTGCACGAATGTCAGGAGGAGGTAGGTTGACTTTAGTAATTAAACCGAATTGGAAACCTGTCCGCGTTTTATATTCAACTTCGGCTTTTGAAATACTTGAAAGCGCAATTGAAAACTTAAGAAACAGGGAGGGAACATCAACCGAAAGAATTGGGTTTTATAACTTCCAGAACGGCGACAAAAACATCAAAGAGACCAACCTTTCGGTTTTTGAAAATATTTTAGCCTGGAACAAAATGAAAGATTTCGATGCAATCATCTGGACCGACCTCCCTCCAAATTTCCGAGACAAGCTTAAGCTGGAATATACTCTGGAAAACATTTCGAAACAATTTGTGGAAATGAGTTCCTTGGAATTTAGTTCAGCAAAGGAATACATTGAAAAAGCTCCAAAGCAAATACAAACTGAATATCGGAGCGAAATTGAAAAAATTGTGCTAAGAGAGCAGGCAAATAGAGGGTAAGACTAATAAGCTAGATGTTAAACCAGATGAAGTAAAAGATGCCAAATCGAGAGCTGGCAACTAGCGAAAAGAGATCGAAAAAAAGGTAAAATAAAACAAAGCTCCGAAAGGGACTTTGTCTAAGCCGCATGAATATTGACTCCTATGATATAAACTGCGTAAACGGCCGCCGATACCGATATCGAAGTGTTTACGGCCTTTTTAAAGGATGAGGTAGTGAACTTCGAGGAACATCCGTATCTAATGGTCAAGAAAGAAGATGATGTCTATTTTACCATCATAGGAATAAATTAATCCCTTGGAATTCTCGATATAAAAACTCGAATTATTGCAGCTCTTTCAATAGATAGTCCGTCGAAGAATGCATCTCATAAACAATATAATCTTTCAATTTTAACTTATCTTCCGGTAATTCACTAAAAGTAGTTAAAATAATTTGTCCAGAATTGACCGGCAAGTTTGCCATGACATTTATACAATCTATCAATGAATCGTTATCTAAATTCTGTTGTTTAGGTTCGTCCAGAATTAGAACATCAGGAAACTTTATTTTCCCCTTTGATTTTAATTTAACAGATGTCTGAAGCAGTGCTAAATAGTAACTTAGAATAATTCTGATATTGTCACTGGAACTACTAATGTTATAAATGTCGTATTTATCTAAATATGGTGTATAATTATCTGAAGCATCAAGTTTAATTGCCGTTATTAAGTCACGGTTTTTCTTAAAAAGACCTAAACTTTTTACATTCTCTTGCAGGAACATCCTAATTGTATCTATCGTTGTCTGATCTGATTCCGTTTGTCTATAGGCATCAACTTCGGCTTTTAATTTATCAAGAGAAGCCTGGTCGGCTTTGATCGTCTGTCGAAGCGGTATGAGTGCATCCCAGCGCTCCCTTATGCGCTTAAAACGTTCTTGGTCTTTATATAAAGAATCAGCATTTAATATTCTTTGCCTTAGGAGAGCAAAGTCACTTCCAGCAAAGGTAGTAATCTGATGGTCTAGCTCCTTCTCCAAATTAGATATTTCATCTTTCAGATTATTCCTTTGTTCGAAAACCTTGCGTCTATCCAATAACCGTTTTTCAATTACTTTCTTAAACGTAGCTTCTTCATCTTCCAAAAACTTTAAGTTCTGATCAGGAGTTGACATTTTTTTACGAAAATCACTATGACATAATTTGCATTCATCTTCGTCTGAGGGCAACAACTTAGCTTCACAAACGGGACATGTTGTAATGTTCACGTCTGTTTCTGCTTCCTTAATCTTCTTAAGCTGTTTGTTTTTGTATTTGTTTATTTGTATGCGATCCAAATATTTCTCGTACTCATTTATCTCAAGAGTGATTTTTTCTACCCTCTCGTTTGCCTTTCTTAACTGATAATTCGCAATCTTTATTTTTTCACGAAGATTTACTTTTGAATCTTCGAAGTTTGCAACTGGGTTAGCCGCGCTTTCCACTAAACTTGCCTCGGCTTTATATCGTTCATCTAGATAAGCTATGAAATCGCTTATGCTAGCCTTGCCAATAGAGTCGGTATTGACTATAAGTACTTCATCCGTCATCTCACCATTAGATATAATAAAGAGGTTTTCTTCTTTTCCTGATAACTCTTCCTTTAATTTTTTAAGTTCTAAATCAAGTTCCTTTAAACGTATTTCACTGACATGAATATTAAAACGATCCATGCCAAAAAGAAACTCAAAGGCAACCTTTTTTAGATCCTTGATGTTATATCTTAAAACCTGACGAGCTTGAATCTGAGACCACCCCGCCCTTTGTTCAACAAAAAACAAAGGCAATATATTCTCGAAATATAATTTAGATAGTTTTCGGTCATATGTTGGCAGTTCTACTTGCTTCATACCTAAAAAACTAAAAAGGAAAGTTTGGAAGCCATTTTCAGAAAAAACACCTTCACCAACAACAATTAGCTTTTCCGAATCAGGATTTGTAAAAAATTGGTCGGCAGAACATGGTTTTATTGCAGCTATTGTGTTATCTCCCCCAGCTATATATCTAAAAACTGTTACTACATCCTGACCATTTGAGATTTCTAAAAGTAGATACGATTTTGAAACTTGGTTGTTATCTATTTCTTTATAAAACTCTGGTTTAAATGGGTTTTGTATAGATTTGAAAACCCCTAAACCTTTTTCAGCTCCTAACCCATAAACGATACCCGTAACGATACTGGTCTTTCCTACTGAATTAGGTCCAAAAATAATATTTAGCCCATCCCGAAAAGGGATTTCAGCACCATACCTTTTACCTTGGACAGTTTGAATATGGTAGATTAATTTATTTATTATCAAACGATGCATTCTGTTTCCAATAAGAATTAGGTATAACTTCGGTTATTATTTTGATAAGCTTATCCTCGACTATACTTGTGCCAAATAAATCAAGAAAATTATGTTCACGGGGAAATGCATCCTTTATCTTTTCAAAATAAATTTTCCCTGTATCAGTTAGAAATAACCGGATATTTTTTTGATCCTTATCTGCTTTGTAGGCCAAGAGATTCCTGGTATAGAGATACATAAACATATCATTAAATCTAATATCCCAAGGTACGCTTTTGTACTGCACTATGTTAAAATCAATTTCTACCTGCATGGTAGTCTCAAACCTCTTGATCTTATCCAAGATAATTTTCTTACCATTGAAGTATTCCATTATGAATTTCGATTGGAAGGCTTCATTTCTTAGGAGAAAATCAACACACGCAATGACGTTTTTACTCAATCCATGTTTTGTCGTAAGTGTACCAAGGATTATCACAATTCTTGCAGAACGGAACTCCATACGATCCTCCGGTTGCACAAAGATCGGCCTATCCAAGTTGATGCTCGGTGTTAATCCTTTTTCAGTTATATTTTTTACTAAGTGATCAATCAGTTCCATTTTTCCTCCAATCTAAAGGACATTGTGCAGCAAGTTCAAATACAATTCCGCACAGTAATTTCTCCTTATCCCCCTTTAATTCATTTTCTCCATAAAACGTCAGTATTTCCTTTTCTGCTTCATTGAAAAAATCACTGAAAAACTTTTGAGGAGTATAGTTGTCGTCCATCTTAAAGTTATGAGTTAGACGCGATGCTTTTAATCTCATATTTTCCTCCCAATTAAGTATCCTGGTTCTTAGTTCGGAATGTACATCAACCAAGCTTTCAAGATATACCTTATAGTCAGCTCTTGCTTTATGGTATATAATCCGGTATTGGTCATCTGGTTTGCATATAGAATTTAATTTTAGGTCAAGAGAAGTAACCATTTCTTCATCGCCATCAATAGGAAAAGTTGCGACAGGCATTTTTATAAGATTTGCATGTCTAAGCAAATCTTTCTTGCTTATCAACAAATTGACAATGATTTTAAGTCGTTGGAGTTCTTTAGCCTCATCTAAAACTAACGAGCATGGCTTATCATATATTTTCTGATAAAGATTTTTATCCAATGCAAACATCTTCTCGATATCTTTGTCAGGCGTCCAAAAGTCAACAGGAAATTTAAAAGCTTTCGTCTGTTTTGCTTGGATATTGTGGTCAATATTGCTGAGATTTCTCAAAGGTGAAAGTGCGATGAATGCCGTCGCATCATGGTTCGAAGAGTCTAGTTGAACTTGTTTGCTAAATATCTCAGACCAATCTAACTTAGTGGAAGTATAGTATTTACATTCGATAAAAAACTCTCTCTCAAATTCATTATCATCTAAAAACAATACACTTACGTCAAACCCATTTTGAGTACCAGCTGTCTGTTTCCTTACCTGTATGACTAAAAAGCCCATATCTTGGAACAACTTTTTGAAGAAAGGCTCCACTAGTTGTTCGAAATCTTCACCAGTAATTGGCATTTTTTTGAGTTAGTCGTTAATTAAATCGTATATCTAAGATAGGCTTTGCCGCCTTAGAATATTCAATATTAACAAATTATCTCATTAAAATTTACAAGTTGCGCATCAACACCGTTTCTACCTATTATTTTTTCTTTAACAATTAACAATTACTTAAAATTCCTGCCCCCATGGAATGCCTCTTTTGGCACTTCATCGCGTACCTGTGCAAGTTTGTTCTGGGAGGGATAAGGTGCTGTTTTCTCATCCCAACGCGCCAAGGTTAATACCGGCAGATCATCAACCTCCCGCTGCAATAGTTTGCCCAGCATCTTTGTAAAATCAAAACATTTGCTAACTATCGCGTGCACTACCTTTCCCTCTCGTTGCAATCGGCCTTCTACCATCAGCAGCCTTGCATGCAATATTTCCTTGCGATAGGTTTCAAACAATTTTTCAAAGACCACCAGATTAGAATACCCAGTCTCGTCTTCGATTGTGATAAAGCAAACTCCACCCGCAGTTCCTGGACGCTGGCGTACCAGTACCAATCCCGCCACTTTTATCAATTGGCCATCTGTAGAATCATTGTTGATATGGTGGCAACTTCGGATATTGAGCATATCCAGTTGCGGCCTCACAAAACTCACCGGATGAGCTTTGAGCGAAAGCCCAACCGTTACATAATCCTGCACCACGTGTTCTCCCTTTCCCATAAGCGGAAGCTCGACCTGCGTTTCCAGCACGCTTTCAGATGCCTGTCCCTTGAAAAGTTCCACCGGCATGTCATGCAAAGCCGAAACTTCCCAAAGGGCCTTTCTCCGATCCATTCCCATGGATCGGAAAGCATCCGCATCGGCCAGTCTCTCAAGCGCCGCTAGTGAAACGCCAGCATCGCGAAGCGCGGTAATGCATTTATATCCTTCGCCACGACCATTCACCAGGGTCTCAATATCATCAGACCGGATGCCACTGATCTGCCGGAATCCCAACCTCAGCGCGAAATATTTGCCCGATTTTTCTTCGAGCTTATTATCCCACAGCGAATGGTTAACATCCACCTCGCGCACCGCTACGGTATGTTTCTGCGCATCGATAACGATCTGCGCGGGCTGGTAAAAGCCCATCGGCATACTGTTCAGCAATGCCGTAGCAAAAACATCCGGATAATAATGCTTTAGCCAGCAGGATACATATACCAGCAGCGCAAAACTTGCCGCATGGGACTCAGGAAAACCATAGCTTCCAAATCCCTCCAGCTGTTTGAATATTCGCTTAGCAAATTCTAAAGTATATCCCTTGTCCAGCATTCCATCTATTAGCTTCTGCTCGTATTGATTAACCAGGCCCTTGAACTTGAACGTTGCCATACTTCTTCGTAATCCATCGGCTTCGGCCGGGGTAAATCCAGCTGCGACAATAGCAATTTTCATCGCCTGTTCCTGGAACAGCGGAACGCCCAATGTCCGTCCCAATATTTCTTCGAGTTCCGGCGATGGATACACCACGGGTTCTTCGCCATTTCGCCTGCGCAGATATGGATGTACCATATCTCCCTGTATTGGCCCGGGCCTGACAATTGCGACCTCGATCACCAGATCATAAAATTCCCTAGGCTTAAGCCTTGGAAGCATCGACATCTGCGCCCGGCTCTCAATTTGAAATACCCCTAATGTATCAGCCAGACAGATCATATCATAGACTTCGGGGTCGTCTTGCGGGATATTCGCCAGGGTAAACTGCTTTCCATAGTGGTCACGGCAAAGGTCAAACGCCTTTCGTATGCAGGTAAGCATGCCAAGCGCCAATACATCCACTTTTAAAAAGCCCAGCGCATCGATATCATCTTTATTCCACTCGATATTTGTTCGGTCCTCCATCCGCGCATTTAGGATAGGGCACAGGTCGGTAAGCTTGCCTTGCGTTACCACAAATCCCCCGGTGTGCTGGCCGAGCTGCCGAGGAAAGCCCATCATCTGGGAAGTAAGCTCCAGCGTTTTTTTAAGGTGCGGATCATCCGGATTTAAGCCCTGTTCTGTAACCCGTTTTCCCTCGAACCATTCATCTGTAAACTCCCAAATAGAACTCGACAACCTATTGATTGTATCCACTGAAAGTCCCATCGCTTTTCCCACATCCCTAATTGCGCCCTTCTGGTGCTGCTGGGTGACTGTCGCTACGATTGCCGCCCGGTCACGCCCGTACTTATTGTAGATATACTGGATGATTTCTTCCCTACGCTCATGCTCAAAATCCACATCAATATCGGGTGGCTCGTTTCTGGCGGGCGAAATAAAGCGCTCAAAAAGCAGATCGAATTTCATGGGATTAACCGAAGTAATTCCCAGAACAAAACATATCGCAGAATTGGCCGCAGAACCCCTTCCCTGACAAAGAATCCCTCTCGATCTGGCCTCGCGTACAATATCTTCAACAAAAAGAAAATAATTGGCATAATCCATCTGCCTCACAAATTCCATTTCATGGTGGATCATTTTAACCACCTTTTCAGGGATTTCTTCACCGTAAAACTCATGCGCTCCTTTCCATGTCAGGAACTCTAGTTCTTCCATTGGACTTCTGCCGCTTTGATTGATCTCTTCGGGATAAACATATTTTAGCTCATCCAATGAAAAATTACAGGCCTCGGCAATGATCA
Source organism: Pedobacter jeongneungensis (assembly GCF_039538295.1). NCBI lineage: Bacteria > Pseudomonadati > Bacteroidota > Sphingobacteriia > Sphingobacteriales > Sphingobacteriaceae > Pedobacter > Pedobacter jeongneungensis. The sequence continues at coordinate 139,985 of NZ_BAABBY010000001.1, read as the reverse complement.
TCGTATTTTTGATAGCACTTGGGTATTTTCTAAACAATCGCTCCATCTCGGCGACCTCTTTCATATATCGCTCTGCATTCTGATGCAAGCGAAACCCGGCATCTTGAATGGTGCATTTCTCCCGTACGCATGTTAGCACATCCTGCAATTCCCTGCGCGAGGGATCATGGTAATGGATATCGCCCGTTGCTACAACCGGAATTCCGTAAAAATCTGAAAGCTGCGAGGTCCGGAAGATAAGCTTATCATCGTTTCCCATATAAGATCTGGTAGCTGCTAAATATAACTGACCATTCAGTGCCTGACTGTATTCTGCGACAGCGCTGATAAAACTAGGCTCGTATTCAAACCTGCGGTTAAGCTCGCCGGGCATCACTAGGCAGAAGATGATCCCCTTGCTATGGGCATAAACATCCGCCCTTGAAATATGGCAGGAACCTTTTTCGGCGCGCATATTGCCAAGGGTAAGTAGCGCCGACAATCTGCCGTACGCTTCCTTGTCGGTTGGATATGCCAAAAGGCTTTGCCCATCCAGCAGATCCAGCCTGCAAGCCGGAATAAGCTTCACGTTTTTTTCCCTGCAAGCCGCATGTGCGCGGACAATCCCCGCCAGGGTATTACGGTCTGTGATCGCTATTTTTTGATAGCCAAAAGTCTCCGCCTGTTCCACGAGCTCATGGGCATGCGAGGCCCCCCGCAAGAAACTAAAATTTGATGTAACCTGTAATTCGCTATACGCCATAACTTATCTTCCTTATGCAAAAAATCCATGGATAAACCATTTGTACTTATTTTCTCCGCCATAGTGCCCCGAACGGAACAGCCAATAACGGCCGCCCTGCTCATCCTCTACCTGATAGTAATCCCTGTGCTCGCCCTCGTCCAGCCACCATTCCCGTTCGATCCGCTCCGGGCCATCGGCTTTTGCAATGATATGTCGAACTCCCTTATAGATAAAAAACTTAGGGGGATGATCTGGGATAATTGCCATTACCTCAATTGCAACCGGAGTTTTTAGCAGCTCTGTAGGCCTTGGCTTATCCACCCGCCATGGCGCATTTGGTTTTTCGGTTACTGAAACCGCTTTGAGGATCGCCCGTTCTGGCCAGTATCTTTTGGCGGGCAAATAGCGATGTATCACCTGAAAACCTACCTTTCCAGCGATGCGGTCAAGCAATTTGATTACGCTCTGATCATCCAGGCCCGGCTTTGATGTCCACATTTGTTCTTGTGGAACCTCGACATCATCCACCTTCGGCGCATCCAGCACAAAAAGCTCGATGCCAAGGGCTGGCCTGATCTGATCGATCTTCAGCTGAAATAGCTTCAAAAGGTGGCTGATATTATGCGATGCTCCACTTGTACCGATATCAACCTGTACCACTTTGCCATCGATACGGTAGCAGGTAAGCACGCCGGATCTTAGCCCCTTTCCCTCGGCCTGCATTCGCTTGCACAGGTTTTCCAGTAATTTATTGATGGCAATTTCTATCCCGTTCCTTGTTTTGATAGGCTCTAGGCAAGCCAGTCTCTCGCTGAAAGGCACAGGTACCTGCATGGGAATGAGTACTTCGTTTTCTGTGCCTATCGCCTGGGCCAAGCGTAGCAGAAATTCCTCGCCAAAGCGCCTGCGCAATACGGATCTGGGCATTCCAATAAAACTCTTGGTCTGATAGAATCCGAGTTTTCGAAGTTTCGCTAATGTGGTCTCCTCAAGGCGCAGCGCATCTGGCACCAGATTGAGCAAAGCATCTACATGCTCGCCTATCGGGATCAGCGGGGTCACTTTTCCGTAATGGGATATCGCCCATGCGGCTCCGGGCGTATCGGCTATCGCTACGCGGACGGTATAACCCTTGCTTTTTAACCTGGAAACGATTTCTTTTAGATATCCGCGTTCCCCGCCCCAAAGATGGCTGCATCCGGTTGCCTCAAGCAGCAGCCCATCCATCGCAAATTCATCGATTGCAACTATAGGAGAATAGCGCACGCACCATTCGCCAAGCCCTTTGAGCAGTTTTCTGGGTCTTCCGGGTTTATCATCCAACACCTCAAGTCCGGGACAAATGGCCTTTGCATCTGCAGCACGCATTCCAACCTCGACACCAAATCCATGGCCAAGCTCGCTCACCGCGGTGATCATCATTCGGCCGTGGTCGGGCGCAGCAAAAACAAAGGGCACGCCAGAAAGCTCGGGCCTGCGGATAAGCTGCCAGTCAGCCAGCAGCTGGCGGAACCATATGGAAACAAAACGCCTTTGCATGATATCTATCCAATCTGCCTGCCCTCCATTTCAGACCAAACAATTTCCTTTTTGACTTTCTTAACTTCCTCGAATTTTTCTCCAGCCCATTCCAGCACGAAGTTTCCAGGATTCCCATTGCGCACCTTTAGCAGCTCGACCTGCCAGCGTGGAAAACCCAGGCCTGGCATTCCATCTTCTGTTTGCGAAGGCAGGGGACTTATCCTCCATCTCGCGGTGGCCACTGTACTTGCGGTTTTATTTTCATCTTTTCGGAGGATAAATCCTGTTACGCCACTTGACTCTACAGCCAGCTGCAATCTTCGAGATTCGATAAGTGATAAATTATTTACCTCGGCGACTACGGCCGCGAGCCCCTCGCACTTGAGGGCCTCTTCTGTAATCCATAGCACATCCTTTTCGGTCTGTACATCCATAAAAATAATGCGCTCGGGCTCGACATTGAACAGGCCGAGCGAGGCAGGGAAAAGACGACGCGAAGTACTTGCCCATACGCATGCCGCACCGTTTTCCATAAGCACAGCCAGCAGACCTGCGATGAAGCCATCGCTTGCCGCTGATTGTTCCGGGACTACAGTAATAAACTCATGGATCGCTTTTTTGGGGAATACTCCACCTGGGAAAGCATCTTCAATCTCTCCTAGGCCGATTCGCTCAGCCTTGCCCGAGGCAACGGGCTTAAAGCCCTGCCACAACAGGATATCCTGCTGCAATTTTTGAAACAATTCCCTTTTAGCATCCATGGTATTCGAGTTAATTTTATACTATTATTTTTAGTATTCTAAAATTATACAACAAACATAAAGCTAAAATTGTTAGTAAAATACAAAATGTTGAAAAGATTGTGCTTTTGGTGGAGAACTCCAATTAAGGCATAGCCTAATGTTGCGCAAACAGATTGTTTATTTTATCTTGCAAAAAAGAAAAAAATAAGTATTCCCTTGTGTTGCCAAATAAGGAAAACTCGTAAAATTAGATATCCGATGGCTCCAATCCAACGAAACCCTGTGCTTTAAGAATTGCCGCCGTTTCTTCCTGGTATCGCTTGTAGCCTTCCGGATCAGCGTACCTGGTTTCTACGATACTGCCATTTTCCAAAGAGGTGGAACCCGTGCAATATAGACTGGACAGAACATTGGGCTGATAGGTGTTTTTCAAAAGCGCTAAGATGTCAAAGGCAAACTCGGAAAAATGCTGTTCCCAGAATGTCAGCAGCAGGCTGAAATATTGATCATCCTTATACTTTAGGCATTTCGATGTTGTCCAAAAGGATAACGATGAGTTGTTGTTTGGCTTAGAATCGACATTTTCATTTCTGAAGCTTATTTTTCCGCTGTTGTATCTATCAAGCGTTTCGGCCCGGAGTATAATTCCCCCGTAGAATCTTCGAATCATTGTGGCATTAACTAGTTCATCCATAGCTGCAAAATCTTTATCATGCTCTTTACGGAGTTCGAAAAATACAGTTGCACAGAAGAAATTGGCAGGAAGATACATCTTGGCGCGACTGGTCGGCGGGTCTACCCGCGCCAATAATGGCTTAAGCTTGGACAGCTGGTCGACCGCTTCCTTCGCTGACTGCCTGTTAAATGCGGATTTCACCTCAAATACCGCATGAACATACTCAACAGGTATTGCCAGCGACTTTCCCTGACCGGAAGAATCTGGATTATCCTCGACCCAAAGCACAGGAGATTCCAACTGGTCATATATGATCACATCATAATGCACCATGTGCTCCTTGCTGGAAATCCCGGGTGAAATGATATATCCAGATGTTACCGCATATCTTTTTGGCAGAAATTCGCTTAGCCATTTTCGAAATTCGGCCTCTGCTACAAGACCATGTCTGACTTTTACCAGCTTATTGTTTTCCAGATCCTTCGCTAAATCATAGGCAGCAAGCATTCGGGTTTTTGCGGCGAGGAACTGTTTCCATCCCTGGCTTGCCATCTGTGGTTGGAGCGGCTTTTGGCTTGACATTTCGTTTCTATCTTTTGCGCTAAATTAAAAAAGAACCGCTAGTTTCTCCAATGATCGAAATCCAGTTGTTCCTGATCCACAAAGGTAAGGTCAAGAGCTGGATGATCGGGATAATCAGCCGGCGTAGCCTCGCCTGCAAAACGGTAATCCTTATCGATGGTACATGCCTCCATTAATTTTGATGGGATTTGGGTAAGTGCAATTTCGGTCAGGCGTTCTTCGCTCGGTTCCTCCATTAGCCACTCCCAGGCCAAATCATCCGTAAGGATAGTTGGCATTCTTTTTTTAGAATTATGGATCTGCTGCATGATTCCATTTGCCGCGGTAGTTCCAAAGGCAACCGTACGCACCCATTGCCCAGCTTCCTTATCAAACCAATCATTATATACTCCAGGAAACCAGAAATATTCTTTATCCATAATACCAATCATATAGGGAACTTTATCTGTTGCCTTCAGCAACTGACCCTTCTTACCATAGGTAGGTACATGCATGGATTCGATGATACCAGTTGAGAGCACCAGACATCGACGCTGGCGCGCAGCCTCTGCCCACATGGATTTTTTACCAGCTTCATTAGTAAAAAGATTCTCCGCCTTAAAGTTGAGCGTGGTATACATGCCCCTAAACTTTTTGGCCTCTTCGCGGTCTTTTGCATAACCTGGGATAAATCCCCATTCAGCCTGTTGGATCTCAAAATCTCTGCGGTCATCAGTCGCAACAACAATTGCACATGGCGCATAGTTGAACCCATTATGTACGCCCTTGTCCAAAAAATCATAGTTTCTGACCGCTTTTTCCAATTGCTTGAGTTGGATAAACTCGGCTCTGGTCACTTTCTGTCCGTTGTAATAACACATGATTCTTTCCTATTAGCGCGGATATGCTCCGCAATTAATTTCCCTATCTCCTGCGCTTCGGCCTGTCTCCCCTGGGGGATTGAAGTCCAGAACTTCTGATCCCGGATACCAATTCCGATAGCAATCACCAGCGGCTTTTTCCAACCGCCAAAGTTAACATGGAACACCCTGTTCGAACCGAACTCATGTTCAGAGACCATAATCTGCCGCCCATCAAGCACTAGTTCAAATGGTGGTTCAATTTTCCTCACGATTAAAATTAAGGAAAAAATCCAAGAAACTAATAGTAGTCAAGCGCCTAACTTTCAGACACAAAATAAAAAACGGGGAACAATCGTGATGATCATTCCCCGTTCTAAATTAACGCTCTCATATATAAAGACGTAACTTGAGCAGATTTATTATAAATGCCATTAATTTTTTTCCATTTCTCTCTTTTGATTCTTTCCTCCTTCTAGATACGTGATCACTAGGGTTTTTACTAAACTTGGGCCTTTTAAAGTTTACTTGTTCAGCCCTAACCTTTCCATACATTGAAGAAAAGCCTCATTCAGTATTTGATTTTTTGATGTTACATGACATTGTTGTAAATAAGTAGCGATAGACCATCGGACGGCACCAGTGTCCGCAACTTTCTTGCCCATGAGCTCATTTAGGTTGAATCCTTGCTCCAATGCGCTGCCCATCATTTCAATATCAGCGATACTTGCGAGCTGGAGATCATAAGAGATTTCCCTGTGAGCTGCGGTTAGATCTGGAAGAATAGCAGAGTTTAAAACATATACCTGATCATATCCGACTATGATATTTAGGATTCTCGTTACTTTTCCAAACCTAACATCTTTAACTTTTTTTTCTAATATAGCCTTCCTAAATGAATCCAATTGCCGTACGGCCTTTTTTAGGTTTCCAGCCTGAACCTCCCCTTTGATGATTTCAGGTTCAAAATAACTCCTTGCCGGAAGTTTTAATAAGGTTGTTTTAACTTCCACAAGCAAACATACTTCAGCATTAATAAGTGCAAAATCAGGAAGAAGTCCAGTCCAAGGCTCGGAAAAATCAACGTCTAGATCAATAAATGTGTGTGCTTTGCCTGGCGTCTTGAGGTGCCGTCCAATATATTCCCTAAAAACGATTCCAAACGCATTCCGAAAGGGATTTTCGCCCGTTTTTCCAGCAACTTTTGCGATTTGTTGTTCTTTATTTGCCAATAAATAAAATATCCCAGCACTTGCCTTTTCCAGAAAATATTTAGGCTGAGGGACGACTACGGTACCAGCCCTGAGAACGCTGGATCTATCTACGCGTATTGCGGGCATGGCGGTGAAGGGGTCATGTCCATAAATGTCTTTTAATTTATCCATCTGATTGCCTCGACCTGGACCACGAACCATTTCCCTGTATTGTTTTGCAGTTCCTGTTGCCAATTCTGTGAAAATAGATATTGCTTCCGGGGTGACGATATCTTTTAATTTGGAGATCTCTATGGTCATTTCGTAGTCTAATATCCCATTTACCAATAACCACATCGCAATACCTGTAGCCATAAACTGAAAACAATCCAGTTTGTAAAACTCCATTAGCTTTCTGTTAAAGTCATATGCAGAAGTTGCAATAGAAGGATTTGATATGAACATGGCATAACCTCTTCCAATAACGGTATGCTGCCTTGCTTGCAGGGGGAACTGGATTTGACCAATGCGAGAGAAATATTGAGATATGGCCTCCGGACCTTGGTCGATTGGAATGTCAACGTCTGTATCATAAAGCTCTATTACCATTTCGTAAGCCTTATGAAATGCTGGGGTATCAAGCAGCATACGTTGTCCTTTATGATCATTTGCCCCGCTCAAGATCATAAATCTTGCCATCCGGGTCAGATTTAATCCAACAAACTTTCTTTCCTGCTCTGTCAACCGACCTATCCATCTATACAGATGCTCTGGAACATTCGAGCTGTGGAGCTTTTGCTCACCATATTTCAAAACAGCATTAATTGCCCCGAATAAATAGAGCGTATCAGATAAATGGAATTTTTTAAAGTAGTCATACAACTCTTCCAGAGATCCTTTCTTCATATCGTTTGTTATTGGTTTTGCAAATCAGTATTATATATAATCCGCATGGAGGCAAATTTTACTGCAGGCTAGTTCTTAGCCATTACCATACTGCTTTAGCTTCAGGGTATCAGTTTGACTGAAGTATATCCATATGTTAATGCTAAATATGGTGGCTTTTTGAATTCTTCAATTTCATTCTCAACCAGAAAGGCTCTTCTGTAATTTGTTTTCTTAATTGAATTACCTTTTTCGTCTAGCTGGTCCTCTACGACTCCACTGATTTCAAAATTTTCACCATAAAAGTTTCCGCGCTGCATGTTTCCACCTACCGCAGCATCGGCCTTGGATTCAATTACCTTTTTTAATATCTGCAATGGATCTAGAGTTTCGTTTTCCTTAAAGACCTGTTCGGCATACGCTTTACCCGAGCCAAAAAACATCATTCCATGTTCTGGCAGTATCTCTTCAAATTGGTAATCGACTTGATCTTCCTTTATATCCGGATAAAAACGCACTATACGCACCCGCTTCTCGACGATGCAGTAGCCTCCAAGTAGAATTTCCGAAAGGCCTGTTTTTCCCAGAACAGCGGTTAGCTCCTGAGAAACCTCCCTATAGTATTTAAGAACAAGGGAACTGATCCCTATGATGGATACATCAGACATGTTTGTTAGATAGGTTACATTCGGGAGAATTTCGGCAATGGAGTCTTTAACTGTATTGGCATTAATGGAACTTCCCACGACCGCAAGCCCATAGATTAGCTCATGTTCATACTTATTGAAATCGTCCCTGGATTTTGCAGGCCCTTTTAATTTAAAAGGAACAGTAAATATCTTGATCCCCTTATCAAAGAAACCAGCCTCACCAAACGAAATCCTGGAATCTGAAGAGAACGATACACCTTTGTCGTTCCTCTGTGCAATTACTAGAGTCATAAAAAGTCAAATCTGAGGTAAGCGTGAATCCCAATCTAGGAAATATTAAACAGAATTAGTTGTTTAGGCAACAAAAAACTGTTCGTAAAACAGAGCTGTCCAATAGGATTATTACAAGCCCGGGTTTTATTTTTGCAGCTTTTTTACTCTAATGAGTAGCCAGTTAGTACCCCAGCAAAAGTTTTGATGTCGTAAATTCCCTCCACTCCAACCATAAATTGCTTTTGAAAGTCGTTCCAGCACATAAACCTATAGATGTCTTTATAAGAATTATTCAGCTTTCTTAGAAAAAGCTACCAACCTGTTCTTTATCGTTGATTTATTAAGTGACTTGAAAAACTCCAAAATGGCAAAATAATTTTCTGCAAAATACGGAAAGCAAACGTTCCATGGACTCATGATTTTTTTCTTTCTTTTTGCAATTTGTATGCCTGTTCCCGAAGCTTATCCAACTCGTTAATGTTAAATGGAGTCCAAGACTTTAATTCTTTATCGGACATTACCTCGATGGATCTCATAAGTTTAGCAATGTCTTTTTGGAAAAGATTGACATAAGCTTTGGCTACCTGATAGTCGCCAGCCGTAATAGTAGAGGGATCGACAATTGAATTAATAAAATCAACATAGAAAGCCCTCTGTTTCAAACTATCGGCATTGCTCCACCAAAAGTAATTAGCTGTAGCCATGGCAGTATTCATTAATGCTGCCCCTAAAAAGGAGAATATTCCAGTTGGCCTTAAGTTTGTAGACGAAGAAAAGCGAAACAAAAGATACATCGAAAAAAAATCCTTAACCAGATCATGCCTTACCTTGTGATGAAGGAAAATCTTCTTAAACCATGATTGCTGTCTCAGGGGTACTTTTCTAGACATTAACAAACAGGCAAAAGCTTTTATGAGTTCTTCCGTACCCAAAATCAAATGAGCGATTGCATTCTGAGGTTCGTCAGATTTCCCAAGTATTTCAGCGCAGCGGAAATGCCTATTTGCATTTTCCTCTATGACAGGATATATTGATTTAAATTCTTGTAGGGTCAGGTCGTTCCACCCACGTGGTTTTGAAGGCGTATCCAAGGTATGCATATATTTGAGCGTAGCTTTCTAAAATAAGCTAAGTATAAGCTTTGTGCAAAAAATCTTTTGCACATATTCTCTTAAACTCTGAGATAAAATTCAGCATGTCAACCATAAAATAAAAAAGCCATCAGTTTATACACTAATGGCCTTATTTCCCAAAACAGTCTCCTGTTTATTATTTATCGCTATTTTTTTTCTCTGTAACTTCAGCCCTGATTTCCTGAGCTAAAACCTTGAGATCCTGCATTGCCTTACGTACTCGCGTACCAGCGGCTGCGTTTCCACCATCATAAAATTTTGTTACATCGGCTTCTACTGAAGCAATAACTTCCTGCACCTGTTTGAATTTTTCCATAACTGTTTTTTTTAGGCCAAATGACCACGGTATTGTTTTTTATCTAGGAAACCGTATTCCAGCCCTAAAACTAAACATTTCAACCAAAATTCGAAAAGAACTTTAAAAATTCCGAATCCTGCATCATTGCCTTGCCTTATTACATCTGCTTACAATGGATAGACCGTAGCATCCACCAACAAAATACCCTATCCGGTGAAGTTCCTGATTTGAAAGCAATAGATGATTTACTGTTTTGGTTTATAACACTGCATTCCGTGCTCATGTTAAAAAAGTAGGTCACTTTGGGAGCCGTGCATTATAATTCCGACACCGTTAAAATCAATCTAAAAATAAATTTAGATAAATCTAAATTTATTTTTAGTCTTTTCTATTTTTATTATTAGATTTACAAAAAAATCAGATACCATGCAGAAAAGATTACCCATTGTCCTGCTTTCACTTATGAGCCTGGTTGCTATAATGGTGTCCTGTGAGAAGATAATCCCTTCTTCTCCAAAAGAGGACGAAATTCTTGATGGGCCGGTAGAAGGACTCAGCTATGAACAGTTGAGACGGTTCGCTTTGGGAGATGCAGCCTTCAACAATGAGATATTTACTCCTGAGAACGGTCTTGGTCCTGGCTTTGTTGCAACCAGCTGCGGAAGCTGCCATGCGGGTGACGGCAAAGGCCATCCCTTTACTACGTTGGTTCGTTTCGGGCAGACTGATGAAACAGGCAATAAATTTTTAGAACAGGGAGGCCCACAACTGCAGAACAGGGCTATTCCCGGGTACAAACCTGAGCAAATCCCAGCGGGGGCCACCTTTTCAAAATTTACGCCGCCTGCCAATACCGGCCTTGGCTTTCTCGAACTGGTAGCTGATGCAGATATATTGGCTATGGCTGACCCCCAGGATCTGGATAATGACGGCATTTCTGGTATCCCGAATTACGCAGTACTTCCCTCATATGTTCAGACGCTTAACAATGCTATTCCACTGAAGGGAAAATATATCCATCGTTTTGGAAAAAAGGCGGCAGCATATAACCTGCTCCACCAGACCGTGAATGCCTACAACTAGGATATCGGGATTACTTCAAGCTTTGATCCTATGGATGCCTATACGCGGATGGTGATTGACCCTGAAATCCCCACACTTACAGTGAATAACGTGGTGTTTTATCTTCAGACGCTAAAAGCGCCTATACAGCGCAATGTAGGGAATGCGGAAGTTGAAACTGGCAGGAAACTGTTCGAAAAGATCAACTGTTCAGGCTGTCACAAGCCTACCCTAAAAACAGGTTTTTCACCGGTAGCCGCTCTGTCCAACAAAGAATTTCATCCTTATACCGACCTGTTGCTTCACGATATGGGGCCTGGGCTGGATGATGGTTATACGGAAGGATCGGCAAAAACCTTCGAATGGAGAACCCCGCCCCTATGGGGACTGGGACTTTCGATGAATTCACAGGGGGGATCTTATCATCTGCTGCATGATGGAAGGGCAAAAAGCATCGAAGAGGCGGTAACCCTTCATGGAGGAGAGGCATCTGCAAGCCGCAACAGCTTCAACCAGCTTTCTGGGGAAGAAAAGAATGCGCTGCTCAGATTTTTAGAATCACTATAGAAATGAAAAGAAAAGATTTTATAAAAGGCTGTGGAATGGCCTGCCTTGGAGGCTTTGGGATTACCACGTTGATCAGTGGATGCAGCAGCCTGGTGCCGGCGACGGGCGAGATTGCAGGGGATAACCTGGTCGTAGAAATGAAGGACTTTGAGCTCAGACAGGGAAAAAATGTCCAGTTCAAAAGATACATTGTAGTCAGCAATGACCTGCTCCGATATCCCATCTGTATCTATAGGCATGACGAACTGAATTATTCTGCGCTGTGGATGCAGTGCACCCACCAGGGAACTGAACTCCAGGCTTTCGGCGACAGGCTTCAATGTCCGGCCCACGGAAGCGAGTTTGACAATAAGGGCAGAATGACCAATGGTCCGGCAGAAGCAAACTTAAGAACCTTCCCCATCACCATAGAAAAAACCAGGATCAAAATTTCACTGAAGGCAGTATGAAAAAACTCTTTACGCTGATCATATCTATTGGTATCGGTCAGATGGCTTTTGCCCAGATCGACCCGAAACTTTTAAGGGCCAAACCCGGTGATACCGCAAAAAACTCACTCAACATGGATGCAGTTTATGAACGGCCTTTTATTGCCGTGGGAAAACTTCCTGTGTCGGTGGGCGGATACATGGAAGCCAACTGGCAGTATCAGGGTACAGACGGGATCTCTGAAGGACAGCAGTTCCAGTTCAGAAGGATGACGCTATTTGTAGCCTCAACCATTTCCAAGCGCATCAAGTTTCTTTCCGAGATCGAATTTGAACCTGCTGAAAAAGAAATAGCGGTTGAATTTGCTGCGCTGGATCTGGAACTGTACCCCTTGCTTAATTTAAGGGGCGGAATGATATTAAATCCCATTGGTGCATTCAACCAGAACCATGACGGTCCTAAATGGGAATTCACCGACCGTCCGATCGCCATGACACAGATGCTGCCTGCAACCTGGAGCAGTGCAGGATTCGGGATTTATGGCAAGAACTATAGTGGTGACTGGATGCTTGGCTACGAGTTATATGCCACAAGCAGCTTTGACGATTCCATTATTGCAAACACTGAAAACAGAACCTCCCTGGCTGCCTCAAAAAGAAATCCGGAAAGGTTTGAAGAAATTGCAAGCGGGCAGCCGCTTCTAACGGGAAAGGTCGCGGTACGCAGGAACAATGTAGGCGAACTCGGCCTATCCTATATGGGAGGGGTTTACAATAAATGGCAGTCAGACGGGATTGTTATCGATGACAAACGCAGGCTAAATGTTTTCGCCATAGACTTTAACACTACACTTCCCAAACTTAAGACCTTCATCACCGCTGAGTGGGCATGGGTCAAGGTCGATGTTCCCGACACCTATTCCCAGCAGTTCGGGAGCCGTCAGATGGGGGGATATATGGATATAGTTCAGCCTGTGATCAAAAGAACGATTCTGGGCTGGCAGCATTCTGTTGTAAGTTTAGCCTGCAGGGTAGAGTATGTGGACTGGAATGTAGGGAAGTTCAGGGAGACCGGCGGGAATATTGGTGATGAGCTTTTCAGCGTAATGCCCGGCATCAGTTTCAGGCCAAGGCAACAAACCGTGCTGAGGTTTTCCTACCGAAAACAGTGGCAGAAGGATATCCTTGGAAACCCGCCTGCCAGAACCGGAGCGGTGCAGTTCGGGGTGTCAACCTATTTTTAATGATACCTGCCAGGATAAACGCGATAAGAAGCCTAAGAGTATATCCCATTCATTGTCCAAATCCATTTATTGTGTTTAGTCTGATTTATTTTTTATGCGTTCCCGTACCAAATGGATATTATTTTGCTTTCCCTGCGAGAGCATAGACTTGCAATAAGGCGTAAAAAAACGGTGAGCCGATAGAAATGCAAGTGTTTTTTTATCCCAATGGCTTAGGTCCACATCTGCCCTTTTCTGCATTTCGCGCGCAACCTTTGCATCGGTGATGAGAAATTCCTCATTGCCCAGGTTATAGGTATCAGCATCACAGATAATTTCTTCAAGGACATTGCTAGGGCTATGTGGAATTGAGGTGGAGAGTATGCAGCGGCCAATGGTGGAGGTGATATCCGGTGCAATCCCTTTATCTGAAAGAAACTCTTCCATCAGCCGCACGCTTCGATGCTCATGGCCGGCAGGAGGCCCAATCAGCTGCCCGGTATCATGAAACCATGCTGCAGAGAAAAGTATGAATTCCTGAAGGTTATCCAGGCGAAAATTAGAAGCGATTTCCTGGGTCCTTTTGACCACAAGTCTAGTATGATCCAGATCGTGGTATGCCAGGTCAGTCTGCCAGTGCTCCTCAAAAAGATAGCTTACATAAGCTTGAACATCTCCAATAAGCATGCTGAAGATGTTTCTGCGCCTGCGCTTAAAAAAGTATTTACCTGTTAGCAGGATCACAGACCCCGCTAGCACACAGATCAATAATAACTGATAATAATTCATAATATTCTTATTTTTTTAATCCGCCTGTCCTAAAGAGGTAATAGGCACTCTGATAATAAGAAATGGCTTCCCTTCCAAGTGTTTCAGAAGATTTCTCGGAGGTCTGTATATTGGTTTTGAAATCATAAAGATAGCTCTGCGGAGGCTTCCTTGGACTGAGTACCACAAGGGTGTCGCTACGGAGATAACCGAGCTTTTGATAGGTTCCTAGCAAGATCCTTGGGCGGTACCCGGGTGATCGAACGTCCATACCGAAGTTATTGCTCTCAAAGTCCCATTTCAACAGACCGAACAAGGTTGGATAGAGATCTATCTGTGAGCAAAGGCTGGGAATTATCGAAGGGGGCTGTCCATTGAGGTTGTATATCATCGCCGGGATATGGTAACGGGAGATATCAATCTCGTTCTTTCCTGCGCTTTCCGCGCAGTGATCGGCAACGAATATAAACACGGTATTGCTGAACCATGGCTTTTTCCGAACTTGTCTTAAAAATTCCCCAATGGCATAATCGGTATATTTTACTGCGCCCTCTCTTCCCGTGCCTGGTGGGATATCTATCTTTCCTTTGGGATAGGTAAAGGGCCGATGGTTGGAAGTGGTCATGACAAAATCGTAGAAAGGCGTCTTTAACGAGTGCCTTTTATCCGCATCACGGATTACCGCAGCGAAAAGATCCCCGTCCGATACGCCCCAGGCATTTTCAAAGCTCACTTCGCTATCGGTCAATATGGTCCGCTTTCCCAGATAGGCATCGCCCATTGTAAGCTTCCTTCCCCTATCTGTTATGTCATAGCCATTGCTTCCGAAGAACTGGTTCATATTGTCAAAGTAACCGTCCCCGCCATAAAAAAAGCCTGTGGAATACCCGCGTTTGGAAAAAATACTGCCTATTGTGCTCAGGTTTGCATTATTGCTCCTCCTTACAATACTGTTCCCCGGTGTTGGCGGAACGGCGAGGGAAAGCGCCTCCATCCCTCGCACGGTACGGGTGCCTGTTGCATACATGCGCTCAAAGAGGATGCTCTCTTTGGCCAGCGAATCCAGAACAGGTGTCAGTTTTTGTGTATTGCCAAAAGTGCCCATATAATCAGCGCTGAAACTCTCCATGACCACCATGATGACATTGGGTTCCCTCTGGCCATTACCGGCCAGAACCGATCTACGTACCGAAGGCCCTTTGAAAATAAACCTGCTAGTGGGAGAGGTGAGTTCTTTTCTTACCAAATTGAAGGCAAGCTGATTTGCGAGCATCGGATAAAACTGATCGTAGCTAAGCTCATTCGCCTTGAAGGCCGCTACGAAAGAATATATCCCTGCTTTGGAAATTTCTGCCGCATAACGGTTACCGCTTTTATCCCCCCAGGAGTTATCTATCTCTATCGTATAGAATATTGCTGTCAGAATGATCAGGGCTGTATTTACCGATCGACGGGCAAAAGGTGTAGCAGACTCGAAGCTCTTCCTGAACGCCCCTTTCATAAGATAGTTCCATAAAAAGGAGATTATGACAACAGCTGAAATCAAAAGTGGCAGCGGATAGGACTCGTTGATGTTGTGCACAACCTCATAAGTATAGACCAGATAATCTACTGCTATAAAGTTAAAACGGCTCTCAAATTCCCGCCAAAAAGTAAATTCTGCGAAAAAAGAAAATATCGAAATCAAGACCATCAGAAAAAGAAGGATATGGGTAAACACCTTGTTAAATCCAGTCCTGTTCCATTTTTGGGGAAGGATGAGCAGATAAAGTGCATAAAATACACTGAAATATGTGGACACCCCAAGATCGAAGACGAATCCTTTAGCAAAAGCGGTGAGGATTTCTCCAAATCCCAGCCCCGCCTTTCCGAGCGAAACCGCAGTAAAACTGATCCTCAGCATGGTCGAGACACAGATGAAGAAAAAGATAAAGGAATATAGTAAACTATATCGGCTTTTCATAAAAATCTGCTTCATGGTTTATTTTTTAGATCCGGGGGTGGTGATAACAGAATCGTTGTTTTTTTCGTTGGTATCCTTGTTCCAATGTGAATTATAGAAATGTTTGGCTTTAAAATAAATGGCGAGCGCCAGCAGCAGCGCCAGTATCCAATAAAATACCATCAGGAAAACCGATTTCTTTGGCCCCTTGGCCTTTTTCTTTTTTGGAGCTGTTCCCCCACCCCTGGCAGCAGCAGGCCTGGGCCTGTTGTTTCTTTTGGTCTGCATTTTATTCAATGTTTTATGATCGGTCAGGAGCCTTGTGGATACCTTGCCGCGGTTTGGATTATATTTTGTGTGATCAGGGGATAATCTTTGCACTGCCATTATCCCTCCAGGCTGATAAACCATTGCTGGGCCCTGTTGATGGCAACCTCAACAATATTGAGCTCGTTTACCTCTCTGGTAATTCTAAGTTCGTTGGCGATCTCGATCGCTTTTTCCCTTACCCTTGGGTCAAGGTCCTTCATCTCAAGTGGAAAATTTTCTGGTGTCCAGTCCATAGGTTTTTAGTTTTATATTAAATTATTTTTGGATCATGCCCGAGAGCACATTGATTGTCAGGGCAACTATTACTGTATTAAAGGCAAATGAAAGCACACCGTGCATCCAGGCAAGTCTTCGGATCCTTTTTGAGGAGATTTCTACGTCAGATACCTGAAAAGTCATTCCAACCACGAAAGCGAAATAGACAAAATCCATATAATCGGGATCTTCTTCTCCAGGAAAGATCAGTCCTCCGGGCTTTTCTATTTTTCCTTTCTTCTCATGCTCGATGTCACAGTAATAGAAATGTGCATATCGCATGGTGAAGACGGTATGAACCAGCCACCATGAGCTAACCACGCAGAGCAACGGAATAACGATAGTCATTAAAAGGCCCTGATCGGTCTTTTCCGAGTTCTCACGCAAAAGGATAATAATGGAAAAAAGACTGGCAAATGCAGCGGCTATGGCAAAAAGAAAAATGAGCGTCCTGCTTGAATCCTGCGCATGGGCATCGTGTTTTATTTGACTGGGATGCGAGGAGCTAATGGTTGTCCATGCAAGCGCAATGCTGGTTATTGCATAGCTTAGCCATGCAACCATGCACCTGACAGAGGCATCCAGTTCCATAACATAGCAAATACCAAGGGCGGCAAGAGCAACACCCAGGGAGAGGTAAAGTTTATGGTGCGCATCGAACTGACTGATTTTAGTGATAATATGCATGGTTTAGATTAAATAATGAGCCCCAGAACCATAAACAGAAGAAATCCTAAGAAAAAAGCCGCGGTAAAAAATGGAGAATCCTTTTCTTCATGGGCTTCGACAAGAAGTTCCTCGGTAACTAAAAACAGTAAGGCTGCGCTACCAAATGAGAGTACAAGTTCCAGTACTTTTTCTCCTGTAAAATGCAGCATAAAAAAACCTCCCCCTGTTCCCAATAGAAAAACCAGGCCAAATAGCAAGAGCACCCTGATCAGCCTCCTTTTGGAACTTCCAAGCTTGGTCAGCCTGGTACCTACTGCGAGTCCCAGCGAAAGGCATTCCATCGCAAGTGCCAGTGCAAGCAGGGTTCCTTCTTTTGATCCTGCTGCGAATCCTATCCCTAAAAGAAGACCGTCCAAGAGCAGGTCAATGCCTACCGCGATAAGCATTCCCCAAGGCAACAACTTGCTGTCGTTTGTTCCGCCCGTTTTGAGTTCAAGCCTGGCGGTATACCATTTGATCAGAAGCATGGCCGAAATACCCAATATAAAACCGATAATTATTGCGGTTGTATCATGGATCCTGATCATATCTGGCAAAAGCTCAACTGCCACGACGGAAAAAACTACCCCTGCAGCAAAGTGGAGGATCGTACTCTGCACAGCAGCCGTGGGCTTTTTCCAGGTTACGATCATGCCACCGACTATAAGTAAGACGACCGGAACCACCGCAAACAGCATTATGTTTAGTGAAATAAGTTGTTTAGCCTGCATAATTCTTTCTTAAATAAAATCTATAGGCAGATATTTCAGCACTGAGCCAAATGTCAAGTAAGGCAGATAAATGATGAAGAATAAAAGTACTCCGGTAAAGAGCACACTAAAAACAATTGCATGAACGGCAGGAAATATGAGATGCTCGACAGCGTCCATATCAGTGATATCGGCACCAATGTTCAGGACGATTGCCGGCACGCTGAATATGATCAACAGGTACAATACCCATTTTGGATAGTGTTTCCTAAGCGTTGTGGTCAGCCTGATACGGTCGCAATCCTGGACTGCAGCCATCAGGGGGATTGTGATGATCAATGTCCAGAGTGCTGCCAGACCATATTTTGCACCGCCCTGTGAATAGGTGGAAATACCTGATGGGTCATCGTCACTCGCACCGGTAACGATGCCCGGCCCCAGGGCTTTCAGGAATTTTTTAACCTTTTTGAACATGCCTTATTTTTTCCTCTTTTTCGGTGCTTTTTTATTATGTCCGTTGTCGTAAGCAAGTAAGCGCAGCGCATTAAACACTACGACCAGCGTCGATCCCTCGTGGGCGATTACTGCCGGTCCGATCGAAGCGACACCCAGTATGGTCAGTGGAATAAGTGCGGCGACAACGCCAAGGGAAATCCAGAGGTTCTGTTTAATAATGCCCCTGGCTTTACGGCTAAGCCCGATGGCAAAGGGAAGGCTTTCCAGCTTATCGCCCATCAGGGCAATATCTGCTGTTTCCAAAGCAACATCAGATCCCGCAGCGCCCATAGCGATACCTACGGTACTTTTGGCCATGGCCGGGGCATCATTCACGCCGTCTCCCACCATCGCAACCATTTTTTCTGATTTGGCGAGTTTCTGTACTGCCTTAACTTTGTCTTCCGGCATAAGGTTGCCCCATGCCTCGGTTACACCAATCTGTTTGGCTACCGCCTCTGCAACCTGTTGGTTGTCCCCGGTGAGCATAATCATTTTTTTGATCCCCAGCTCTTCAAGTTCTTTAAGCACATGTTTTGCCTCTTCACGGGGAACATCCATAAGGGAAAGAATGCCGATGAAAGCTTTATCGACCCTGACAAGCATTGAAGTATGTCCGCCCTTTTCCAGCTCTTCAACCTGTTTGAGAATATCTTCGGGTATTCCATCCTTTTCAAAAAGGGCCTTGTTTCCAATGAATACTTTTTTACCGTTGACCTCAGCCTGAACACCTCTTCCGGTAATGCCCTTGACGTTGTGTGCCTCAGGAACGGATTTTTTCTTCATCTTTTCGAGTGCGCCTTTTACAATTGCTTCGGCCAGCGGGTGGTCGCTGAGTTTTTCAACGGCAACAGCAATACCCATTAGTTCCTCTTCTGACATGTCGTTCAGTGGAATCACGTTTGTGAGCTGGGGCTTGCCTTCGGTAAGTGTTCCGGTCTTGTCGAACGCGATGGCGTTGAGTTCGCCCAGATCTTCCAGTGGCCGCCCTCCCTTTATAAGGACTCCGCCACGTGCAGCCCTTGCAATACCGCTAAGTACTGCGCTTGGGGTAGAAATCGCCAAAGCGCACGGGCTGGCAGCAACCAGTACGGACATCGCGCGGTAAAAACTTTTGCTAAACGGCTCATCGATAACCAGGAATGCAAAACATAGTGCGGTCACCAGAACCAGTACAACCGGAACGAAATACTTTTCGAACCTGTCGGTAAATAGCTGCGTTGGGGATTTTTGTTTTTCCGCCTCATTTACCATTTTGATCAGGCGTGAGATGGTAGAATCCTTGGCTTCCCTGATTACCTTAACCTCCAGAACCGAGGCTCCGTTGATTGTTCCGGCAAATACACGGAACTGGGGCTTGATGGTTTTTTCGGCAGAATAGTCCTTTGATGCGTCCGGTACGGGTGATTTGTCCACTGGCACACTCTCACCCGTAATAGGAGCCTGGTTGACACTGCCCTCACCCTTTACAACCACTCCGTCTGCCGGAATCTTGCTGTTGGGCTTGATGATAATGACATCTCCAAGCTGAAGATCTTCGATGCGCACCTCAGATTCCTTGCCATCCCGGACAACCAGGGCTGTCGGGGGAGCCAGACTGGTAAGGGCAGCTATAGATTTTCTTGCCTTGCCCATCGCATAGTGTTCCATCGCATGTCCCAGACTGAACAGGAAGAGCAATAATGCGCCTTCGGCCCAGGAGCCCAGGATCGCTGCGCCGATTGCGGCGACCAGCATCAGAAAGTCGATCTCAAAGCCACCTTTCAGTATAGTTTCAACTGCTTCCTTGGCCGTAAAGAAACCGCCAAAGAAATAGGCTGTTATGTAGAGTGCAAGGCTTGCCCATTCGGGAACACCGTCTATGAAAGAAATTCCAAATCCTATCCCCAGCGCCGCGCCACAGATAAAGGCGAAGATCATTTCCGTGTTCTTCCCGAAAATCCCGCCATGTTCATGATCATGGCCTTCCTCTTCAGCATGGTCAAGATGAGCCTCTTTCTCCTTTTCAGCTTCTTTTCCCTTCCTGGATGGTTTTTCAGAAATAGGCTGTGAAGAAGTTTTGGTTTCTTCCTTTACCGGCTTCGCTTTTGTTTCTTTGGAATCTGAGCCTTCCTTCCGGACTACAGGCTTTTTGGCAGATGATTTGGTGTCGGATTTTTTCTTCTTGTTTTCCATATCGGGGTAAATTGATTTTTGTTGAATATTCAGGGCAACCGCTTTATCTGTATTCTCTGCCCGTGTGGGTTCACTTTTTTTAAAAAGATGCCTCCCTAACGAGGCACCTTTTATTCAATGTGTGTACTAAAAATTCTTTGTGGGGACTTTACTCTTCTTCGCTGTTCTTCATTTTTGACAGCAGATCATATGTACCTTTAAGTACAACCTTGCCTGTAAAATCCCGTCCCGAAGGCATAGTTACCTCTATATAACCGCCATCGGATATACCCGTTGTAACCTCTACCATTTCGAAATGATGGCCGGCCTCAGTGGCGCTTTCTTTGTTTCCCGACTCGTTTTTTGCTGGTTCCTTTGCCTTTTTTTCCGCCGAGTTCTGGACGAAAATGTATTTTTTGCCCTCAAAGTCTACAACCGCTGCAGAAGGCAAAGCCATTACCTGCACGGCACCTGTTTCGATGAAAGCCTTAAGGTAAGTACCAGGGATAAACCCGGCGCTTCCCTGGGCAATAGCATGAACGGTCACGGTCTTATCGGCATTGATCTCACCGCCTACCAGCTGTACGACAGCAGTACGCTGGGTTGAATCATTGGTGAGTGAAAAAAGCACCTTCTGTCCTTTTTTTACCTTTTGTGCATCTTTCTCGAAAACGTTGAGCTCAACGTGGAGATTCGAACTGTTTACGATTTCGAACATTGCATCATTGGGGGCCACAAATTTGCCCGTATTTACGTTAACCTTGGTTACATAGCCATTGATAGGCGAGTAGATATTTATCTGGCTACGGATATTGCCGGCGTTTAGCGAGGACGGATTGATATTGATCAGTTGAAGACGTTGCTTTAATGCATTTTCCCTTGCAAGATTTCCCAGATAAGCTGCTTTGGCCTGTTGGAGTGTTTTTTGAGCATTAACGTTTTGCTGGGCAAGGGTCTGTTGTCTTTTGTATTCAGAATCCGAAAGTTCAAGCTGGCTTTTGCTCTCCAGGTAATCCTGTTGCATCTGCACATATTCCTGATTCTGGAGTATGGCGATAACCTGACCTTTGCTCACCTTTGTCCCCTGTAAAAGCGGAGTGGATTTTACAATACCGCCCATCTGAGTGGTAATGCTCACCAGGTTCTGTGGTGGCACGTCAATAAAGCCATTTACTTTCAGCATACCGCTGAGTGCACGGAGCTCGGGACTTCCCAGCTCTATCCCTACAGACTTGAACTGTGACTGGCTGAGCTCTACTGAGTTGCTTTCCTCGGTGGCCGTGCTGTCTGCAGAGGCTTCTGTTCCAGCGCCATCTTTTTCCTTGCTGCCGCAGGAAGAAAGCACTACTGCCAGTGCCCCTATGTAAGATAATCGGCTGAGGGCTTTTAATATTTTTTTCATTTTTATATTGTTATTGACCTTTTAGGTACTGTAATGTGTATACTGATTGATTGTATTGGTTGATGGCCTCCAGATAGCTGAAGCGGATATCAGAGTAGGTACGCAGGGCCTGCAGATACTCTACATAGCCGATCTCCCCTGCCTGAAATGCAATCTGGGACTGCTTTAGGATCAGGTTGGCATTCGGCAGGGCACTGTTCTTATAATAGGCGATACTTCTGGAATTTTTCTGAAGGTCCTGGAAGGCCTGCTCATACCTTCCACGAAGATCTGTCTGGGAAAGGATAAAATCGCTTTCGGCTACCTGCTTATCTATCTTTGCGGCTTTTATCCTTGAGGAGAAAGGCTTAAAGAAAAGCGGTATGGAGATCCCGGCGGAAACTCCCTGAAAACGTTTGCCTCCATTAAAATAAAGATCCTGACCGCCAACATTCTGTGCTCCGATAATGGACTGGTTGAAATAGCCGATACTGAAATCGGGGCCGGAGCGTGAGCGCTCGAGCCTTACCGTCTTGTCGGCAATATCTATCTGCTGGGCCTGCAGCGCAAGAATTGGATTTTCTGATGTAACGGTATCAGCCTGGCTAACATTCCAGACTACCTGGCCAAAGTCCGCGTTCATGATGCTGATCTGTTCCCTGGTATTCAGCAAACGCTTAAGTTCGGCGGTATAAGCAAGGATATCAGCTTCGTTCTTGCTCATCTGGTTGCGAACCTCATTATACTGAGTTTCGGCGGTAGTTTTTTCAAGCAGATTGGTCTCTCCTGCCTGGTACCTCAATGAGGCGGCCTTCAGAAAGTTACTGTAAACACTGTCCTGGCTTTTGTATAGCTTTTGAAGGGCAATGAAATAGCTCAACTGGGCGTAAACGCTTTTCACCTGATAGGAAAGTTCTCTTTGTGTTACCTGAAGGCCGATTTCGGCTCCCCTGATCTGCGCATCATACAAGTTGCGCTGACTTTTGAACAGCCCCGGATAGGGTATGTTCTGAGAGGCCGAAAAGTTATTGTCGCGTTTGATGGTATTCATCTGTCCGTACTGCACCTCAAAGCTGGTCTTCCCCAGATCTGTTGAGGATCCCCTTAGCGCCTGTTGCCTGCCAATCTGCAGGGTTGAGGATTTCACAGCCTGGTTATTACTCAATGCTGTGCTCAAAGCCTGCTCAAGGCTCATACCCTTGGTGGGAACCGTCTGCGCCTGCGCCTGTCCCGATAAAATGAAAAGTCCAAAAAACACCGCTAGGGTAACTACAGTTGTTGGAAGGGCAGTTTTTTTGCTTTTCCAACCTTCAAAATAAGTATATAGCACTGGAAGTACGATTAAGGTTAATATGGTGGAAGTAATCAGTCCCCCGATTACTACGGTTGCTAGTGGTTTCTGCACCTCAGCGCCTGCTGCACTGGATATTGCCATTGGAAGGAACCCAAGAGAGGCTACAGTTGCGGTCATCAGTACAGGTCTCAGACGGATAGCAGTTCCCTTGAGGACAATGTCCCTTATACTATATTTATCCATTTTTTTCAATCTGTTGAATTCGGTAATCAGTACGATTCCGTTGAGCACGGCTACCCCGAATAATGCAATAAATCCAACACCGGCGGAAATGCTGAAAGGCATTCCCCTCAGGATTAAGGCAAATATTCCCCCGATTGCGGCCATCGGAATAGCAGAAAAAATCAGTATCGACTGTTTTACAGATCCAAATGAGAAATACAGTAATAGCAATATCAGTAAAAGTGCAACCGGAACGGCAATAGAGAGCCTTTGTGTCGCCTCTTTTAAGTTTTCGAACTGCCCTCCATAGGTAATGTAATATCCTGCGGGCATTTTGATCTGTTCGTTTATTTTCTGCTCAATCTCTGTTACTACACTCTGGATATCACGGCCACGGACATTCAGTCCCACTATGATGCGCCGTTTGGTATCCTCACGTTGAATCTGGTTAGGGCCGATCTTAAACTCTATGTCAGCAAGTTGGTCAAGTGGAACCTGATTGCCGTTCGGGGCAGTCACATAGACATTTTTAACATCGTCAATACCTTGGCGGTTCTGTTGGGAAAGGCGCACAATGATATCGTAACGCTGCTCTCCCTCATATACCAGCCCCGCAGACTGTCCTGCAAAAGCAGTGTTGAGTGCCTGGTTAACCGTCCCTATGCTCAATCCATATTGTGCAATCCGGTCACGGTTGATCTTTACTACTATCTGTGGCAGACCGGTTGCCTGTTCCAGATAGAGATCTTTTGCGCCCTCTACCCCCGAAACAATTTTCCCGATCTTTTGGGAGATACTGGTGAGGGATTCGAGGTCATCTCCGAAAACTTTGATCCCAATATCCTGTCTAACTCCCGAGATAAGTTCATTTGAGCGTAATTGGATTGGTTGTGAAAAACCAAAACTAACTCCAGGAACTTCTTCAAGTGCCTTACTCATCAACTCGGCCAGTTCTTCCCTATCATGGGTAGTGGTCCAGTCTTTTTTATCTTTGAGTATGATGGTCAGATCACATGCTTCCATTGGCATGGGATCGGTAGGAATCTCAGCAGCACCGACCTTACCAATTACTTCTTTCACCTCTGGAAACTTTTCTACAAGGATTTTTGAAGCCTGATTTACTTTATCAATGGTCTGGGATAGAGAACTGCCGGTAAGTAGCCTGGTTTCTACCGCAAAATCACCTTCCTCCAATGTGGGGATGAATTCTCCCCCCATCCGGGTAAAGATAAAAATACTGATGGCCAGAAGAACAACCGATGATGCCACAACAATTACTCTTTTATTGAGTGCAGTCTTGATCATTGGAGTGTAATGGCGCTGGAAAAAATCCATCATCCGATCTGAAAAATTCTTTTTATGCGCAACTTTTTTGCTTAAGAACAGCGAGGAAACCATAGGAACATAGGTAAGGGACAAAATAAAGGCCCCCAATATGGCAAAGGAAACGGTTTGTGCCATAGGGCCGAACATCTTGCCTTCAATACCTACAAGGGCAAGGATGGGAAGATAAACGATCAGAATAATGATCTGTCCAAATGCCGCAGCGCTCATCATCCGCACGGCAGATTTTTCAACCTGCTCATCCATTTCGGCCTGTGTATAAGCGCGGCCAAGCTTATTCCCAGAGAGGATGTGCATTGTGGCTTCCACAATAATTACGGCCCCATCGACGATAAGTCCGAAATCTATCGCGCCAAGACTCATCAGGTTTCCCGATACGCCAAAAAGGTTCATCAGGGAAATCGCAAAAAGCATAGCTAGCGGAATCACTGAAGCTACAACAAGCCCGGCCCTAAAATTCCCAAGGAAGAGAACCAGGACAAAAATAACAATCAGGGCGCCCTCGATCAGGTTTTTGGCTACTGTGCCCATGGCACGGTCAACAAGCGCACTTCTATCTAAGAACGGTTCAATGGTTACCCCCTTAGGTAGAGTTTTACTGATTCTGTCTATCTTAGCCTTCACCTGTTTTACCACGTTATTGGCATTTGCGCCTTTCAGCATCATTACTATACCGCCAACAGCCTCACCTTCTCCATCCTTTGTTGCACGGGTAAGTGCGCCATAACGGATTGAACTGCCGATCTGTACGGTGGCGATATCGTGGATAAGCACCGGGATTCCGTTCGCATTGTTTTTGACAACGATCTTATTGATGTCATCAAGATTGCCGACCAGGCCTTCGCTCCTTATAAAATACGCATTGGGCTTTTTGTCTATATAGGCGCCCCCCGTGTTCTGATTGTTCTGTTCCAGGGCATCGAAAACATCGCTGATGCTCAGGTTCAGGCTACGCAGCTTATCGGGATCAAGCGCAATCTCATACTGTTTCAAAAGTCCACCGAAACTGTTGACCTCCGCAATGCCCGGCGTTCCAAGGAGCTGTCTTCTTACGATCCAGTCCTGGATGCTGCGCAGCTCGCGTGCATTGAATTTCTTTTCGAATCCGGGCTTTGCATGGATCACATACTGGTATATCTCCCCAAGACCTGTTGAGATGGGTGATATTTCCGGATTACCAAGTCCTGATGGGATGTTATTCTTGGCCTCGGCAAGCTTTTCATTTACCTGTTGCCGCGCCCAGTAGATGTCAACATCATCCTGGAAGACGATGGTTACAACCGATAGTCCGAACCTTGAAATGGAGCGGACCTGCTCTATTTCAGGTATGGTGGACATGGTCTGTTCTACTGGATAGGAAATAAGCCTTTCTACCTCCTGGGTAGCAAGGGATGGGCTAAGGGTTATGACCTGAACCTGATTATTGGTGATATCGGGAACGGCATCAATGGGAAGTTGTCTCAGGGAATATACGCCCCATGCGATCAGCCCCAAAGTGAACAGGGCTATTACAAGCTTGTTCGCTATTGAAAACTGAATAATTTTTTTCAGCATTATTTGTTTAATTAAGTAAAAAATAAAAAAGCCAGATCAATGCACAGCGTAGCCTCGTATGGATTACGGGCAAAAACACAGCATCGAAATGAAGATCGATTTTTAACTTAATTTAGGCGGCTGCCAAACAGATAATGGTAAAGAGATAACCTCACCCCTGTAAGCTTCATTATATTCTGAGCTTATTGGTTTTGAGATTACCACAAGAGGTGTTGAAGAAATAACTTCAGAAGTGGTATTACAGCACGAGCAAACGCAGAACGGTGAACAGAAATCAGTGCGTTCTTTTGCTGCAGAATGTGTTGTTATGCTTTTTTCAGTTAAAGGTCCACCATGCAACTTGCCCATAGCCAATACGTCAGCGCATGGAATGCAGCTGAGTATTACGATAATGAAGCAGAGAAACAAACTGGATATTTTCACTTTCAAAATTTTACCAAATATATAAATTTATTTAAGAACAAAATTTTTTAGTCCTGGTTTGAAAAAATTTAATACTTTGTAATTAAAATAATCATAGCCTACAGTTTTTCACCCATCCTTCAAAAGTTCCACCACTTGAACAAACAACCGGAAACCTCCTTTGCCCAAACCAAAAAACTTCATATAATCTGGGTAAAAAGGGAAGGAAGTTTTCATTTATTGATGATACAAGTCAAGGGGGTAACCCTGAACCTTACACAACTGCCCTAACCAGCCAGAAGGACGCTCCTTATGGGACTTATCTTTTAACCGCGATGAAAGTTTCAAATCAGCCGGGCCAGGGATTTTTTAAATATCAAATCCCTAGCCCGGCTAAAATGTGAATTAACTACACAGAAAAGTCAATTACCCCAGGTTTAAAGTTTGAATTTTATCCCTCCATTTACCACAAAACCATCGACAGGTGCATAGATGTCCCTGAAAACAGGACTTGTAATGCTTCCTCTATAGATAGAATCAAAGCTGGTCTGCCTGGTGTCCGTTAAATTCTCAAAATTCACAAAAACTGAAAACCGTTCCCAAAGCTTTTCTGCCATCAGACCGGCGGTCCAATAGCTTTTACCAGTGGCACCATCATTTAGCAACTGTTTGCTGAAATAGTATGCCTCTGCACCGATCTTCCACTTATCTTCAATCTCATACATCAGTACATTATTTAACCTGTGCTTTGAAACCAGCGGATAACCCGTGCTGGTACTTGCTGTATGCTGGTTTACATCCGCCAATGTATAACCTATGAAAAGTTTAAAATCACCATAGGTTACTTTGGCATTAGTTTCCATTCCCCTTGTATCTAAATTGCCTTTCGGCTGTACATAGGTGAGATTGCCACCACTAGAGGCCATCAACAATATCGGGTTATTGATACGGGTATAAAAAAACATCTGATTGATGCTGAATCCAACCGCTCCGTCAAACAGGGAGGTGCGATAGTTAACATCATAGTTGGCGCCATATGAGCGTTCCGCCTTTGTATTTGCCACATCTAAAGGCGCTACATTTCTGAACTGGATCCGCTCGGCATCTTCGGTAAATACAGTTGGCGCCTTATAACCTAAACCACCGCCTAAGCGGGTAGAAAAATGTTCATTGATCTTCCACAATCCGGAAATTCTTGGTAAGAAGAAAAATCCATATTCATTGTGGTAATCTCCCCTTACTCCTGATTCAAGACTAATTTTTTTAGATAGGTTCCAGGTGTTCTGTGCAAATGCTCCAATGGTATTATAATTGTAACTTCTGAGTGCATTGCTACTGTTCCGGTCTTCCTTAAAATTGTCGGTCAAAAAGTTCATCCCCAACACCCAGTCTGCTTTTTCTCCGTTACGGCTATAATTTGCCTCACTGTAGGTTGATACCTGAACGCCTGAAAACAGGTAATTTGGCAATCCGATACTCCGATCGTAATAGCTCACCGAATTGCGGATAACCAGCTTTTCCTTTTCACTCAGTTTATGATCCAATTCAACCTGAGAACTGTAACGCCCAGTTTTATTCTCCTCAAAATAAGAATGGGCAGCACTGCCATTTCCCTTCACATAATCCAGGTCGCCGCCAATCCGTTTTTCAGTTGTAGCGTTGATTCCTGCCGAAAGCGTGGTCGCATCATTGAAATAAAAAAATAACTTGGGGTTCAGGGTGAAACGGTCAAACTTGGGGATGGCCGTTAAGCCAACATCAGAAGGATCATAGGCCGTCCCTTTGTTATATGCACCATAAACGGTGATACCTATTTTATCAAATTTCTGTCCATAAAAACCACTGGCATCCAGTCCCAAAGCAGAAGTACCGTTCAAAAGGAAATTAAGCTGACGCGCTTCCGTCGGTTTTTTAGAAACCAGGTTTACCAGTCCAGCAATTGCTCCACCTCCGTAAAGGGTGGACGATGAACCTTTGATCACTTCTACCTGCTGCAGATCCAATGGCGCAATCTGAAGCAGGCCTAAACCACCTGAAAAACCAGAGTATAACGGAAAGCCATCTCTAATGATCTGGGTATATTTTCCGTCCAGTCCCTGTATGCGGATACTGGAGTTTCCGCTGGTCGCAGAAGTCTGCTGGGTCTGGATCCCGGTACTTTCTGCCAGCATCATGCGGATGTCTCCAGGTTTCATATTTCCCTTTTCATCCAATTCTTCCCCGGCGATGACCTCGACCCGTGTAGGAATATTATCAATGGTACGGCTGCTCCTTGTAGCTGAGATCACTACATCCTCCAGTTCCTGGTCTTCTTCAGCTGCAGTAAGCAAAACAGTCAAAACGTTAGTTTCAGCAAGGGGAAAAGTCAGCGTATCAGTTTTGGTTTGATAGCCTACATAACTAAACTGAATGATCTGTTTACCTGAAGGTATGCCACCGACACTTGCAATACCTGCACTATCTGATTTAGTGCCAATGTTCGTCCCAATCACTTTTAATGTAGCTCCTGGAAGTACCTGATTTGTCTTTGCGTCTTTGATGACGGCTTTATATGTATTTTGGGCAAAGGCGGTAGCTGTAAACAACAGTATAGCCAAAACCACAATCGTTCTTTTCATAATGATCTTTAAATAATGATTTCGATAAATATGTCCATTTAGGACGATAGGAAAATAAACTACGAAAGTTTGGGCGGCTGCCAGATGGAAATAGAAGTAGCCTGGAGCTCAAGTGGAATATAAGCCGTATTGTGCTGAACAGGTAAAAGCTGGACCGCAAAAACGATCATTGTACGTGTAGTGATGGTAAAGCCGATACAGTTACCGCAGACATAAAACGGTGAACAGCCTTTGCAGCAATTATCATTATGTTCACTGCAAGCATGTTTTTCCGCTTTATCGGTTTTCAGTGCATGGCTATCTTCTCGCGCTAAAGCACAGCATGGTACCGCGGTTAACGTAAATACAATGAGAGATAAAACCAGGGCAATGAATTTCACGGTGTAAAAGTATAAAATTTACTGATACCCGCGCCGTTATTATCTGATATTACCGGTTGCAAAGCCTGTAAATAAACAATAAGAGCACGGCACCCTCAAATTTGATTGTCCAATTGATTGAGATTATTTTGCAAGCCTCAAGGCATCAGCAAACTCATCGGGCAATGGACTTTCTATTATAGCTTTAGCAGATGCTTCCACATCGTATTCAACACGTCTGAATTCAATTTCGATACCATTTTTATCGGTTGTGGAACTGCCTGCATTTAAATGGACTATAACGTAACATCCCCTTGGATCACCGTCTTTTGGCTTTCCTACGGACCCCAGGTTGATCACATGTTTGAACTTTCCATCTGGCGTTTCCAGGATTCTATGATAGGGTTTGTGTGAATGTCCGATAAACAGGAGATCCGCATCAGCTTCTTTAAGCATTTCCAAAACATAGTCTGCATCTGTGTCTATCAGGATATATTCATCTATGCTCCTGGTGCTGCCATGTGCGAAAACAAGGTTTAACCTTTCACTGTTCAGCTTATATTCTAACCTGATATGCGCCGGAAGTGTTTTCAGGTATTCTATGTTATCCTGACGGATCAAATGATAAGCATATTTTTTACCCGGTTCATTTAAACTTTCAGGAGTGGTAATGATGTTTTCAACTTTTTCGTCATGATTGCCTTTCAGGGTTGCAATCCCTCGCCTGCGGATTTCATCGATGACTTCATTGGGATAGATGTGATAACCTACAAGATCTCCCAGACAATAAACTGCGTCGGGCTTTTGGTTGTCCATATCCTTGAGCATAGCTTCAAAAGCAAAGATATTGGCATGTACGTCCGAAAATAATGCAACTTTCATTTCCTTTATTTCTATATTATTTTAAATCTGGTTTCTTAAAATTTGCTTTTGCCAGATCCAGCGCTTTCAACGGGCAGCCTCCCTCTTTAATTAAGCTGGTAAAATGCCAGCTGTAAAACTTAAGCTTAACCTCTGTAAGATCGGCCCCGAATATCTCTGCCAGTTTATCCAGCCTTTTGTAGTTAAAAGGAACCCTATTGATTTCTATCTTCGCAATAAGCGTCCTGTTAAGTCCCAGCATGCTGGCGAGATCATTCTGGGTCATCATTTTTAAGGAACGTTGTTCCTTGATAAATCTCCCAAAGCTGTTTTGCTCCGGAACTGAATTATATTTATCGGAATAACTCATTCCTGATCATTATCCGTTACGTAACATATCAGCATATTCATTGGGAAAGGGACTGTCCTCAACTGCTTTTGCAGCTTTCTCGATATCGTAATCAAAGCGGATGAATTCAACCTGGATGCTGTCTTTATCGGTTACTGTGCTTTCCGGGTTAATGGTCAGGATCACATAACCGCCCCTTGGGTCTTTGTCCTTCGGCTTACCGACCGATCCGATATTGATCGCATGCCTGAAGTGATCGTTACCATCAGTTCCGGAATTTAAAATGCGGTGGTAAGGCTGATGGGTATGACCAAAACACATGATATCCGCATCGGCCTGCTCCATGATCCTGATCATGCTTTTCTCCTCACGGTCTTCAAAAAGGTATTCGTTTACCTTTCTTGGACTGCCGTGTACGAACAGGATATTCCGTTTGTCGTGGTTTAATTGGTATTCCAGTCTGATATGTGCCGGAAGCGTTCTTAGGTAGGCGCGCTGTTCATCTTTTACAATTTCATTTGTATAAGATATAGACACCTTGCCCATCTCTTTTTCTTCGTCAGTTTTATAGGCACAGCCGCAATCATCACTGTATCGGCCAATGCCCCAATCATAATTTCCCGCAATGGTGGGTATGCCGCGCCTCCGGATCTCATCGATCACTTCATTGGGCCAGATGTTGTAGCCCACAAGGTCGCCCAGGCAATAAATGGCATCGGTATTTCTGGTTTCAACGTCTTTAAAGAACGCTTCCAGTGCTGGAAGATTGGCATGGATGTCAGAGAATAAAGCAATTTTCATAGTTATTTTGAGGTTTGTTGAGTTTGATTAATTCGGCACCTGTACAGGCGCGTAATATTTTTTCCTGAACCAGAAGGCCAGGTTAACCAAGGCAATCAATGCGGGTACTTCCACCAAAGGTCCGATTACTCCGGCAAATGCCTGTCCCGAATTGATTCCAAACACACCAATGGCCACAGCGATCGCCAGTTCAAAATTGTTCCCAGTGGCAGTAAAGGCAATGGAAGTACTTCTAGAATAATCTGCCCCGAAATACCTGCCTGCAAAAAAACTGACGATGAACATGATAGAGAAATAGATCACCAGCGGTATGGCAATACGAACCACGTCCATTGGTATCTGTACGATCAGGTTACCTTTCAGGCTGAACATAATGACAATGGTAAACAGCAAAGCGATCAGGGTTATAGGAGATATAAATGGTATAAACCTGTTCTGGAACCAGTCTTCACCTTTGAGTTTGATCAGTGCATATCTGCTGATAACACCCATTGCAAATGGCAATCCTAAATAAATGCCCACGCTTTTTGCGATCTCACCAATGGTTATATTTACCTCAAGGCTTTTCAGGCCAAAGAAAGGTGGCAATACGGTAATGAATATATAGGCAAACACGCTGTATAACAATACCTGGAAGATGCTGTTCAATGCGATCAGGCCAGCGGCATATTCGCGGTTACCTTCTGCCAGCTCGTTCCATACCACCACCATGGCGATACAACGTGCTAGCCCGATCAGGATCAGGCCAACCATATATTCAGGATAGTCCCTTAAAAAAGTAATGGCCAGAAAGAACATCAACAGCGGACCGACCACCCAGTTCAGCACCAGGGAAACGCTCAACACTTTAGTATCCTTAAACACTTCGCCCATATTTTCATATTTTACCTTGGCAAGTGGCGGGTACATCATCAGGATCAGGCCGATGGCCAGTGGGATGTTGGTTGTACCGCTGGAAAAGGAATTGATAAAACCGGAAGATGATGGGATAAAATAGCCGATGCCAACCCCTATCGCCATCGCGATAAAGATCCATAGGGTCAGGTAACGGTCAAGGAATCCCAGTTTTTTTCGTTCTGCAACGGGGGCACAATTGTTTGCACTCATGGTTTATCTGTTTATATACTGGTTTACAAAATCTGCTGAATAGGCTTTGATCAGCTCACGTACCCTTCTGAATTCGTCCAGCACTTCCTCTGGCGTTCCTGTAGCCTTTGCAGGGTCAGGGAAATTCTGGTGGAAGCGGTCTACCTTGCCCGGAAAGAAAGGACAGGCTTCATTGGCATTATCGCAAACAGTGATTACTGCATCAAAATCAATTCCGGCATATTCATCTACATGGTTCGAGGTATGTCCCGAAATATCGATATGATCTTCAGCCATGACTGCGATAGCTTTTGGATTTACGCCATGTGTTTCAATCCCTGCGCTGTAGATCTCTGCATTGTCTCCGGCAAAATGCCTTAAATAACCTTCTGCCAGCTGGCTTCTACAGCTGTTTCCTGTGCAGAGTACTAATATTTTTTTCATGTTTTTATTCTTTTCCTGTTATTTTACTTCTTCGTTCCATCAGCACTGTATCCCGCCATACCCCGTCCATCTTGCCGATCTTTTCGCGATAACCGATTTTTCTAAAACCGAGCTTTTCGTGCAGGGCGATACTTGCCGTATTTTCCGGAAAGATGCCTGATTGCAGCGTCCAGATGTTACTGGCCTCACTTTCGGTGACCAGCTTTTGCAATAGCGCCCCACCTATCCCTTTACTACGATAGCCTTCATGTATATAGACGCTCACTTCTGTTACCCCTGCATAGACACATCTGCCTGAAACAGGGGTTAAAGCTGCCCAGCCTGCCACGTTGCCATCAATGATAGCGACATAGCGGAGACCAGCCAGGTGGCCTTTGTCCCATTCTTCCCATGCCGGGGCATCGGTCTGAAAGGTAGCCTGCTTAGTGGCGATACCTTGTAGATAAATAATTCTAACCTCTTCCCAGTGCAAGGGGAGTAATTCTATAATTTCCATACGCTGATTAGCAGCAGCCCGAACCGGGTTCACAGGTCTGTCCCGCCCCAGCAAGGTTTACCATCTGTAATTTTGGTTTTTCTTCTTTCACCGCTGGTACACAGCATTCTTCCCCTGTTTCTGTTGTTCCACAACTTCCCCCACGTCCGATTGCTTTACACTGCGTAAAATCAGGGATCAGGTTAACGATCAGGTTATCGCCATCGATCAAAAATTCGCCGGGATACATCTGTCTGGTATCAAACTGTGAGTTTCCAAACTCTATCTTAACAGTTCCCAGGGGATTGAGCGGTAATGATTTTTCTACCAGACTTACAATTGACAACGCTTTGCTGACCTGCATGGCTCTTTCGCTGTCTTGTACAGATGGCTCCCAAAGCTGTACGATAATTTCTGTCCAGGTATTCATTTTTCCTCCGCAATCCACAGATACGATTGGTGCCTGTTTGATTTCGGTAATATGGTATGAAGCGTCTACCCACTTACCTTCCGCATATTGGAACTGTAAGGTTAAATCTGGATGTTGTTCTAATGTGGCTTTAAATGTTTGCCAGTTGGTCAATTCTGCATTGTTCATAATATTGCAATTTAACGATTGATATAAATAAAAAAAGGTTAACAGCAGGTAGTTTCGCCTTTGTACGAGCCAAAGAATGTACCCAACTGTTCTTCCAATAATTTCCAGGTTTTAGGGTTGATACAATAGCAGACACTCACGCCTTCGATCGTTCCCTGAATGATCCCGGCTGTTTTAAGTTCTTTAAGGTGTTGCGAAATGGTAGCCTGTGCTAAGCCCAGTTCCTCTACCAGATCCCCGCAGATACAGGTATTGGATATAAGGATCCTTTGCAGGATGGCGATGCGGGCAGGATGCGCAATTGCTTTCAGCAGTGTGGAAAGCTGGTTCTGCTCGTCGGAGAATATTTCTGATCTTGTAAGTCCCATAATTTTATATCGCAATATTACGATATAAAATCAATAACCCAAAATAAATTTGATTTTTATTTGTGGTGACCAGAAAATCAAAAAGCTGCATTTTACGTTTTCATCCGCTTGAAAAAACCAAAGCCTGCGATCTATTAGATACTTCAATAACGTCCATCGGTAACAGCATCTACCTTATTTCTTAATTAAAAATATCAGTCGATTTTGGCATTTCTCAATCTCAGGGAATTTAATATAACGGAAACCGAGCTAAAGCTCATCGCGAGTGCAGCGATCATTGGAGAAAGTAAAATTCCAAAAAACGGATATAAAATACCTGCCGCTATCGGAATGCCCAATATATTGTATCCCAGGGCAAAAAACAGGTTTCCTTTGATATTTGCCATAACGTTATGGCTTAACAACCTTGCTTTTGCGATCCCGTTTAAATCTCCCTTCACCAATGTAATCGCGGCGCTCTGGATCGCTACATCCGTTCCCGTGCCCATCGCAATCCCGATATCAGCCTGGGAAAGTGCAGGGGCATCATTGATGCCGTCACCTGCCATGGCTACCTTTTTGCCTTCGGCCTGTAGTTTTTTTATTTCATTCAGCTTATCTTCAGGCAACATCTGAGCTTTGAACCCATCCAGATTTAAAGTTGCGCTTACTGCCCTCGCTGTATCCTCATTGTCTCCGGTAAACATGATTACCTTGATGCCTTCCTGCTGGAGCTTTAGAATAGCAGCTGTGCTGGAATGCTTGATCTTATCCGAAATCACAACAAACCCCACTGCTTTATTTCCAACGGCCAAATAAGAAACCGTCTTGCCCTGCCTTTGAGCGGCACTAACCTGCTCGGACAGACTAGGATCAATCGCCGCTTTAACATGCTCCATCAGTTTTTGGTTCCCCAAAGCCAGTCTTTCCCCATTCAGACTGCCTGTTACGCCCTTCCCGGTAACGGCCTCAAAGTCGGATATAGCCTTAACGGATATTTCGTTTTCCTCCCCATAACGCAAAGTTGCCTGTGCCAATGGATGTTCGCTGCTGCTGTTCAAAGCCACAATTTTCTCCAGGATCTGTTTTTCGGTAAAGCCCTTATCTACGCTAACCACACTTTCAACCGAGGGCTTTCCCTCTGTAACCGTACCAGTTTTATCGATGACCACTACATCAATAGCATTCATTTTCTCAAGAGATTCCGCATTTTTGATCAGTATACCAGACTGAGCGCCCTTCCCTACTCCCACCATTACCGACATTGGGGTAGCCAGGCCTAGCGCACATGGGCATGCAATAATCAATACCGCGATTGCATTTACAAAAGCATAAACATAGGCCGGATCGGGGCCGTATACTGCCCATACCACGAACGTTACAATAGAAATCAATACCACAACAGGCACGAAATAACCTGAAATTTTATCGGCCATCTTTTGGATGGGCGCTTTTGAGCGGCTGGCGGAATTGACCATTTCGATGATCTGAGAAAGCAGTGTTTCTGAGCCTACCTTTTCGGCAAGCATGACAAAGGTCTTTTTACCATTGATGGTTCCTGAACTGATTTTATCCCCTATCTTTTTCTCAACAGGAAGGGGTTCTCCTGTGATCATGGATTCATCAATTACAGCTTCCCCGTTCTTAATACTACCATCCACCGGAATTTTTTCACCAGGCTTTACCCTCAGCAGATCTCCTTTCTGAATATCATCAATAGATACTGATATTTCCTTATCCCCGACCACTTTTGTTGCTGAATTAGGTGCCAGCTTCAACAGCTCCTTAATGGCGCTGTTGGTTTTGCCATGCGCCCGGGCTTCCAAAAGCTGACCGAGCAGTACCAGCGTAAGAATCACGGTTGCCGCCTCAAAATAAACGAAAACGGTGCCGTGATGTGTTTTAAACTGATCAGGAAAAACTCCGGGGAATAGAAGGGCGACAATACTGAAGCCCCAGGATACCCCGGCACCAATCCCAATCAGTGTAAACATGTTCAGTTTCCAGGTAATGATGGATTGCCATGCACGCTGAAAGAACATCCAGGTTGCATAAAAGACCACCGGAATAGAAAGAAAAAACTGAACCCAGTTCCAGTATTTAAGTTCCATTAGATCAAACAAAGGATTGCTGGGAATCATTTCCGTCATGGCAATAACAAAAATGGGTATGGTAAAACCTGCTGCAATCTTGAACTTTTTGAGCAGGGTTTCATAAGTTTTATCTTCTTCTTCAAGGTTTGTCCCTGTAGGTACCAGGTCCATTCCGCAGAGCGGACATGATCCTGGTTTGTCCCTGATAATCTCGGGATGCATGGGGCAGGTAAATTGAGATGCCTGTTTCTTGGCAGGCTGTTTTACCAGGTCCATCCCGCATACAGGGCAATGACCTGGCTTATCATAAGTCTTCTGACCTTGACAGTGCATAGGACAATAAAACAGGCCTCCCGCTTCATTTTTATCATCATTTTCAACCTTGGGACTTTGCTCATGGGTTGAATGATCATGATTAGGATGTTCTGAAGATTTTAGAACATGTTTTCCCTGAACTGCCATTTCAATACCGTAATGTCCGGCGGCAGAAAGAGCCTCCTGCAGCTTTTCCGTCGGGATATGTTCTTGCATAGTTATGACGGCTTCAGCAGGTTCAAGGGTCACCTGTGCAGAAACGCCATCAATCGCATTCAGCACATTTTCGACTTTGCTCCGGCAGCCCTGACAGCTCATTCCGGTTATTTTATAGGTGTGTTCCATGTTTTTGATTTGTTAATAGCTTAATGTCAATCCGGCGCCATAGCCCATATCACTGTCATAATGTGTTGAAAGCCCAAAATACTTAGTAACGATGTACCTGAATCCGGCCATATATTCCTTATCGGTATTGACCATAAACTGGAAGCGCAGTCTTTTGGAAACGGGGATATCTTCCCTCATCAGCTGAAACCTGACATTCCCCTTGTGATCGAGGGAAGCATCTGCAACGATCAGCAGTGGTAGGGTATATTGAACTCCCAAATGAAATACCTGCCTGAAATTTTTGGTATTTCCCTGCCCGAAAAGATTGTTTCCCGGCGAAAGTGATTGCCCGAAAACATTCTTGTCCAAGGGATCAACCGTTCTTTTTCTAAAATCCCATCCGATATAGGGCAATAGCCATTGGTTTCTCCCGATATATCTTCCAAAATGACTTTCACTTTCATAGCCCATTTCCTTGTCAAACCCAATCCGCCATTCAGTGGTAAAGCGGTAACGGGTATTGGCGAGCATAATCTCTCCGTCGCTGCCATTGGTTTCGATTCCGATGCGTGCCATTGGATGAAATACCCTGTCATCACTGAAAAGTTTTCGCTGTGCCAGCTTGGGGTCCGGGATTTCGGGATTAGGCGGAGAATTCTCATAACTGAATACCCTTCCCATACCGCTCATCATGTGATAGAGAATATGGCAGTGGAAGAACCAGTCGCCTCCTGGCTCTGTTGCTGCAAATTCAAGGGTATCCCGCTCCATGGGCATGATGTCGATAATGTTCTTCATCGGGGCATATTCTCCCTGCCGGTTAATTACCCTGAAGTCATGGCCATGAAGGTGCATAGGATGGCGCATCATACTGTTGTTGTAAAGGATTATCCTAACATTTTCGCCCTTTTTTATCAGTATCTTATCGCTTTCAGAAACGGTTTTGTTATCCAGCGTCCAGACGTAACGGTTCATATTTCCTGTAAGGTCAAACTTAAGTTCCTTCCATGGGCCTTTTGGCAGGGTTGTTTTCTTTGGATCTCGAAGCATATTATAGTTCAGAGTAACGATATCGGCGGTTTCTGCCTCCATATTCATCCCTGCCATGCTCTTGTCACCAGACATCTGCATACCAGGCATCCCCTTCATTTTTTTCTCTGTTTTTGAATTTTCTTCACCGGTTACCTCCGGGTACATCACCGTATTCATATCCATGATCTGGTTCTGCATCTTCATGCCTTCCATCTGTACCATATTGCCGCTCATATCCATCATATCGTTCATCATTTTCATTCCGGCAAAATACTTCAGTTTGGGCATTTTCTCTGCATGGACCTTTTCTCCCTTGCCCAGCCATAGTGATGCTGATCCCGTACGGTCTTCAGGAGTGACCAAAAATTCATAGCTCTTATTTTCCGGAATCGTGACCACTACATCATAGGTTTCGGAAACCGCTATAATCAGCCTGTCGACCTCTACAGGCTCCACATCATTTCCATCGGTAGCGACAACGGTAATCTTGCCCCCTGCATATTTAAGCCAGAAATAATCTGAGGCTCCACCGTTTGCAATACGCAGCCTTACCTTGTCCCCAGCCTTGAACTGCGGCTGTTCGTTCTGATTTTTCCCATTGATGAGAAAGGCTTCATAATAAACATCGCTCACATCCATGGCATTCATGCGCTTCCATTCATTGGCTACCTTTGTTTTAAAATGTCCGGTCCTGATCGCTTCTGCATAACTCTGGGTAGTCCCTTTTTTGATGGCAAACCAGTCGTTGGCATTTTTCAGGCTTCTATGAACCTCCTCGGGCTTCATATCTGTCCATTCGCTAATGACTACTGGAAGGGTTGGAATATCCCACTCCGTACGTTTGTTCATGATAAATGCCCCATACATACCTATCTGTTCCTGAAGGCCGCTGTGGCTGTGGTACCAGTGCGTTCCATGTTGGACGATGGGAAACTTATAGATGTAGGTAGTGTGCGGTTTGATCGGCATTTGGGTCAGAAAAGGAACACCATCCATCTTGTTCGGAAGAAAAAGTCCGTGCCAGTGCAGCGCGGTTTCCTCGTCGAGATTATTGTGCACGTAGATCAGGGCGGTATCGCCCTGCGTAAAGGTCAGTGTGGGCATGGGGATCTGACCGTTTACCGCAATTGCCCGCTTTGATTTTCTCCCATAATTTACCGTTGTATCGGCTATGTAAAGATCATAACGCACGGTACGTGGTGGAAATTTATTCGCAACGGTCTTAATCGGGCCCAAATTGGCCTTTGCAGTTTTGATATTTTCCATGTCAGAACTGTTATCATCCATTGCCATGCCCGCCATATCCCCCATATCCTCACTCTTTTTGGAACTTTCCTTTGTTCCCCCATTCTGTTCAGGCGCTGACCTGGGCTTTTCCCTGATTAGCTTCATCCCGCATTTGGGACAGTTGCCAGGTTTGGAGTCATGGATCTCAGGGTGCATTGGGCAGGTATAGGTTACTGATTCCTCTTTTGGCTTACTTTCCAATTTTTCTGCCAGCATTTTCATGCCTTCCATAGCTCCCTTTTTTGTACCTTGCTTCTTTTTGCCCGGATCAGCTGTCTTTGCCTTATCCACTTTACCTTTCTGCAGGATAAGCTTCATTCCGCACTTTGGACAGTTACCGGGTTTTTCCGATTGTATTTCCGGGTGCATCACACAGGTATAGATTACCCTGGACTGACCAGCACTGCCGTTCTTGTCCGTTTTCATTCCCTTCATATCCTGGGCGGAAACCACAGAATAAATTATCAATAAAAAGACTGTTAATATATTTTTCATTTCTTTGTTAATTAAAGAGCAGTGAGATTCTTTCTGTTCAAACTATCCCTTGAATTCTGTACCCACTTTATGAGTATCGACTTTTCCCTTGGATCTAATATTGCATTTCTGTGGATCAGGCTATAAGAGGAAAGCGGCATTGTACCATCTTTTAAGCTATTTTCTATGGCCCGCAGTTTGTTCTGACGCCTCCGCAAGGTATAGCCGGCGAATTCATTAAAGTTCAGCTCCTCTTTTCCCGATCGTATGTGACTGTTAAGGTACCAGTGAAGCGGCTGAACATAGGCATACCATGGATATTCCGTGTTGTTGCTATGACAGTCATAACATGATTTTTTAAGTATACCCTGTACATCATCAGGCACAGGAATAAGTGTGGATATATCCTGAGGCATAACCTGCACGCTTTTATTGCGTGCAGGCTGTAAGATCTGCATAAGCAGGAAGATAACTAATAGCCCAAGAACGATTTTCTTTATGCCCGTCATTTTTGTGCTATTTCAGTTCTTCTTTGACAGTGCCACAGGTGGGCATCGTTTTTCCAAGGTAAGGGTTTTTGATCTCCTTTATCTCACTCACCCAGATTGCACCCTTGTTATTGTTGTACATGGGACAACGGTCCACATACAGGGGCTTGTCAGTGCCAAGGAGCTTGATCATATCGTACATGTCTTTGCTCAGCATATCGAAATGCTCACGTTGATGGACAATATTGCCTGCATTGGAACCGATATGCTCTGCGTGCTCTTTGGCATCATCCCGAATATCGCTATATGCCCTGGCCTGCTCCGAAGTCAATGATTTTTCATCAAAACTGGCGAACGCTGCGACCATTTCACTGCCTGCGGCGGCAGCTTGTTTATCATCGTCCGTGGTAAGGGCATTTTTCAGTTTCAGATAGCCGGATAAAAGCGCAGCCGTTTGGGTTTTTTTTACCTTATTGGTTTCCCTAGAAACATTTTTGGTCGTGGAATCCGCTACAGCAGAATCTTGCTTTTCATTTTTGCCATTTGTACAGGCGGCAAGGAAAAATAGTGGGCCCAGAAGGCTATATATTAATGTTTTCATTGTTATTGATATATTTTGAATAAATTATTTCGAGCTGTATGTAGAATATATGCACACAGCTATATTGAACGTACCAAAACATCTCAATGCTAAATGTCCGTTCAATAACAATATGAATTATTTGATAGTCTCCTTTACTGCACCACAGGTCAGCATCTGCTTACCGAAATAAGGGTTTTTGACGCCAGCGTTATCAGAAAGCCAATAGCTCTTTTTCATCGGACAATAGGTATAATAAACAGGCGCTTTGGTGAGTTTAACCGCTTTTGCCAGTTTAAAAAGATTGGCAGAAAAAGTTGCGAAATGTTCTCTCTGATGGGCAATATCCTTACTCTCCGATATGTGCTTGGCATCAAAGGCAAGCTTATCCTGTAAACCTATAAATATATTCATATCGGCTTCTGGCATTGACTTCATGTCCATGCTGCCCAGCGCTCTGGAAAACTCAGTGGCTTTTGAGGCGGCGACTGTCGCATCTGCATTTATCAATGCATTTTTGATATCGTAATAAGAAGTTAAAAGTGACTGTGTCTGGCTATTTTGCGCAAGGACGCGGCCAGTGAAAACGATTGCCAATAGGGCAACCAGAAAAAATATTTTTTTCATGATTTTAAGATTAAATGTTTACACTCTTTCCGCAGGAGTTTTGGCCGCGCGAAAGCCAGGCACCATGTCAATGTAACACGGGCTCTATTGGTAATTCTTGGTGAAATCTTATATCTGAAAGCTATTGATGGAAATCCGGATGTCCCTGTTGGGTGGCCGCTCCCGCTGTCCGGCGTAAACGCTCTTTTTGAGAGCCAGTTTGACAGAAGGAATTAAAAAGTTGTAATTATAATCTGGAAGCAATAGAACAGGTAGGATAACCTGGTTTTTAACGCTTTGGGGAACAAGCTTCCCCTGAACCACAAGGTCGTTGACCAGAGTCTTGCAACAGGGATCTTCTTTTGAAAGATTCGGTCCATTTGAAGCACTGTGTTTATGCACATGTGCACCTTTATGCTGATGATCATGTTTGTGATTATTCTTTTTAGAGGAAACATGATCATCAATTTCTCCGTGATTATCTCTTTCCATTCCAACTGCACAGGCAAGGCCAACAACAGTGTTGAGCAGAAAAATCACTAAAAGAAAGATGGCTTTGGTTTTCATCAGACTACAAATCTATATAAAGATGCAAAATTAAATTTATATAATTTCCCATATCTTTTATATAATTATATTAGAAAATCACCTCAAATTTCTGACATTGAACTTGTTTCAATATTTTTCGGCCCCTCGAAAAGTAATTTCGTTTCGCCGACTCCGACCTGTCAAATGCTGGATTTGCTTTTCACCAAGGTCCAGACAGTATTAGCGCAATCAAGCTACATACTATGCCAAATTTTACTTACCATGGGTATTTATCCATAAGATATGACGCACCAAATCATAACCTTACCCTCCATTTTTGAATATCGATTCACTCTCCAAGAGGTAGGCTCTACTGGTGACCACTATTTCACCTAGTGAAATGCCAGACAATACCTGCACATAGCCCCCGTTCTCTGCTCCGGTATTGACCTTTCTTCCAGAAAAACTTCCATCACGATTTTTGATCCATACCTTATTGCCTTTACCTCCTGCTAGTATTGAAGATGTGGGCACAGCAACAGCATTCTGTTTTCCATTACCAATGGAAATGTATGCCAACATCCCCGGCCTGATCAGCCCCTGCGTATTTGGAACTGCGATCCGGATGAGCACAACCTTAGATTCATCTGATAGTTCAGGATTTACAAATTCCACCTTGCCTTTAACAACCTGTCCGTTCAGATCTGGAAAAGAGACATTCACCATGTCATTTTCCTTATAGTTTCCGCTTTCGCCGGCATATAACTGCGCCTCTATCCATAGATTGGCTAACCCTTGCGTTTTTAATATAGCCATCCCTTCAGTTACGTAATCACCCTCGTGGATGGCTATGTCGCTTACCGTTCCGTTAACCTTGCTGTATATGGTAACAGTGGCCGAAGTTTTGGACAAAGAAGAAAGATTTATGATCTGGGCGGAGTTCAGGCCCCATAACAATAACTTGTGCTCTACTGTCTTGATCATGGCCTCATAATCGACGTCAGGATTATTTAATACCTTCTGCTGCTGCCTGGCCAAAAGGTATTCTTTTTCGGCTGATAACAGGTCTTCGCTATAAATGGAATACACTGCCTGACCTATTGTTATTTTTTCTCCAACGGACCTAACAAATAAACGCTGTATGCGTCCGGCCACTCTTGCACTGATCTCTTCCGCCTTACTTTCGTCCGTGGCAACTGTTCCGGTCAGAAGTTTTTCGCCCCCTGTATTTTCTTCCCTTACCGTATCAACTGTTATGCCTGCCAACTGAATCTGGCTTGCTGTCAATGTTATTTTTTCCGTGGCAGAATTTCCTGATCCAGTAAGTTCGACCTTGATCAGTTTCATGCCACAGATCGGACAGTTGCCGGGATGGTCTTCATGTATCTGTGGATGCATGGAACAGGTATAGTAAAATTTGCTTTTTGCTTTTGCCGCCGGCTCTGCTTTTTGTTTGCAGCTGTTAAATATACTTACTGAAAGCACAATAATCAGTAAGGCACAGATCCTTTTCAGGTTAATTCTTTTTATGTTATTCATGACCCTTTGTTTTGATGAAACTCTCACTGTCTGTTAAATACCCTGCATCTACTGCCAGGGTATCGGTTGCGGAAAGGCCTCTTGTTATCTGTATTTCGTTCCCTTTGAAAGTCCCAATATTTACACTATGTGCATAGTATAAGCTGCCTTTTTTTAGCCAGATTATTTTTGTCTGCCCAAGATCCTGCAGAGCAGACCTCGGTATCCAAAGCCCTTTGGATTTTCCCGTCTCTATTGAGGCATTGATTAGACTGTTTACCTTCAGCTGATGTTCCATATTGTCCAGATAAACCCTTGCGCTAACCGTTTTGTCACCTTGCTGAAGGGTAGGTTCAATAAAATCTACTTT
Organism: Pedobacter jeongneungensis; assembly: GCF_039538295.1. Classification (NCBI taxonomy): domain Bacteria; kingdom Pseudomonadati; phylum Bacteroidota; class Sphingobacteriia; order Sphingobacteriales; family Sphingobacteriaceae; genus Pedobacter; species Pedobacter jeongneungensis. Next base: position 96,073 of record NZ_BAABBY010000001.1, on the reverse strand, counting down.
CCCATATAACGTTTTACCTGGCAGATCCGGCAGGGTAATCTTAACCGGTTGATTTAACTCTAAGCTGGCCAGTGAATTTCTGTCGATCTTGATAATGGCCTGGAACAGGGCAGCCCAGGTGATCAGCTCAGGCATAATCTGGTAAGGGTGCCTTAAAATATGAACCGGCCTATGGTCCGACAGAGAAAGCCTGCGTTTTTTAAGGTAGACGGTAAAAAGAAGAATTGCGCAAAGCAGCAACCCTCCCGGTAAGCTTCCCCTTGGAGAGAGGATGATTTGTCCGGGTTCAGCAGCAAAAGCAGCATAGTTCCCTGCAGCATAAACCAGTTTATACCCGATAAGAAAACCTAAAAATCCATTGGTTATCCATTCCCATAACAAAATCTCCTTCTTAGGCTGTATAATAATCTCAACAGGTGCTATATGTCCTGCAGCCTCCTTTCTTTTAAGCTCAGCAGAAAACAGCAGGTAACCAGAAATAAATGCCAGGGCCACAAAGAAACCGAAAGTCTGAACGGGAAGCGGAATATATATTCTAAATAGGTATTCAATAAGATGGGTCAGGGTTGGGAACATAGGCAGAAACTGAAAAACCGCAACGTAAAAAAATATATTAGCCGCCATCAGGAAATTGCCCCAAGTAGTCCATAAAGTGGGGACCCTTTAAAAAGCAGATCCCCACTGATCCTATTTGGATAACAATAAGTCTTAAGCCAGCAAGCGTTTGAGCCACTTTAATTCAATATATAAAATTAAATGCCCAAAGACTAGTAAGCCACGCCTCAGAAGCTAATTATGACCTCATTGTTACGATTCATAGTTATGGTGGTACCTTTAAAAAGTCGCACTGATCGGGCTATTTCTTTCCGGGTCGATCAAAAAACATAAAGATTAACAAGGGATAAAAAATAAAAAACAATATGTGATTTTTGTCAGCTTTATCCCTGGACGAAGTGTTAGGTTTACTTTGGAAAAAACGCGCTGCATGTTTTAATTAGGGAACCATAGAGAGTTTCTTTGTAAATTTATTATACCCTTTATTCTATATCCAAAAAATGTATTCCAATATTTTAAAGAATTTTGGCGCAGGCCTGCAGTATAGTTATCTTTAAAATCCAAAACAGCTAAAATGAAAGATATGACCATTGCGGAATACATCGAAAGACTTTTTCCCCAGTTTGAACCTGCCCTTAAGACCATCCTTATCGAGAATGCGACGCTTAGGGATTTTCAGGGAGGTGATATGCTCATGCAAACTGGGCAGAATATGCGCTCCACGGTGCTTATCGTAGAAGGCATGGTAAAGCTCTACAGGGAGGGAGAAGATGGACAGGAATTCTTTATGTATTATCTCCAGCCAGGAAATGCGTGTGCACTTTCCATGATATGCGCAACCAAACAGGAAACCAGTCAGGTAATGGCAAAGGCCATTGAACAGACCAAGGTACTCATGATTCCGATTGCCCTGATGGATAAGCTGATGCGGGATTACAGAACATGGTATTACTTTGTCATTGAAACATACCGTATGCGCTTTGAAGAACTCCTCTTTGTCATCGATAATATCGCCTTTAAGGCAATGGATGAGCGGCTGGCCTTTTACCTGAAAAAGCAAGCTGGAGATTTAAACACAAAAGAACTGCACCTTACCCACAGTGAAATTGCATCTGATTTGAACACCTCCCGGGAAGTAATTTCAAGGCTGCTTAAGAAAATGGAGCAGGCAGGAGAAATTAAGATGTACCGTAATTACATCGAATATTTAGCCTAAGCCCATAAAAAGAATAAAGTTATTTTTACTGCGAAAGGCATCACTTCTTGAAAATATAATGAGTGTGACAAAAGTCACCAACATTGGTAGATGATAACTCGATTTTTGTTAAAAAATAACAGAAATGGAAATCATTGCATACGTTGCATCTGCCTTAATTGGAATTTCGCTTGGATTGATCGGCGGTGGCGGTTCTATCCTCACCATGCCGGTACTGGTTTACCTATTTGGGGTTAATCCGCTATTGGCTACTTCTTATTCATTGTTCATCGTTGGCTCTACAAGTTTAGCAGGTACAGTCGGGAATTTTAAGCGTGGGCTGGTGAATATTAAAACAGCTTTGCTGTTTGGTAGTGCATCCATCTCAACTGTATTCTTAACCCGCAAATTCATTATCCCCCTTATACCCAAGATAATAATAAAAATCGGCGATTTTGAGTTAACAGAAAACATGCTCATGATGGTACTCTTTGCAGTTTTGATGGTAGCGGCTGCAACAGCGATGATTAAAGGTGCAAGAGCAGAAAGCAGCACCCGAATAGAAAAACCCCCACTTCACATCGGTAAACTGTTTTTATACGGCATTGCCATCGGCCTCGCTACTGGTTTTTTGGGTGCTGGTGGTGGCTTTCTACTTATTCCTACACTTGTTATTTTAGTGGGCTTACCCATGAAAGAGGCCGTAGGTACTTCACTTTTCATCATAGCGCTTAATTCGCTCATCGGTTTCACCGGCGATCTTGGACATTTCCATATCGACTGGATCTTTCTCGCCAAAATTACTACCGTTGCCATCGCCGGTATCGTGGTAGGTGGAATGATAAACAAAAAAATAGATGGAGGAAAACTGAAGAAAGGTTTCGGGTGGTTTGTACTGGTTATGGGTTGCTACATCATTCTAAAAGAGGTAATATTTAAGTAACCTTCAGAAACAAACTCCTTGTGTGACAAAAGTCACCAACGACCATATCGTTAAGGATTAATTTTGACATACTAATTTAATCATCATGATTATAGAACAAATTTACACCGGATGTCTGGCACAAGGTGCCTATTATATAGAAAGCAACGGAGAGGCGGCCATTATCGATCCGCTTCGAGAGGTTAGTCCGTATATGGAACGTGCACGGAAGAACAACGCAAAAATAAAATACGTGCTCGAAACACATTTCCATGCCGATTTTGTATCCGGACACATTGATCTGGCTAAAGAAAGCGGCGCAGAAATCGTTTACGGGCCGAATGCAAAACCCGACTTTGATTTTTACGGTGCGAAAGACGGAGAAGTGTTGCGACTTGGTGGGGCAAAGATTAAAGTGTTGCACACCCCAGGACATACCATGGAAAGCACCTGTTTCCTGGTTAGCGATGAGCAAGGAAAGGAAATAGCACTGTTCTCCGGCGATACGCTTTTTATAGGCGATGTGGGAAGACCCGATCTGGCACAGAAACCGGTCAGTGAGCTTACAAGTGAGATGCTAGCAGGTTATCTCTTTGATTCTTTACGCAATAAGATCATGCCTTTAAGCGATGATATTATGGTTTATCCTGCACATGGTGCGGGTAGCGCATGCGGAAAAAATATGAGCAAAGAGACCACCGATCTTTTGGGAAATCAAAAGAAGACCAATTATGCGCTAAGGGCAGGCATGTCCAAAGACGAATTCATTAAAGAGGTTACTGATGGTCTTTTACCGCCTCCTGCATATTTTCCTGAAAACGTCATGATGAACATCCATGGATATGATAGTTTTAACAAAGTGATAGAACGAGGCATGCAAGCCCTTAACCCCGATGCTTTTGAGCGGGTTGCAAATGAAACAGGAGCGGTAATTCTCGACACAAGAGCTCCAGAGGATTTTATAAAAGGCTTTCTCCCAAACTCGGTAAATATTGGCATCGATGGAAATTTCGCCCCCTGGGTAGGAACTTTAATCCCGGACATTAAACATCCTATTTTACTTATTACAGATGAGGGTAGAATTGAAGAAGTGCTCACCCGTTTATCAAGAGTAGGATTTGATGGTGCAGTAGGTTACCTAGATGGCGGCGTCGTTGCCTGGAAAAAAGCTGGTCAGGAAACCGACGAGATAAAATCGGTTTGTGTAGCCCGGCTGGCCGAAATCGGCAAAAAAGCGGAGGTAAATATTCTGGACGTCAGAAAAACAAAGGAATACTTAAGCGAGCATGTCGAGGGTGCTGTCAACCTTCCACTGGATTATATCAACGAAAACCTCGGCACCGTCGATAAAACCAAGACCTACTTTGTTCACTGCGCAGGTGGTTACCGTTCTGTTATTTTCAATTCCATCATGCGCTCACGCGGGTACCACAACCTCATCGATGTGGCTGGTGGTTTTAAGGCCATACAGGAAAACGGATGTATTCCGACTACAGCATTTGTATGTCCAAGTACCTTAATATAAAAGGGATATGAAAAATGAGAAAAAATCGCACTGGGAAAAGGTGTATTTAGAAAAAAGTCCTGACCAGGTCAGCTGGACGCAGGTCTACCCCACAGTTTCAATGGAGATGATAACGGGGTTCAATCTGGATAAATCTGCTCCGATAATCGATATTGGCGGGGGAGACAGTCTGCTTGTGGATTTTTTGCTTCAGGAAGGCTACAGCGATATTACCGTAGTGGATATATCTTCCCGGGCATTGGAAAAGGCAAAGGCAAGGCTTGGAGAACTGTCTGGCAGGATACACTGGATCGAGACAGACATCAGGGATTTTGTGCCGCAAAGAAGTTATGCAGTCTGGCATGACCGGGCCACTTTTCATTTCCTTCATTCATCAGAGGAAATCCATAGTTATGCAAACACGGCAGGTCAGTTTACCGGAGAATACTTGGTCATGGCGACTTTTTCGCTCACCGGACCAGAAAAATGCAGTGGCCTGCCCGTTTCAAGATACAGTGAAAGAACGCTGCGCGAGATATTTAGAGAAGGGTTTACCGAAATAGAGTGCAGGCCGCAAGAGCACACTACCCCAATGCAAAGCACGCAGGATTTTCTGTTCTGCAGCTTTAAAAAAAATACAGAGCAATAAGAAACGAATAAATACAATGAATAAACTACTTCAAATGATCAGCAGTTTTTTTTCAAAAGGTGCGTACAACCTCGATGGCTACCACTTCAAAAACGAATTTACAAAAAGCAGTGACGCAGTCCTCTTAGATGTAAGGACAAAGCCTGAATATGCCCCAGGCGCGCTTCCTTCAGCCATATATATCGATTTCCTGGGTTCTGCCTTTTCTTTAGAACTTGCAAAGCTGGATAAGGCCAAGCGGTATTTCCTCTATTGCAGAAGTGGAAAGCGTTCCTCCTCAGCGGTATCGGAGATGAGAAAACTTGGGGTGGAAGCATTCAACCTGGTTGGAGGTATCGGTACCTGGCCAAAATGAAGAAATATATTCAAGAAATATTGATCTATTCAACGCTGCCGGCCGGATTTCTTCGGGATGGCAGTTTGCTAAAATGATTCAGCACTTACTTGCTCAAACCGCCACAGGCATTACCTTTTAACAACAACAAAAACACCCATATTAACATTTCATTTAAAAAAACATGATTGATTTTATTAAACAACCCTGGCCTTGGTATTTCTCGGGCAGCATGATCGTACTCATTATGCTCATCCTACTTTTTTTCGGAAAGTCCTTTGGCTTTTCATCAAACCTGCGAACGATGTGCAGCATAGCCGGAGCAGGCAGGAAAGTAAAATTTTTTGATTTTAAATGGAAAGACCAGACCTGGAACCTCATGTTCCTTATCGGCTCGGTAATAGGTGGATTTGTTGCTACAAATTACCTTAGCAGTCCATCTCCCGTAAAATTATCATCCGCCACAATCTCCGATTTAAATCAATTGGGCATTAAGTTCGATGGTGGGTTAAATCCAACCGGCCTGTTTTCACTGGAAGCAATGAAAGATTTAAAAACGCTGGCTATTTTACTCATCGGTGGTTTATTAGTCGGTTTTGGATCTCGTTATGCAGGCGGTTGTACTTCTGGTCACGCCATATCCGGGCTTTCGAATCTGCAAGTACCATCACTAGTAGCCGTAATCGGTTTCTTTGTTGGTGGCCTGATCATGACTTTCCTCATCATGCCTTTTATCTTTTAAATCTAAAAAAAATGAAATTCATAAAATATATTCTTGCAGGAACACTTTTCGGAATCATCATGACCAAGTCTGAGGCTGTTTCCTGGTACAGGATCCAGGAAATGTTCCGTTTCCAGTCTTACCATATGTATGGAATTATTGGTACGGCCGTTGTACTTGGCGTAATTGCAGTATGGCTGATCAAAAAATTCAAAGCCAAGGATCTGGCCGGAAATCCGATTGTCTTCCACGATAAGGACAAGGCCTATATAAAATACCTACTAGGCGGCACCATTTTCGGCCTGGGCTGGGCACTCACCGGCGCCTGTCCCGGCCCCATGTTCGTCAACCTTGGGAGCGGATATGCCGGTATGGCGGTGGTCATCCTTGGTGCGCTCCTGGGCACCTATCTATACGGAGCGATGAAAAGCAAGCTCCCTCATTAATAAAATAGAATCTGATGAGCAAACTAAGGGCTATAATAGACCATAGATGTCCCAGGTGCCGAAAGGGAAAATTATATACCCATTCCATGTTCCATTGGAAATATGATCAGATGAATAAAAAATTTGCCTGCTGCAACCTGAACTATGAGATAGAGCCGGGCTTCTTTATCGGAGCGATGTATGTGAGCTATGTTTTCATTGTCGCAGAACTTGTCAATGCGGGCATTCTGGCATTCATGATCTTTGGCGAAGAAGAGCAGTGGGCAATCATCGCAACCACTATTTCTCCGGTCATCCTACTGTTCACCTTCAACTACCGCTATGCCAGGACCCTTTTGCTCCATATCCTCTCTCCGATCAAATATGATGAAAGTGCAGGCAGAAACTGCTGAGAAGATTTTGGGGCGCTGTGACAAAAGTTACAGTGCGAAGAACCGCTAAAGGGTAAATTTGATGTAAACCTGGCAAAGGCAGGAATCATACCGTTAAACACATTAATCAAAAATAAAAACACATGAAAATAGAACAATTTGAAGACAAGCACCTCTCCCATTACAGCTACGCGGTACTGAGCGAATGCCGGAATGAAATCATATTGATCGATCCCTCCAGGGATCCGTCTGCATATTACCATTTTGCCGAAAAACACCAGGCCAAAATAGTTGGTGTTATCGAGACGCACCCGCATGCGGATTTTGTGAGTGCTCATCTTGAAATCCATCATAAGACCGGCGCAACAATATATTGCAGCAAACTCAATACGCCGTCCTACCTGTTTTCCCCATTTGATGAAGACCAGACGATAACCCTGGGAAAGATCACCTTAAGGGCAATCAACACCCCGGGGCACTCTCCGGATAGTATCAGTATTTTGCTCGAACACGATGGGAAACAAAAAGCGCTATTTTCCGGAGATACCCTTTTTATCGGTGACTGCGGAAGGCCGGATTTAAGGGAAAGCGGAGGTGATTCAATGGCGGAACGCAATTTCCTTGCCGCCCAAATGTACCATTCATTAAGGGACAAACTGATGAAACTCTCAGATGAAGTGATTCTGTATCCGGCACACGGGGCAGGTACGCTCTGCGGAAAAGCGTTGAGCGAGGCCAATAGCAGTACCATTGGTGCTGAAAAAAGAAGTAACTGGTCACTGCAGGAAATGACTGAGGCCGATTTTGTGAGCGCATTAAATGAAAACCAGCCATTCATTCCATTTTACTTCCCTTTTGATGTGGCCTTGAACAAGAAAGGCGCAGCACCGTTTGAAGATTCGGTAAGTGCGGTTCAGATCATGGAATCCGGTGAAAACTTAAAACCAAATGCCCTAATTATCGATACGCGAAGGGAAGATGTTTTTAAGAAGGGACATATAGAAGGCGCTGTAAATATCATGGATGGAAACAAATTTGAAACCTGGCTGGGCAGCATTGTGAAGCCTGAAGAGCCTTATTATCTTATGGCAGAAAATCTTGCTACATTGCATAGTCTTATCGCGAGGACCGCATCCATCGGGTATGAAACGCAGCTTGCCGGCGGTTTTATAAACGCAGTAGAAACTGTCCCGGATGAGATTATCGATATCCAAAATTTTAAAGAGAACCAAAATGGATATACCATTGTGGATGTGAGGAACAAGACAGAGCGTATGGAAAACAGTATTTTTGAGAACAGCATAAATATTCCACTGGGAAATTTAAGGGAAAGGGTAAACGAAATTCCGCTGGAGCAACCCGTAGCAGTACACTGCGCCGGTGGATACAGAAGTGCGGCTGCAAGCTCACTGATTGCATCCGTTATTGATGGCAAGCAAAAGGTGCTTGATATTGGTGAGGCCATTAAGGATTTTCAGAATTAATATTTTAAAAGTGTGAAAACAGAAAGAAACAACGAGGATAAACTGCAGGTATTTGCCCGGTTTGGAAAATATCTCGTATGGACGTCATTTCTATTCGTTGTGATCATGTTTTCTCTTGTTTTAGCACTCAGCGGATTTCATCTTCCAAAAAGTTTCTATGCGGATAAGCCTAATCCATCCATTCAAAAGAATCAAATAAAACCTTTAGAGCGCCGTGTTGCTAAACCCGAATATTGGAAGGCGCCTGATACGATGCAGCTTCAGGGCAAAGCTGATGCGGATCTGATCAGGTATGGCCGGGATTTGATTGTCCGTACGGCATACTATTTAGGGCCGCAGGGTATCGTAGGAAAGCTGACTAATGGTATGAATTGTCAGAACTGCCACTTGGATGCAGGAACCAGGCCCTTTGCGAATAATTTCTCCATCTTTTATGCAGGTTTTCCAAAAATGAGCGCAAGAAGCGGTAGAAAGGAAGAAGCCTTTGAACGGATTAATGAGTGCTTCGAGCGAAGCATGAACGGCAAAGCTCCGGGAAGAAATTCCAGGGAAATGGTCGCCATGTTGGCCTATTTAAAATGGGTTGGAAAAAAACAGGATGCCGCACATTCCATTGCGGATAATTCGGTAAAAAAAATCCCATATCTGGATGTGCCTGCAGATCCCCTGAAGGGGAAAATGGTATATGCCTCCAAATGCAGCAGCTGTCATGGAGAAACGGGCAAAGGCGTTGCCTCACCTGATGGAAAAGGATATATGTACCCTCCCCTTTGGGGCAGGGACAGCTATAACGATGGTGCAGGAATGTTCAGGCTTGGAAATTTTGCAGGATTTGTCAAAAACAACATGCCTTATGGCGCCACCTACAAAGATCCGAACTTAACGGATGCGGAAGCCTGGGACGTAGCTGCATTTGTGAATGCGCAGCCCAGACCGCACCTGGATTCCAAAAACGACTATAAAAACCTGTACACAAAGCCAATAGATTATCCCTTCGGGCCATATGCAGATCACTTTAGCGAAAAGCAGCATAAATATGGTCCCTTTATTGACATGGCTGAACAGCACGCACCTATAAAACAGAAAAAATAGAAACATGAAAAAATTACTGATCTTACTCCAGCTTGTCATCATGATGGTCATCACCACCAATGTATCTGCACAGGAGACAAAAAAACCGTTTACGGGTGCTGTTGCAAAAAAGAAATCATATAAAGCGCTATATGTACTTAACAGTGCCGAGGAAAAACATATTTCGGGAACACTCAGGAACATCAACAATGCTTTGGAGGATCCAAGATTGAAGGGAAAACTGGAGGTTGAGCTTATCGCCTTCGGGGATGGCGTGGCGGTTTATCGCAAGGATGGAAAGTTCCTTGAGCAGCTTAATTTGCTAAAGTCAAAGGGCGTAATTCTGGCGCAGTGCGAGAATACCGTTCGCGAGCGGAAAATCGATAAGTCAGATCTCTTCGATTTCATCAGCTATGTGCCAAGCGGCAACGGAGAGATCATCATCCGTTCGGCGGAAGGATGGGTAATCGTTCATCCCTAATGTAAAAACCAAAACGGCAGTGAATCTTTAAAAGGTGCAAATTGGTATTTGGATACGATGCAAAGATTAGGATCAGTTGTGCCGGATCCATTTCACCCGGGGCCGCAAACGCCGAAAATTATTGTCATGTTTAAATATCAATGGCTTATGCCGGCAACACTAAAATTCAAAAGGTTCGACAAAATTGTCTATCATCGTATGTGCTGTGCGGAGTAACGCATTTAAAAATGCTAGGGAATTTATCGAAAAGCTACATAATTAAAACAGTACTCGCCCAAACAGCATTGATAAAATTTTGTTAATCAGGCATGCGGTGATCCGTCAACCAATATTATCAATAATGGAAAAAGAAGAACAAGCCATTCCTAAATCAAACACTGGTGACCATCTGGCCAACGAACGGACTTTTCTTGCCTGGATAAGAACTAGCATAGGAATTATGGGCTTTGGTTTTGTGGTGGTAAAGTTTTCACTTTTTATCAAGCAGATCACTCTCGCTCTTGGGGCCAAAGCCGTCGTACACCAAACCGGCAACTCACAGAGGATAGGAATACTTCTTGTCGGGGTAGGCGCACTGACCATCATCCTGGCATTTATGCGCTATCAAAAAACTCATACACTTATTAATCAAGGCAGTTATTACCATTCCTCTACACTCATCAAAGTCCTTACCGTGGTTATTTTCATTTCAAGCATGCTTTTGTTGATATATCTTGTAAGAACGACTTAGCGGATCTCTGACATGGAAACACTGATTGTGAGCACGAATACCAAACTTGAGAGAACCCGTACTTTATCACCGGTCAAATATGTTTCGCTACCAAACGCAGCAGGTCGTGAATATCGAAAGGCTTTTTAATAAAATTCTCTGCAGCGCAGCCCCTTCTGATGTCATAACGGTCCGCATGAGCACTCATCATGATAATCGGAACATTCCGGGTTTTCTCTAAGGACTTCAGGTAACTGCAGACTTCAATGCCGTTTCCATCGGGGAGCATAACATCCAGCAGAAAAAGATCTGCAACATGATCACTTAGCCCTGCCATAAACGAGCTTACCGAAGAAAACGCGGAAACCCCGTACCCCTCACTGTTAAAAAGAAGCTGTAATACTTCGGTTATACCCTCATCATTTTCCAAAAGATATATCATCTTTTCCATTTGTCATGCATATTGTGGGTTGCCCCTGGTTATAATAAATCTGATTTGCCATTCCTACGAATGTTTTTTTAAAGGTCTAAAAAGGCCCCTACTTCCTCAATTTTCGCTTCTCATTGAGATGGCCGGTTTCCAGGTTCAACCGCTCCAGCAGGTAACGCAATAAAACCTCTCTATCTTGGTTTGCGGGGTGATATGCGTTATCTCCACCCTTTGCTGAGGATTTATTATGGTCAAAAGTTTCAAATGGTTGTGAAATATTTTTCTCTGTCATAATTTAAATTTTAGGTTAAATATTTTGCCTATTATTTTTTAGTTCCTGAAATTGCCAGAGCCAAACGAAGTCCAAAAAAGGAAACCTGCCCTCCGCTGCTTTTCCAACCCTCATAACGAAGGCCGAGATCTGCACTATAATGCTTCGAAATTGGAATGCTGGCACCCAAAGTCGGTCCGTAGGCAAAAGAGGTATTCAGCCGGTCTCCAAGAGTATTTGCTGCACCAAGCTCAAGGGCAGCGTAATAGATACCTTCAAAGTAATATTTTGCTCCGACTTTAATTGGAACAACACCATTCATGCTTGTTGGCTCTCCTAAATAATCGAGACGTTTTTTTACCTCATCCCTGTAGCGGAAAGTCATATAGCCCGCAGATCCGGTTAGGTTGAGGTGCTCCGAAACCTTGAATTCCACCTTTGTTGATGCCCCATATCCGTTGACATAAGTTTTAGCCGTCTTACCGGTCGGAAAGCCCATGACAAAGCCTACCGATATCTTGGGGACGGCAGTTTGATCTTGCGCCTTTACCTTTACAGTCATTAATAACAGGAAACAGATCAGAAAAGGTTGAAATGTCCATCCGGCATAGGCACTCATAGGGAGGTCCTGTAAAAAATGTTTAACTCGGCCGCAATGCTTTCCAGGTAAGGGGCAAGCTTAAAATCTCTTGATACAAAGGATATTACCCCTTGTTTTTTACATTCCCAAACCGTCCCAACCAGCTCTCCCTCGATGTAGACCTGGTTGCATCTTTTCTTTGGGACATCTATGCAAATGTGTTTTCCCCCGATTTCAAACTCATGGTTAAATTCTAAATCTTTCATATTTTCCTTTTTTCTTATCTGACTAATAAAAAGATTTGCCGGGCGGCTAATATCCGCCCGGCAATGTTTTATAGCGTCTGACCGCTTTTGATCTCATCGTTCGCGGGCGAAATAATCTCTGTCCCGGCTTTGATGGAACCAAAAATCTCGGTCATCTCTGTTCCCTTCATCCCTTCCTTAATGTCAACGAGCTTGGCTTTACCATTTGCAATTTCCACTACGTACTTCCGTTCTGTAGAACGCACGATAGCAGAATTAGGCACAAGAAGCGAAGTCGCACCGGATTTAAGCGGGATTTCAACCTCGGCATACATGCCGGCCTTCAACCTGTTATCTTTATTGGCCACGTCAACCTCGACGATTTCCTGGCGCATGTTGCCCAGTGAATTTGCAGACCGGCTGATCTTGGCCTGGCGCTGTTCCCCCGGCAGCGCATTGAAGCGGAACTTGACCATCTGGCTTAGGTCCACTTTGTCTACATAATCCTCAGGTATAGAAACTTCAAGCCTCATGTGGGTCAGGTCCTGCAATACCAGCATGGGTAGGTCCGAAGATTTGCCCGCCGACACCAGTGCTCCCGGTGATACATTCCTGTCAACGATCACCCCGTCAAAAGGCGCATATACTTTCAAGTAGTCCTGCATGGTACGTACGGAGGATACATTTGACCGCTCAGCCTCCGCTATGGCCTTATCTCCTTTCATCCTGGAAAGCGCATTATCAAGTTCTAGCGGAGATACCGAACCTTCCTCTTTTGCTGCTTCTTTCAGACGTCTGTATTTCTCACTGCTCGCCGATGCGGTCTCCCGTGCCTGCAGGTAACGGGAATTTGCCGATTGCAATTGTGATTCGAGTTCCGGTGCTTCCAGGGTCATCAGCAGCTGGCCTTTGGTCACCTTAGAACCCAAATCGACCAGTATTGCTTTCACAAAACCATTGGCCTTGGGAAAAATGTTTACCTGGTTGAAAGGCTTGAGCACCCCGGGAATGCGGGTAAAACTGGAAAGGGCCTCTTCTTCGACCTTTGTGGTTTCATATTTGGCTTCCTTGCCGTTTTTTTCGGGACTGATGTTCACGGGCTTCTGGTTTCCGCCACACGCGGCCAGAGTACTTATAATTATTATGATGGGAATGAATCTGGTTTTCATGTTGTTTATCTTTTAAATTCTTGTTTTTCTAGGCATTAGGTTTGGTTCTTTTAAGCTGCTTTTTTTCTGTACCCAGGCGAAAACCTGCGGAAGGATGAAGAGCGCGGCAAGGGTTGAAAAGAATAGCCCGCCAATAACAGCCCTGCCGAGCGGCGCGGTCTGTTCACCGGATTCGCCCAACCCAGAGGCCATCGGGATCATCCCGGCTATCATCGCAAAACTGGTCATCAGGATCGGCCTTAAACGAATCCCGGCACTCACCACTGCCGCCCGGGTAGAATCCTTGTAATCCAGCCTGAGTTTTTCGGCGTTGGTCACGATAAGTATCGCATTGGCCACTGACACCCCGGTGGACATGATCATCCCCATGTAGCTCTGTAGATTGAGGGTCGAGCCTGTAAGCAATAATGCGGTAAGCGACCCAAGGATTACAGCAGGAACGGTCGAAAGAACCGTCAGCGAAAGCTTGAAAGACTGGTAATTGGCCGCAAGCAGCAGGAAGATCACCAATATCGCAAAAGCAAGTCCGCCCTGAAGAGAAGATAGTGTTTCAGTCAACAGGCTCGACATACCTTTCACTTCAGCAGTTAGTCCCTTAGGAGGCGTGCCTACGGACTTTAGTGCCTTTTCTACATCAGCAGTTGCCGTTCCAAGATCCTTTTTATAAATGTTTGCGCTCACGGTCAGAAAGCGTCTTGGCCCGGAGCGGTCATATTCTCCTGGAAGGTAACTGGTATTGAAAGTAGCGATGTCGCCCAGTACCGGACTGCTCTGCCCTTTAACCAAAGGAATTTCTTTGAGCTCATCCATTGTATTCATGACATACTCTGGAACCTGTACCTGTACCTGGTAGGTATAGGCGGTTTTTTCATCGAGCCATTGGTTCTTCTCAGTAAATCGGCTGGATGAGGTACTTGCAGTAACTGACCTTGCGATATCAACCACGTTCAGCCCAAACTGCGCCGCCTTTAATCTATCAAGGGTAATAGAAACCACGGGAATGTGCAGGGGTTGAGCAATCTGGATATCACGGAGGTAATCTATTTTTTTAAGTTTAGAGAGCACCTTATTAGCGTAAGACTCGATCTGGTCCATATCTTTTCCTGCTACTCTGATCTCAATAGGAGTTGCAGCGCCTTGGCTCATAATCTTTTCGGTCATGTCAATCGGCTCAAAGGTGATACGTAGGTCAGGAAGTTTATAAGCGATGTTCTTTCTCAGCGCATCTTTCAGCTCATCCATATTTACCTTATAATCTTCATCAAGGTTCACCTGAAGCACAGCCTCATGGGTACCGGTATTGAAGATATATAAGTTACTTGTTCCGTAACTACTCGGAATAAGCCCAACGTATCCCGAACTAACTGCGATATGGTTATCTACTGTCTGATTGATAATGGAAAGTACCTGCTTAAATTTCTCCTCGGTGCGCTCTAATCTGGTACCGTCCGGCGCTTTGATGCGGATCTGGAACTGTCCGTTATTGAGCTTTGGCATCATATCCTTTCCAATAAAAACAAATCCCAGTCCTGCAAGAGAAATCACCAGAACTAAATAAATCCCGACAATACCTTTTTTCATCGGCATCCACCGCTGGATGATTGCCATAAACCGCACCTTCACCCTTTCAAAGAAATCATTTTTTTCCGGTTCATCCTTTTCATTTTGCAGATGCTTTTCTACCTGCTCTCCTTGCCTCTCGTCCAGGGCCTCTCCTGCATGAGCATGGATCTTACCATGGTCATAGTGCTGGTAACGTTCTTCGTTTATCATCCAGTTGGATAGAATGGGAACTAAGGTCTGGGCCACGATGAAAGAGACAACCATGGTGAAGCCAATCGAAAGGGATAGTGGCAAAAACATCGCCTTTGGTATACCGTTCATCATAAAAGATGGTGCAAATACTGCCAGAATACACAGCAGGATGAGCAGCAGCGGGAATGCGATTTCTTCACAGGCATCGTAAATGGCTTCGCGTTTGGGCTTGCCCATTTCCAGGTGCTGATGGATATTTTCGATCGTCACCGTTGCCTGATCGACCAGGATCCCTATTGCAAGTGCCAGACCGCTCAAGGTCATGATATTTATGGTCTGACCGAACATGCCTAGTAAAAGCACCCCAATTAAAATCGATACCGGAATGGTGATCACCACGATAAGACTGCTTCGCAGATCACGCAGGAATAGCAACACCATTAGGCCCGTTAATAGTGCACCAAGACCACCTTCAGTGATCAGGCTTTTTACCGAGTTGATAACGGCAACAGACTGGTCAAATTCATAAGAGATGTGGACATCGTCCGGCAAGAGGCTCTGCATTTCGGGGATTTTGGCCTTTAAGGACTTTACCACTGACCAAGTCGAGGCGTCTGCTGTTTTGACCACAGGAATATACACAGACCGTTTCCCGTTGATCAATGCATAATCCACGGTAACATCCGCTGCATCGGCAACCCTTGCCACATCCCTTACCAATATTGAAACGCCGTTTTTTGTAGCTATTGGAATGTTGTTGAATTCATCGACCGTTTTAACCAGGGAGTTCATAGAGGTCACCATCATGGTATTGTCCAACCTTAGATTTCCCGAAGGAGACATGACATTGAACTTGGATAAAGCCCCTACCACCTCGTCCGGAGTCAGATTATAACTCCTTAATTTGCTCGGATCTACACTAATGGTAATCGAGCGGGAATTGGCACCGAATGGCGGTGGCGCTGAAAGCCCTGCGACAGAGGAAAACATGGGCCTGATACGCGTTGCCGCCATATCATAGATTTCTTTCAGACTGCGGGATTTGGCCGAGAGTACAAGCTGGCCTACTGGCAGTGAAGAGGCATCAAAGCGGACCACCTGCGGAGGCAAAGCGCCTGGAGGGAAGAACTTCATGGCCCGGTTAACCTGCAAGGCAACCTGGGCAGAAGCCTCTGCCATATTGGTGCTTTCATAAAAACTCAGCTTTAGCATCGTCAAACCCTGAATGTTTTTGGCGGTAATATTCTTAACGCCATTAACATAAAGAAACTGATCCTGTAGACGAGTGGAGAAGAAGCCCTCCATCTGTTGTGGAGACATACCTCCGTAGGATTCAATAACATATATTGTCGGCGAATTAAGCTGGGGGAAAATATCTATTGGGATCTTCAGCGCACTGAGAACTGCAAAGAGCAGTAAACTCGCGGTGATCACCACTGTTGTAATCGGCTTTTTCAGGGCCGAGGTAACCATTGACATATCTTTATTATTTTAATGTGTTTAACAGTGAATCTACTTGGTTGGTGGCGATAGCCTTTTGAAAAAGCGCCCGGATGTACAGATATTTTGCGTTGACAAAATCGGTTTCTGCACGGTAAAGGATGGTCAGGGCTGCATTGAGCTCAATGATGTCGGTCAGCCCGTTCTTATAAAGCGAGAGCTTCTGGCGATACCCTGCGGCCGCTGCCTTTAGCTGGTTTGGTATTTCATCGAGTCTTTTATGCGCGGTACTGATCTCAAGGCCTGCCTGAAGGGCGGCATTTGATAACATTAGCCGCTCCTGCTGTAGTTCCTTTAAGTAAAAATTGCTACTGGCCTTTTGGGTCCTAAGCTTCAACTGACGCCTGCGCAGATCAAATAAGTTATAACTGATCCCTACGCCCACGAGGTAATTTTCCCGTTGCCATTCCAAGCCATTCGAGAGACTGTTGAAATTATCATTGGCATCAATGCTTGATCCCCTTGACCAGGCAGCAGCTTGCAGGCTTACCTTTGGATTATAGGCTTTTTTGACCAGGTTTTCCTTCTCAACGCTGCTTAGATAATTGCTTTTGTAGAAATCAAGCAGCGGATGGCTTGAACTGTCGGTCAACTTTACCGATAGGTTTACCTCAAGCGATTTTAGCCGATCCAGGATCGTACTGTCAGCGACAATACTTTCCGGATTTAGCCCGCTGATTGCTGCAATGTCGAGCTGAACCTGTCTGTAGGTATTGTCCATTTCAATATAGTTCAATCTTGATTTGGAGAGTTCGGCCCCTGCGATACTGGTATCCACACCCGGACGCACACCGCTTCTGGCAAGGGATAAAATCGAACGGTTGATCTGCTCATTGCGACTGATATTGCTTGCTTGAATGGATAGCATGTCCTGAAGCTTTAGTAGACTCAGGTAATCATCAATAGCGATGGCCCTTGTCTGGTATCGGCGCTGGGCAAACTTGGATCGTTCAACGACAAGTTCTGATTTGGCGACTGCATTCTGAGCTTTATAGGCACCAAAATTATAGACCTCCCAATCAAGGGAGACAATACCAAGATTAGTAAGTGTAGCCTTGGTAGTGCTTTCAGTCCTAACACCTCTGGAATTGGAAGGAACAATACCAAAGGCCATGTATGGCCCTGCAACATTATTGTTTGAGCCCAGATCTGCCTGATAATTAAGCTTCAGATTTGGAAGGGCATTCGCCGCGGTCTCTCTTAACTGGGCGGCACGTATATCAACTGTTGCTGAATCAGCGGCCAGTGAAGGTGAAAAAGCGGTCACGTGATCGATCAGATCAACGATCCCGATGGGCTTTGGGGAGGTTTGGGCATGGCTTTCCAGCCCCATATATAAAAGTGGGAACAAACAGAAAATCTGTTTAATACGGATCATGTCTTTAAATTAAAATTTAAGGAAAAAGATTTGACGGACGTCTTGGACAGGAAACACGGTGATTAACCGGCCGTCGTCACTTCATCATTTGAAGGACCTGTCAATAAAAGAAAATTGAGATAAATCTCAGATCCGAAAGACCTGGTTGGAAATATAAATTGGGACTGATCCGGCAATCCTGTATCTGATCTCAAGAAAATACCTGTTTAGGTTAGAGGCTAAAAGCGAAAGCCCCAAAAATAAGATGACGCCGATAAGAAAAGCTTCCAAAACAGGAAGCACGGTTTTCTTGCGTTCATCAAGGATACACTTAAATTGTCTGGTAATTTTTGAATCCTTTCCAAGCGGAGAAAAGCTACCTTTGTACTGCGCAGCTGATTTTATTCCCCGGGCGGACTCTAAAAGGGAGAGGTTGGATAAAAAAAAGATATTGCCCAAAGAGATAATCAGGTACAGCAAGACGACTCCAATTATAGAGCAATTTGGTACCTGCTTAACTTTCAAACCCTTCAAATTTAACAACCTAAATATATAGGCGCTAAAATCTGCATTAATCTAAAAAGATGAGAGGATAAACCGCAACAAAACCGTTACAAAATATCAACAAATATTAGGTTACGATATTTCTCACCCTACTTTCGATTGTCATCGAATAATTTCTTTTTCCTATACTGTCCCTCCATCTTGTTGTTCAAAACTTTATCAAAATTAACCACAGCTTCACAATGCTCAAAAAGGGTCGAACTTCCGCGGGTTGACCCTACTAAGTGGCAATATGAGGCATCTAAAAAGTATGCCTCTTATTTTTTAAACATTAAGAACTTGAAAATAAGTCACTTACAATAGATTAAATTGAATTTTTCGGTTCGAACTTTTTAGAATTTTCCCTAAAATTAAGATATACCGCAACTATTTATAAAACACCAATTGTCTAGACATCAGTGTTGAACTCCATAAACTGCTATCTAATTAGCCAAATAAGCATGTGGATTAGTTTCAATTGCGAACATCGATCAGCTTGAATATTATTCAATTATAGGATAAACGGGGGGAAATCCGTTTGGTCTAAATTTTTTTACAATTATGCGCAAATGCCATGTAGCTTGCATTTAATTTAGAAGGTACATACCCTCGGTTTAACAACGTGATTGATTTAACACCGCCATTGAAATGAAATTTGTATTTTTTGTTTTTTGAAATAATTTGATGAAGCGGGAATTGAAAGTTCATGCATTATTTAATGCATTCCTCAACTCGCATCTAGCCTTCATTTTCATAGAATTCGAATTATCAAGTACTCATCATCAAAAACTGAAATTCTTATTTGAATAATGGAATGAGTTTATGAGAATCATATCCTAAAAAACCCATTTTTTTAAGGCTAGAGAAAGGACATACCAAGAACAACCTCAAACCTTGGTAAATATCAAATAATGAGGGAATAATGAAAATAAAATGAATGGAATAAATTTGCCTATTTATAAAAATGAAAGGGCAACTAGAATGCTGCCCTTAATCAATTAATGCTCACGGTGATTGGCATCTTAAGCAGCTACTCCTGTCATTCTTCTGCATTCTTCCGCACAAGCCTTACAAGCATCTGCACATTCCTGACAATGCTGGGTATGATGATTACTACACTCATCTCCGCATTGCTGGCAAATATCTGCGCAAATACGGCAAATGTCTTGAGCAAAAGAGCTACCCATACTCATCAATTGAGCGGCAGAGTAGCAGATGGCTGCACATTGCATATCAAGCTCAATACACCGCGCCATCATTTTCACGTCTTCTTCCTGAGTGCATGAACTTGCACAATGATTGCAAATTGAAGCACACTTTAAGCATGCATCAATACAGTTTTTCCATTCATGGTATCCCATAACTTTAATTTTTTAGGGTTATAAAAAAAATTCCTATATAGATAACATGGTTATTTCCAGGCGGTTTCATTTTGTTTAAGAAAAGCTTTAATCCCGTGATATGATGCTTGTTTAAACGGTAGAAGAATAAGAAACTGGTTCTCGTATTCAAATAAGGAGGAATAGTGATAAATTAAATTCTCAACACCTACTTTAAGATTTTGCACATCATTTTATTAGTATTATATTTGCAATACGGAAATGGTGTCCTTCCGATTCAACCGCTTTTTTCAAAAGCTGATGGCGCCTACAATAGAAATTCCAGCAGGTAATAAAATCTGCCGGTCAAAGTATTGTAGGTGAAAAAATTAAAAATAAATTCTCAACTCTTATTGCTGGCAGCTATCTTAATTGCGCTTGTCTTACTTTGTCTGTCTGCCAAAGTGAGATCAGTGTTAGCAATGGTCCTGCCGGTTGAAACTGAATGGTTCTTGTGGATAAATCAGCACCATAATGCATTCTGGGATACGATCATGTACTGGGCCAGTGATAAGCGTTTTTGGCTTCCTTTTTATGCCTTCATTATTTATTGCCTCTTCCAGAATTTCTGCAAAAAAATTTGGCAGGTTCTTATTACCATTGCGCTACTAGTTGCTAGTGCAGATCAGATTGCTTCAGGACTGATTAAAAACACCGTTAAGCGTCTACGCCCTTCCCATGAACCGAATCTAACTACGATCATTCATTTAAGTAAAGCAGGTGCGGGTGGGATGTATGGATGGCCATCCGCTCTTTCATCACCTATCTTCAAAAGCATTCTTTCCGCTGGTTCGGCATTTACCGGATCATTGCCGGAGCAACGGTTCTTGTACTCATTACTTTGGAATTATTCAATAACGGAAAATTAACATAAAACTATGTGGTGGATCTACGCGCTATTATCAGCTTTCTTTGCTTCCCTTACGGCCATCTTTGCAAAAGTCGGCGTAACCAATGTCAATTCTGATTTGGCTACTGCCATACGAACGGTGGTAATACTGATTGTAGCCTGGGGGATCGTAATGGCCAGAGGCGAACTTAAAGGAATTACGGAACTGTCAAAGCATAACCTGCTATTTCTTTTTTTATCTGGCCTTGCCACCGGCTTGTCCTGGATATTCTACTACAAGGCTTTGCAGATCGGGAAAGTGTCCCAGGTCGCCCCTGTTGATAAGTTGAGTGTTGCCCTAACTATTATACTTGCAATGGTGTTCCTGAAAGAAGCTCTTACCCTGAAAGTATTCTTTGGTGCCCTGCTGATCATTGGGGGAACACTGGTTTTGATCTTTTGAGAAACTCAATTATTTGTAAGCAACCGAAATACTAAAAATCAATATAAAACAAAAAACTATGAAATTAACTAAAATTCATGCCCGTGAAATTTTGGATTCCAGGGGCAATCCGACAGTAGAAGTAGAAGTCACTCTTAACGGAACAACAGCAAGGGGTATTTCTCCATCCGGGGCAAGTACGGGTGAAAAAGAAGCCGTAGAGCTTAGAGATGGTGATCCAGAGCGCTATAATGGTAAAGGCGTGGAAAAAGCAGTAAAAGGGATTAACGTCGAAGTCGGCAAATCAGTCACCGGCTTATCCTTTGAGGGTCAGCAGGCCTTCGATGATCATATAATTGGTCTGGATGGAACCGAGAATAAATCAAGGCTCGGCGCAAATGCGATGCTTGCGGCCTCAATCGCCTTCGCCCGGGCTTCGGCCGTTGCAAAAGGGATTCCCTTGTATAGGCAGCTAGTGGAAAGGGAAGGTTACGTAATGCCCGTACCGTGCATGAATGTCATTAATGGGGGAAGGCATTCTGATAACAACATCGATTTTCAGGAATTTATGATTGCCCCTCATAACGCCCCCTCGTTTAAGGAAAGTATCCGTATGGGCGAAGCTGTTTTTCATTCCCTGAGAAGTCTGCTAAAAGCGAAAGGCTATTATACCGGAGTTGGTGACGAAGGTGGGTTTGCGCCAAATCTGAGTTCTAATGAGGAAGCCGTCCAAATCATCATGGAAGCGATACATATTGCCGGTTTTGCTCCAGGCAAGGATATTTCCCTTTGTCTTGACCCAGCGACCAGCGAAATGTGGAATAATGGAAAATATGAATTTTATAAAAGTTCTAAAGAACGGATCACAACAGATGAAATGATTGGCTTTTGGGAAGGATGGTTAAAAGAGTACCCAATTATCCTGTTGGAAGACGGGTTGGGCGAAAACGATTGGGAGGGATGGAAAAAGCTGACCAGCCTTTTGGGAGACAAAGTGGAATTGGTTGGAGATGATATATTCTGCACCAACCCGAGTATTATCCAGCAGGGAATCGACCAGGGCATTGCAAACAGCGTACTGATTAAATTGAACCAGATCGGTACAGTTTCCGAAACGCTAAAGGCCGTAGAACTAGCCCAAAAAAACGGTTACAATTGCTTTATTTCTCACCGCAGTGGTGAAACTGAAGACACGACAATTGCGGATCTGGTTGTCGCTACCGGTGCGGGGCACATCAAAACAGGAAGTGGCTGCCGCTCTGAAAGGGTATCTAAATTTAACCAGTTGCTTCGGATAGAAGAAGAACTTGGTGATAGGGCATCATTTGCAGGAATCAATACTTTTTATAAAAAATTATAAATCAGCCGCTAACCTACAATGAAACATAATAAATTTTTATTTGAACACCTTTCGGTTTTTAAATATGCGGTTCGATGGACGCTGCTTATACTTCCTGTTGCCATTGCAATAGGAAGTATGGTTGCCTTGTTCCTTTGGCTGCTAGGCTGGGCCATTCACTTTCGCTTTCAGCATACCTGTCTCATTTTTCTGCTACCTTTAGCAGGTATTGTGATCCACCTGATTTATCAGTCAGTTGGTAGGTCCTCAGAAAAAGGAAATAACCTGATCATGGATGAAATCCATAGGCCGGGTGGTGGAGTGCCCAGGCAGATGGCGCCAGTAATCTTAATAACTACAGTGATTACCCATTTGTTTGGCGGATCGGCTGGAAGAGAGGGAACCGCGGTACAAATCGGAGGAAGCATCGCAGGAATGTTTAGCCGCTGGTTTAAGCTAAATGAGGTAGACACCAAGATGCTCCTTACCGCGGGAATTGCAGCCGGGTTTGGGGCGGTGTTCGGAACACCGCTCACCGGTGCCATATTTGCAATGGAAGTTCTGGCCATTGGAAGAATAGAGTACAAGGCTTTACTTCCCGCATTAATTGCCAGCGTGCTTGGTGATCTTACTGTCTCTGCCTGGGGCATCCATCATACCGCTTATCACATCGATCACATAGAGAAAAGTGCCTACTTTCTATCTGAATACCTGCCGGTAAACCTACTCCTGCTTAGTAAGGTTATTCTAGCATCCACATTGTTTGGTCTGGCCAGCTACCTGTTTGCTGTAATGGTGCATGAGATCAAGGCCTTTTTTTCTAAAGTATGTAAGATCCAGTGGCTTATTCCTGTTATCGGTGGTCTGATTATTATAGGCTTGACTTACGCCATCGGGAAACCGGATTACTTAAGTTTGGGCGTGGATAGCGAATACCAAGGAGCCGTTACAATTCCCTCTGCTTTTCAGCCTGGTGGAGCAGATACTTGGAGCTGGTTATGGAAGACCATTTACACAACTTTAACATTAGGAACTGGATTTAAAGGTGGTGAGGTAACGCCTTTGTTTTATATTGGCGCAACATTAGGCAATGCACTTTCGACCTTATTAAATGCTCCAGTTAGTTTGTTTGCTGCCCTTGGATTTATTGCTGTTTTTGCTGGTGCAACGAATACACCCCTTGCCTGTACGATTATGGGTATAGAACTTTTTGGTAGTGAATACACCATGTTTTTTGCGGTAGCCTGTTTTACAGCCTATTTTTTCAGTGGCCATTCAGGTATATATTCTTCACAGCGTATTGCGGTACCCAAAATATTTACGGGAACATAAAATATTGACTTATCCTGTTCCTGTGGATTATCATAAAGAGGTGAAATTTTTATAAGATCCTTGACCAATGCAATCAGCAATTTATATCAAAAAGCAACGCTATATCGACCGCTTTCCTTCCTCTCTTTTCTAAAGCATCAAGTACAGATGATTTAACTGCCTATGTTGTTTTAATAAGGTAGAGCAGTAAAAGTATACTAGCTATGAAAACTAAAGCGGTTAAAACTTTAACAAAAAGTGTTGAATGGTAATACACCCCCTGATTCAATTGTTCTTTCGTTGAATTATATCTTAAGTAAGAACAAATGATAGTAATTGCTCCCAGGGCAACTAGAAAAATCCCGATAATGCGGGAATCTCCGGTTTGGTGCAGGGGCACTTTACTCCCCAGTGCGGCACTGATCTGCTTGATAAATAGCGAGAATTTCATCACCACGAAGCCAAATCCCATGATACCAATACTGGTTCTGATCCAGGCCAAAAATGTTCTTTCATTAGCCAAATGGTCTCCTGCATGCTGTTTGGTGTTTTCCTGATCTTGAATTTTCATCTTGTTCTGTATCGGTATATTACAGCAATATATTTGCATGTTATGTCAATATCGATGCCAGTTTGGAGATGATAACCCTGGTATCCCGGATGCAAGTAAGCCTGTTTGATTCAGTGCCGGCAGGATAGCAGGTAACTGCAATTTCTTCGATAAACGATAAGCCTGATAGGTCAATAGATTCTTTAACCTCTTGTTCAATGCTTTTCATTAGGATCATGATTAATCGGGGTTGATATGTTCTGATTTTATGAGCTAATTGCTCTATTCCCCCCTGCCTCTGGTTTTTTCTGATTTTAACTGACGATTTATCAATAGGTGTACAAGTTAGATGTTCCAAAAAGCATCCCGTGCCTTTAAAGAACTGCAAAAAATCTTCTACAGATTTAAAATCGCCAAATACCTCACTAAATGCAAGATAAATTGTTCGAAACAGATTAGTATTTCCCAGGTAAAAATGTTTATCGTCACCTCCAGGAGCTTCAGAAACAAAGAGCAGCAGCACTTTAGCTGGCTGATATTGCCTCGAAATTTCGGTAACACTATACATTATAGTTGTAGCTTTTAGCGAAGCGCATAAATAGTTCCGCCAGAGCGTCCTGCTGACCATGAAGCTGAATGAAATGAAACGGCCTTTCGATAACCATATCCTTGATATCTATGATGCGGCATTCATTATTCTTGAGCTCTTTCAATATGGAGTGGATAGATAAAAAAGCCAGGCATTTGCTGTGAATCAAATAGGATTTAATGCTTTCGGTACTACCTAACTGCATTTCTATATTTAAGTCCCCCACCTTTATCTGGTGTGCTTTTAAAGCATATGCAATAACATCTAGTGTACCAGAACCAGGTTCACGAAGTAATAAATCATAATCCTTCAACTCATTCGGTTTGATCATTTCCTTTTTCATGGCATAATTGTGACCAGAACACACCAGCACCAGCTCGTCTTTTAGATATTGTTCGTATTTAATCTGTGGGTTCCGGGAGATGCCTTCAATGATTCCAAAATCTATTTCCTTAGCAATCAAACGCTGCTCTACATCTTCTGTGTTTCCGGTAACCAGTTGAATTTGTATATCCTTAAACTTATTGTGAAACTGTGCCAATACAGGTGGAATGATATATTGTGCCACAGTACTGCTGGCACCAATCCTCAATATTCCTTTATGCTGTTTAGTAAGTAGATTCATATCATATTCCAGTTCCCGGTAAGTTCCAAAAATCTGTTCTGCGTAATGCAACAATAATTCGCCGGCTGGGGTGAGGCTGATTTTTTTGTTTCCACTGCGTTCAAATAATGACATTTTGAACTCCTGCTCTAATTCTTTAATGTGTTTGGTTACAGCAGGCTGACTGATAAATAACTCTGCCGAGGCCTTTGTAAAATTCAGCCTTTTAGCGACAGCATAAAATACTTGCAAACGGAAATCTATCATACACGGTTTTAGTAGATAACCTAAGATACAAACAATTTGTTTCAACGGGTACTGACATCATAACCTTACGTTATCATCAATAACTTTTTATGCTTTTTCTGATGAGTAGAATAAATGCACATTTGTAACAGAAAAATATTGGTTATGAATAAGGAATCAACAGAAAAAGAAATCAGACAAGCACTTATATATACAGCCAGGACAACGGCTATCATTGCGTTTCTATTTGTTGCTTGTGGAACCATTTTCATCTGCACTTTATTTTTTAATGGGCAGCCAGATGTAGTGACAGCAAAAACCAAACAGGATGTGGAAACCGGTATAGCTGCTGTTAACGTCAAAAGCCAGGTTGTACCTGCTGATGCCTGGAAAGCGCCTGATGAAAATACGATTCCGGCGGACACCAAGTACGGCCAGATGATCAGGTATGGCAAAGAATTAATAGCACATACGAGCAAATATTTTGGGCCAAATGGATCCATAGCCCGTATTACAAATGGTATGAATTGTCAGAATTGTCACCTCGAGGGTGGAACCAAACTGTTCGGAAATAATTATGCTGGTTTTATTTCCAGTTTTCCTAAAATGAGTGGCAGATCAGGAAAGGTTGAACCTGCATCGGCACGTATTGCAGAGTGCTTCAATCGAAGTCTTGCAGGCAAAGTACCAGACGAATCTAGTAAAGAGATACAGGCAATGCTGGCTTATATGAAATGGCTTGGAACAGGTGTAAAAAAAGGGGAGAAAGTGTTTGGAACGGGAACCGAAAAATTAAAATTCCTGGATAGGGCAGCGAATGTCAAACATGGAGCGATTTTATATACCAGTAAATGTCAAAGTTGTCATGGTGCAAATGGTGAGGGAATACTCGATGAAGACAAACTAACTTATGTTTATCCGCCATTATGGGGCAAACACAGCTACAATGATGGCGCAGGGATGTATAGACTCAGTAACTTTGCGGGGTTCGTAAAGAACAATATGCCATATGGTGCCAGATATGGAGATGCGCGGTTAAGTGATGAGGAGGCCTGGGATCTCGCTGCTTTTGTGAACTCACAGCCAAGACCACATAAAGATCAGGGAAAAGATTACCCTGATTTGTTAAAAAAACCTTTTGATGCGCCATACGGACCATATGCCGACAAATTTTCTGAAAATCAACATAAGTATGGTCCATTTGCACCAATTGTAACCTCCGAAAAACAAGTAAAACTAACAACTAAATAAATCATCAAAATCTAAAATCATGAAAAAAATAACCTTAATCTGTACATTATTTTTGCTGATCGCAGCAACCTCGGCCACTTTTGCCCAAGCTACACCTGCTAATTTTACAGGGGCAAAAGCCACCCTGAAAAATTATAAGGCACTGTATGTAATCAATAACGGTGATGAGAAAAAGATTGCAGGAACACTTCGAAACCTAAAAAATGCACTCGACGATCCCAGGTTAAAAGGGAAAATCAATGCAGAACTTATTGCCTTTGGAGATGGCGTAGCTGTTTACCAGAAGAACGGATCTTTTGAAAAAACATTGTTAGAACTGCAATCCAGAGGAGTAATTCTTGCACAATGTGAAAATACCGTCAGAGAAAGGAAAATCGAAAAAAATACCTTATTTGATTTTATCAGTTATGTACCCAGCGGCAATGGTGAAATCATCATCCGTCAATATCAGGGATGGGCAGTTGTACATCCTTAAACCAAATAATTAGAAAATCATGAAATATATAAATCACACCTTTTTAGCCACAGTTGCATTTTTATTGCTTTGTGGAAATGTTAAGGCCCAGGATCATCGCTTTGATCCGCCCTGGAATACTCCACCTGAAAGTAAAGTTCAGTTCACAGTACCTGGAGTAGACAATGTGCCTGATCTTTTTGGAGACATTAATGATCCCCAACTGGTGGTTTTCTTTGCCGGTAACCAGTTTATGTGCATTGACGAATTAATTGCAGCCTTTAAAAAGTCATATCCACATTATCAGCGGGTATTTGCCGAAACGCTTCCCCCAGGCATTTTAGCCCAACAAATAAAAACCGGTAGCATTGTGGTGGGCAACATGAGAATTACCTTAAAGCCGGATGTTTATACAGCTGGTAAGAACCGGATAGACATGACCCCTGAATGGTTTAGCAAAACGACTTTATATGCTAGAAACAGGTTGGCAATCATGGTCCAAAAGGGAAATCCGAAGGCATTGAAGTCACTCAAAGATTTAGCAAATAAAGAGCTGAGGATCAGTATGCCCAATCCAGAGAATGAAGGGATCGGTAAACGTATTGAAGAAGCCTATGTGAAAGCTGGAGGGGAAACATTAAAATCTACCATCATGGAAGATAAAGTTAAAGATAAGACTACTTATCTTACCATGATCCATCATCGCCAATCACCAATGAGGATCCTATACAACGAAAGTGACGCCGCTCCAGTATGGTATACTGAGGCCTACTATCAGAAAATGATTGGCCATCCTGTTGAGCTCATTGAAATTCCTGAAAAAGAGAATATCCATGCGCAATATATAGCGGGACAGTTAAAAGATGCGCCACATCCGGCCGCTGCAAAAGATTTTATGGATTTTTTGATCAGTCCGCAGGCTGCTGCCATCTACAAAAAGTTTGGTTTTGATTTACCTTAAACATAAACACAATGAAAAATATATTTTTAACCATATTGTCAGTCGTTGCTGTAGTGACCATTGGGAATGCACAAATCCCAAACGATACTTTATATGTCTATGGTCCCGGTGGGCCGCTCGGACCGATCAATGAATGTGCGAAGGTTTTTGGAAAGCAGCATGATATCGTAATTAAAGTCACTGCCGGGCCAGATAATGAATGGATGCCGGATGCAATGAAACATGCAGATCTGTTCTTTGGAGGAGCAGAATACATGCTTTCAAAATTCATGTCTGACCACCCAAACATGATAGTGGCGAACTCTCGGACAGAGTTATATAAACGTGCGGCAGCGATCCTGGTACGGCCCGGCAATCCTAAAAACATCAAAAATCTGGGCGATCTCTGTAAACCAGGTGTGAAAATTCTTGATGTGAATGGGGCTGGGCAAATGGGGCTTTGGGAAGATTTGGCAGGTCGACAAGATCTGATTGCAAACATACAGCAGCGTATAGCAGGTACATTTGCAAATTCGGCATTGGGTATTGCTGCATGGAAAAATGATCCTCAATATGATGCCTGGATAACATTTGGCTCCTGGCATAACCGTTTACCAGACCTCACCTCAATGGTTAGGATTCCTGTTACACAAACAGTCTATAGAGGTACACCTGTAGTGAGGGGTAGCACTGGTACGCATAAGTCGGAAACTGAGGATTTTATCAAGTTTATGCAATCCGATAAAGGACATCTCATTTTCAAAAAATGGGGTTGGGAATAAATAATGTCTAAAAACTTATCTTCTATAACATGAAGTTATGGAAGATAAGTTTTAATGATTTGATCGGGGTTTATTAGTTATGGATCTTTGAATTAGAAAATAAAGACAATCAAAATTATGACACAAATCAAAGACAATTCAAATTCTTCTAAAATAAAGGCGGGTAACCTGCTAAACTTAAATTTAAACACCCGTAAAATTATCTTCATCCTGGCAGTTTTGCTGTGCCTCTTTCCATTTATGTCGCCTCCTTTAGCCTTATTGCTAGGATTAGTATTGGCGCAACTAATGGAACATCCCTATCTGCATTTAAATCACAAGGCCACAAACCTGCTGCTAAAAATTTCTGTTGTCGGGCTAGGATTTGGAATGAATGTATTCAGTGCAATGAAAGCAGGAAAAGAAGGCGTACTGTTTACCGTAGTTTCTATTTTCGGAGTGCTTATCATTGGTTTTATCCTGGGAAAAGTATTTAAAATAGAACGTAAAACATCTTTTTTGATATCAGCTGGAACGGCGATCTGTGGTGGAAGTGCTATTGCTGCATTGTCGCCTGTAATGAACGCAGAAGAAAAACAGATCTCCGTTGCAATGGGTACTGTTTTTATACTCAACTCGGTGGCCTTATTTCTTTTCCCCGCTATCGGACATGCGCTTAACTTGTCACAGTCACAATTTGGTATGTGGTGTGCCATTGCTATTCACGATACCAGTTCTGTTGTTGGGGCAGCCAGTAAATATGGTGAACAAGCACTACAGATAGCCACAACTGTTAAGTTAGCCAGAGCACTATGGATTGTTCCCGTAGCGTTTGGTACATCTTTCCTGTTCAAAAGCAACAATAGCAAAGTTAGTATACCCTATTTTATAGGGCTATTTATCCTGGCAATGATCGCCAACACCTACTTACCTTTTATTAAGCCTTTTGCGCCCTACTTTGTAGCATTAGCAAAAGCAGGCTTAACTTTAACCTTGTTCCTGATAGGAAGCGGACTCTCATTTACTATCTTGAAAGCAGTGGGGATAATGCCACTGTTACAAGGCGTAATTTTATGGATAGTAATTTCAAGTGCTGCATTATGGGCAGTTATATCTTTGGTTTAAAATACATTAGTTACTGATCATCACCAGCTTTTTTGAAAGATCATCAATAAGAACCACATGTTTATAATCGGCGCCACCTGTTCCTACACTCTTAATTATCCCCGAGGATTGACCGCTAAAAGCTCCTTTTTCATCGGTCTTAAAAGAATTGATGACATAATCTGCGTTAAACGTATCATTTGAGGAGTTGGTTAACGCTAAAGTATACGAAGTATTTGGCTCGAGTTTTTTAAAGTCCTGTTGGACAAGATCAGTCAAGCCTACGCTTCTTACGTTTAGCATGCCTGATGACATTGAATTATCCTTATTCATCAATTTAATCACCTGACTTTTGTCTGCAAGATTAAGCGGGGTTAAATTTTCTTTTGAGGCATTTGCAGGGCTGGCATTAGCGGCGTACAACAATGCTTGCGGACATTGTCCAATAGCAATGGTTTTTACAACGGCCATTTTTACCAGATCAACCACTTGTACCTGGTCATCATTTTCTAATCCGACATATGCAAATTTACCATCTGCCGAAGTCCAGACGCCATGTGGCAATGATCCTGTCGCAACGCTATCAGTAAGCTTGAAATCTTGTGAAACACTAAATACTTTTAAGCTGTTTTCTCCGCCAATGGTTGCCAGCATCACAGGTGAATCATTAACTAAAGTAAAAGTGACATGGTTGGTAATTGGACCTGTATTTAGTACTGTATGTATCGTATTTGTCTCCGTGCTGATGACAGTGATCTTCCCTACATCCTTATGTGTCAATGCAATCCATTTCCCATCAGGACTACAGAATATATTTGGAGAAAATGGACTAACTACTGGAATACGCTTTACAATAGCATAAGAAGTTGCATTCACTACATCCACTTCTGCAGTAAAGCTGGAACAAATATAAGCCCATTTTCCATCTGGAGTAAAAGCAACCATTCCCGGGCCGTCGGCTACTGGAATTTGCTTGATTTCAATCAGTTTATTTGCATCAATTACGCTGATATACGATTCTCCTCTTACCGATATCCATGCCTGTGATCCTGAAGGGTTAAAGGTTGCCTCATGCGGTGAACGTCCGATATAAACAGTTTTTAAAACTTTATTTTTTGCTGTTGAAATAAAGGTTACTGAATTTGATCCAATGGAAACCGCTGCTAGTAATTGCCTTTTAGGGGAATAACCCAGGCCATGAACCAGGGCCTGTCCCTTATATAGAGGACTTAAGATATCAGGTTGGGGTTTACCAAGAACAATATTTCCTAATAGCGTTTGTGTTGAGGGATCTAAGACAGAAACCGTATTAGATATCTGATTGCCTGTATAAACCCTGTCTTGGGCATAGATTGATTGTGCTTTTGATTGTAGGGCAAAACTGAATATTAATAGCGTAAACAAGGATATCTTTTTCATATGTTAATGGGAGTTTGTAAATGTCTTCATTTGTTGGATTTCTATCTGTTCATCTGAGATAATATTCTCGGCCAGTCTTTTTACATTTTTATTTTTTCCATACCGCAACTCAACTTTAGCCATGTCGATGGCAGCCTGATGGTGAGGAAGCATTATCCTTGCAAAGGACAGATCAGTATCAGACAATTGTTTTTCTTCAGGCATTTGTTCCATCATCACTTTCATCATCTTCTGGTTGGCGTTTTGATGTTGGTTGCCTGTAGCGATAAATCCTTCAGGATGGCTGAGCAGGAGTCGCATTTGCTGAATCTGGGTTTGTTGCTCAGCTTTGATACTTTTAGCTAGCTGAATCATTTCTTTATTTTTTCCGGTCTTAATCTCTTCTTCTGCCATATCAATAGCACCCTGGTGATGTGGGATCATCATTTGTATGAAATCTCTGTCTGCAGATGTGGTAGCTGATATTTCATCCATCTTCATCATCATATGAGCCATTTGCCCAAGGAAGACATTTTTTTTAGTTGCCATTTGCATGTGTTCATGTTGTGCTCGTGCAGAGAAACTAGCAAATAGTAGAAGTATAGACGTGAATCTGATCATGGTTTGATGTAGAATATTAATTGTGATAAACTGTTTATGCCAAACAAGCCTTATGCGATAACCGCAAGATCCTGAAATTTGTTCTTATTGAGCTATATTACATCTACATCAATTGGCGAGATAAAATTAACCATGTAAGTTCTTCTGTCTAAATCATGCTCCATGGGTTGCGTTTTGCCATTTTGATCTGTCGCTCTAGCCATTAAACTATATCTTCCAGTCTTAGCAGGAACCACCCATTCAAATTCAAATAGCTGCCAGGCGAAAGGGATAGCAGGACCAATTAATTTTGCTGGTTGCCATGAATTTCCTTTATCCGTGCTTATTTCTACTTTCGATAGGTTACTATCACCTGACCATCCTGCACCCCTTACTTGATAAGGTTTTCCAGCCGGCACCGCTTCAAACAATACCGGCCTTGATATTTCAGACTTAACCAATGTAGTGGTTACGGGCGTCAAGGTAGGTAGTCCTTCAACACGCTTCCAGTAAGCATATTCAATCGTCTGCCAATAGCCATCAAACGGCTTTTCAGATGCAGTAATTTTCATCAGCCATTTCACAGATGCCATACCATACCATCCTGGAATAATTGCCCTTGCCGGGAAACCATGTTCAGCACTCAATGGTTTTCCATTCATTTCATAGGCGATGATGATGTGATCCTGCATTGCTATATTTAACGGAATGCTTCGGGCGAATTTGATTTTTCCTGGTGATTTCGGCTCTTCTGTAATCATCCCCTCATCATTCCCTTCCAAAATAATGTCTACCGTACCCACCTTTATGCCAGCCTTCTTTAACAATACGGATAAAGGTACTCCTGTCCATTCAGCATTGCTGATCCCACCTTGTTCCCATCCTAAACCCTTCACTTTTGGGGCGAGGTTAGCACGTCCGTTTCCGGCACATTCTATAGTAGCCATTACCTTTTTTGCAGGAAGCTTTTTAAGTTCGCTCAGATTGATCTTTATGACATGATTGGTGTTGCCGCCAATCTCTAATTCCCAATTTGTAGCATCAATATTGGGAATATTAAAATGACTCCTGATGAAGAACTGGTTATTTGGAGTAATCCTGTTTTTTAACGTAGGAAATGGAAACTCCATATTTAATGGCTTTTTCTCTCGCGTAATAAGTCCTGGAAAGTCATTGTCTTCTCTGGTTTGTTGAATCTCCTTCGCCGAAGCCCAGGATGGTATTGTTGCGCCAGCTATCACCGGGATAATTCCAGTAACAAAATTACGTCTGTTTAACGTGTAGTTTTGTGATGTTTTGTCGTTTTTCATTTCAATAAATGTAGGTGATTACAATATAGCCAAAAATCTCTCATAGGATAACTTGTATTCTTCCTTTTTCTTGATGGTTGAAAGGAAACAACTGTAGACTTTACTTCATCGCTGGCCTGCTAGAAAAGACACAATAGTTCTATAACTGTTTATCAAATACTCATCTCAATTTCTATCAAAAAACGGTCGTTTCTTGATAATACAAAAATGGGCGAAACAATTCATTGAAGAGGCTATTGGAATAGATTTCAAAATGATAAATTCCTTGGTAAAACTTATAGTAATTTCTTTTTACGATACTGCCTTTCCACCTTATTGTTTAACAAATTCTCAAAATCAACTATCGCTTCGCAATGCTCATAAAAGTTCGAACTTCCGCGGATTGACTCTACTGATTAAAAGCTCATCGAAAGATGGGCTTTTTTTGGTTCAGGTCCATTTATAATTAGTTAGCTTTCTTAGCGAGACGCTAAGACGAGATGAGAACGCCGGAGGAGAACAAATTTTTGCTTGGATATTCGTATTAATCACCAATTTGATTCTTTAATAATCAGCAATGAGCGACGAAGATTTTTTCGAGGATTTGATAAAATCATTTCCCACTCTAAAAACAGATATTGAAGAGGAAGATAGGTATCTGGTACATATGCGTATGGAAGTGTTTGCGGGTTATACTAATAAGCTGATAGAGGAAAACAACATCCCGGAAATAACTAAATGTTTTGATTTCCTTGAATCGAGGATTGATCTTATGAATGATACCTTAAAGAATGCCTTGAATGTTTCATACTGCGAAGCATTATTACTAGGCAAAAATGCAAATATAATGGCTCCAATAGTCCAAATAATGCCCACGAAATTGTCAGTGGTATATGCGGAGTATGAACAGTATTATGAAAATATATTGAAAAGGCATCGCGACTCTGGTCAATAGAATGGTTTTATCAGGATTTTGAACGACCGAAAAGTGCGCATTAGGTCTGATGCCCACTTTTGGCGATACTCCTTCGCAAACCATTCGACGCCTTTTTATTGGCATTTTCAATCAGCCTAAAAACCTATTGAAGAACTTTAGCTGAAGGGCGCAAATCTTCTATAAATTCATCCGTGAATCTATGTCCTAAGGTTACTGATTAAAAGCTCATCGAAAGATGGGCTTTTTTTTGAGAGTATAATTCGTCTTAGCGAGACGCTAAGACTAGAAGATAGATTAAATTCACACGCGGCACGCGTGCGCTAGCGAGGGGATTATTAAAACTAGTTATGCTTTAAGATTTGGGAAAAGTCTTTTCCTTTATCTTGGAAGCTTTGATTTTACTGATTTTATATACCCGTTTATAGTAATTGATTGTACCTTTTGCCTGTGGTGTTTCTCTATCTTCAAATGAATCGATTTTCTTTTTATAGCTATCAGGAAGTTGAATACCATTATTATTTACAATGACATTGGTTACTTTAGGCTGCTTAGTCTGATAAAAAGTCTTGTTGTGACTTATTTTAAAACCTTTCGATGTAATAATTTGTAATATTTCGTTAACAAAAGGTTTGAAATCCGTTTTTGAAGAGATTGTAATATCGTCAACAAAAGTAGTTAGAGTCATTCCATGTTTTTTAGTTAATTGTTCCAATTCAAGCCCTGCACTTACAAATACTAGGTTTGCCAAATATGGTGAGGTAGGTGTTCCTTGTGGTAACATTCCCTTATATGTTGTAAGTTTGGTTAGAATCCTTGCCGCTGTTGGAGAGAAATTTCTCTTTACATACATTTCAAACACTTGATGGTGGCTAATCCCAGGATAAAAATTTCTTAAATCTGTATTGAAGAAAAACTTGTTTCCCTGATGCATTTTTGCATTTAAAATGTTGTCTCTTTTAGCAACACCGCCAAATGCATAATTAGGTAGTTTTATTGTTTTTAAGAGTTGTACATGAATACGTTTTTGGACGCTTTTCATTAACGTTAAGCTTGGATAAAGATCACGCGTGCGAGGTTTACCGTTTTTATCGATTAATTGAATACCTTTTCTATCTAACTTAGGATTACTAATTAAATAATAAAAATTGTCAATATTATTTAAAAGGTGATCAAGCTCCTTTTGAGATATTTTTAAAATTCTAAGTAATTTCGGTACATCCAGCATAGGCTTAAAAGAATGATTCTATCATCCCTTTTATTGAGGGCTGAATAATTTGAAATGCTTCTTGTTTTTTAGGATCAATATCATCCAAGGTCATCGAGTGAAAAAAAAGAACCGGAAGTGGAGTTTGCAGTACTTCAGCAATAATTTTTAATACGCCCAAAGTTGGCTCTTGTCTATTGCTTTCTATTTTGGATACGTAAGCTTGAGTAAGGCTACATTTCTGGGCAAATTCATTTTGCTTTAAACCCTTTTTTGTTCTTATTTCCTTAATTGTATTTCCTATGTCCATAACAAAAGTTTGAAAAAAGTAGGAGTGTCAGATTAAAATAA
This sequence comes from Pedobacter jeongneungensis, assembly GCF_039538295.1. Lineage (NCBI taxonomy): Bacteria > Pseudomonadati > Bacteroidota > Sphingobacteriia > Sphingobacteriales > Sphingobacteriaceae > Pedobacter > Pedobacter jeongneungensis. The sequence goes on along the minus strand of NZ_BAABBY010000001.1, from coordinate 60,203 downwards.
GTCCTTAAGATGATTGTAGATTGAAAAGATACGCGCTAACGTCCCCATAACTTTAACAGATGTCGATAGCCATTTCAATTGATCTGGCTCTGACTTGGATTGCTCCAGCATGTTAATACAATCACGTAAAAGAACTTGCTCTTCGTCTGAAAACGAACAACGGTGCTTTGAAAGGATTTCCCCAATACCCAGTATTAGGTTGTCAATGTTTTTTAAACTATTGTTTTCCATAATTTTTAAGAATTTAATTATAAAGGCATATTGCCTGCTTCTTTCAATTATGCTATAATTAAATTCACATACGTTGTTCATTATTCACTCCTACAGAATCCTGCTTCATTAATTTTCAAAAAAGACAGCGATGATTTCATTAACGGGTTAATCCGATTAAGTCAACATTCTCACTCCGGGATTACCGTATTACGGCAAGGCGGTTTCGCGACACTTTTCGGTTCGGTTAGACTTAGAAGTGAAGTGACGAGGTGGAAAGTTATGGTCATCAAAAAGACCTAAATAGGCTGTGCATTGCTACACTTTACGATTTGAATTTATTACATTTAGTTTTAAAAAACCTTTCAAAGAACTATAGCACAATATTAAATAATATTCCTGACAGAACAAAATTTATTTTAAAAAATATTTTAACAGGCATTAAAATATTGAATCGTATATTCAAAGAGTAAATAAGGGCACTATAGATTTAATAATAGAAAAGACATATTCTTTAACTTTATTTCACATATTAAACAATATTATATAAAATAAATGAACAAGATAACAGAGGCTCCAACCACCATTTCCTAACTTGTCCTAGTTATAATTAGTAATCAGATGATTTCGCTATTAAAACCCCTAACTAGCGCACGCGTGCCGCTTATGAAAATGTGTTTTTATCCATACGTAAGTTTAGTGCCCTTGTTAAACCAACATCTTAATTTTTCGAGAAAATTTAATGAGTCAAATACTGAATCGCAAAAGTCATCCATCCTATCGTTCTATTTACGATGACTTGCGCCAGTAAGGTTATTTCATGCTTTGCCCAACAGCTTCAAATAAGTTAAAATCTTGCCGCTATGTTCCGCTTCGTGATAGTTAGCAGCTTGTAGCGCCTCGATATGATTTTTCACTTTAAACCCGATGGGTAACTCAAAGGGCTCATAATTTACAAATATTCCGGATTCCAGATCTGATTCAAGTCTGTTCACGGTATCAATCAATAAATGTTTCAGCTCATTCACATCCGGATTAATTTCCCCAGGAACGTGGAGACGATCCGATTTCGAAGGATTCCATGAATGCTTTAGAGATATACATCGGTAATCCACTACGCATGTACACATGCCGCTGTTGAGAAGTGATACAATGACCTATTTGCCAGATGATATTATTGTTAAAACCCGCTGGAATTTTAAATAATATTTCGTTACCACTGGTTTCAATTAATTGCAATAGCCTGTTTCTGCTGGCCCTTAAAATTTCACATTCGAAATGTACATTAATCATTTATTTGGTTTAAGTGCTCAGGAACAGAAGGATCCGCCATGTTTTCTAAAATAACTTTTTCACATTAAAGTTCAAAATTTATCATTTACGCAAATAAGGGCCGGGCTAGCGCAAGCCTTAGCGCCCTGGCCTAAACAATAGCCAGATTCGTGCCTTTATAATTCAACAAGCATTTATTAAGGGAAACATATATAAATGTAAGTATAGCTTTTAAATTTAAGAAATTTAGCCTGGTAATCTTAGCCAGCGCACGTGTGCCACGTGTAAAAATTCAATCCTAAATCACAAGTCATCCACCCCACTGTTTCATACACTAAGAATGCGGGTTCAAGTTTTCCTTCTAATATATTATTTACCCTTTAGAAAGATAAACATCATCACTCACGGCTTCCAGCCACACCGTAGGCCCTTTTTGCCTGCCGGTAATAGCCACCTGAACAAACACGGTATCCTGGCTTGCACCATGCCAGTGCGGCACATTTGGCGGGCATTTAATCACATCCCCTTTGCGTAGTATTTTTTTGGGCTGTCCTTTTTCCTGATAATAGCCTACCCCATCTGTAACTAAAAGAATTTGTCCGGCGGGGTGGGCATGCCATTTACTCCTGGCGCCCGGGGCAAACGTAACATTACCAACGGCGTTCTCATTTAAACTATCGGCATCGGCCAGCGATTTTACCCATACTTCACCTTCAAAATTATCACTGGTATTTTTATCACCCTGCGGAAAAATAAGTTCTTTATGTGGTGATGAAGATTGTACCGCTTCCAATTTTTGATCATTACGGCAGGCTGCAAAAAGCAAAACCATCACCATTACCGTATAGCTAAAATAGTATTTCATGATGCTGAATTTTAAAGGTTGGTTTGATAAAAATCCACTAATTTGTTTACGGCTTGCAATACATATTCGGGTTTCCAATAGGTTTGGATATGAGTAGCCCCATCAATCAGGAATAATTCTTTATTTTTTGCCCTCGTGGCTTTGGGGAATGCTTCATCTGTCATGTATTTTGTATCGGCCTTACTACCTGCAATCATCAATAACGGCTGTTCAATTAAGTCCATATTGATTGTGGCATCCCAGGTCATTAAGTCGAACAAGCTGCTCATGGTGTATAAGAAAGTCGAATTTGGATGTGCGTGGCTTCTGTAATAGTATTCATATCCTTCACGGTACAAATCGGTTGAAGTTTTGGCAATCTCTTCATCGGTGATGCTTGCTACACCGGCATAAATGATTTTACTCCCGGCAGCTTCCTGTGCACGGGCAGCTGAAGCCTGTTTTAAACGCTCCTGTATGGTTGCAAGCTGGGTATTCTGAAAACCATTACGCCTTACCTCGCCCGAGTTGAACATACTTAAGGTAGCCACGGCTTTAAACCTTTTATCTGATTGTACTGCTTTTAACGTATAACCGCCACCACCGCAAATACCTAAAACCCCTAAACGTTTTGCATCAACTCCGGCGAATTGCGTAATAAAGTCGGCCATGCCATGAATGTCTTCTATGCGGTTTGCCGGTTTATCGGTATGGCGTGGCTCGCCGCCACTTGCGCCCTGATAGGCAGCATCGGCAGCAATGGTGACATAACCCGCTTCTGCCAAACGCTGCGCGTATAATCCTGCCGTTTGTTCTTTAATACCGCCGTTAGGGTGCGCTACCGCAACAGCAGGATATTTTTTTGAGACATGGTAATTTGCAGGTGTATATACGTTTGCAGCGATATCAATCCCGTTTAATTTATATTTCACCGGATGAATGTTTACTTTTCCTTTCTCATTACTGGTTATGGCTCCCCTATACACCAAAGTATAAGGATTTTGCGAAGCTGCTTTTTTACCGGTTTGGGCTTCGGCACTATTTAAACCCGCCATTGTGATGGCTAATGCTATAATTGATGTTATTTTTTTCATTTCTTCTTTCTCTATATATCTTACTTCCTGCTTTTTAGCACCTCGTTTAACACGATGTGTGCTGCATCAGCTTCTTTCTTGCCAATTGACTGATTGATCAAACCCACAAACTGTTGCAACTGGCCGGGCGATAAACCAACGTTCAGACAGATATTTAAATGCGACCGCAACATGGGTTCTACCCCACCAATACTTGTCAGTACGGCCACCGTTACCAGTTCGCGATCTGCATAGCTTAATACATCCCGCTCAAAAATATCAGCAAATAAATGCTCCTTGAGAAATACTTCTATTTCGGGCGCAAATGCGGCATAACCTGTTTTCGGTCCTGTTTCAGGTGCGCCGGTTAATTTTTCCAGTATCGCCTTACCCCTGTCGTATTTGCTGCGATTGCTATGAACCGGCGTGGCTTCCTGGCCCCGTTTATCGGTAATCCCCCTGGCCTTGCGAGCGTCGAGCACGCCTGTAAAGGTTTGGAGCCCGCGGATACTACGCGGAAAGCCGCAATAAGCGTACAACTGGACGATGGCTTCTTTAATTTCGTTTACCGTGAGGCCCGATACTAATGCTCCTTCAATCGCTGTTTTAAGCTGACCGAGATCCCCTTTTGCTGTTAGCGATGAGATGGCAACCAGTTTTTGTTGCCTAAGGGTTAAGGTTTCGCCATCTTTTCGTTCTTCAGTTGCGTTATTGTTAAGGCTTAGTCCAAATATCATAGCCAGGGCTATTATCAGTTTTTTCATTTTATTGCGCTTATTATTTATCCAGCTTTTTCTCTTTAAGCCATTTTGTAATTACCTCTGCTATTTCGTTACTGTTCAAATCCGACATGATGAAGTGCGTATTTCCCCTGATGCCAATTTCAGGCAGATGAACAATGGTAACATCACCACCATGGGCATTTACCACCCTGGCCCATTGCCTTCCTGTGGCCAGTACGTTACGCCAGAAGTTTAAGGATGCAGCGTTGGTTTCGTCTTTTGGAATAAAGTCGCCGAAATAAACCACTATAGGGATTTTTGTCAACTTCATAAATTCGTTAAGGGGTAATCCCTTGCCACCACGGTTTCCTTCGGGTACTTCGCCCTCAGGAAAAGCAAATCCTCCGGGTTCGATGGCCACAATTGCCTTTACATGATCATTTTTAACCGCTGTTTTCCAACCGGGGGCACCGCCTGCAGAATGTGTAAATAAGATACCATCTCCGGATTTTTCAAAAACAGCCGACATGGCATTCACTATTGTTGATTCATCCACACTGCCGGTATTCGGTACCATCATCCTGAAAAACCGGTCCAGCGATAAACTGTCTTTAGGGAATTGTACTCCTTCGTTAAAGGCCGGATACAAACCAATGCGAAACTGGGTAAACCAGGTCTGGTCATCAGGTGTTGCGGTAATCTGCCCCGGTTTTGTTGTCTGACCAGCTTCGCCACGTCCGGGCTGATCTACAAGATACACGCCGTAACCTTTCCTTAAAAACAGGTCAGAAAATCCATCCCTGCCATCGGCAGTGGTTTGCCAGCTTCTCCTGGTCTGGCCGTAACCATGAAGAAAAACCATTGAGTAGCGTTTTGCTTTCTGCGGGATCTGATAAAAAACATCAGCATGATCGCCATGCCTTGTTTGCCCGCCCTGTTGTACATTCCAGGGTTTAAGCGGGTCGAATACGCCGTCGCTTTTTATAACCATACCACCAGCAGAAAATGCCCCTTGTGCTGCAATGGTTAAAGGTTTTGAACTGACTTTTTGCTGTGCCTCAAGCGATGTATAACTAAGCGTGAGCAAGAGTATTGCGCTGGCATAATTTCTTAGTTCTCTTTTCATAAATTGTTATTTATTGTGCAGGCTGATTTATTTTGGTAAAGGATAATGAACCCATTTTCCAGCCACTGCCTTGTTTAACATAAACTTCGGTTACGATAAACGGATTGCTTACTTCGTTGCCACCAACCACCGCGAGCAGCGTGATGTTATTGAGCAGTATAGCCGTATTCCCAATAATATTCACAGCAACAGCATGAATATCGGCCTTTTTATAATGGATACCACCGCTTTTAATCACCGCTATTTCCCTGGCTTTTCCCCAGCTTCCGCCCATATGTACGAAAACTGCTTTTTCGTCAAATAATACGCTTAAAGAGTCAACATTTTTGTCGGCCATCCAATCCCATTTGGTTTTAGATAGCTTGATGATCTCCTGCTCTGTTTTCGTAGGTGTACTCGTTTGTGCCTTAGCCGATGTGATGCTCATGATGATGAAGAATAGTCCGATAATTGAGGTTTTCATAATCTTGTTTTTAGGGTATGTTTATTTATCTGATTTATCTGCTGATCTTATCTGGTTACGGCTCCAGTTTTCTTTCTCCAAGCCATTTCACCATGGCAGGATCGCGGTGATCAAAAAAGCTGCTGGTAAGCGTATCCAAGCTCTTTATGGAGTTCATATCCTCATCGCTAAGCTTAAAATCAAAAATATCGAAGTTTTCTGCCATGCGTTCTTTACGAACCGACTTTGGAATAGCTACTACACCACGCTGAATGAGCCAGCGAAGCACAACCTGAGCAACAGATTTGTTGTATTGTGTACCAATAGCCTGCAGCAGTTCATCTTTAAAAATATTGTTCTTCCCTTCCGCAAAAGGTCCCCAGGATTCGATCTGCACCTTGTTTTCATTTAAAAAGCGTTGCGCCTCCAGTTGCTGATGAAAAGGATGCGTTTCGACCTGATTAACCGCCGGAACAACCTCATGATGAACAATCAGGTCCATAAGCCGGTCTGGATGAAAATTACTGACACCAATTGCCCTTACCCTGCCTTCTTTATACAGTTCTTCCATAGCCCGCCATTCGCCATACACGTCGCCAAAAGGCTGGTGGATGAGGTACAAATCGAGATAATCCAGTTGCAACTTTTTTAATGATGCTTCAAAAGCCCTTTTTGTACCGGCATACCCTTCTGATTGTATCCAAATTTTGGTGGTAATAAACAGTTCTTCCCGTGCTATATGACTATTTTTAATCGCCTTACCTACCGCTTCCTCATTCATATAAGAAGCTGCAGTATCAATTAAACGGTAACCGGTATCAATTGCATCGGATACACTGCGTTCACATTCTTTCAGATCGGTTACCTGAAATACCCCGAAACCCAGTAATGGCATTTCTATGCCGTTATTTAATTTAATTGTTTCCATATCTTGACGATTTCCTCTGATTGTATTACAAATATCCGCTCTATATCCAAGACCTGAGTAGACAGATTCCTGCTTTTACTACCAATATTACGGTTAGCAGATAAGATAGGTTTGCAAGCCCATCGAATTAATTAAGTTTGTATAAGCAAAGACATAACGCTATGGAAAAGGAATTTAATTTTGATACAATCAGTGAATACAATGCTTTTAATAATCATGAAACGTTTCACCCACTGATAAGCGTGCTCGACTTTTCTAAAGCTCATGAACGCACAGGCTCCAAAATGAACTTTGAACTTTATTGCGTTTTCCTTAAAGACGTTAAATGTGGTGATTTAAAATATGGGCGACACAATTACGATTATCAGGCTGGAACTTTAGTTTTCATTTCTCCGGGGCAAACCATTGATGTGGAAAATAAAACAGATTACTACCAGCCTGTGGGTCATGGACTGGTATTTCATCCCGATCTGATCCGCGGTACTTCATTAGGAAAAACGTTAAGTGAGTATAACTTCTTTAGCTATAATACCAGCGAGGCCTTGCATCTATCAGGCAAAGAAAGGCAACTGGTATTGGATTTGTTTGCCAAAATAGACACAGAACTTCAGCAATCTATTGATAAGCATAGCAAAAAGCTTATTGCTTCCAATATTGAACTGCTGCTGAATTATTGCGACCGTTTTTACGATCGTCAGTTTATTACACGTGATGCCGTAAACAAAGGTGTGCTGGAGAACTTTGAAAAATTACTTAATGGTTATTTCAGGTCAGAAAAACCTTATTCAATTGGTCTCCCTTCTGTTGCCTATTGTGCAGAGGAACTTCATTTTTCGGCAAATTATTTTGGAGACCTGATCAAAAAGGAAACCGGTAAATCAGCCCAGGAATTTATTCAGGCCAAAATTATTGATGTAGCTAAAAATAAAATCTTCGACAGCAGTAAAACGGTTAGCGAAATCGCTTACGAGCTTGGTTTTAAATATCCGCAGCACTTTATCCGGCTATTCAAAAAAAGGGTTGGGAGTACGCCCAATGAATACCGGGGAATGAATTGAGTAATTAGTAATCTATATTATTAAGGCAGCGGCTAAAGTTGTCTCATCAGGTGTAATGATTATCTTTTTATCATCTTTGATTGTAATCAGTATTCTATTATCCCTGCGTGTAGCATACATTGTTAACCAGCCAATTTTCGAACTATAGTAACTGCCCATATAGCCAAAGTAACCTCCAATTCCAAATCCCCTTACCAATGTACCTAAAGTACCTGATTTAAGGAGTTCTGCAGATTTTATATCATTTTTAGCAATAAGAATATCTCCTGCAATCCGCTTGATGACTAAATTATCCACAGTCAAAATGTAAGAAAGCGGCTTAAATGCAATGGATAATAATAAAACTAAAATGAGGATTGCCCCAACAAAAATGGTATTCATCTCTTTTTTTTCTAAAAAAATTACGATCTGCTGGTACACAACATAGATGGTGATTGCAATCAGCACTAAAGTGATTAATCTGGTCATCATATCCATAGAAACCGTATATTTTTGGCGAAAGTTGATTGGGGTATTCATTTCACTATAAAAACTGATTATTGATTACTCCATTATCATATTTTCACTTCTGTTATCTGCTTTTTGGGGTTTAAATTCTGGCGTTAAGTGTGTTTCTCTCTTGCCTAAACGTATTGTATTAAAAAAGTCTCCCGGCTTAAAAATGCGAATTTGCCGTAAAAAAGCGAAACTGAATTCCATATCTACCGGCCTAAGATATAGGATAAGTGCCCCGGCCATTGCAAAAAAGAAAGCAAAAAGCCCGTGAAAAACCAGTATCATAAAATGAAAACCTATACCTGTCCAGAGAAAATATTTACGTTTTTCCTTTTCCAGAAAGAGAGATAAAAAGAGCATAAGTTCAATTGCAAGCGAACCCCAGGTGATCATTGCAACAAAAAATGGAATTTGGACCAATGGTTCTGCCACGCGCGAAACCCAATAATTAAGACCAAATGTTGGGTCTTTGAACCAATACCATGTGGCTGTTCCATCAATCCACTCTCGAACATTAAATTTAGCCGTTGCAGCATGTAGGTAAACCAGGCATACCTGCACCCTGATGAAAAGAAATGTAGATAACGCCACAATCCTCAGGTAATCATTAGATTTCCCTTCGGTTTTTTGTGCCACATCCCAATGCCATTGCCGGTGATCTGTAAAGCATATTGGCAGTAACAATAAAGTGAGAATTGCCGTAATCTGATCCCCCCCTTCGATACAGATACAATAAGTAGCAAAACTTGAGGATATCCAAAAATGAAGGATCCCTGAAAACCTTGGCCTGTATCCGGAAATAACAAATAATAAGATCAGCATGGCTAATATCCGTGCAAAAACCTGATAATCGCGTAATATAAAAAAGTAATTAATCCGTAACAGGTTTAATCCACTATATTGCATAAGCTGCATACCGGATAGTTTTTCCGGAAATAAAATACTGCTATTGTTCAGTAAGAGGGTAAGCAATGTACCCAATGCAAGAAGCGATCTTGCTACTCCGTAAACGTTGGTCCAGGGATTTTTTAGCGGGTAGGAAATAAAGAGAAAGTTATTCATAGATTAAATTTACTTTGGCAACCATAACAGAATCTCCAGTCTGATCCCGAAAATCGCGGAAAGCCCATGGCAATATTCTGCGTTTCACAATAACCAATTGGTTTGGAAGTTCCTCCTGATAGGTTTTAGCGACTTTGATATTAAAGGGAATGATACAAGGACCACTTAAATTAAGTTTACTAAAACTACGGTCAGTTAGCTTTAACCATGTAGCCATGGGGATTCTTTTAAGCACTTGGGTGTAATAGAGAACGCCGTAATGTGCCGGACGCTTTTTAAGCCCCCAAAAGTTATGCAGGTTTGCCCGCCTAGTGTTAGGATCCATCACCCACTTGTTTTCTTTATTAATCAGATAATAAATCCGTGGCTCCTGAGGGTTTTTGGTAAAAAAACCCCATCCTTCCGGCATCAGCAGCTTAATAGATCTGCTCTGAACAGAAAAGTAGGTTGACATCGCATTATAGTTTAGCGAAACCGATATCAATGAGATAAATAGTCCAATCCAAACAGCGGCTAAGAAAAGGACAAATACTTTTATATTTTTTGGCATAGTAAAGTTGGGCCCGAAACCGGGCCCATTAACTTAGATTTCTTGTTATTAAAATTAATGTGCGAAAGACTTGGTTACTGTAGAAAGGAACTGAGTGGTTTTTAACGAAGCTACCGGAACTGGCGCATCGTCAGCTGGCGGACCTTCAGGATCAAGAGTGTCTACAGGTTCTGTTTCGCCAAGAATTGCAGCAAATACAGCGGCAACAGCAACAACAAGAACAAGAACAACTTCTACATAAACATAGGTTTCTACCCCACGGTGAAGATTTCTGTTAACATCTTTTGAGGCTGCTTCTTCAAGATCTGCTTCTTGAGCACTTAAATTAGTTGAAGATTTTGAACTGCTCTTTGACCCGAATGCTTTTGCTAGCATCTCTTTATATTTCTCGGTTTTCAATAGGGCAGTTAGCTGCTCTTTCTTCATTCCTTTAACATTATCAGCATCCATTTGCTTTAACAACTTTGCCTGCTCATCTTTATTCACCTTAATATCGGCAATATCGTTGTTTGATTCTGCAGCCTCGCGCAAAGCTTTTGTAGCGCCTATTAATGCAACCTTAACCCGGCCAACATCACCACTTTTGATTTCAGTTTCAAAATGATTGAAAAATCCAGGATGCTTTTGGTTTATTTTGTTAATAAAGCCAGTTTCAGCATCGAAAAGTAGCTTTTTATCACTATCCTCAAGCCATTCAGAGAAGTTTGGCACATACTCTTTTAAGGATGTGGCTACTTTCCCCTCTCCAAAGTAGATGCCACGGAAGATTTCTTCTCCCTTTAAATCTGCCACTTGCGGGGCATCGGATTTCTTACAACTGTAAAACAGTGTAATTAAGATCAGGGTACAGAGAATGTACCACTTGGAACAGAATGATCTGATTTTTTCCATTGCGTTTTTTTTTAGATATTAAATTATTAGTCAATTATTTGCATTAAGGTACCAGCATTACATATAATTGAATAAAGTTAATTTTATGCTTATATCCTGCTAAAGATTTTCCATTAAAAGGCTCATTTTCTATACCTAAAGGTGTTTGCACATGAAAGAGATTCAGAAAAATTGTTATTTCTTTCTTGTCTATTAAAGCAGTAATTATTTACATGAGCAATCAGAAATATAATCAAAATACTAAAAATTAACTAATTAAACAGTTGTAATCCATAACTTACATCAAATTAGATCAGCTGCTACAATCTGTTAAAAGATTTTATGCGGTTAAAGTGTTAACTATATTAATAAATAAATATATTTGGATTATCTAATTCTCTTATTTTATGCAAAGATGTATTATTGTTGATGATGAAATTCATGCAATAGAAACGCTCAAAGATTATATCCATCTGATGCCTGAGTTAAATCTTATTGGTACCTATAACGATCCGATTAATGCAATGCGGACACTTGGCGAACATGGTAAAGTTGACCTTATATTAATGGACATCAATATGCCCAGAATATCGGGACTTGAGCTGGCAAAACAGGTGCGAACGATGACCAATAAACTCATATTTACAACTGCTCATACAAAATATGGATTCGAAGCTTTTGGTGTTAATGCAAATGATTATCTTCTAAAGCCAATTAGTTTGGCTGTATTTATGTCAACCATCGACAAAATTTTTCCCTCAACTCAAAAACCAGAGGAACCAGACAACAGCATTATAGGGGCCGATGATTTCTTTTTTATTAAAAGCCGGGAAGACAACTTGAAGTTGATCAGGATCATATATTCGGATGTAGTTGCGATAGAAAGCAACCTGAATTATATCAATATTCATACTAAGAAAAAAAGCATACTTACCTATATGTCGCTCAGCGAAATTGCAAAGAGTCTTTTGGGGAAGGGCGATTTTGTTCAGTTTCAACGGAGTTTTATTATTAATAAAAATTATATTGACGACATTGATGGAAACAGCATTAAAATGGTAACTGGACTAAAAATGACAGTTGGAGAATATTATAAAAAAGATTTCAACAAGTTTATTTCTGAGCATGTGATTAGACCAAAGCGCCGTAACTAATATTTATTTATCAATTCAGTTCATAGCGAAAGACTCGCTGTATTATGAATTTCCCTGATTCACAAAACTATCAGTAAGCTAATCTTTGTTTTTTAAAGAATCCGTTGCATGATTTTTTTTTTTCATATCTTCTTTCGGAAATATTGGATACACATTCTGGTGTGGACATTGTTCATCATTTATGAAGCAATTGTGGTTGGACTGATTTCCGGCATTTTCAGTCACCCGATTACTTACACCTGCCACTATGTTCTTATCCTTATTTTATTTTACAGTTCATCAGCCTTTTTGCTACCTCGTTGTGTGAAGGGCAACGTTAATGCCATTTGGACTATCCCTTTATTTTATTCGCTGCTTATTGCCAGTTATATTTTATGCAATTACTTTCTGGAGAGCTGGCTGGTTGACCAGAATTTTATTACACACATCAACACGGTTAAGCTCAATAAGGAATTTATACTTAGAATACTGCATCGAAGTATTTATATTCTAGGATTCTCCACAGCATATTATTTTCTGATGAGCTACCTTGAGGTAAGCCGAAGTGCTACAGAACTGGAAAAACAGCGGTTATTGGAGATTATAAAAAATGAGAGAACCACAGCTGCCCTTAAATCTGCAGAAAATTCTTTTCTCCGTGCACAGATAAATCCTCACTTTCTGTTTAACACGTTAGGTTATATCCATTATCATATCAATAAACATTCTAAGGAGGCTGCTGATGCGATTATACAGCTTTCTGATGTAATGCGGTATGCCATTAATGTAGATGATAAGGAAACCCAGATAAGCATTATTACTGAGATGGCGCAGATAGAAAAACTATTCTGCCTGCAACAAATGCGACGCAAAAATTTGATGAATATCAGTATCTATATTGAAGAAGAGGCCGAACAAATCCTGTTTATACCTATGGTACTGCTAACCCTAGCCGAAAATATGGTAAAACACGGAGATTTTAGCGAGCGTGAGAGCCCTGCCGTATTTTCGGTAACTTTAAACCACAATACGCTACGAATATTTACCAGAAATCTTATCAACCAAAGCCCCTCAGTTGAAAGTAGCGGGCAGGGTATTAAAAACATTGCCACCAGGCTGCAATATACTTACGGAGAAGAGGCTAAATTAAGCTCTCGCATAACAGGAGAATGTTTTGAGCTGGAAATAATTTGCAACAATGTTTCACATTAACTACTCTTCCTCTCAACAATAACTAACCCTGCAAATCTTATTCCTCATTATTCTCCATTTCATCATGCCAATCATCCCTTTTATATCGAAAAAAAATGATTGTGTTATTAATTTGCTACATTAGGAACGTATAAAAACGTGCATGAATGTTTATATTAAGAACGTTAACAATGAAAAAACATCTGTTTATTTCTCTTTTTACTTTGATTTCTTTTTTCGCATTTGCACAGCAAAAATCCGGTATAACTGTTGAACATGTTATTGGCGCATTTAATCAGAATTTAAAAGATTCGCTTTACAACATGATGACGCCTCAAATGAAATCAGCCCTAGGAAAAGACGGAAGTGATAATCTTCTCGGACAGTTAATGAATCAGCTGGGAAAAATTACCAGTACAAAGAATATATCGACTGCTGATGCCGAAATACAAAGATATAATTTAACATTCGAACGCCCACTGGTAACTATCCTGCTGGTCATTAAAAACGGACAGATAGCAGGTATAAGGCAGTTGTCAAGACCTACCTCTGCTTCGGGTTTAGTCAGAAAAGAAAGTACTGATAATTATACCTTAGGCAAAGCGCCAGCTATGCTTTTTGGCACATTGCTGTTGCCTCCTAAAACATTGGAAAAAATTCCGATTGTATTAATGATAGGTGGATCTGGCCCAACAGACAGGAACATGAACCAGGGCGATGCCTTAGTCACAAATTCGTTTGCCATGCTTGCAGATACCCTGGCTGCAAATGGAATAGCAAGCCTGCGTTACGACAAACGCGGTGTTGCTAAAAGTGCACAGGCGCTAATCAATAATACGATTGTTATGGATAATTATGTTGATGATGCTTCCGCGTTTGTTGATCAACTTAATAAGGATGAAAGGTTTTCAAAAGTTATTGTTCTTGGGCACAGCGAGGGCTCATCTATTGCCATTGCTGCCGCGCTTAAAAGTCATCCGGCTGGCTTGATCTGCTTAAGCGGTTATGATACTGATCTTGGAACTGTGCTCGAAGGTCAGTTATCCAAAACTTTGGAAGCTACAGATTTAAAACTTTCTAAAACAATTCTAGGTAACCTAAAGAAAGGAAATCTTTATCATGGCGAACTTAGTCCTGCAACAAAAAACCTGTTTAGCCCGACAACACAAGAATACCTCATTTCAGCGATGCGACACCATGCAGCATTTGAACTAAAAAAAATAAATACACCCATACTTGTTATTAGTGGAAGCACCGATCTTCAAATTGGCACCAATAGTGGACAGAAGTTAGCTAAAGCAAATTCAAAGGCATCTTTTTTAGCCATACAAGGCATGAACCATGTACTGAAAAATGCACCTATGGATAAGGAAGAAAATTTAAAAACTTATACTAACGGTGAACTTCCTATAAACGCCGAACTTGGAAAAAACATTGTTTCTTTTATTAAAAACCTGAAATAGATCAATACAACCAACACCCTGTTTAAGTACAAGGGTAAAGCATGCTTTCCCCTTGTACTGTTATTTTTTAAGACTATTTGCAAGATAGGAGATAGCTTTCTCGCGATCTAATGTAGGTCCTGGCAATCCATCGGTGGAAACCGCTGTAGCTAGATTGTTTAACGGTCCCGGGACCCAAGTGATATCAGTAGATGCGGTTTGACCAATGATAGCTACCATTGTTTCCTCTGTACCGTTCTTCTGAGATGCTATTTTAACGGTTACAATTTTAGACAGGATCTTATTTGCATCATTAAGTGCCTGCTCTACCTTAATTGGATTACCACTTTCCATCGAAAGCTTGAATGAACTGAAGAAATCAGCATCTATAGCTTCGATTTTTTTAATAAACTGATCCAGTCCTGCTGCACTACCCTTATAGTTTCTTTCATCCGAAATCTCGGGAATAAAAGCACCTACCTTTTTATCGCCAAAGAAAATACCTTTGAAAATGCTCTGTCCGCTAAATTCCGCAGTTGCCCGGGCGTAGTTAGATTTTTCTTCTTTTGGAATAAATCCAAGGCTTGCGAATGTAATGGCTGTACCTGCAACAAGCACTACATAGATGCTGTTTTTTTTAATGATTTTTTTTTTCATGAGTTTATTTTTTATTTATTGATATGGTGATGAATATTCCATCTTTTCTGAATAAAGATGGAGTATTTTTTAAGTGATATGTATTTATGCTTATAGTTTAAATCTCTTAATATGCCAATGCTGCCAAGCGGGTTATCAACCCACAAATAGAGCATAAGGCCAGCGGCCATAGAAAAGAAAAAGGATACTAAGCCATGGAAAAACAAAATGCCTAAATGAAAGGTAATTCCAAGGATAAACAAGGTTTTCTTAGCGCGCTTGTTCATCATAATAGCCATGAAAAGCAGAATCTCTAAAACAATTGTTCCCCAGGTAAGTAAGGCAACTCCAAAAGCACTAGATAATATCGGATCCATAAAAGTGTGCATCCAATCTGTCATACCAAATACCGGATCATTTAACCAATAGTATGTAGCAGTTCCATTAGCCCATTCATTAATTGGGATTTTGCCTATTCCTGCATGAAAATAAATGATACACATCTGCAGTTTGATGATTAGCAGGAAATACCCTGATATCAAAACGGATTGTTGAGATGGATGATTATCAGTAGTCCAGTGCCATTGCCTTCGATCAAGCAGGCATATCGGAATTAACATAAGACTTAGATTCCCTGCAATCTGATCACCTCCTTCAATTAGTAAGGTTGCGTAATTAAAGCTGATGCATATCCATGAATGAAAAAGACAGGTTAACCTGGGCCGAAAGCCACAAATCACCAAAAGTAATATGGCCGCAGCTATATATTTTGCCCATAAAAGGTGGTCAACGCCGAACATTAGAAAAAAATTGAATTTCTGGAAAATATAATGACCAGATTTTAGATTAGCTGCATTAAAGGTATCGGCATTTTTAAAAAGCAACTCGGGATTGTTTAGCATAATGGTTAGAAAAGTAGACAAAGCCAATACCGTTCGTGCCATACCAAGTTTATAGGTATAGATGTTTTTTTGCAAGAATGGAGCAATCAGTTTTCTGATTTCCGCATCTACCCTTTTAATCAATGAATATCCGTACATATTTTGATGGCATTTTTACAGATTCGAAATGGCTCCAGGCCCAGGGTGTTAATTTTTTCTTGACAAAAACCACCTCGCCTTTAGCTTTCCATGTTTCATCTTTATTTTTAATATGTAAGATTGTTTTCTGCCTGGAATCAACGGCAATCTTAGTTAAATCAAAATCTATATGCTTCCATAAAGCACTATCAATTCCACTAAGCAACCGGTTATAATCAGAAGTTAATTTCCTTCCCTCGCGATTAATTCCGAACAGGTAAATGAAACTTCCACCCGAGGGACTTAACGGAATAAGCGAACCGTTTCCGGTTCTTTTATAGGCCCAAAGTTTTTCCTCCCTTGCATCTCTTGTAAAAAATGCCCAGCCCTGTGGCAAAAAATAAAAGGTATTACGCTTTACTGTGCTGCTGGTGTTAAATGGAGTTTGTAACGATGTAGTCATTACACAATAAAGTACAATCGCACTGAAAATAACGAGAACAAGAAAAATGAGCGATAATCCGGTAATGGCAGGTTCTATTTGCTCCTGCTCATCTTCCTGATACGGTTCTGTTTCATCAGGCTTAAATCCAAAAAAAATAGTTGAAATCTGTTGATCATTTTCATTTCCCAACCAGCCTTTCTTTCTGTTACCCATATAACATTTATTGATTTTTCCCTTTATTATTAGATTAGTAAGGTTTTCGTATCCCAATTTATAACTAAATGTGAATAAATCTTATCGCATTATTTATAACCTTATAATTGCTATCTGGAATATCTTTTTTGCAGGAAATAATTAGTCATAATAATTTGCTTTCCGAAGATCATCTTGTATTTAAACTGGCTTAAACTTTACTATGCTAACATGTAATGTGTGTACAAGGAATTTGAACAGCAGAAGTCCTTCGGGATACCATTAAAACAATGTCCTTATCCCATGATTTCATAAGACATATTATTTAGCAGCAATCCCCAGATTACCAGTTATTACAACAATCAGGCAATTATAAGGAATTCTAAATTTCAGACAAGAAAATTATATTTTTCTATGAGATACAATTTTAGATCCGGAAAAAGCTTCAAAAAAAGCAGTTATGAGAAAAGCAGTGCCGATGAGAGTGAGCGATTGTAGCAGTAATGAATCTTAAAAAGAAATAGAACATTGATCTTTTTGTTTGAAAAAATTGTGCTCTTCAAAAATTATTTTGGAGCAACCCCATCATTAAACATTGTAGGCGCCATGCCAAACTTTTTCTTAAAGGAATGCGAGAAATGCGACAAGCTTTCAAAGCCCAGGTCGAGGTAAATGGAAGAGGGTTTTTGATGTTTGGTTTCGATGAGGTGCTTTGCCTCATTCAGCCGTTTATCCTGCAGCCAATGACGGGGCGGCGCACCGAATGTTTTCAGGAAATCGCGTTTAAAACCTGCCAGGCTTCGGCCGGTTAGCTGCGCAAATTTTTCAACAGGCACATTGAAGTGAAAGTTGCTCAGCATAAACTTTTCGAGGTCGATTTTATAAGGCTCTGAAAAGTCGAACAGAAAGTTACGCAGTGAAGGCATGGCCAGCAACAGCAATTTAATCCCTTCTTTCACTTTTAAAATGCCCATCTCGTCTGTCATGCTGGCGCCCGAACTCCGGGCATATGGAATAATTGACTGAAAATAGCCCTGCAAAAATTCATTTGACGGAATTAAAATATTCGGCGGACCAATATATTTCTGGTCCGCTTCGAGTTTTTCTTCCAGCACAATCTTGCGCAAAAGGTCTTCTTGCAGGGATATTACGATGGTTTCATAGTTTCCTCCGGGCAGCGGTGTTTTGGTGAGCGTACCCAGCTGATTTTTACCAATTAAGAGTACTTGTCCACCAGACATCGAAATGTTTTGTCCGGAGGTTTCCAGCACCAGCTGTCCCGAAACCTGCAGCACCAGGGTATGGTGGTTCCAGAAACACACTTTTTCTTTCCGCTCGGCAGAGAGGTAAGAATAAAAGATTACGCCGGGAAGGATTTCTGCAGGACTGATCATTTAGCGTTGTAAATAAGTGCCACCATGTATAGCACCTATTGCAAAAGTAGTATTTAAAGTGTTTATTTCTTCGGGTGTAAATACAATATCGAGTGCTTTCATATTTTCAGGTAAACGAGATCTGCGGCTCATGCTTACTAAAGGCATAATATGATCGCCTTGTTCTTTTACCCAGGCAATGGCTACCTGTGTTGGTGTACAGCCTTTATTGTGGGCCAACTGTTTCAATACTTCTACTTTTTCGAGGTTGTGAACGAGGTTTTCGCCCTGAAAGCGGGAGAAATGGCTATGATAATCATTTTCGGCAAGCGGAGCTTTCATTTCGCCGGTTAATAAGCCTTCAGCAGTATTGGCGAACGCCACCACGGCAATGCCCAGTTCTTTTGCAGCTGGTAAAAGATCAGTTTCTATCTGACGGTCGGCCAGCGAATAACCAATCTCCAGTGCACTGATGGGATGAATGCTATTGGCCTGACGAAGCTGATCGGCCGTAATTTCAGAAACACCAATGTGGCGCACTTTACCTTCTTTAATCAGGTCGGCAACGGTTCCGATGATGTCTTCTACCGGTACGCTTCCATCCATGCGGCAGGGCTGATAAAGGTCGATGGTTTCGATTCCTAAACGGGTGAGCGAATAATTGATGAAATTCTTGATGGCAATGGGCCGAAGATCCAGTCCCAGCCACTGACCGTTATGGAAGATGGCACCGAATTTTACACTGATAAAGGCATCATCTCTCCTGCCCTTAATGGCTTTGCCAATAAGCATTTCGTTATGACCAGCGCCATAGAAGTCGCCTGTATTTAAAAAATTAATGCCGCTATCTAAAGCTTCGTTAATGGTAGCAATGCTTTCCGTTTCATCGGGTGTAGGACCGCCCCAAACAGACGACATGCGCATACAGCCTAAACCAAGTTTAGATACGAGCGGACCATTTTGGCCCAGCTGAATTTTTGTGATGTTTTTCATAATTCAAAGATCAGCAATCCAAACACTCATCACTTTCTTCTACGGCTCAAATATTTTGTCTGTACGGCTCAAAGTTGCTCTACTTCAAAAAGCCTTCCAGATAACCCAATATGGTTTTGGTTTGCATCATCAGGCTTACATGGCCTTGCGCAGGCACAATGGCCAGTTGCGATTTTGGCATCGCACCCATATCGGCAAATACAGCACCCCCGAGTAACTGGTAAGTTTTAATCAGCTCTGTTTTATCCAGGCCATCGTTGTCGCCGGCAATGAGCAATACCGGAGAAGTAATTTTCGCAATACTGGCATCCCCAATGTCGAACGGTACCTTAATAAAATCAATCATCTGTGTTAAAAACGGAGTCCATTTTGTTTTGTCGGGCGCTATTGCATTGTAAGCTGTTTTCATTGGCGTGTTCTCTAAAAATTCAGGTTTCATTCCTTTAAACGCATCGCTTACGGCAGGCATCCAGCCACTGGTTTTATAGGTAGAAGAAATAATCACTAATTTTTTTACCCGCTTTGGGCTTTGTACAATCAGTTGATAAGCTACTGAGCCACCCATGCTATAGCCGGCAACATCAGCACTGTCTATTTTTAAATGATTCATTACCGCTTCCACATCACTTGCCAGGGTGTTCAGTTCTAATTTCCGGTCAGAATACGGTGAGTGTCCGTGTCCCTGCAGTTCAATGGCAATTACTTTTCTTGTTTTGGCTAGTTCGGGGATTAATTGCCCCCAGTTGGTTTCAATGGTCATAAAAGCACCATGCAGTAATACAAGCGGTTTGCCTTCACCATATACTTCGTAATAAATTTTAGTCCCCTTAACAGGTGCGTAACCACTCCCGGCAGGTTTAACCTGTTGCCCTTTTGATTGAGCGGCTGCAAACACCATGATTATAATAACCAGTATTGATTTAAGGAAATTTCCTGTTTTGAATAAATTTTTCATAAGGCGATTTAGTTTTTTGATTTATTGACGATACAAATATGGCGTTCATTTCAGGTTTTAAGACGGCGTAAAAACGACAACTTTAGCGGCGAATTGCGACATTGTGGATGTGCCTTAAAAAAATCTGGAGGAGTTTGCCTTGACGCTCTGAAAATGAGATCAGCCTGTTCAATCAATAAACACCATTTCGGTTTTTAGTAAATCTGGTTATTGCATATATTTGAATTTCGACAAACCTATTATTTTTAAACCCTAACAAATGAATCAAAACGAATTAGCGCAATTAACAGATGAAGAATTACTGCAGGAAGCTAAAAAAATGAAATCAGCAAAGATTATGAACGCTGCACTGATAGGATTTCTGATTGGAGTTATATTTTATAGTGTGATGAAAAGCAGTTTCGGATTTTTAACACTCATTCCTTTATTCTTTGCCTACAAGCTGATTAATAACTCAAAGTACAATAACCAGGAATTGGAAAATCTTTTAAAGGAAAGAAATTTGAGATAAAATAATACTATGGAATCCAATATTACAATCATCAACAAAAACGGAGGGGAGTTACTAGGTATAGCCGGCGGTAATTACCGGATCATTATCTCTGGCGAGCAGACCAATGGTAATTATGCCGTTATCGAAATGACGGTTCCGCCCGGAGGTGGCCCACCACCACATGCCCATCCCGATACACAGGAAATGTTCCATGTACTGGAAGGGGAAGTTGAATTTAAAACAGAAGCGGGTAAACAAACCGTGGCAAAAGATGGCTTTGTAAATATCCCTATGGGTGGAGCGATCCATTGTTTTAAGAATACTTCCGAAAAAAATGCACGATTACTCTGTACGGTCGTACCCGCAGGTCTCGAAAAACTCTTTCAGGAAATAGGCTCACCAGTTCTTCCGGGCGAAATGCCGGCAGCCCCTGCATTAACAGAACAACGAAGGGCATTTTTAAAAGAGATGGACCTGAAATACAATCAAAAAACATATCCTCCCGATTTTTTGGGATAATCCTGCTACTATGCCGCCATTTAACATGTTACACCAGGAATATGATGCTCCCGAAGCCCTTCGGGATACCATCAAGTGTTTTTGGTATAATAAAAGAACATCAGGCGAAGGGTTATCCGGTTACGAGGTGATTCCCGATGGTTACGCAGAGATTATCTTTTATTTCGGGAACATTTCCGTGGAACAGGGCGAAAACCTGCAGGCTTTACCGTCTCCCTTTATGATGGGGTTGCTCAACCAGCCGGTTCATTTTTATACCAGGGGCGATTTGGAAATCATCGGGATCAGGTGTTTCCCATGGACAGTTTTTGATTTACTCGGTTTGCATCCTGATAGAGCTGGCGTACAGGTTTTTGAACATCCGATGGCGCAACTTCAAAATGGTTTAAGCAGGTTGGTGAGCGCCGGCCGGATAGAAGAAGCGGTTGCAGAGGTAAAACAATATTTCCTTGATGCACGTTTAGGGGTTGCTGCCGATAGCATGTTGCATAAAGCAGGCATGGCGATGCAGAAAGCAAAAGGCAATCTTCCGGTAAGTCAGGTTGCCGAAGCGGCCCATGCCACGTTGCGTACCCTGGAAAGAAACTTTAAACAATCATCTGGTTATACCGTTAAAGATGTATCGGGCCTGATGCGATTTGAACAGGTACGTAACCGCTTATGGACTGAGCCTGATGTTAACCTGACCGGGTTAGCTCATGAAATGGGTTATACCGATCAGCCGCACCTGAGCAGGGAATTTAAACGATACAGTGGCACCAGCCCCGCTGCATTTGCCCGCAACGCTAAAAAAGGCAAACAAGCCGCCGCCAATGATGTACTTGCTTTTGCCAAAAAAAATGCAAAATAAAAAGACTTGTTTCGTAAAAGATCATGCAATTCCTTATTAATTCTGATCCTTGATACATCTCTAAAATCAACATCTGTTTTATAACAAAGGCTTTCAAAATTATTGGTATTTCTACCTGGGCCACCAACCAGAACAATCACAGCTTCCTGATGGATTGACCGGCAGAACGTTCGAAGCAGAAAATTTCCAAAAGCTTACTGCTAAAGGAGCAATGCCCGATGCCGTGGTAAACACCTGGATGGATATCTGGAAACGTGATGGCGAAAGCGAGGATTATTGAACTCTTATACGATTGTCGTGTTTATACAAGCCTGATTTGGTTTCATTGCTGAATTTTGTGCTATAATCATTTCAATCATGGATAGTAAAATCAACAGCGGAAATTCCGCACATAATAATTTCAGTTACGATGTCATCATCTCCGGCGCAGGGCCTGTGGGGTTGTTCCTTGCCTGCGAACTGGCCTTAGCCAAATGTTCAGTGCTTATTCTCGAAAAGGCAACTGATCCGCATTCTCCTTTAAAACAGTTACCTTTCGGCATACGTGGACTCTCGGCTCCTACCATCGAAGCACTTTACCGTCGTGGTTTGTTCGGGCAACTCGAAATACACAAACAGCTTAAAAATCCACATCAACATCAAAACCATAAACAGGGTGCCCAAAGGCAGGCTGGCCATTTTGCAGGTATCCCGTTTCTTCAAGGCAATATCGATACCTCACAGTGGAAATATCGATTACCCGGCCCTACCGAAACCAGCCTGATTTCTGAAATGGCTGAGCTGGAAACAATACTTTCGCGCCGGGCCGATGCCCTGGGTGTTATCATTAAACGCGGGCTTGCCATTAGCCACTTCGATCAAAATGCTGATGGAGTGATCGTTCGCGCTGGTGATCAATCATTTACCGGCAAATGGCTTGTGGGCTGCGATGGTGCGCGTAGCGTGGTGCGCAAAACCGGTGGTTTCGAATTCGCCGGTACAGAGCCCGAATTTACGGGTTATACCGCTAAAGTAGATATTTTAGATCCCGAAAAACTCCGCCCGGGCCGTAATGTAACCGAAAGGGGCATGTATTTGCAGTCGCAGCCTGGTTATATGGCCATACAGGATTTTGATGGTGGTGCTTTTCATGGTTCAGAACAGCCCATTACACTCGCACACATACAGGAAGTATTGCGCCGTGTATCAGGAACTGATGTAACGCTTACCAGGCTACATATCGCTACCACCTGGACCGACCGTGCGAGGCAGGCTACCACTTACCGCAAAGGACGTGTATTTTTAGCAGGCGACGCGGCACACATCCATGCGCCTTTGGGCGGACAAGGCTTAAACCTCGGCCTGGGCGATGCCATGAACCTGGGCTGGAAACTTGCCGCAACCATTAAAAATATTGCTCCTGAAAGTTTACTGGATAGTTATGATACCGAAAGGCACCCAATAGGCGAAAAAGTGCTCGATTGGTCGCGGGCACAGGTAGAAATTATGAAACCTACTCCACAAGCCAAAGCATTACATGCCATTGTAAGCGACTTAATGAATACCCGCGATGGCGCCACTTACATGGCTGAAAGGGTTTGGGGCATTTCTACACATTACGATCTGGGCGATCAGCATGCTTTAGTTGGTTATAGCACACCTAATTTCGAATTTGAAAACGGCAGCACCATTGGCGATTTGATGCACGATGGCAAAGGAATACTTCTTGATTTTGGGAATAACGAAAAAATGAAAAAGCTTACCGCTCAGTATGATTTGTTAAAGTACGTTGCCGGAAATGTAACAGACCGTTTAGGTTTGAATGCATTATTAATTCGCCCTGACGGGATTGTTGCATGGGTTGCTGATGATGGTGTAAATTATCCTGGGCTTGCAGAAGCAATGGAGAAATGGTTTGCTTAACCATAGAAGGTTTATATGCTATGTAAAACTAAGGTGACTAAGGTGGTTATAAAAAATATCACATTATTATTTCACCATCTTAATCACCTAAAGAGCATCTAAGTTGTTAAAGCAGTCTTTTTGCAGCAGCGCATTCCATATAACCATATAAAAAATATAAGAACATGTAAGCTTATATGCCCCTTAAATGTCTCATATGGTAAATAAATTATCAGTTTTAAATCATTGCTTCAGTACGAAGCAATCCTATACGATTCGCTAATAGCGATTGTTTTAAGATTGCTTCATCGTTCCTCCTCGTAATAACGACCTTTCGTGGAAGTGATAACTGCTAAGCGTTCAACCCGCCATCAATGGTTAAAAACGAACCGGTAATGTATTTAGCTTCATCACTTGCAATAAAGTTTACAAAAGCTGCAATATCCTCTACTGTCCCATATTCCGGCAAAGCCATACGCGTTCTTAAAAAATCGGCCAAAGGTGCATCAGCAGGGTTCATATCCGTATTGGTTGGTCCGGGCTGAACCAGGTTTACTGTAATTTTACGTACACCCAAATCACGGGCTAAACCACGGGTAAAACCCTGCAATGCCGATTTACTCATGGTGTAAAGTGTAGTTTCTGGTCCAAGCGCATTATCGCCCATGTTACTGCCAATGGTAATAATCCGCCCCCCTTCAGGCATTCCTTTTACCGCAGCTAAAGCCGCAACAAAAACCGCCTGAACGTTAATGGCCATGATGTTGTTATAATCTTCGAGCGTGTGTTCTTCAAAAGCCTTTCCGATGTAAATCCCTGCGTTATTGATCAGGATGTCAATGCGGCCAAAATCAGCAATGGTTTTGGCTACCACAGCAGTAACTTCGGCAGGTACTGCACTGTTGGCTTGTAAAGCAAGGGCTGTACCACCCGCTGCTTCAATATCGGCTACAACGGCCTGCGCCTTTTCTGGTGAGCTGGCGTAAGTAAATATAACTTTTGCACCTTCGGCGGCAAGTTTTTTCACAATTGCGGCACCTATGCCCCTGCTTCCACCGGTTACCAGGGCTATTTTATCTGTTAATTTTTTCATATGATTTCTAAATTTTCTGCTAAATTAAAACAGATACTGTACATTTGGGAGTAAGCAACAAATTGTTAGGTACTAACAAAAAAGTTAGAAATGAGAAAAGAAACCTCAACCAATGCATTGAATGAAAAAAAGATGATCGACACCTGCGGCATGTCTTCATCACTTGCGGTAATTGGCGGAAGATGGAAGCCAGCCATATTGTGCCGCCTGTCTTACGGTACAATGCGCTATGGCGAACTTAAAAAGGATATTGAAGGCATATCAGAACGCATGCTGGTGGCACAATTGAGAGAATTGGAAAAAGACCAGATTATTACGCGCATGGTCTTTCCCGAAGTACCGCCGAGGGTAGAATATCAGTTAACCGATTTGGGCCGCACCATGAAAACCATGCTCAACACCATGTCTGATTGGGGAAACATGTATCGCAACCACATCAACAAAAATCAGAATGAACTGGCTGAAACAACTATAGATTAGTTTGGTTAATTAATAACCGGACTCAGATAAAGCATTGCATTTTACTACCTTTAACATTAGCCTGCAAATAAATACCGGGACTTTGATGGCTTAATTATACTTATGAACAGAGATCAAACAGACTTTTTGCAGGGCGGAGGAGAAATGGGCAGCCTGATCAGGGCATACAACTGGGCAGACAGTCCCATAGGAGATCCTGAACAATGGGATGCTGCATTAAAGTCGATGGTGAGTATGATGCTTAGCACACATTTCCCTATCCTGATTTGCTGGGGAACAGAATATATACAGCTCTACAACGATGCTTTCAGACCAATAAACGGCACAAACAAACATCCGCAAGCCTTAGGTGGAAGCGCTAAAGATACTTATGCCGAAATATGGGATACCATTGGCCCCATGTTTAAAAAAGTAAGAACGGGCGAAACTTATGGCTTTCCCAACTTTATTGTTCCCCTAAACCGCAACGGTTATATTGAGCAGTGCTACTTTGATTTTTCTTATAGTCCTGTTAAAAGCAGTAAAGGAATTGCCGAAGGTGTTCTGGTAATCTGCAAAGAAACAACCACACAGGTTAAGGCCATTAACAGCATCAGCGAGGCTAAAGCAGAACTTGATTTCGCCATCGAAGCGGCAGAACTGGGCACTTGGGACCTCAATCCGCTAACGCAAAAGTTTATTGGTAACGACAGGCTTAAATCGTGGTTTGGATTAACTGCTGATTCCGAAATCGACCTTTCTAAAGCTACTGATGTTATTGCAGAAGAAGACCGCCAGCGGGTGCTTGATGCCATTGAAAAAGCCATGGATTACGAATCCGGAGGATATTACTCGATCGAATACCACATCATAAACCCGAATAACGATCAGGTGAGGCTGGTAAGGGCCAAAGGAAAAGCCCTTTTTAACGAAAACAAACAGGTAACCCGCTTTAGCGGCACTTTACAGGATATTACCGGAGAACATACCGCATTATCTGAAGCAAAGGATAGTAACCACCGTTTAGCACTGGCCCTCGAACAGGCACGCCTCTCTAAAATGACGGCAAAGATGGGTACATTTGATATGGACCTTAAGCTTGGCACCTTAGAATGGGATGAACGCTGCCGGGTACTTTTTGGCATTAGCCACCACAATACCGTTTCTTACGAAAACGATTTCTTACCAGGTCTTCATCCCGACGATCGCGAGCGCGTAAGTAATTACATCAAAGATGTGTACAACAAAGAGAAAACCAATGGCGATTATGACATCGAATACCGCACGGTAGGTGCAGAAGACGGGCAGGTTAGGTGGGTAAAAGCACAGGGAAAGGCCTATTTTGATGCCGAAGCCAAACCAACCCGTTTTATTGGTTCGGTATTGGATATTACGGAACAGAAACATGATGAACTGAGGAAAAATGATTTTATTGGCATGGTGAGCCACGAGCTTAAAACGCCACTAACCTCACTTAAAGCCTACATGCAACTGTTACCGCTTAAAATACATGATGTTGGTGTGGCCAAAACAATTATTACCAAGGTAGAAAGCCAGATCAGGAAAATGTCTACACTCATTAACGGTTTTCTGGATGTTTCGCGTTTAGAATCAGGTAAAATTTCGCTCGAGATGAGCCGTTTTTTCCTTTCCGGTCTTATTGACGAAATGATCGCAGATTTTGAAATGTTAATGGCCACCCATCAGATCATCCACCATCCCTGCCCCGCTTTCGAAGTTAAGGCAGACAGGGATAAGCTGGGCTCGGTAATTACCAACCTGATTGGCAATGCCATTAAATATTCGCCATCAGGCAGCAAAATTGAAATCAGTTGTGAGAAAGAAGGCAACATGGCAACTGTAAAGATCAAAGATGAAGGGATAGGCATAAAAAAGGAAGACACCCAAAGGCTTTTTGAGCGCTTTTTCAGGGCAGATAACAAAAATGCTAAAACCATTTCGGGCTTTGGCATAGGCCTGTATCTTAGTGCCGAAATTGTAAAAAGGCACCACGGCACAATCAAGGTAGATAGCAGCCCCAATCAGGGTTCTACGTTTATTTTTTCTATTCCGGTAGGGTAACAAAATAAATTATTGTTTCGTTTGATTTGGAAAGCAGAAACGGTAGTTAGTTTTAATGTTCGTCCTGCTTTTTACTTGTAGTCCCGGTTACAAAAAAACCGGGAGCTACCGCTGCAATCAGGTTTAAACACCTGGGTTTCTACTGCTATTGAGGGTTTAAAGACATAATGTCTATAATAGTTTCCTTCTGCATTTTGCAACCCTAAATATTTCCACAATACCTTGCCACCTAAACCCCTGCCTGCAGCAGGCAGGCGATCAAAGCGGGATGCCCCGATTTTACATCGGAGCAGAAGCGGGAGCGGGACTACTTTATCCTAAAAGCTTCTGTTTTTGATTTCCTCAAAAAAACATCAAGCGTAAAGCCATTCTGTTTACGGTTTTTGGCTACAACATCAACTGATTTGGCTAAATCTCTCTGCCACAAGCCCCCGATATTTGTTTCATCAAAAAATTAAATAACTGTTTAAATAAAAATTTAATCATGCGTGTATTTGTAACAGGAGCCACAGGTTTTGTCGGTTCTGCAATCGTTAAAGAATTAATTAACCACGGCCATCAGGTTTTAGGTTTGGCCCGCTCAGATGCCTCGGCCGATGCATTAATTGCGGCTGGTGCAGAGGTACATCGCGGCGACCTTACCGATTTAGATAGCCTGCGCAGTGGTGCAGCAGCAGCTGATGGCGTAATCCACACAGGTTTTATTCACGATTTTACCCGTTACAAAGAAATGTGCGGGGTAGATAAACTTGCCATTGAAGCGATTGGGGCCGAATTGGCTGGCTCCGACCGTCCTTTTATTGTAACATCGGGCACGGCACTTGTAAGTCCGGGAAAATTGGCTACTGAGGCTGTTATTCCCGCTGCAGGCGTTTCAGTCCACCCCCGTGTATCAGAACAAACGGCCGACGCTGTTGCTGCGCTTGGTGTACGTTCGGCAGTGGTACGTTTATCGCCATCAGTTCATGGTGAAGGAGATTATGGCTTTATACCCATGCTGATAAACATTGCCCGCGAAAAAGGGGTTTCGGCTTACATTGGCGAAGGCCTTAACTGCTGGACAGCGGTACACCGTTTAGATGCAGCCGTACTTTACAGGTTGGCTTTAGAAAATGCGACGCCCCGTGCCAGGTATCATGGTGTGGCCGAAGAAGCGATTACTTTTAAAACCATCGCTGAAACCATTGGTAAACAGCTCGATATCCCGGTAGTATCCGTAACCGCAGCAGAAGCAGCAGAACATTTTGGATGGCTTGGCGGCTTTGCAAGCATAGATTGCCCCGCATCGAACAAGATTACCCGCGAAAGTTTAAACTGGCAGCCAACTCAGGCAGGTTTAATTCCAGATATGGAAAAGGGACATTATTTTAGTTAGAACGTAAAAGGGATAATGGAATAAGTCCGAAAGTCGGGTGTCAGAGGTCAGAAGATAAGGTGATAAGATAAATGGTATTAATTTTTACCTGCACCCTGCTCTTTACCCTCTGCGCCTTTACTTTAATAAGCGCTGTAATTAAAAACCGCGGGAAATAGATGAAACTAAATCTGTTTTAATCTGTGTAAATCTGTGGTTTAAAAAATCAGCTACTTTTCACTACCGCAGCAGTAACCATTAGTTGCCCAACATGGCGCATGGTATGTTCTGCTGCGTGGAAGAGCAGGCCAATAACTGTTGAAGGAAGTTTAGCACGGCCAACTCCCCTAAAATCAGGCAAGGTGTTTATATCTGTATTTTTTAATTGTTGTAAAGCAAGATCAACCTGGTGATTAAAACGGCCTACCAGATCGGCTACGGTATATCCTTCAGCATTATCGGAACCCTCTTCTGCCAGTTGCGAAAACTGAGATTCGGATAATCCTTCGGCCCTGGCATAAGTAAATACCCTGTCGAGCACGCCACTTAAATGCTGAAGATGAAAACCTGTAGATGCCATCCCTGCAGGGCGTTCCCAAAGTAATGCTGACGGAAATCCATCCATGTACTCATTAATTTCTTCCCTCGCCTGCAAAAGTGCATGCGCAACCGGTTGTAATAACGGGTCGATACCGGGCAACGGTCCTCTCTGCCAAACTTCTGGTTTTTGCGACATATTAGCTACCGGTCTTAAATATAAGAGATCGTTACAATCACAATCCAGATCAGGCTAAATATACCACCAAAATAAACCATGGGCATATTCTGCTTAAGGTTTTTCTTTACAAAGGCGGCATAAATGATCCAGCCGAAAAAAGCAATGAAATATAACGGAACTGCAAATAATAACATAGTATTAAAGATTGGTAATCAAAGATAATTAAATAGTCCGAAAGTCGGAAGACCGGGGTTCGGTGATAAGTAGCGTAAGCAAAATCCATCTATTATTACCATCATAACATGTACCCTGCTCATGCCCTCTGCAATTTTCCTTTACGTTCTTTGCGGTTGCAAATAGTCCCATAGTCAGAAGGCCGGCGCCCACTCATTTTCTTACCGTTTTGGTAATCCTTTCAGTATAAAAGAGCTTAAAAAATGGCAATAACAATATCCAGAACGGAATAACAGGTGGTAGATAATTAAATATTTTCTTACATTAGTTAAAACTATATCCCTTAAGTTGAGTTGAAATAATAGATACCAATGAAAAATAAGTATGGAAAAAAGGGAAACAAAAACACAATTAATTAACGAAATTACCACTACCGGACTACAAACCGCTGCCAAAAAACTAGGTGCTTCTGCAACCAAAAAACAGATTAGAAAAGGCGTTTCTAAAAACCTCAGTTTAATTGATCAGTTACTGCGCATTGCTTTAATTAAAAGTAAAGATCCTTCTAAACGGACGCAAAGAAATATGGAATTTATTGGCCTTGGTGTTATTGCGGCACACTCCTTTTACAAAGGCTTGAAAAAGAAAAAGCGCCTGTGGATTTTCGAAGGCGTGTTTTTAACGGCAGCACTTGGAGGCGTACTTTTGGCTACCCAGCTTAAAGCGGCGAAACAACAGATCAGATAACATTAACGATAAATCGTCATTTCTACCGGAATTTCTGGACCGAAATGGCGACTTATCATTGAATGAACCGACAAGCCGATATTGCGCACCGGGTTTCGTTCACCGATGCGACCTCTTAACTGGGCATAGTGCCACAATCTTTATCACTCATCAGAAAACAGATTCAGGAGAATTTAGCTGTAAATTTTAATTTATTTAGTAAATCATCAACAATACAAAACTTTATCGCGCTTTTGGTGTTAAAATTTATTGCTAATCACTTAATGGGTAAGGAATTTTGTACTATGGGAAAAAAAATATGTTTATTGGAGGATGATGAGGGAATACGTGAGATTATCGAAATGATATTGACCGATGAACAATATGAAGTATATGGTTTCTCCAACGTGAAGGACTTTATGGCCTTTGAAGATAAAGGATCGCAGGATTTATATTTACTTGATGTGAGGCTTCCTGACGGCAATGGTTTAACCGTTTGCGATGACCTGAAAAGCAACGAAGCCACCAAACGCATACCAATTATGATGATGAGTGCCCATGCAGGACTAAATGAAATGCGGCGCGACTGTAAAGCAGAAGATTTTATTGCAAAACCTTTTGACATTTTCGACCTGCTTAAAAAAGTCGATAATCAGTTAAGTAAAAGTAACTAATTACACACTTGATCATTTCATACCCAGTTAAAGTTCTTGGCATTGTGCTAACCAGCTAATCTATAGCTTAATTCTGCTTCAGTCATAATAAATTTTAGCATTTTATTATGACACTTTTTCCTCTGAAAATTGTTCAGTTTGTATATTCCACAGGGCAACGTGTGTTTAATCAATATTATTAAAAACAAAAAATGGATTTACAATTAAAGCATAAAACAGCATTTATAAGCGGCTCTACCGCAGGGATTGGATTCGCAATTGCCGAAAGTTTGTTAAAAGAAGGTGTTAAAGTAATTATCAACGGCCGATCGCAAAGCAGTGTAGATGAGGCCCTTAAAGCTTTGGAAGGTATTGCAGGAAGCGGAACTGTTTCGGGCATAGCCGCTGATTTCTCAAAGGCTGAAGAAGTAAGCAAGCTCATGGCACAACTCCCTGAAATAGACATCCTGGTTAATAATGCCGGTATTTTTGAGCCAAAAGCTTTTGAAGAAATCAGTGATGAAGACTGGTTCAGATTTTTTGAAGTAAACGTAATGAGCGGCATCCGGTTATCACGCGAATTGTTCCCGAAAATGTTAAAGAAAAACTGGGGCCGGATTATTTTTATTTCGAGCGAATCTGCTGTATTTATTCCCGACGAAATGATTCACTATGGCATGACTAAAACAGCACAACTGGCGATTAGCCGTGGCCTGGCCGAACTAAGCAAGGGAACTGAAGTAACCGTTAATTCAATTTTGCCCGGTCCTACCAAATCTAAAGGTGTGGGTACTTTTATTGAAGATTTAGCTAAAAAAGGAAATATCACAGTAGGAGAAGTAGAAACCGATTTCTTTAAACATATGCGCCCTACCTCATTATTACAGCGCTTTTTAGATGTAAGTGAGATTGCAAATGCGGTAACGTTTTATGCAAGCCCTTTAGCTTCCGGAACCAATGGCGCAGCCATCAGGGTAGAGGGCGGATTGGTACGGTCTATACTATAAAGGTATTGTCATTCTGAACGGAGTGAAGAATCTTTATGCTATTGCTCAAATCCTTCAACAGGCTCAGGATGACAAACTATTATAATAGTCTGGTCGTTATTTCGACTGGAGCACAGCGAAATGACGATCCGACTATACCTGTATCACAAATAACTGACCAATGGGAATGATAATTGTTCGAATTATTTTCCGTGTTTTCAGTGCATCCGTGGCTAAAAAATAATCGCCACACCTTCAGCTACAGTACCATTCATAACTGTCTAAGATAGTATCACCAGATCAATATTCTTCATGGCCAGGTTTTTCAACAGTCCGTTAAAAACGGCAGTACGCAAAATCACCTGAAAAATATTAAGATGGGGTTTACCGATACATATCGTGGTAATTTCCTTTTCGGAAGCAATATCAATTATGGTTTTGGTAATGGCGTTGCTTTTTATTTTAATTACTTCGGCACCCAGTTCGGTAGCCAGTTTAAAATGATTGATCAGGTGCCGTTGTTTATCCAGTTTAATGCGTTCCATGCTTTCACTATCACTCTGCACATAAAGCACCATCCATGGCGACCGGTAATAGGAAGCCAGTCTTGCTGTTTTTCGGATTACTACACCAGCGGTTTCAGCATTGGAGGAAATACAGGCCAAAAAGCGTTCGGGACGGAGTTTAATCGATTTTGGGATTTCGGTCTGGATTTTCCGCTCTACCTGGTGTACCACTTCTTTTAGCGCCAGCTCGCGCAACTGAAGGATTTTATCCGACTGGAAAAAGTTGCCCAACGCCCTTTCGATTTTCGACTGATCGTAAATTTTACCTTCCTTTAACCGGGTAACCAATTCATCGGCAGTAAGATCGATGTTTACAATTTCATCTGCAAGTTCAAGAATTTTATCGGGAATCCGTTCGGTAACTGCAATACCGGTAATCTGTTCAATTTCTTCGTTTATACTTTCTAAATGCTGAATATTTACCGCCGAAATTACGCTGATACCGGCTTCGAGCAGATCGAAAACATCCTGCCAGCGTTTACTGTTTTTGCTGCCTTCGGCATTGGTATGGGCAAGTTCATCAACAATTACAATTTCGGGATGGCGGTTCAGAATTGCTTTGAGGTCCATTTCTTCAATTTCCTTACCACGGTAAAAAATTTTCCTCCTGGGGATTAACGGCAAACCCGCAACAAGCGCCTCTGTTTCTACCCTTTTATGGGTTTCAACATAACCAATGCAAACCTCTACCCCATTGCGCAGCAATGCATGCGATTCCTGGAGCATCCGATAGGTTTTGCCCACGCCTGCGCTCATACCGATGTAGATTTTCAGTTTTCCGCGCCTGGATTTCTTTACCAGATCCAAAAAGTGCCTTACCGATTCTTCTTTTTGTTCTTCTTCCATGATATTACCAGCTAACGCTCATGATTCCGTTTTCGATCAATATAGTAATTGCAATAATCATCACCAGCATAAACAATACCATCATAAATCTAAAGGAAATCTTATTAAAAAGCAGTTTAAAGTATTTTTCTGTGGCATAACTTTTCTTGTCGGCAGTTATCCGTTTTCTTTTTAACGAGCTTAATTTTCTCATCATTAACATGCCGAGAAATGCTAAAAAGAAGCTGAATAAGATTTCTATGTAGGGATGCATTGTTTTATTTTATTTATTTTTTAAATGTTCGTCATCTCGACTGAAGCAAAGCGAAATGCCCGCCTGCTTCGGGCAGGGAGAGATCTATGAAACAAATACTTCATAGATTTCTCCACTTCGGTCGAAATGACGAACCGGATATTAAAACGACACCGCAATACTTGCTGTTAAACTTGCATTGGCATTAACCGCAGCGCCTTCGCGGGCAAATATTTTGTCTTTACTATCATAAGTTTTTCCTTCCAGCCTGATTACCGCATTGCTTATCGGCGAGTAATCGACGTTTAACGAATAACCTTTTGTTTTAAAACCCTGTGGCGTTCCGGTGGCGATAAAAATTCCGTTTTTGTCTTCATAATATTCGAATCGTCCGGCAACAGCCCATTTTGGTGCAAATTTGTATTGGGCAATGGCTACAGGAGAAATGACTTCGCTTTTATCACTGCTGCCTTTTTGTTTTTGCTGGGTTCCGTAATCAAAACCAAGCGTTACGCCAAACTTATCGGTAAGCTGAAAAATACCATAAACATTGTGGTAAAACCTGTTTACCCTAACCGAATCAGCACCTTCTGTACCCAGATAATTGCTATAATTTACAGTGATTTTATCAGTAGGTTTCCAGGTGAATTGTAGTCCGCCGGCAGGTTTATCATTCCCATTCTGACGGGTTATGCGTTGCCACCCATTCAGGTACAGGGCGGTAGCTGTAAATTTGCCATCTTTGGTACCATAAGTAATTTTTGCTCCTGATTCGTAATAAGGGGTATTTTCTGAGGAGATATTCCTTGTAAGCACCCAGCAATCTTTTGAAACTGCACTTTCGAAACCAATGTGCGATGAAAATATACCGGCATCAATCCACAGGTTTTCTGTTTTAGATAATTTCACCCCTGCATTGGCCTCAAAGATGTTTTTCAACACACCAGGTTCGGCAGCAAGATTGGCGTTGGCATAAGTTCCGGCCATTACCGCTAAGTTGGCCCTGATCATTCCGCTATCGTAAGCAGCCTTGATAAAACCAAGGTTCAGGTTTACCTCATTTGCGCGGTTATGCGAATAAATAAAACCAGGGCGGTTATGATCGGCAGGTTTATTAAAATCGTATCCGTAATAAGCTTCAAGGTATCCGCTTACTTTAATTTTTGGTTCATCCTGCGCTTTAGCTAATAATCCGGTTGTAAGTGTAGCGGCAAGTAATAATAGTTTTTTCATTTTATCTGAATTGTTTTGTATTAGGCAAAGCCTAAGGCCCAGGTTTGTTGGTACCAGGCCTTAAAGCATTGCAGTTGTTATTGTTTTGGGAAATTGTTTTTTGTTAATGCTCCCCCCGCGGTCGTCATCCCGACTGGAACGGAGAGATCTATGAAATCTACTCCTCAGATCTCTCCACTACGGTCGAGATGACGATACTTTTTTAGTCCTGCTATTAAAGTTCATCAAGGGCAAGGTTTAATTTCAGCACATTTACTGATGAAGGGCCGAAAACGCCCATGAAAGGTTTAAGGGTATTCATGGCAACGAGTTCTTTTACCTTTTTTACATCGATTTTACGGGCTGCAGCAACCCTCTGGATCTGAATGGCCGCACCTTGTTCAGAAATGTTGGGATCTAATCCGCTTCCTGATGCTGTAACCATATCAGCAGGGATATCTGATTTTTTAAGCCCAGGATTGTATTTCAATAAAGTATCAATACGGGTTTGAACCTCTTTTAAATAATCGGGGTTAGATGGTCCTTTGTTAGAACCTGCCGAACCTGCTGCATTGTAAGCAACTGCCGATGGTCTTCCCCAGAAATATTCTGGTTTGTTAAACGATTGTCCCAACAAGGCATAACCCACAACTTTACCATTTCTGGTAATTTTTTCTCCTCCACCGTTTCCTTTAGACATTTTACCGATAAAGGCCACTGTGATTGGATATACTACGCATAACAACACCAATAATACAAGTGTTAAGCGGATAGATTGAATAATGTACTTTTTCATCTTTTTATTTTTTAATTTTTATTGTTGTGATCCTGAGAAACGAAGCATCTCTAACTTATCAGGCAGTGCCGGATTTTAGATAGTTCTTTATCGCCTGCAGATGCTTCGCTGCGCTCAGCATGACATTTTTCTTTACACAAATAACCCCACCAATAAATCGATTATTTTTATACCTATAAATGGAGCTACCACACCGCCTATACCGTATATAAACAGGTTACGGCGTAATAAAGCGGTTGCACCGATGGGTTTGTAGGCCACACCTTTTAAGGCTAATGGGATCAGGATTGGGATAATGATGGCGTTAAAAATCACTGCCGACATAATTGCCGATTCTGGTGAGTGCAAGCCCATAATGTTCAGACTTTGCAAAGCAGGTATCGATGCAATAAACAATGCCGGTACAATGGCAAAATACTTGGCCACATCATTTGCTATTGAGAAGGTGGTGAGTGTACCGCGGGTAATCAGCAATTGTTTACCAATTTCAACTATCTCGATCAGTTTGGTCGGGTCATTATCCAGATCCACCATATTACCTGCTTCTTTAGCGGCCTGTGTTCCACTGTTCATGG
The DNA here is from genome assembly GCF_039538295.1 of Pedobacter jeongneungensis. Classification (NCBI taxonomy): domain Bacteria; kingdom Pseudomonadati; phylum Bacteroidota; class Sphingobacteriia; order Sphingobacteriales; family Sphingobacteriaceae; genus Pedobacter; species Pedobacter jeongneungensis. Next base: position 23,957 of record NZ_BAABBY010000001.1, on the reverse strand, counting down.
CTACACCAACATCGGCTTGTGCCAAAGCAGGGGCATCATTGGTACCATCGCCCATCATCGCCACCAGCTTGCCAAGTGCTTGCTCATCTTTGATATAGTTCATTTTATCTTCGGGTTTAGCCTCAGCGATAAAATCATCAACCCCTGCTTTTTCTGCGATATATTTAGCGGTTAAAGGGTTATCGCCGGTAACCATCACCGTTTTTACGCCCATTTTACGCAAACGTTCGAAACGTTCGCTAATGCCCGGTTTAATAATATCCTGTAACTCAATTACGCCAAGCGCTTTTTCGTTTTCAGATACCACTAAAGGTGTTCCGCCATTGGTGGCGATGGTTTTTACGTGGTTTTCGATATCAGAAGGGAAATTATTTCCGGCTTTCTGCACGATATTCCTGATCGAATCGAAAGCACCTTTTCTGATCCTTCTGCCATCAGCAGTATCAAGTCCGCTCGAACGGGTTTCGGCAGTAAACTTGATAAATGCAGATCCCTCTGGCGTTCCGGCAGATTTAACACCCTGCTCGGCAGCCAGTTCGATGATCGATTTTCCCTCAGGGGTTTCATCAGCCAACGAGCTTAATACGCAGGCATCGGTAAAAGCTTTAATGTTTATGCCGGCAGTTGGATAAAAATTGGTGGCTTTACGGTTACCGATGGTGATGGTTCCGGTTTTATCCAGAAGCAGCACGTCAATATCACCGGCAGTTTCTACCGCTTTACCCGATTTGGTAATTACATTGGCTCTTAATGCCCTGTCCATTCCGGCGATACCAATGGCCGATAAAAGTCCGCCGATGGTGGTTGGGATTAAACACACAAAAAGTGAGATCAACGCAGCAATGGTAATTGGTGTATTAGCGTAATCGGCAAAAGGTTTTAAGGTTACGCATACAATGATGAATACCAGTGTAAAACTAGCCAGTAAAATGGTTAAGGCAATTTCGTTTGGTGTTTTCTGACGTGAAGCCCCTTCAACCAGGGCAATCATTTTATCTAAAAAGCTTTCGCCGGGAGCAGTACTTACCTGAACTTTGATCTCATCAGATAAAACTTTTGTACCACCGGTTACCGAAGATTTATCACCACCCGATTCACGGATTACCGGAGCCGATTCGCCGGTGATGGCCGATTCGTCGATAGTGGCAATCCCTTCAATAATTTCTCCATCAGTAGGGATGGTATCACCGGCTTCGCAGATAAATACATCTCCTTTTTTTAACTGGTTTGAAGAACGGATCTCGATAGTTCCGTTTGCCAAAAGCACTTTGGCCGGTGTCTCTTCTCTGGTTTTACGTAAACTATCGGCCTGTGCTTTACCCCTTGCTTCGGCAATGGCTTCGGCAAAGTTTGCAAACAATACCGTAAGCAACAGTACCAAAAAGATGAAAAAATTATATAATGGTGATCCCTGTCCGCTATGGCTGAAAGAATACACGGTAACGTAAGCCATCACCAGGGTTCCGATCTCTACGGTAAACATTACCGGGTTGCGGACCATCGCCCTTGGATCGAGCTTAATGAAAGATTGTTTTAGCGCGGTCTGCACTAAGGCAGGTTCGAACAATTTATTATTGGGTTTCATGTTTTTATTTTTATGTATGATGGTTAATGTAAAATGGACGATGTATAATGGATGATGTAAGGCTTAATGGTTAATTATCCATTTCCCATCCTCCATCTTACGTTTTCCATGTCATCTTACCTTTTCCATATTGATTTTTGTATAATGGAAGATGTAAAATGGATGATGAAGGAGTTAATGGTTAACTTTCCATTTCCCATCCTCCATCTTACCTTTTCCATTTTAGTGTGTAAAGTATTCTGCCAATGGACCTAATGCCAACGCAGGGAAATAAGATAATGCGTTCAATACCAGGATTACCGCAAAAGTCATCAGGGCAAAGGTTTTGGTATCTGTTTTAAGTGTACCAGCCGATTCAGGAATGAATTTTTTCGCACCCAATAAACCAGCGATGGCAACCGGACCGATAATCGGTAGGAAACGGCCAAGGAAAATCACAATACCGGTTGATAAGTTCCAGAAGATATTGTTATCGCCCAATCCTTCAAAACCCGAACCGTTGTTGGCATTGGATGAAGTGATTTCATACAGCATTTCAGAAAATCCGTGGAAACCAGGATTATTGAGCCAGTTTTTAGGTTGAACAGCCCATGCAGCATCGCCGTGGCTGGTAAAAATATAACTCGCAATGGCTGTTCCGGCAAGGATCAAAAACGGACTTAACAAAGTAATAATGGCGGCAATTTTAATCTCTCTTGCTTCTACTTTATGTCCGAGAAACTCCGGCGTTCTCCCCACCATCAGGCCAGAAATAAACACAGCAACAATCAGGTAAATAAAGTAGTTTAATAAACCTACCCCACAACCCCCATAAAATGAGTTGATCATCATGGCCAGCAATTGCCATAAACCGGTTAAAGGCATGGTACTGTCGTGCATTCCGTTTACCGATCCGGTAGAAATTACAGTAGTTAGTGTACTCCAGTATGCGGTAGCTGCAGGACCAATCCGCATTTCTTTACCTTCCATTGCGCCCGTGGTTTGCGAGATACCCATTTTTGCCAAAGCCGGGTTACCGCCTAATTCGGAACTTATTGTTGGTAAGAGTAACATAAAGAAACCGATCGTCATTACACCGAAAATGGTCCAGGCCAGTTTTTTCCTGCGGATAAAAAACCCGAAAGCAATCACCATAGCCAAAGGAATAATGGTTTGTGCAATAATTTCGGTCATGTTGGTCAGGTAACTTGGGTTTTCGAGTGGGTGTGCTGAGTTGGCGCCGAAATATCCACCTCCATTAGTACCTAAGTGTTTAATGGCGATCATTTGTGCAGCAGGTCCTCTCGAAACATTTACCGTATCGCCCTGTAAAGAAATAAATTTGTCTTTCCCGTCGTAACTTGCAGGCGTACCGTTAAAAGTTAAAATCAGGGCCACAACAATTGATAATGGCAACAATAAACGGGTTATTGATTTTACAAAAAATTCCCAGAAATTGCCCAGTTGAGTTGTTGTTTTATCTCTGAAAGCTTTAAAAAATACCACCGCAGCGGCTATACCTGTTGCCGCACTTACAAACTGAAGAAACATCAGTACAAATTGCTGGGTGAGGTAACTTACGCCACTCTCGCCCGAATAATGCTGCAGGTTACAGTTGGCAACAAAGCTGATGATGGTGTTAAAAGCCAGATCGGGGGTCATCCCTGGGTTTCCATCCGGATTGAAGGGAAGTTTATCCTGAAAGATGAGTACGAAAAAGCCGTAAAACAACCACAATATATTAATGGTAAGCAGGGCTTTCATCTGCTGCTTCCAGTTCATCTGTTCTTTTACGTTAATGCCGGAAAGCTTATAAATACCAGTTTCCAATGGTTTTAAAAAATCTGTCCAGACTTTTTCTCCTGCAAAAACCTTGGCCAGGTATTTACCCAATAGTATTGCGATAACCAGGGTAAGCAGGAAGGTGGCAATAATGCCTGTTAATTCAGTGTTCATTTTTTGATTTGTTAATTGCTCTCCACTGAGGAGAAAGATTAAAATTTTTCGGGTTTGATCAGCACGTAAATCATGTAGATAAATACGGCGATGGCGATAATGAATAATGCGATCATAATGTTAGATTTTTTCGAACCAGTCGATTGATTTGTAAGTAGCCCAGCAGAGCAAAACGAGGATTAAAACAATAAGTGTTGTCATGATTCTAATGATTTTGAATGCCATTAGCCAACTCCCGTACCACAAAAGGCAAAAACAGTATAAAAAACTGATTTACAATTAATTACATATAAATATTTTTTATTATTAAAATTTGGGCACAAAAAAACCCTTCCATTTTGGAAAGGTTTTTTTCATTGTGGGAATTACCCGCCATTGCTGGGAGGCTTTCAGAGAGTCGTCACCCTGAACTTGTTCCAGCGTCTTTCATGCAGGGTTAAATCTCTCCTCTGGCCTTAGCGTAACCTCACTTCATTCCGTCATTTTGAGTGGAGTGCAACGAAGCCAAGAACCACGAAGTGTTCAGCGATGCTAAATCTGTCTCGAGATAGATCTCTCTGCTTCACTGCGATACAGTCGAGATGACGCTCATTTTATTAAGTCGTCACCCTGAACTTTTTTCAGGGGCTTTTATGTAAAATTAGCTCCCAATCTGGGTTCTGTGTTTCATCGGTTAGGGATTCTTCACTGCGTTCAGAATGACAACCGCGATTAAGAATTCCGGGTGAGAACTACCATTTAATTCTGTGTTTCTGAGTTTCCGTGGCAAAAAAACTTAGTCTTAGCGAGACGCTAAGACCAGGTAACTGTCATTCTGAACGCAGTAAAGAATCTGTTTTGTATGAGCAATGGCTTAAATAAACCTACTGCTTTGAACACGGTGTAATTTGGGTTCTGTGTTTCATCGGCTAGAGATCCTTTATTACACTACTATTGACAGCCCCTTTAATATGGTCGTCATTACTTCGTCGGCTGAAAAAGCCTTCTCAGCAATGACGAGGCTTTCAGAGGGCCGTCACCCTGAACTTGTTTCAGAGTCTTTCATGCTTGCGCTCGTTTCCAAACGAGTGCATAAATAGTCATACGATTTTATCGTTGCAAACGATATCCTATTACAACACTCGTTATAAACGAGGGTTAGCAGAGGTTCAGAATGACAGCGATTCCAGCAAACTAATATAAATATCAATCCCTTCTTCAATCTCTTCCACACCGATAAACTCATCAGCCGTGTGCGAGCGGGCAGAATTACCCGGTCCCATTTTAATGGATGGCATATCCAGCCAGCCCTGATCTGAACTTGTTGGCGAAAGGTATGTTTGCCTGCCCAGACCAATTCCTGCCACAACCAAAGGATGAAGAATATCGATATAAGATGGTTTTAAAACATTTGGCCGCAGCGTAAAATTGCATGAAGTATGGTTAATGATGGTATTTACAATTTCCCTTTCAGTATAATTATGGTCGAACCGGATATCAACAGTAAAACTGCATTCGCCGGGTACGATATTATGCTGAATGCCCGCTTTAATTTCAGTCACCGTCATTTTTACGGGCTGCGGCTGATTATCCATAATCGGGAACAGGTAACTTTTAAACCATTCAATATCTTTTAAAGCATGATAAATGGCATTATCTCCCTCTTCCCTCGCTGCATGACCTGATCGACCTTTAGCAACACAATCAATCACCATCGAACCTTTTTCGGCAATGGCCATCTGCATGCAGGTTGGTTCGCCAACAATGGCAAAGGCAATTTCTTTAACATCACCCAGAATGTCGCGGATACCCAGTTCGCCTGAAGTTTCTTCTTCGGCTGTAGCAGCTAAACAAAGGTTAAAAGGCAGGTCTTTCCGCTCAAAGAAATATAAAAAAGTGGCTATTAATGATACTAATGGCCCTCCGGCATCATTGCTGCCCAAACCATATAATTTTTCGCTTTCTATAACCGGACTAAAAGGATCGCGGGTATATTGTCCGTTGGGTCTCACCGTATCGTGGTGAGAGTTTAAAAGGATAGTGGGTTTTGCCGCATCCATGTATTTATTGTAGCACCAAACATTATTATGTTTCCTAAAAGTATTAATGCCGTGCTGATTTAAAAAAGATTCGATATGATCGGCTGTGAGGTTTTCTTCGCCACTGAATGATGGGATGGTAATTAATGTAGAAAGAAGTTCGACCGATTCCTGGTATAAATGGTTAAGATCAGGGCCTTCGGTAAGGTGTATTTTACTAATGGTATTCATGACTGATGTGGTTAGGTAATTAAGAATGAGCAACTTCCTGATAAATTTCTGCCTGCTGGTACACCACAGGCTGGGCATCGATAAAATATTCAGGATCAAAAAGCATCGCGGTACACAGGCAGTTGCATTTTTTCTTGCGTTCCAGAATATCATAGTTTACACAGCTTTTGCAACCTTCCCAGAAATGCTCGTCGTGGGTAATTTCGGCAAAACTTACCGGTAGAAAACCAAGTTTAGCATTCATCCGCATAATGGCGGGACCAGAGGTAATGCTAAAGATTTTTGAATTGGGGTACAACCTTCTCGACATTTTAAAAATCCTGTCTTTGATTGCTTTCGCCACCCCCGAATTCCTGAATTTTGGGGCAACAATTAATCCCGAATTGGAAACAAAACGGCCTCCTTCCCAGGTTTCGAGGTAAGAAAACCCTACCCATTCTCCGGTATTGGTTAGGGCGATTACCGCCTTGCCAGCTGTCATTTTTTCAATTACTGATGCTGCGGTTCTTTTGGCGATTCCTGAGCCACGTGCTATGGCCGATTGTTCTGTTTCTGTTATAATTTCTTCTGCGTAAGGTGCATCGTTATGATTGGCGATACGTACAAAAATGATCTGGTTATCCATGATGATTAAAATTTCATGCCGCGCCTATTACAAATCGAATACCGCAAATCATTACCCTTGCCACAATCGCTGTTAAAATACTTCAGGGGTCCTTATTTTTATTTAAAAAATATGGTCAAGCTTTCCTTACCCTACCAAAATGAAAGGCTTAATTCCATTTTGAAAAAGCACGATAGGATTTTGTTATAAATAAGCAGAAAACTTTCTCTTCATATTTATCGTATGTTAGTTTAAACCTAACAGGAATAACCTGGCCAGGCTTAGTAATTGTAAAGCAGATATATACCTGAGTATTCAAAATTTTTTAGTACATTATATCTTATGTAGATCCCTTTTAACCTAAATTTTATGATATGACGCCTAATCCCGACAGCAGCTCTTTTGTTAAGCCACTCATCCAGTATATGGAGCAATATCATCCAATTTCTCCCGTTCTTGTTGCGCTTTATGCAAAGCAGTGTACACTTTTAACCGTTAGAAAAAATAAACACATTGTTTCTCCTGTTGATAGTAATGCGGCACTTTATTTCGTTGTTAGCGGCATTGTGCGGGGATTTATAAAAGACAGCGATAAAGATATCACCACCTGGTTCTGTTTTGGAAACAACATTGTCGGGGCTATCCGCCATCCCGATCTTCAGCCCAACCACTCTGTTGAATATTTGCAGGCATTAGAAGATTGTGAACTGATCCGCGTGCCTTATACGCTGATCGAATATGCTTATGCCAATTTTGAGGAAGCAAATATTGTTGGCAGAAAACTTTTAGCCTTACATTATTACGCGGCATCCGAAAGATCGATCCTGGCACGGATTCCAAATGCACTGCGGAGGTATCAGAAACTGGAAGAAAGCAAAAAAATAGACCTGAACAAAATACCTCTACGCTATCTGGCCAGCTATTTAGGCATGAGATTAGAAACCTTAAGCAGGATCAGAAGTAAAGAATTGAATAAAGCGGACAAAGAGCCTGTGGAGGTATAAACGACCTGAAACAATAAATACATTCTAATTTAGCCTGAAAAGACGGCACACCCCATTTGGATGTACCGCCATTTACCTGAACCAATAAATCAAGTGGTTTAGGTTTAGAAATTTGTGTTTACAATTAATTGGCTCCGGCCCGAATCAACAAAATCAAGCGGGATAATACCGAATTTACCATGCGTATTATTGGTAAAAAAGGTAGTGATTTTTGGATTGACAGCATTTGAAACTGTAGTAATGCTAGGGATACTGAATATACCCGCTTTGTATCCGCTTGCATAATTAAGGTAAAGTTTATTCGAAGTATCATTTTTTGCTTCGTTCAACAAGGTTTCTATTCTGGTCCATTTCGTATTTACATCGTTAACATTGTAAAAATCCTGTATTTTTAAATTAGCAGCAGCATTGTTGATATCGAACGTGGTGTTATCGGCCCAGGCAGTAGCATCGATCCCTTTTGATGACGATGCCCCAAACCTTCTTAACAACCTGATTTTTCCGCGGATACTGCCCAGGGTTGGGATATTATTCCCTAAATCCCATTTGCCTGGATTTTGCTGTACATAAGAGTCGAAAGTTTGCTCAAAGGAACGGGTATTGTTCGATGGGGTATGCTCTTCTTTCACACTCATAATAATGGCTTCTGTTGGGTGACTGTTTAAAAAATTGATACAGGCATTCAGCACATCATTAAAATTAAGGTTCTGGTAAATGGCCCCGTGGTGAATGGCAAAACCATTGTCGATGTGCCTGCAACGGATATCAAGGTAGCGCACACCTGCATTTAACTGATCGGCAATGCTCAGGTTCTGGCATTTAGCCGTACCGGCAACGGGTTCTATCATAGCACCAGAATCGTGCGTACCTGGGATAGAAATAGTAGCAATGCTGTTCTGATCGGCAAGTACACTCATCCAGTTATTGAGTGAAAAACTTAATAATGCTGCACTTGGATTAACATTTTCTTTCAGTTTTGGTCCCGAAAATTTTTCAGTCTGTTCTTGTTCTTTTTTACAGGCGCTAAAGGTGAGCACCAGGGCCACGAAAAGTGGCAGTTGAAGTTTCTTCATAGTTTTTTAAGGAAGATTGATGATCTATTTGGTTCAGTGTCTTAAAGTTAGTAAAAGGTTTTACTAAATCGATACACTTAACAATTTTATAATGATTGTTTAATTTGAGTGGCATAAAAAGAAAAGGCCACAGTGTTATTACACCATGGCCTTATATTAATCAACTAAACCTTGTAAATACTAACCAAATATTTACGGTTTGATATAGGGCAACCTTTTAATTTCCGATTAAATTCAGTTGAAATGGAAAAGTGTTGAAATCAAATGCAAGGGCGTAAGCCCCTGCATCGATCGCGTTTGTTGTCCCTAGACATTGTACATCAGATATCCCTAATACCTCATTACATTACAATTATAGTAATTAACAGAGGTGATGTGATGATTCAAACATATCCAAAGCCTATCCAAAACTATGAACAGCTAAAAAACTAATAACCAGCGCTGTAAATCATAATTAATTTGTCGGATTTTCTAGAAATAGGTAAACATTACGGTTGATTGGCAGTTTTTATTGGCAACAGCCCTCACCCAGTGTGCACTAAAACCATCGGGGAATGTATAATTTATGGTTTCTCCTGCTTTGATAGAAAATGTTTTATAAGGGTGAAAACCCGATAGGTCGAAATCAATCTCCAGGGTGATTTCTGCATCTTTATCAGCTGTCAGGCTTACCTTTTTCTGGTCGTAGCCCGTCATAATGTATGGTAATGATGGTTCGTTCGCTTTTACAGCTGTATTTTTCCATACGGCACCCTCTCCCACTGGTTTACCCATTTTCCACAGGTCATCAATACCGCCATACCACAATCCGTTGGCCTGGTTACCAAAATAGTGTCCATCTGGATTTGCGCCCTGCCTGGTACCGCTCATCACTAATAATCCCCGCCAGGTGCAAAAATCCGTAATCTTTTTATTGTGGGTGGCAACTGGCCTGATGGCACTGAATCCGGATTCGCGGCCAACTTCGTAAAAAGTACCCTGGATGTTCATCATAAAACGTTCGGATTCTACCTCTCTTTTATCGCGGTAAGGAAAAAGTTCGTATTCAGCTGATCCTTTTGGCAAACGGAAAGTGCCGGTTTTATCTTTTATAATAACGGAAGCATCATCAACACTATAATTTTTAGTTATGGCCAAAAGCTTTTCCATTTGTGCGGTACTATCGGCAGCAGGATTTAAAAACGATAATTTCTCGTCAACTTCCTGATATTGTTTTTTGCTGTTTGTTGTATTTAAAACCTGAAGGTTTTTATTGTAATTTGAAGGACGGATTAAATTATTGTTCACTTTAACTTTCTCAGTAATCCCGGCCAGTGCGTTAAACATCGGATCTTCGTTTTTATGCATCTTTCCGGTAAAATGAAAAAATGCTGAGGCTATACAGTTCTTATCTGTTATGATCCGTACCCAGGTTGCCTTAAAATCAGCCGGAAATACAAAATACTTATATTTATTGGCCGCAACAGTTATTGTTTTGTAGTTTTCCCATATATTATTCCCGTTTTTGTCTGTCTGAATGGTAAAACGCACAGCTTCTGCCGATTGCTGAGCAAGGTGTAAAACCTTTTTATCAAAACCATTGACCAAAAAGGCATCTGAAGGGATATTAGATTTAACTTCATCATTATCCCAAACGCCGCCCCAACCGGTTGCACCGCCCCAGTCTTTTAAATCGTTCCATTGCCCGAACCATAGGTTAGATTGCGCCCTGCCAGCCATCGGGTTTTCCAAAACGGTGGTTTCATCAGTCGAAATTACGATCTGGTTGTTCCAGCTGCAAAAATCAGGAATGTAGCGTAAATGGCTATTTACCGGGGCAATCCCCCCACTGTTGTTCCTCGAAAAAGTTTTTGGAAAATCGTACATCATGCCATGCATGTCCATCAGCATTTTGCCGTTGCCAACCTCGCGGATACGTGGCCATTCGGTGTACCAACCACCACTGTGATCGTAGGTATGGGCTGCTTTGGGTAAACGATAGGTGTACCATTTTCCACCATCCAGTAATTTCAACATCACCGAACGTTTATCCCATCCAATGCTCCAAAGCGGCGATTTATCATTTGGAGAACCATAAATACCACCTGGTCCGGTTACATCGGTAAACTGTCGGCGTTCAATTATTTTCCATGTTTTTCCATCCCAGCTGGCCAAAACACCTTTTTCTTCATCATTTTTTGGTAAATCGCCTGCTTCGAGCATGTCTTTTGTGAGTTTAAAAACAGCTTCTTCACCATTATTGGCCACTACCAATTGTTTTTGTGCTGTATAAGCGCCTTTGCCATGCCAACCAGGCACAGGTTTATTAAATAGTTTTTTTACGGCAAGTGTATGCACATTAACTTCGTAAAGCATCCCTTCCATGTCGTAAAAATAAACCATGTTGGCCGGATCGGTAAGGTGGCGCGTGGTTGAAGTCATCCGGCCGGGCATCACCGAAAACGGGATTACCCTGATATTACCTTTGTCATCTATAAAATAATTGCTGGTAATTAACTGATTGGATTCTTTATGGATCATCCGGTTAGCCGGGGTGCCTCCAATGCTTTTGGGATGTATGGTAACGTTAAGGTTGTTATCGATACTATATAACTTGTCTGAGCTTCCTTTAGGCATGTGAGGTGAATAGGTAACCATCCAAAGTTTGCCTGCCCAGGGCGTAATGGCACCTATACCATTTTCGCCACCATCGCCATAGCTTTTCGTAGCTCCTTTTATTTGCCAGTTTTGCTTATCCCAGCTTTCGTTAAATGTGGCCAGATGCGGATAAACACCACTTACCTGTAAGGGTTTTGTTTGGGCAGCGGTTAATTGAACGGTAAAAACGGCAGCGCTTATTAAGGCACTAAGTTTTAATATAAGGTTTGTTTTCATGTGTATGTTTTAAACAGCCGGAAGTATTGTTCCGGCTGTTGTATTTAATAATTCGGGTTTTGTGTCAATTTTGGATTTAATCTTACTTCAACGGCGGGTATTGGCCATAAATACTGTTTGTTTTTATCGAAACTCCGGGTAAACAGAATTTTTACATCAGCACCAAAACCTGAATAATCGGCAATTCCATCATCATCGATTGGTGTAACACCCGGGAAAGGCCATTTCGCCCTGTTATGGTTAGCAGGATCGGGTAAGCCAATAACGGGTTTAGTAAGTGCTTTTTCGGCAAGCTTCCACCTGATGAGGTCCATGTAACGTAAACCTTCAAATGCAAATTCTATTCTTCTTTCTCTCCTTACTACTTTTTTGAGTTCGGTTAAATCAAGCGTGGTAACTGCAGGATAGGATCCGGTTTGAGTTGACGCAACACCATAAGCCCTCGCCCTTACCTTATTCAGGGCATCTAAAACAGTTGCATCTGCCTGTCCTAATTCTACTTTAGCTTCGGCATAAGTGATCAACACTTCTGCAAAACGGATAATAATGGCATCATTATCTTCATTATGGGTATCCGACCAGCTCTGCTCTACACCTTTGCGCCAAACAAAACCGGTAAAGGTGGCAAAAGGTGCAACTGCCCGGGTATCGTTATTGGTTACTTTCCGCCCTAACTTATTGCTCCAAACCTGTGTTGAATCCGGATGCGGATTAAAATTATAGCCCAGCCAATAGGTATTAAAAGGCACCACTGTGGCTGCCAAACGTGGATCGCGGTTATCAAATGGTTTTAATGGATTGTACAAGGGAGATTCATCAATTGGTTTACCATCGGTACATTCGTAAGCATCAACCAGTTCGCGGGTTGGCATGGTAGCGGCAAATCCACCTGCATTACGGGTTAAAATATCATCGGGTACACTTGATACCTTTTGGGTCTGATCGCGCGGGATGCTTAAAATAATTTCGGCACTTTGTTCCCCAGCCCTTTGAAATAATGCAGCGTAAGAAGTATTTAAAGAATAAGCGCCTGCACCGTTTAATTCCATTACCGCTAAAGAAGCTGTTCTTGCCGTTTCCCAATCGCCCATGTATAAGGCTGTTCTCGCTTTTAAAGCCAGGGCGGCACCTTTGGTTAATCTTTTAACTGCTGCGCCATAACTTTGTGGCAGGTTTTGAGCAGCAAAATCATATTCTGTCTTTATAAAGCTGTAAATATCTGCTTTTGTTGTTTTACCAACATTGCTCGCTTCTTCTATGGTCTGCGTTTTTAAAATGAGCGGCACATCCCCAAAATGGGTAATCAATTTGGTGTATTGGTAAGCCCTTATTAAACGCATTTCGGCTTCAAGCCTGGTTATAACGGCTAATGGTGTATTGGATGCGGCACGGTCTTTACTTTCTAAAAAAGTATTGGCGCGGGCAATTGCCTTATAACAATTTTGATAAAAGGTTTGCACATTACCATCTGTTGAGGATAAACTGCCGGCAATTACCGGATTACCGCCTGAGCCACCGCGGTAAAAACAATTATCGGAAAAGAATTCTTCCCAGGCGCCAGTGCTTTCTTTAACCGGCGTCCAGAAATCCAAACGGTACAAATCGTTTACAGCGAGCTCCAGTTCGTTCTGGTTTGAATAAAAATTATCAGAACCGGGACTTGATAAGGGGTTTAAATCAAACTTTTTACAAGAAAATCCGCAGAAAGCCAGGATAGATATGATGATGAATAACTTTTTCATTTTATAATATTTTGAACCGTTAAAACTTAACTGCAACTCCGCCCAAAAAGGTGGTAACGATGGGATAACTGGCATTTCCAGATTCGGGATCGGCATATTTCGGAAATTTACTGCTGGTGAGGAAATCATTTGCGGCAACATAAATCCGGATAGACTGCAGGCCGATTTTTTTTAATAACGCCTGTTTACTAAAGGTGTAACCCAGCGTGGCATTCTTTAACCTGAAATATGATCCGTCTATCAACCAGAAATCAGAACTGGCATAATTGTTTGTGCTGCTGGTGTTTGATAACCTTGGATACTGCGCTGCAAGATTTTGTTCTGCGCCATTTGTTTTACTCCAGAAATTGCCATCGAGCAAGGTCGGAAAATTACCGAACTGCTCCTGGAAAGGCCTTACCACATCATTATTCAATCTGCTTAACCTTTTGCCCACACCCTGAAAGGCCATACTAAAATCGAATCCCTTATAACCGATATTGATATTGCCTCCATATTGGTACCGTGGCAGAGAACCACCTAGCAGAACACGATCATCAGCGTTGATAATCCCATTATGATCGAGGTCAACATAACCGATATCGCCAGCGGTAATGGCCGAGCTGGTTTTAGCGGCCCCGTTTGCAGCGGCTACATTTTGGTAAATTCCTGTAGATAAATAGCCATACCATTCGTTAAACTGGCTGCCTTCCATATTTACCTGCTGACTGTTGATTTCCTGGCGGGTACCATTCATATTTTTGATCTTGCTTTTGGCATCGGCAATGTTAAAACCTGCGCTATAAGTAAAATCGCCAATTTTATCTTTCCAGTTTAAACCAAGTTCCCATCCATATACATCTAAAATTCCTGCATTTTGAGTCGGCCTGTCGTAACCCAGATTATAGGGGATATCCAGAGAAAGCAATATATCTTTGGTACTCTTTTTATAATAATCTGCAGTAATACTTAAGCGGTTATTTAAGAAAGCGGCATCGATACCGATATCGGATGATTTTGTGGTTTCCCATCTGATATCCCTGATGGCATAAATGGTTTGGGCCGCAGTTGTTAAGGGCACCAATACGCCGTTCTGATAAAACAGTGCGGTATTGGACAGATCGATAGATGCCTGAGAAGGATAATAATTTTGTGCATTGTTTTGATACGGATTGGTAATGCGCTGATTGCCCACCCCACCATAAGAAGCCCTTAATTTTAGAAAGCTTACCCACTTTACATTTTTCATAAAGTTTTCTTCCGAAATGCTCCATCCGGCCGAAAAAGAAGGGTAAGATGCACCACGGAATCCGGGAGCAAAACGTGAGGACTGATCGTACCTTAAATTGGCCTGAATATAATATTTACCCATAAAATCGTAGGTTAACCTGCCGAAAAATGATTGAAGGCTTTCTTGCCCAGCATCGCTTGAATTATCCCTCAAAAGCTGTGAGCCCACACTTAAATAGGGATAATCCGTTAATGCAAATCCGTCGCGGCCTGCACCCAATGTTTCGTAATTAAAGTAAATGCTCTCGAAACCTGCCAGCGCACTAAAATTGTGCTTATTGTTAAAACTTTTGGTGTAATTAGCTAAAAACTGACTGTTTAACTGGTAAGTTTCGTTACGTGATTCCCTTAAAGTGGTTAAAGCAGTATTGGTAGCAGCACTTGATGTACCATCAGCATTGGTGTAGGTAATTTTTTTCGAAAAAGCCTTACTCTTGTCAAAATCGAAGGTAGGTGCAACCTGCGCCGTTAAGGTTAAATCTTTAATGGGTTTAAAATTTAAAGCCAGCCGGCCTTGTAACTGGTTAGAAGCCCCTGTTGTGGTTCCACCTTCATTTAACTGGGCCAGCGGGTTTCGCCCGTCTTTTGCAATGGCATAAGCCCCATTGGTATAAGTAGCACCATAAATAGGCGGCATTAACCTCGCTTCGTAAATCGGGCTCTGCCCGCTAAATGGGTTATTTACCGGCGAAAGGTTATTTAAACGCCTGAACGATAAATCGACATTAGCATTGAATTTATCACTGAGTTTAATATCGTTATTTACCCTAAACTGGTAACGTTCGTAATTGTAGTTATTGTAAAAAGCGCCAATATCCTGGTAACCGAAAGAAGCTTTGGTTTTTAACTTTTCGGTACCCGAAGTAAAACTCAGGTTATGCTCCTGCCTTGGGGCGTAATCTCTGGTTAAAATCAGGCTTTGCCAATCGGTATTTCCAAAAGGGAACAGATCTGGCGTTGCGGCCCTGCGCGCATCAAAGTTTACAATGTAGTCATTTGCGTAGGGTCCGGTTGCCGACCCATCGTTAGTGGCCTGCTCGTTAAAATACCGCATGTAGGTAGGCGAGTTTACATAGGTAGGTAAAGCTGTAGGTTTTTGCAGGGCGTACTCAAAATTATAATCAAGGTTTGAAGCTCCGTTCTTGCCGCGCTTGGTGGTAATCAAAATTACACCAGCGGCACCTCTTGACCCGTAAATGGATGCGGAAGAAGCGTCTTTTAACACACTGAACGATTCTACATCATTTGGGTTCACCAGATCCATACTGCTTACAGGTATCCCATCAACCACTACCAAAGGTGCATTTGAGTTTAAGGTGGTTACGCCCCTGATCTGCACTGTTGCCCCCGCACCTGGTGCCGCACTACTTCGCGTTACCGATACACCCGGAACAGCACCCTGTAAGGACTCTGAAATCTGAGCGGTTTGCCTTCCCGTAATATCCTCGGCACTGATGGTAGAAATTGCGCCCGTTAAATCTTTCTTTTTCTGGGTACCGTAACCCACCACTACTACATCGTTAAGATTTTTGGTATCGGCAGCCAAACTAATGGTCAGGTTTGTGCCGGTTATCGAAACCATTTGTTCCTGATAA
This sequence comes from Pedobacter jeongneungensis, assembly GCF_039538295.1. Classification (NCBI taxonomy): domain Bacteria; kingdom Pseudomonadati; phylum Bacteroidota; class Sphingobacteriia; order Sphingobacteriales; family Sphingobacteriaceae; genus Pedobacter; species Pedobacter jeongneungensis. Next base: position 8,027 of record NZ_BAABBY010000001.1, on the reverse strand, counting down.
CCGATATATGTAACCAAAAGTTTATCCGTACCGGTTGGAACATTTAAACTAAAGAGACCGCTGGCATCGGTTGTAGTACCCGTTTTTGTACCAGGAATACTAATGGTAACACCAATCAGGCTTTCTTTGGTACCTGCATCAATCACCTTCCCGGTAACCGATCTGGTTTGTGCCTTTAGTGCATAACAACTGCACAAGAAGAACACCATTAAGAGTAGTTTTCTTTTCATTAAATTTGGTTAGTTTTATAAAAAATAGTTTGTTTTGCAGCGAAGAAACTTTTTACCTTCATTTGCTATGATAAACTTAGGCAATGATTCAAGTCCCAAAACGATAACCATTTATACAAATGTTTATCAATATTATTGATAAGACAACAAACTAATAATCACCCACTTAGACCGAATGAATAGTGAATTTGTACAGGCTGAAAATTCTGTTTTTTTTAAACAGCTGGATATCTGTTGTAAAAAAGTAGCACTTCAGATCGGTGAAAAAAGCATTTCGGAATGGAAGAATAGCGATTACATTAAACTCAGTGGTTTACTGCACCGGAAAACCAAAGTGCATTTAAGTGAAAATACATTAAAACGTATTTTCGGAAAACTGAAAAAACCTACACGTTATTACCCGCAAAAAGCAACGAGAGATGCCCTTGCACAATTTATCGGTTTTAGGGACTGGTACGAATTTGAACTTTTACACCCGGTAACCGAAAGGGAAAACAGTACAGTTCATGCTGCACCATCAATACCTGTAAAACCAAAGCCTAATTATACCCTTTATTTCATATTTGCTTTTTTTATCATAGCCGTATCTACCGGTGTTTACTATTTTTTTAAAAATGATGAAGTTCGCAATGTAAAGCTGGTCTGTTTAAATCCGGAAGGGAAAAGCCCGCACTCCGCTATTTTTAAGCTTGGTGTAAAAGGAAAACTATCTGATGAATTAAGCAATTTTGTGATAGATTTTGGAGACGGCAGGTTAAAGCAATCGAATTTTAGCGACAGTACGGCAAATCATTATTACGAAACTCCGGGAAGGTATTTCCCTTTATTATACCATAAAAATACCATTATAGATACAGCTTATGTGTACCTGCAAAGCAAAGGTTGGGATATTATTGCAACCATGCAAAATGATTCGACGAGGGTTTATCCGATATTAAAAAGGCTTTCTACAATGCATGATTATCACGTAACCAGCAGAGATGCGCTGGATGCAGGTGTTGATACGAGTAAAACATTTTTTGTGTCGTTCGCTAATGTTAAACCCACACAAATCAGTGCCGATAATTTCGAGTTCAATGCCGGTATTACTACTTCTGCAGAAAGACCAGGGGTGCGTTGCTCTCAGGTAGATCTGGTTTTCTATGGAGAACGCGATAAACATTTTCTGAGTATCATCAAACCTGAGTGTACGGTTTGGGGTTCATACAAGTTTTCGGAAGTTAAAAAAACAGGTCAAAAAGATGATTTGAGAGAATTTGGACATGACCTCACCAATGGTGGCCAGGTTAAACTGAGGGTAGAAAAACAACAGGTAATCCTGTTTATAAACGGCAGGGAAATCTTTAAAACCAAATATCGTACCCCAATTGGAAAGTTAATGGGTTTCAAAGTTGTTTTTGCAGGTATAGGTTCTTTTAAAAACTTCAGCCTTGCTGATTTAACAACCGGCGAGAAGTTTTAATCCTCTCTTATTCAAATTTTCATCATCTCTACGAAAAACAAATCCCAAAAAGGAATAGATCATTAAGCAAGCTGTTAAAATAGTTATATTAGCGGCACTAATCATAATGAACATTTCGAAAAACGCCGGTTTAAACAAAGTATTCACATTTCTTTTAAAAAAGGAATGTGTTATTGCTATTTATCTCCTGCTGGCTGTTGTTGCCGGTTTTAAGCAATATCACCATCATTCGTACAATAATTACCTGATCTTTAAATATGTGTACTGGCATACCGCAGATCTCCAGAATTTATACAGCAATTATCCCGAATATTTAGACAGTAACCATTACGGACCAGTATTTTCGGTTTTTATTGCACCATTTGCCCTGTTACCCGACGGTTTAGGCTGTATATTATGGAACATTGCCAATGTATGTATATTGCTTTGGGGCATATACAGCTTACCTATATCGCTTAAAAAAAGGACAATTATCGCCTGGATCTCCGCGCATGAGGCATTAACGGCACTTTTTAGTTTTCAGTTCAACATTGCCTTAACCGGAATTATATTACTCAGTTTTTCTTACCTGATCAAAAAAAAGGAAATACAATCTGCCTTTTTTATTGCATTTGGTACATTGGTAAAACTTTACGGGATAGTTGGATTAGCCTTTTTCTTTTTCACCAAAAACAAGTTAAAATTCATTTTAGGCTGTTTTATTGCATTTGCTTTGTTGTTTGCTGTGCCCATGATGATATCATCACCGGCATTTGTCATACAATCATACAGCGATTGGTACCATTCTTTGGCACATAAAAATGAGCTGAATGCCTCTCTAACTTCTTTTCAGGATATTTCTTTAATGGGCATCGTTAGAAGGGCAACAGGTAATATCAACATTCCGAACATGCCGTTTTTATTGGGCGGTTTAATCTTGTTTGGTTTGCCATATACCCGCATTAACCAATACAAATATTTGGGTTTTAGGTTAATGCTACTGGCCTCGACATTGATTTTTACCGTGATATTTAGCAGCGGGTCAGAATCGCCAACTTATATTATTGCTTTTGTAGGTGTAGCCGTTTGGTTTATGGTGCAGCAAAACCCCAAAAAAGGATGGATAATTGCCTTATTTATTTTTGCTTTTGTATTAACTAGCTTATCACCAACCGATATTTTTCCCCGGGCTGTTAAAGAATTTATTCGTCTATATTCGCTTAAAGCCCTACCTTGCGTAATTATTTGGCTAACCATAATATACCAAATGATGAAAGAAGATTTTAAATCTTATCAGATTGCCGATTAATGAATAAATTAGTTTCTATAGTAATCCCTGCCTACAATGAAGCCGATAATATTTTCGTAATTGCCGAAAGTATTAAAAATGTTTTTTCGTTGATCGATTACCGTTACGAAATTATCCTGGTGGATGATGGAAGCGCCGATTATACCCTCGAAAAAATTAAGGATTATGCGGCAACGGCTGATAATATTTTCTTTCTGGAATTTTCGAAAAATTTCGGTCACCAACTGGCGGTAAAAGCCGGTATGGATCATGCTTTTGGCGATTGTGTAATTTCTATGGATTGCGATATGCAACATCCGCCAGAACTGATTCCTGAAATGCTACAGAAATGGCAGGAAGGATTTGAAGTGGTTTATACCATAAGGGAAGAAGATAAAAACCTGTCAAAAGGCAAGAGAAGCTCCTCAAACCTGTTTTATAAAACCTTAAACTGGTTATCTGATATTGATTTAGAACCTGGCGCAGCTGATTTTCGTTTGCTTGATCAAAAAGTGGTGAGTGTTTTCAGGAATTTCCACGAAAATGAGCCTTTTTTACGCGGGCTGGTAAAATGGCTGGGCTTTAAACAGTTTGCCATCAGGTATAATCCTGCTGCACGTTTCTCGGGACAAAGCAAATACACCATTAAAAAAATGTTAAGGTTAGCCTTACATGGTGTAACTTCGTTTAGTATAAAACCACTGTATTCTGCTGTTTATCTGGGCTTTATTCTTTCATTCGCATCAGTCCTGTATATCCCTTACATTATTTATGCTTTTGTAAACCACGTAGAAGTTTCTGGCTGGGCATCGGTAATTATGACCATTGTCTTTTTTGGCGGACTGCAGCTTATTATTTTGGGCATAATTGGGATTTACGTTGGTAAAATGTTCATGCAGTCTAAAAACCGTCCCAATTATATTATCCGTTCAACTAATATTCAGCAAAAATAAATGGTACTGTTAAGTTTTGATATCGAAGAATTTGATATGCCCTTTGAATATGGAAAAGATATTTCATTTGAAGATCAGATCGCCATTTCGAGGGCGGGTACCGTGGCTATTTTAGACATTCTGGATCAATATAAAGTAAAAGCCACTTTTTTTTGCACCGTTACTTTTGCCGAAAATATCCCCGACCTGATTAAACGGATTACAGAAACAGGACATGAACTGGCTTCTCACGGTTATTATCATTCAGATTTTAAACCCGAACACCTGCTTCAATCCAAACTTAAACTCGAAGAACTTTCCGGGAAAGAAATTACAGGTTACCGCATGGCGAGGATGATGCCTGTTGATGAAAAAGAAATAGAAAAAGCAGGCTACACCTATAACACTTCGATAAACCCCACCTATTTGCCCGGAAGGTACAATAATTTTAATATTTCGAGAACGCATTTTGTTAAAGAGAACGTATTGCAGATTCCGGCATCGGTAAGTCCGCTTGTGAGGTTTCCTTTATTTTGGTTGTCATTTCATAACTTACCACTCAGCATTTACAAAACACTGGCCAGCTGGACCTACAAAAAGGATAAATACCTGAATATTTATTTCCACCCCTGGGAATTTACTGATCTGAACGATTTTGAACGTTTTGGTTTCCCGGGTTATGTGAGGAAAAATACAGGATTAAAAATGATCGAACGTATGAAAGCACTTATTTCGTGGATGAAAGCGAAAAACTATCCCTTCGGAACTTTTCAGGAGTTTATTAAAAATCTGCCCCGGTAGTTTTTTAAGAAAAATATTTGAACGTTTGGTATTCGGGGCAGTTACAGGAGCATTTAGCCCCGGGCGAAGCGGCATCCCCGAAAGCGCAGCAAAGGGATACAGAGGAGCACGGGAACAAACCTAAATAGCTGTAATGGCCCTGCGCTCCAAAAAACTAAAAATCTACTTTATTTATACGTCTCTGCTAATTTTAGTGCATTATAAGCGTTAACAATGCCTCCGCTCACACATATTTCGCTAAAAAGTACCCGAACATTTTCACCTTTTTCATTTTTGTACTTCACTTTGTGGGCTACTTTCGAAACTGATTTCATAATAATTTCCCTTACCTGAGCAGGTTTTAACTGTGGATAATAGCTTAAAATTAAACCGGCCAAACCAGCAACAACAGGCGAGGACATACTTGTTCCATCCGCTTCTTCATATTTATTATCGGGCACTGTCGATTTAATTAAAAATCCAGGCGCAAAAACATCAACGCTATATTTGCCATAATTAGAGAAATCAGCTTTCAGGTTATCATCATCTTTGTATGCACTTGCGCCCACCTCGATCCAATTGCTGGCATGCGGAAGGGCAAATTTTGCCGAATCTATTACGATGGGTTTAACCAATGTTGATCGTTCGAAAGGAGGCCGCATTCCCATTCCGTTATTCTGTCCCATTGGGCGGGGTGGAGTAAAATCGGGTTTCGCTGGCTTTTTGTTGGCTTCTTTATAAACTTCAGCTTCTTTGCTATCAAAAAACTTGTTCGGGTAATTTTCTTCCAGATCATTGTTCTGGTTATCATTTCCAGCTGCATGTATCAATAATACACCTTTGCTCTCAGCGTATTTAACTGCAGAATCTACAGCTTTCTTATCCCATTTATAGCTCTTACCAAAACTCATGTTAATTACCTTTGCACCATTATCAACCGCGTAACGGATCCCATTGGCTACATCTTTGTCGCGCTCATCACCGGTAGGCACAACCCTGACGGCCATGATACTGACGTTATTGGCTACGCCTGATATACCAATTGAATTTGTACGGTCGGCACCGATAATGCCCGATACATGTGTACCATGGAAAGCATCCGGTCCTTTCACATCGTTATTTCCATAATATTTCTGGTAAGAATTGCTGTAATCATCCCCTACCAATTCGGCCCGCATATCATATTTAGGATTCAGGTTATATTTCAGCATGGCATCATATTGCTTGTACCCTTCTTTTATACTTTTGTAAAATTTATCAAAACCACCATCCTCTTTAGAACCTTTTCTGATAATGGTTTTCACCTGCTCTTCCGTATCATCATCAGCCTTGTAGCGGTCAATGTCCTCAAGCGTTGGCATTTCCTTTTTATTAATTTTGGCTACAGAATCTAAAACTTTATTAATGGCAATGAGGAAAGCAAATGTATTGCTGGCATCTTCGTATTTCTTACCAAAATCGCCCACCATTTTTTTGTACAACCTAAATTCTTCTTTTTGCGTACTATCTAAAGGGGTTAAATTAGTAGTAGACTGGTATTTTGGCCTGTAAATCCTTAATAACCTCACCAGTTCTAAATTATCAAATTCCAGATTTCCCTTTTTAGATCCAATAAAATTCCATCCGTGTATATCATCTATATAACCATTGCCATCATCATCAATTCCGTTACCAGGTATTTCCTTTTTATTCGTCCATAAAATACGTTGTAAATCGGGATGAGTGGTATCTACTCCCCCATCAATTACAGCTAAAATAATGTTCTGTTTAGGCTTTTTTTCTTTTAACAGCTCACGATAAGCCTTTTCGGTACTGATACCAAAATATCCGTTTTCCGTTAAATCTAAATTAAACCAATTGGCGGGGAGTTGTACATTTTTATTCTGGGCAAAAGCACTCAGGCTTATGCAGAAAATAAAAACAAGGAAAGTTAATTTCTTCAGGTTAGCGTTCATCATAGCATTATGTACGTAATGCTACAATAATACGGTTTTATTACCTTGAGGACGTAAGATTTTACATTTTTTAACAAGGGGGATGAGATGATGTAAGATGGAAAATGGATGATGTAAGGCGCAAAGTTTTCGAAAGCGATCTGCTTAATCCGTGAGAACATATCAGCATTATACGCTAAATATTGATATAACTGAATTTAGTATATTTTTTTGGAGCGCAGGTTTCTGTGCATTTAGGTTGGGTTCCGTCCTGCTGTAAGCTTAATCCTTTTGGGAAATCATTTTAACATAAGCAATCATCTTTGCCCAAAAGGGATACCGCTCCCATCAGGGCTATTTAACCATGGATAGAGGTATGATGGAAGATGTAAAATGGAAGATGGATGACGGAACGGCCTCTGCGGCTATCAGTGCTATCTGCAAGAACAACCCTTAACTTATCTTAACTCATTAATGGTGAGAAATACTTTAGGTTCCTTTTATCATTAATAAGTTAAGGCCATTAAAAAAAAGGGAGCTTAACTTATCTTAATTATTTAATTGGAAGATGTAAAATGGATGATGGAAGGCCCTTGCGGCGATCAGCGCTATCTGCGGGAACAACCCTTAACTTCTCTCATCTCCTTAATGATGAGAAGTCAATTACAAACCTCTGTAAACGAAGAAAACCCTTTAACGTTTCTGTTAAAGGGTTTCTTTTAAGATTTGGCACCGACCGGGGGCTCCCATCCCGGAGTTCCGGGACAGTACCATCGGCCCTGGTGGGCTTAACTTCTCTCAACTCTTTAATGGTGAGAAGTCAATTACAAACCCCTGTAAACGAAGAAAACCCTTTAACGTTTCTGTTAAAGAGTTTCTTTAAGATTTGGCACCGACCGGGGGCTCCCATCCCGGAGTTCCGGGACAGTACCATCGGCCCTGGTGGACTTAACTTCTCTCAACTCCTTAATGGTGAGAAGTCTATTACAAACCCGCTGTAAAAGAAGAAAACCCTTTAACGTTTCTGTTAAAGGGTTTCTTTTAAGATTTGGCACCGACCTACTCTCCCACGTGTTACCGCAGTACCATCGGCTCTGGTGGGCTTAACTTCTCTGTTCGGAATGGGAAGAGGTGGACACCACCGATATAGGCACCTAAATATTTTTAATTAAGACTAAAGATGAAAGCTTAAAGACTAAAGCGAAATACGTCTTTGGTCTCTGGTCTTTACCCTTTTTGCTTAAATGACATATTATTGAAAGAAGTTATGTTAGAAGAACAAACAACGAATGTTGTTGCTTTGAAAGCTTCGGATGATTAGTACTACTCGACTGTGCTGTCACCAGCTTTACATCTGTAGCCTATCAACGTAGTAGTCTGCTACGGTCCTATATGGAATTCTCATCTCGTGGCTAGTTTCGC